>NZ_JAWHPN010000005.1:0-106249 GCF_032584215.1 Collinsella aerofaciens | reverse complement strand
TGCCCTTCTTGAAGTTGAGGACCAGGTCTTCGGCGTTCATGCTGCCCCCATCATCGCGGTCTATGGGGTCAACGATATGGCACCGTGGGGACACATGTATGTCAATCCTGGTCTAACAGAGCCTTATTTTTTGGGCCTCGAAGGGTGGATTTCGCGCTTTTGGTAAAGAAATGAGTGTGTGTTTTGCCGTGCGCCGGCATTGGCACAGAAAAAGGGCCCGGAAGGCTTCGCCTTCCGGGCCCTTTGCGATGCAAGTGTGCTTGCAAGTACGACTTAGCGCACCTGAGCGACGTAAGCGACGTTGGTCGAGGAGACCTTGTCCTCGAGCTGGACGCTCATGCGGGGATCGCCAGCGGTGGCGACGGTCAGGTCGCCGGCCTCGACGTAGCCGAGCTCCTTAGCGGTCTCGATCGCCTTGACGATCGTGCCGTTGACGGTGCCCTGGGTAATCTCGGCCTGGTGCGGGATAACGCCCCAGTACATGATCATCTGCTGGACGGCCCACTCGTGGCGGGAGAACGCGCAGATCGGCATGTTGGGACGGAAGTGCGAGATCAGGCGAGCAGTACGGCCGGTGGTCGTCGGCACGGTGATGCACTTGGCGCCAACGGTGGTGGCCATGTTCACAGCGGACATACCCACAACGTTGTTGACAACGCGGGTGCCGTGAGCGTCAGCCGGAACCTCGAGCGGAGCGTGAGCCGGGAGGTACTTCTCGGTCTCGAGAGCAATGCTGGCCTGCATCTTGACGGCCTCGACCGGGTACTTACCGGCAGCGGACTCGCCGGACAGCATAACGGCGTCGGTGCCGTCGTAAATGGCGTTAGCAACGTCGGCAACCTCGGCGCGCGTCGGGCGCGGGTTCTGCTGCATGGAGTCGAGCATCTGCGTAGCGGTGATAACGGGCTTGTAGGCCGCGTTGCACTTGGCGATGATCTCCTTCTGGATGTGCGGAACGAGCTCGGGCTTGATCTCGATGCCCAGGTCGCCACGGGCGACCATGATGCCGTCGGAAGCCTCGAGGATCTCGTCGAAGTTCTCGACGCCCAGGGCGCACTCGATCTTCGGGAAGATCGTCACGTGCTCGCCGCCGTTCTCGCGGCAAAGCTCGCGGATGCCGCGGACGGACTCGCCGTCGCGGATGAAGGAAGCGGCGATGTAGTCGATGTTCTCGGTCAGGCCAAAGAGGATGTCCTGACGATCGCGCTCGGTGATGGCGGGCAGCGAGATGTTGACGTTGGGCATGTTGACGCCCTTGCGCTCGCCGATCAGGCCGTCGTTCTTAACGACGCAGGTCATGTCCTGGCCGTCGACGGACTCGACCTCGAGGGCAACCAGGCCGTCATCGATCAGGATGAGGGAGCCCTTCTCGACCTCGGAGGGCAGAGCCAGGTAGTCGAGGGAGATGTGCTCAGAGGTGCCGTGGAAATCCTCGGTCGTGGGCTGAGCGGTGACGACGATCTTGTCGCCGGTCTTGACGGCAACCTTCTTGCCGTCGACCAGAAGGCCGGTGCGGACCTCGGGGCCCTTGGTGTCGAGCAGGATGCCGACGGGCATACCGAGCTCCTTGGAAATACGACGGACGCGCTCGATGCGACCGTGGTGCTCGTCGTAGGAGCCGTGCGAGAAGTTAAAACGGGCGACGTTCATGCCCGCCTTGATCATCTCGCGGATGGTCTCGTCGCTATCGCAGGCGGGACCCATGGTGCATACAATCTTGGTGCGCTTGTACATTCAGACCTCCATCTGACATCGTCTTGCGCTGATAGATAAACCATAAGAAATAAAACCGAGTTGATTATAACGAAATGGCGTCCGAATACCCCAAAAAATCGACCGTATGCCGAATTAGAAGTTCATTTTTTGCGGAAAAACGGTATATGCAAAAACTTTACCAACCGTTCTAACCGCTGCTATCTGGGTGATATTTCAATTTGATGATGCGCCGAAGAAAAAACGTTTTATCAGTATTGAGCATCACACGGTCTGCACCGTTGCTTATGGACCATATTTCCAAATGGATTGTTTTGGCTAGACGCGTTGCTTTGGGGTACCATAGCTCCACTATCAACTGCCGCTCAGCACGGCAGCCTTGATGAGCCCTTGCCCTTCTCCTGGGAATTATGATCGGGCATCAATCTGCTGAGTGGCCCGAATCCCAGGAGGGGACTCTATATGCAAAAGGAATACCTGTCCGCCGCGGCGGAGGTGCTCAGCGACCAGGGTGTCGATGAGAACCTTGGCCTGAGCAACGACGAGGCGTCGTCGCGCCTCGCCAAGACAGGCCCTAACAAGCTTGAGGAAGCCGAGAAGACTCCGCTGTGGAAGCGCTTCTTTGAGCAGATGGCAGACCCCATGGTCATCATGCTGATTGTTGCCGCCGTTATCAGCGCACTTACGGGCATGGTCAAGGGCGAGCCCGATTTTGCCGACGTCGCCATCATCATGTTCGTCGTTATCGTCAACTCGGTGCTGGGCGTGGTCCAGGAAGCCAAGAGCGAGGAGGCCCTCGAGGCCCTGCAGGAAATGAGCGCGGCGCAGTCCAAGGTGCTGCGCGACGGCAAGCTCGTGCACCTGCCGAGCGCCGAGCTCGTGCCCGGCGACGTGATCATGCTCGAGGCGGGCGACTCCGTCCCGGCCGACTGCCGCGTGCTCGAGAGCGCCACGATGAAGATCGAAGAGGCCGCACTGACCGGCGAGTCCGTGCCGGTCGAGAAGCACACCAACGTGATTGAGCTTGCCGCGGGCACTGACGACGTGCCGCTCGGCGACCGCAAGAACATGTGCTACATGGGCTCTACCGTGGTGTACGGTCGCGGTCGCGCCGTCGTGGTCGGCACCGGCATGAACACCGAGATGGGCAAGATCGCCGGCGCTCTGGCCGAGGCCAAGGAAGAGCTCACGCCGCTGCAGGTGAAGCTTGCCGAGCTCAGCCGCATCCTTACCATTATGGTTATCGTCATCTGCGTCGTTATCTTTGGTGTCGACATCATCCGCCACGGCGTGGGCAACGTTCTTACCGACCCGACCGCCCTGCTCGACACCTTTATGGTCGCTGTCTCGCTTGCCGTCGCCGCCATCCCCGAGGGCCTGGTTGCCGTCGTGACCATCGTGCTGTCGCTTGGCGTGACCAAGATGGCCAAGCGTCAGGCAATCATCCGCAAGCTCTCTGCCGTCGAGACCCTTGGCTGCACGCAGACCATCTGCTCCGACAAGACCGGTACCCTCACCCAGAACAAGATGACCGTCGTCAAGCACGAGCTCGCCGCACCTAAGGAGAAGTTCCTGGCCGGCATGGCTCTGTGCTCCGATGCCCAGTGGGACGAGGAGCTGGGCGAGGCCGTGGGCGAGCCGACTGAGTGCGCGCTCGTCAACGACGCCGGCAAGGCGGGCCTCACTGGCCTGACTGCCGAGCACCCGCGCGTGGGCGAGGCCCCGTTTGACTCGGGTCGCAAGATGATGTCCGTGGTCGTCGAGACCCTGGACGGCGAGTACGAGCAGTACACCAAGGGCGCGCCCGACGTGGTGATTGGCCTGTGCACCCACATCTACGAGGGCGATAAGGTCGTTCCGCTGACCGAGGAGCGTCGTGCCGAGCTCGTGGCCGCCAACAAGGCCATGGCCGACGAGGCCCTGCGCGTGCTGGCGCTGGCAAGCCGCACCTACACCGAGGTCCCGAGCGACTGCAGCCCCGCTGCGCTCGAGCACGACCTGGTCTTCTGCGGCCTGTCCGGCATGATTGACCCTGTCCGCCCCGAGGTCGCCGACGCCATCCGCGAGGCCCACGATGCCGGTATTCGCACCGTCATGATCACGGGCGACCACATCGACACCGCCGTGGCCATCGCCAAGCAGCTGGGCATCGTCACCGATCGCAACCATGCCATCACCGGTGCCGACCTCGATCGCATGAGCGACGAGGAACTCGACGCGCACATCGAGGACTACGGCGTGTACGCCCGCGTCCAACCCGAGCACAAGACACGCATCGTCGAGGCTTGGAAGTCGCGCGACCAGATCGTGGCCATGACGGGCGACGGCGTCAACGACGCCCCGTCCATCAAGCGCGCCGACATCGGCGTGGGCATGGGCATTACTGGTACCGACGTCACCAAGAACGTCGCCGACATGGTGCTCGCCGACGACAATTTCGCTACCATCATCGGTGCCTGCGAAGAGGGCCGTCGCATCTACGACAACATCCGCAAGGTCATCCAGTTCCTGCTTTCGGCTAACCTTGCCGAGGTCTTCTCGGTGTTCATCGCCACGCTCATCGGCTTTACCATCTTCCAGCCGGTGCAGCTGCTGTGGGTGAACCTGGTCACCGACTGTTTCCCCGCGCTCGCGCTGGGCATGGAGGACGCCGAGGGCGACATCATGAAGCGCAAGCCGCGCAACGCCAAGGACGGCGTCTTTGCCGGACATATGGGTCTGGACTGCGTGGTCCAGGGCCTAATCATCACCGTGCTGGTGCTGGCGAGCTTCTTTGTGGGCGTGTACTTTGACATGGGCTACATCCACATCGCCGATATGATCGCCGGCAATGCCGACGAGGAAGGCGTGATGATGGCGTTCATCACGCTCAACATGGTCGAGATTTTCCACTGCTTCAATATGCGCAGCCGTCGTGCGTCGCTGTTCACCATGAAGAAGCAGAACAAGTGGCTGTGGGCTTCCGCCGCGCTGGCACTGGTGCTGACGGTGATCGTGACCGTGCAGCCGACGCTTGCCGAGATGTTCTTTGGCCCTGTGACGCTTGAGCTCAAGGGCGTTCTTGCCGCGCTGGGTCTGGCCTTCCTGATCATCCCGCTGATGGAGATCTACAAGGCGATCATGCGCGCGGTCGAGAAGGAGTAGGTCGAAAGGCCATCCTTCCCACCGGCCCGACCGCCTGCGGGGTTTCTTCTTCGCTGGTCCTCGCGCTTCGCGCTGCGGGATCGCTCAGAAGAAATCCCTCCCGGCGGTCGGGCCTTCGGATAACCTCTCGGGACCATAAGCTGAGGGAAAGTGTGTGAGTCGGTCGAGCAATTGCTCGACCGACTCTTTTTTGTGGGTAAAATACCTGCTCAGTTGTGTGGTTTTGTGCTGGGAGGCATCTGTGGGCAAGGCTAAGGCTAAGGCGAAGAAAAAGACGACGGGGGCGCGGGCTAAGCGCGATCGTCGTCGGAAGCTTGCGACCGAGGCCCCCGCATCAGCCGAGGAGCTGCTGGCAAACGTGCCGGGACTCGACGCGCTGCAGGATGTTCCGGCGTTCGATGACCTGCCGGTCGATGAAGCTCAGCAGGCGGCATTTGACGACTTTTGCGCACATGCCGAGGAGCCCGAGCAGATGCAGCTTGGCGCCGTGGTGCGCTTGGATCGCGGGTTTCCGCTGGTGGCGACTGCCGATGATGCCTTCCGCGCCGAGCATGCCGTGGGGTTTGCCAAGTCGCGCGGCGAGGACGAGGTCCTGCTGCCTGCCGTGGGCGACCGTGTGGCGGTGCGCCGCGCTCCCGGGCACGATATGGGCGTGATTGAGTGCGTTCTGCCGCGCCGTACGAGCTTTGAGCGTTGGCGCGGCCGTGCCCGTGGAGAGCGCCAGGTGCTCTGCTCCAACGTGGATAGCGTGCTAATCGTGCAGGCGCTCGGTGCCGGTGAGGTGCTGCTCGACCGCGTGGCGCGCTCGCTGGTGTTGGCGCTCGACTGCGATGCCGAGCCGGTGGTGGTGCTCACCAAAGCTGACCGCTGCGATGCCGAGGAGCTCGAGCGCGATCTGGACCGCGTGCGCCGCCTAGTGGGCCCGGACGTGCGCGTGATCGTGACGTCTTCTGCCGAGGGCCGCGGCCTGGACGAGGTCCGTGCCTGCGTGCCTGCCGGGAGCTGCGCCATGATTCTGGGCGAGTCGGGTGCCGGCAAGTCGACGCTGCTCAATGCACTGCTGGGCCACGATACGTTGGCGACCGGCGGTGTGCGCGAACGCGACGACCAGGGCCGTCACACTACCGTCGCGCGCGTGATGGTGGCGCTGCCGGGCGACGCCGGCGTGATCGCCGATGCCCCGGGCCTGCGCAGCCTACCGCTCGTGGGTCACGAGCGGGGTCTGGCGTGCGCCTTCCCCGAGATTGTCGAGGCATCGCACGCGTGCCGGTTTGGCGATTGCACGCATACCCATGAGCCGGGCTGCGCCGTTCGCGAGGCCGAGGACGCCGGGCAGATCGACAGCCTGCGTCTGGAAACGTTCCAAAACCTGGCGTCATCCATGCGCGTGAGCGCTCAAATGCTCGATCCCGATGTTCATCTGTAATTGATTTTTCCTATGACAGCCGTCTCCCAACTGTTCGGGAGACGGCTTTTTTGCTGCGGAAAAGCCTCGAAACATGCAGTTTGCTGACGTGCTGACCAAAACCTTGCCACGAGCTTGACGGGCTGGTCAGCTTTTGGTCAGCGATTGGTTTGACATCGAAAACCAAGATCGCGATTGCGCCGCTTTGCGCTCTGACCGCCCAGACAATGGTGGTACGGGCATTCGCCCGGCACTGCCATGAGAGGAGCGGCCGTGAACAAGAGCAAGCGCATCGCCATCAGTCTGGTCGCGGGCGTGCTCGCTGCTCTGCTCTGCATGGTTTACGGCTCGTCGATCCGCTCGCAAGCCGAACAGGTCCAGGCTGAGACCTTGGCCAAGTACGGTGGCGATCGCGTCGAGGTATGCGTCGCGGCGCGCGATATCGATGTGGGCGAGACCCTCGATGAGACCAATGTCATAACCCAGGAATGGCTGACGAGTCTGCTGCCGCGTGACGCGGCGACCGAGCTGCGCCAGGTGCGCGGCGACGTGACGACTTCGCGTATTCCCAAAAACGCCGTGATCTGCAATGTCTACACCAAGGCCGAGAGCCACAAGCTCGAGGTGCCTAAGGGCAAGGTCGCCGTTTCGGTGGCGGTCGATGCCGAGCACTCGGTCGGCGGTGCCACGGGCGTGGGCAGCTATGTGGACGTGTACGTGCAAAAAGATGGCGTAACCGATCGACTGTGCGGCGCGCGCGTGATCGATACCAGTGAGAATTCCGGTGCCACGCGCGAGGGCAAGATCGAATGGGTGACGCTGGCGGCTGACCCCGAAGACGTCAAGGAACTGCTGGGGGCATCGGGCAAGGGAACGGTCAGCTTGACGATTCCCGCCACGGCGCGCGGCAAAAAGAGCGGAGGCGACGAGTGATGAAGGCGATCTGGCTTGCGTGCTGCGCGTGCGGCGATTACGGGCTGTTGCAGCAGGAAGTCGAGGGCCGTGATGCGGGTGCACAGGTGCTTCGCGTGGGTGACCTGGACGGGCTGGTTTCCATGGCTCGGGCGTTTCCGTCGCGCCGCGGGGCTGCCATCATCGCGGCGTCTCTGTTTGATATCGAAGATGTGCGCAAGACTGTTGCGCGCCTGACGGCCGAAGGCCGCGTGAGTCGCGTGGTCGTGTTGATAGAAGTGCTCGATCCGTCGGATATCGAGGGACTGTTTCGCGCGGGGGCGACCGAGGTCATCGCTGCGCGCAGTATATGCGGCAACGGGCGCGCGGGCGAGGGAGCGGTTGATTCCGATCGGCGCATGACGATTGAGCCCGATGCTTTTGTTGATAGGGAACCCGGGGCGCCTCGCGCTACAAGAGGCCCGCGTGTTGATGATTATGGAAAAGCGGAAGCCGAGCATGGTCGGCGCCCCCGGAACCCCCTTGTATACGATGACGCTGGAGGGCCGGCACAGCATGCTGGCGACTCCCCGGCTGTAGATATGGGATACGTGCACGGCGTGAATCTGGCGGATGAACTCGACGAAGTTGAGGGCTTTGCCGGGTGCGGCGAGTTGTCGCTGATGCAGCATGAGCAGATTGCACAGAACGAGCCTGCCTTGCAGACCGAACAAGCCGCCATGCCGGCTTGGACGCAGCGTGTGGTTGCGGCGGGGGAGACGGGGACGCTGTCGCCGACGCCCGCCCCGCCGCCTCCGATGCCGCCGGCAGACGCTGCCGCTCCGCAGCATCGAGCTCCGGTCATCTGCGCCATTTCGGGTTCGGGCGGTTGCGGCAAGTCGACGATCGTTGCCACCATGGCACACACATCGTCGCTGTTGGGCTTGCGTGCCGCCGTGCTCGACCTGGACCTGATGTTTGGAAACCTTTACGACTTGTTAGGCGTCGATGCTCCGCGCGATATGGCGGCACTTATCGAGCCGTCGGCGGCGGGCGCGCTCACCGAGCCGGATATCGTAGCCACATCGATGCGCGTGGCGCCGGGCGTTACGCTCTGGGGTCCCGTCGCGGCGCCCGAGCAAGCCGAGCTCATGGCACGTCCGGTGGAGCTATTGCTTGATGTCCTGCGTCGCGAATCCGACGTGGTCTTTATCGATACCTCGGTCTTTTGGGGCGATGCCGTGGCGGCTGCGGTGGCGGCGAGCGACCGTTGCCTGGTCGTTGGCGATGCGGCGGTGTCGTCCGCGACATCGGCGTCGCGCGTCATTGAACTGGCAAGTCGAGTAGGTGTGCCGCGCACGCGCATGAGCGCCGTGTTCAACCGGTTCGGTGCGCGCGGGGCAGACGAGGACGTCGCCATGCGCTTTGAGATTGCCTGTGCGTTGAGCTCCAAGATTCGTATCGCCGATGGCGGGCAGGATCTCGCCGCGCTCATGGCGTTTGGGCGCGCTGACGAGGCAGTGGGGCAGACCAGCGCTTTTGCGACCAGCGTGCGCGAGGCCACGCGCGAGATGCTCGTGGAACTGGGGTGCGCCGTCGGCCCTTGGAGCGATATGGTCGCCGACCGTGCAATGCGCACCGAACGCCCGCGTATTCGCCTTCCCTGGTCGCGCGAGGGTGATCAGCGATGAGCCTGCAAACGAGGATTAAGGCTGCCGGCGCTGCAGCGGCGGCAGCGCCTGTAGATGCGGGGCGTCGCCGCGCGGTGAAACGACGCACCAAGCGCGCCGTGATGGACCGCATGGGTTACGACGAAGTGGCGCGTATCAGCGCCTATATCGACCCGGCACTTGCCCGCTCGGAATTGCGTCCTGCGGTGGAGGCGGCGCTCAATGTTGAGGAGCCGACCGATCTCGCGACGCCCGAGCGCGAGACTATCATCGACGAGATTTTGGATGACGTGGTGGGCTTGGGGCCGTTGCAGCCGCTCATCGAGGACGACACCGTTACCGAGATCATGATCAACGGCTGCCGCTCGGCTTTCTTTGAACGCGGCGGCGTCTTGTACCCCATCGAGCATGCGTTTGAGGATGATGAGCAGATCCGGGTGCTTATCGACCGCATCATCTCGCCACTTGGCCGCCGTATCGACGAGCGCAGCCCCATCGTCAACGCCCGCCTCAAAACGGGCTATCGCGTCAACGCGGTGATTCCGCCTGTGGCGATTGACGGACCGATTCTCACCATCCGAAAGTTCTCGGACCGTATCTGCTCGCTGGACGAGCTTGTGGGGCTGGGGTCGCTGCCGCTTTGGTATGCGCAGCTGCTGTCGTGCGCGGTGTCGCTGCGACAGGACCTGGCGGTTGCGGGAGGCACGGGATCTGGTAAGACCACCCTGCTCAACGCGTTGTCATGCGAGATCTCCACCGGCGAGCGCATCGTGACGATCGAGGACTCTGCTGAGCTCAAGTTTGCGCATCATCCGCACG
Organism: Collinsella aerofaciens; assembly: GCF_032584215.1. GTDB lineage: Bacteria > Actinomycetota > Coriobacteriia > Coriobacteriales > Coriobacteriaceae > Collinsella. The sequence continues at coordinate 96,607 of NZ_JAWHPN010000005.1, read as the reverse complement.
TGGTGCGCCTAGAGGCGCGCGAGGCTTCAATTGAGGGCGAGGGCGCGGTGACGATCCGCGACCTGGTGACCAATGCCCTGCGCATGCGCCCCGACCGCATCGTGGTGGGCGAGGTGCGCGGTGCTGAGTGCTGCGACATGTTGCAGGCCATGAACACGGGCCACGACGGGTCGCTCACCACACTTCATGCGGGCTCAGAACAGGAGACCGTGGTGCGTCTGACGTTGCTTGCACGTTATGGCATCGATCTGCCGAGCGAGCTCATCGAGGAGCAGATTGCCATGGCGCTCGACGGCATCGTGATGTCCGAGCGCCACGCCGATGGCAGGCGTTTCGTCTCCTCGTATTCGGGGGTGCGTCGCGCCGCGTCGGGCGGCGTAGAGCTCGAGCGCTATGTGACTTTCGATGCCGCCGAGCGCACCTGGAAGCTTGACCGCGAGCCGCCGTTTATCGCAGAGGGCCTGCGGTCGGGGACGCTCACACAAGAGGAGGTGGACGAATGGAGGTCGCTGTGCCCCTCGTCGTAGGGGGTTTGGCAGGGTTTTCTGTTGCGACGGCGTGCGGGGCGGAACCTCGTGTGCCGCAGGTACCGCCGGCGGAGCTGGCGCGTCAGGCGCTCGAGACGGTGGCAGAGAAGCTGCCGCGTGAGCTGGTGGAAAACGATCCGCTGAAAAAGATCGCCCGTTCGTGGGCATCGCTGGCTCCGGCGCGTCGCCTTGGCCTCGCGATCGAGGATGCTTCGGGGCGTTTGGCGTTTCTGCTGATATCGAGCGGTGTCTGCTGCGTTTTGCTAACGATGGTGTCGTTATCGCCCCTCGGATTTGCCTTGGGACTTGTTGCTCCGTTTGCCGTTGGCGCCGCTCGGGATGGCTTTGAGAGCCGGCGCGAGCAACACGATGCAGAAGAGGCCATGCCCGAGGCGTTTACCGCACTTTCCATGTCGCTTGCCTCGGGACATTCGCTGGCCCAGGGCATGCGCTTTGTGGGCGCTCATGCGCAAGAACCGGTGCATACCGAGTTTTTGCGGGTGGCGGCGGCGATCGATTGCGGCATCTCGGCGACCGACGCGCTCGATGACTTGCTCGTGCGCATCGACGCCCCCGGTCTTTCGCTTGTGACCTTGGCGCTTAAGGTGTCACAGCGCACCGGCGCTCCGCTTGCCGACTTACTGTCCGAGGCGTCGAGCATGGTGGGGGAGCGCATTGAGCTCAAGCGCCGCCTAGATGTTAAGACGTCGCAGGCCCGCATGTCTGCGCATATGGTCGCGGCGATGCCGACGGGCATGTGCGCGGTGTTGGCGCTGCTTTCGGCAGATTTTCGTCGCGGTCTTGCGACGCCTGCCGGCGCGGGCGCTGTGGTGCTGGGTCTTGCCCTCAACGCCGTTGCCCTGGTGGTTATCAGGCGCATTATGCGGGTGGAGCTATGAGCGCCCCGGTTGCAGTTGCGGCTTGCCTGTGCGCTCTGAGTGTATTTGTCGCGACGGGTTTGGATCGGGCGGATGCACGCAAGATCGCAGAGGCCTGCAAGCGCGAGGCGGTGCTGGTCGCTGCCGCGGGTCGCTCGGTGGTCGATGCTCTGACCGCGCGAATGAAGGGCGCGGTTGGAGCGGGCGGCCCGGCGCGAGTGTCGCTCGGCGAAGTGTCCGAGATGATCGATGTTGTGCGCTTGGGTCTTTCGGCCGGTCTTTCGTTTGATGCGGCGCTTGAGATTTTCTGCGCCAACCGCCGGTCAGTGCTGGCTCTTCGACTTGAGCGGGCCTGCATGGCGTGGCAGGTGGGCGTGGGCACGCGTGAGGACGAGTTGTTGGCCGCCGCGCGCGACCTGGACGTGCGAGCGCTCGAGACCTTTGCCATCACGGTGGGACAGGCGCTCGCCCTGGGTGCCCCACTTGCCGAGACACTGGCCGCTCAAAGTCGCGAGATCCGTGCGGCTCATCGCGCCGCGGTCGAGCGCGAGATCGAGCGTGCGCCCATCAAGCTGCTGATTCCCACCGGCACACTCATCTTGCCGGCGTTGCTTCTGTCCATATTGGGCCCGCTGTTGGGAGCAGGCGGGATGATGTAGGGAGGAATACATGAACACGATGACTGACGTTGCTGGCAAGGTCTGGAGCTGGGCTGTTTGCCAGTCAATTCGCGCTCGCCAGCATGCCGGGGAGCTACTGCAGGAGGAGAGTGCGCAGGGCACCACCGAATACGCCATCTTGGTCGGCGTGCTCGTGGTGATCGCCATCATTGCCATTGTCGCATTTAAGGGCAAGGTCCAAGATCTATGGAACGCTATCAGCGAGGGCATCAACAGCCTGTAGAGGGCGAGCGCCCCATCGGGGTGCTGCTGGTGTTTGCTTGCCTGACCGTGGCGATAGCGGCGGTGCTTTGGGGGCTTAACGCCGCGCGGCAGCAGCGTCCTGGGGCCGCCTTCGATTCGGGCTCAGATTCGGCGGTGGCGTCTCAAAAAGATGAGATGCGAGATGCGGACGATTCGGATGTCGCTGTCACGGCGCAAACCTTTCTGCGGACGCTCGACAAGCGGTCTGGCACTGCGACGGATTCACCTGAGGACAACGCGATTGCGGTCCGGCTTGCATGGTCCGAGGACCGACCGATGACCGAGGCAGCGGCGGATATGTTACGCGCCTACCGCGAGGTGCCAACGGCCCAGCTCGCCCTGAGCGGCTATCTCGATATTAAGGGCAACGTATGGGGCGCCATCGTGCGCGATGGGCGCGGCTGGGTCGATATGGTGACGGTTGCCGCGGATGCTGGCGATGCTTCGTGTCGTCTGCGCGCCGTGCGTCTGGTCCCGCAAACAATAAGCTCAAAGGAGGGATCGTGAAATGCATGGCATTCTGCGTGAGGAATCTGCCCAGGCGACGGTCGAATACGCCATCGTCACGGTGGCGCTGTTATCGATCGTGCTGGCGATTGTGGGACTTTGGCGTGCTGGCACCGATGGACGCTTGGCGGCGCTGGTTGAGCGGGCGGCATCCCATGGCGTTGCCTCGACGTCGGTTATCGACGCCGCTGCGGGCGCTAAGGACATCGCGTTGTATTGATATCGCGCGCGAGGACCGGGCGCAGTCTACGGTCGAGGCCGCTTTTTTGCTGCCGACGTTTCTGACGCTCATCCTTCTCGCACTGCAACCGGTGTGCCTGCTTTATGCGCGCGCGGTCATGGAGTCTGCCGCCGCCGAGGCCGCGCGGCTCATGACCACGACGACGGCGGAGGACGACGATCTTAAGGAGTTCACCCTCCGCCGGCTTGCCGCAGTGCCCAACGTTTCGATCTTTCATGCCGGCGGGCCGCTGTCGTGGGATGTCGAGCTTAGCCGGGCCGATGCGGGCGGCGTCTCGTCCGTGTCCGTTTCCGGCGAGGTCAAGCCGTTGCCTGTGATCGGTGCGTTTGCGCAGGTTATGGGTGGTACCGCCGAGGGCGGCTACGTTGAGCTCAAGGTCGATGTCTCGTATCAATCACGTCCCGAATGGCTGGAGGGAGATTATGATTCGTGGATTGCTGCATGGGATTAAGCGTTTCTGGTCTAGACGCGTTTTGACGCGCCGTCCGAGCTGCCATCGCAAGCGAGGCGGCTTTATGGGTCGAGCCGGTATCGACCTGTTTATCGAAGACGGTGCCTACACCACGCTTTCCTCTGCGGTGGTCATCTTGGTGGTGCTCACGCTGCTGTTTTCGTCGACGGCGGCGATATGGAGCATGTCGCGCGCGGGGGACACCCAGGTGGCTGCCGATAGCGGCGCGCTGGCAGGCGCCAATGTGGTGTCGTCCTATCACACGGCTGCCACGGTGGTGGATGCGAGCATTTTGAGTTTGGGCCTAGCGGGGTTTGCCACGATCGGGACGGGCCTGGTCGCCATCCTCATCCCGGGTGCCGAACCAGTTGCCGGCAATATGGTCGACACCGGGATTGAGATCATTAAAACGCGCAACAAGTTTGCCAAAAGCGCATCGGAAGGCTTACAGAAAATCGAGACGGCTCTGCCGTATCTGATCGCCGCGCGTGCCACGCAGGCGGTGTCGGCGCAGGATACCGATAGTGTGACCTATACCGGTACGGCGCTTGCCGTGCCCAAGACATCCGAGTCGGACTTCGCTGCGTTCGAGGGGTCCGAGATCTCGACCGATGCCATTAAAGGCACATCAGATGATTTAGAGCGTGCGGCCGAGGAACTGCGGAAGGCCTCGGAGGAGACGGCGAAGGCTAAAGAGCGCGCTTGGCTGGCGGATTGTGGCGGGTCGGACGAGAGTTCGATTGGCAAGTACTCGTGTATGTGGGAGCGTGCGAAAAAACTAGCAGAACTATCTGACAGCCAGAACCGTCATGAAAAGTCGAGCATCACATGGGAGCCGCAAATAGCGCTCAATCGCGCGAAAACCTATTACCGACAGCGCTTGGCGAATGAAAAACCTCAGGGATCGAGCGTCGAGATGAAAGCGCAGTCAGCCGCTCGAAAAGCGTTCTATGCCTATGCGATTGAAGAGGTCGATCGAGCATACATAAAAGATGATGGCGAACGGTTTTCTGCCTATATCCCACTATTGCCGCGTGTCCCAAACGAGGTGCGGCCGACCGAACTTTACACCGATGCCGCATGGCCTGTAAGCAACAACGACGGCAGAACATACCTGCATTATGGAGTCGAATGCCCCGTCTATCAGAAAGGGACTCCGAGTGGGCTGGCATCTGTTGCTGATTATGATGGTCGTGATACATGCGAAGCGTGCGGCTTCGGCGTGGTTACGCTTGGAAGCGCCCTAATGCCGCCATCGTTCATCGAAAACGGCTTCGAGTACCACTTTGACAAGTTCAAAGAGGCTCTGGAAGACTACGTCGAATGCCGCAACAAAGAGCTCGAGCTCGAGCGTCAGACCGAAGACGAGGCCGATCGTGCGGGCAATACGTTTGACCAGGCCATCAAGGAGCTTTCGGGCGAGCGCCCGCGTATCGCTCCGCCCGGTCGCAACGGCGTGGTCGCCTTTGCGGTTTCGGGTGCCATCTCGAGCCCCGATGAGCTCAACTCTTCGTTTAACACGGCAGTCAGGCTTGGCGATCGCGGTGCTATCTCTGCCGCGGTGTTGGCGCCCGATGAGGCGACGGCGCAAAACAACGTGCTTTCGCGATTTTTCTCGACATTGAAGGAACGCTCGGGCGGCGTTGCCGGCGTGCTCGACGGCGTCATGGATGTTTGGGGACGGCTGCTCGTAGGATACGGTGATATCCAAGGTTCGGCCGACGAACTTATGGACGAGATGATTAAAGGCCTAGGAGGGGGCAGCGGCGCGTTGGGCTCCATCGCATCGTGGCTCGGCGATACCGTTTCGGCGTCCGTGGCGGCGTTGGGTCTGGAGCCGTGCGACTTGCGCCTGCGAAAGCCAGTGCTGACCGATTCCGCCAACGTCATTAAGAGTCCGGGGTCTGACATTGCTGGTCTTTCTCAAGCGCAAGACAAGCTGCGAAGTATTCCGTTGGGCGTGACCGATCCCAAGGCGCTTTGCGAGGCGTTGGAATATCAAGTCGAACGCACCATTAGCAGTACGGTGTTCACGCTTGCGGAGATTCCTCTGCCCGGCGGCGGCTCCATCCCACTCACCGTCGATGTCGCCACGCTGGTTGGCGCTCTGGGCGGTGGGTCGTAATGAGTATCCGCATGCGTCTGCGCGAGGAGCGCGCCCAAGCGACGGTGGAGATGGCAGTGGTTACGCCCGTTTTGCTGGTGCTGGCACTCATCGTGTACAACGTCATGATCTTTGCCAGCGCTGTCGCGCGCTTCGACCGCGTGGTGCCCGACATCGTGTTGGCGCACGCTGTGGCGCCGGGCGGGGAGGGTGACGAGAACTCTGCCGATGCCTCGGTGACGGTCCAGACTCAAATTCTGAATGCCATGGAAGGCTATGACTTGCAGATCGAAGTGTCGAGCGAGCAAGGCGCGAAGGCATCAGACGGTGGCCTGCTCTCCCTATCCGGTACGTTTAGGACCTACACCTGCACCATGCACTATGAGCCGTGGCCGACTTCTCTCAGCATCGCTGGCGTTCCGCTGGGGGCGCCGACAACGTTGTCGCACGAGCGCGCGGTGACGGTCGATCCATGGCGTCCGGGGGTGGTCATGTGACCGCGGTCTCGTCCTACATCGCTTACGCGCGGGCACTCAACAGGCTGGGTTGGACGCCGGCCGAGTTTGTGGTGGCGGAGTCGTTTGTCGTGCGCCTGCGCGGCATGCTGGGACGGCGTCCGGTTGCCGCCAACGGCCTGTCGCTCGTCATGGCGTTTCCACGCTGCTCTTCGGTCCATACGTGTTTTATGGCCTATCCCATCGACATCGCCTTCATCGATCGCGACGGCAATATCCTCGCGCGCTACGAAAACGTTCGTCCTTGGCGCATGTGCTCCTGCCTCGGCGCCTGGGCCGTACTAGAGCGTCCTTCAATCATTGTTTCGACTCCTGCTCTCCAACGCGTGCCGGCTTAAGAATTGGCGACAGTGGACTTTCGTCATACGAAATTGGGTAAGATGGAGGAGAAGATGCATGGATGTTGAGATCCATCCCAACGCTAAAAAGCACCTGACGGAAAAGCAGGTGCTTAGCGCTTGGCTTGCGGTTACTGAGTGCATTCGTCGCGAGCCGAAGGACGAGCCGCCGAGATGGCTTGCAATTGGATGGCTCTCAGACGGACGAAGCGTGGAACTTGTTGCGGTCGAACTAATTCGTGGATGGCTCATTATTCATGCCCTGTCTCCGGTTCAGAAGAAATTCTGGCAAGAGATCGAGCGAGCTCGGCAGAGGGGTTGATGATGGGCAAGACGTATACGGCCGCTAATGGTCAGGTTGTAACGGATGAAATGATTGACGCGTGGTGCGAGTCGTACGAGCGCGGAGAGTTTCCGGATGGCGAACACACCGTTGGTGGGATCGTGCGTGGACGGCCCCCGCTCTCAGGTGAGGGGACGGCAACGCTGTCGGTCAAGATTCCTCTGGGAATGAAGGAGGCCATTCGTCGACGGGCGGCTGCCGAGGGGATGACGCCAAGTGAGTTTGCCCGTGCGGCTCTGAGTGAAAAACTTCTTGCTGCCGGCTGATGCCTCTGACGTGCCGATTTATAGAACCGAGGCTGTGCTCAAAAACTTTTTTAAAATTCTCGGTTGACCGGAACGCGTCCTTGGTTATACTAATCAAGCCTTGAAACAAGGCACACCTCAAATGGCTGGGTAGCTCAGTTGGTAGAGCAGAGGACTGAAAATCCTCGTGTCAGGGGTTCGATTCCCTTCCCCGCCACCTTGAATTGACTAGGACCTCTGCAAAGGGGTCCTTTTCTTTTATGCAGCCCCCACATGGAATCGAACCCCGTGAGGGCGCGGAGCTGAGTAAACGCGTAAGCGTTTGCCAGCGCAGCTCGCAAGGCGCGTAAGCGCCGCAGCGGTCCGTCCGCGCGGCGCGCGGACGCGATTCCCTTCCCCGCCACCTTGAATTGATTAGGACCTCTGCAAAGGGGTCCTTTTCTTTTATGTGGACCCGCGGAAAATGCATCCCAGTCTTTTGTGAAAAACGGGACGCGCTTTCCGGCGCTTACTTCCGACGTGCGTGCACATCTCGGGCCCGCCCGCTCAGACATTCCTCCCGCTTTTGCGCCACTTTACAGACCGTTCGGTCGTCTGTCCGCACGCGCGGGTATACTCAAAACGATACTTTTCCTGTGCAATACGATGCAGGCTCAGCCTGCACGATCCGAAGGGGGCAGTGATGGAGAGGATACTCGGCGTTAATCTCTCTGGCTGGTTTATTCCCGAGCCTTGGGTGACCCCGTCGCTATACGCGGCGACCGGTGCATCCAACGCGGCCGAGCTGCAGGAGGCCATGGGCACCGCCGCCTATAACGAGCGCATGCGCCGTCATTACGAGACGTTTGTGAGCGAGGACGATTTCCGCCGCATGGCGCAGATTGGCCTCAATGCCGTGCGTCTGCCGGTACCCTGGTATGCCTTTGGCTCGCAGGAGTCCGATGCGTCCTACATCTCGGTTGTCGACTACATCGACCGTGCAATTGAGTGGGCTGCCAAGTACGACATCCGCGTGCTGCTTGATCTAGCAACTGTGCCCGGTGGCCAGGGCGATTCCAACGATTCGCCCGCCACGCCGGAGGCTGTTGCCGAGTGGCATTCGTCCACCAACGGTCGTCATGTCGCACTCGACGTGCTCGAGCGCCTGGCCGATCGCTACGGCGAGGCCGAGAGCCTGCTGGGCATTGAGCTGCTGGATACGCCGCAGATGAGTGTCCGCAAGAGCCTCTTCACCATGACGGATGGCATTCCTGCGCACTACCTGCGCAACTTCTATCGCGATGCCTATGAGCTCGTCCGTTCGTATATGCCCGAGGATAAGATCGTCGTCTTCTCGTCGTCGGGGCATCCCAGCGAGTGGAAGCATTTTATGCGCGGCGCTAAGTACAAGAACGTCTACATGGACCTTCACCTGTACCATTACCGCGACGAGTATGCGCTCGATATCACGAGCCCCCGCGGGCTGACGACGGCGATTTCGCGTAACAAGCGCGAGCTTAAAGAAGCGATTTCGACTGGGTTCCCCGTGCTGGTGGGCGAATGGTCGGGCGCGGCGATCTTTGCCAACTCGTCGGTTACGCCCGAGGGCCGCAATGCCTACGAGCGCGTGTTTATCGCCAACCAGCTGGCTTCGTTTGCGCCGGCTGCCGGTTGGTTCTTCCAAACGTGGAAGACCGAGAAGCGCATTGCAGCATGGGACGCCCGCGCGGCGCTCGGTACGCTCGAGCGTGGCATGATTGAATAGGTTGATATGACGCAAAACAGCGCCCATACGGGCAAACTCTATGTGGTCGGCACGCCCATCGGCAACTTGGGCGACCTGTCCCCGCGCGTTGGCGAGGCCTTTGCCGCTGCCGATGTCATCTGCTGCGAAGACACGCGTGTGACGTCAAAGCTGCTGATGCACCTGGGCATTTCCAAGCCGCTTGTCCGTTGCGACGAGAATGTGATCGCCAGCCGCGCCGCCGGCCTGGTCGACCGTCTGCTGGCGGGGGAGACCCTCGCCTTTGCCTCGGACGCCGGCATGCCGAGTGTGTCCGATCCCGGCCAGGCGCTGGTCGAGGCGGCGCGTGAGGCCGATGTGCCCGTCGAAGTTATTCCCGGGCCCTCTGCTTGCGTCACGGCGCTCGTTTCGTCCGGTATTCCCTGCGAGCATTTTTTCTTCGAGGGCTTTTTGGGCCGAAAGCACGGCGACCGCGTGCGCCGTTTGCAGCGCCTTGCCGTGGTACCCGGCGCACTCATCTTCTACGAGTCTCCACATCGCATCGTGGCGACGCTTGAGGCCGTGACGGAGGTCTTTCCCCAGCGTGAGGTCGCTGTCTGCCGCGAACTCACCAAGCTGCACGAGGAGGTCTTGCGCGGGCCCGCTGCCCAGCTTGCCGAGGAGCTGCGTGCTCGCGGCGAGGTAAAGGGCGAGATTGCGCTGGTCATCGCGCCGCCGAGCGAGGATGAGGAGGCCGGTGCCGTGCCGGTTGGCGCCGCGGCAGCGGATCCCGACGAGGCCCTGCGCGAGGATATCCGCGTCGCGCTTGAGGAGGGGGAGCCCGCCTCTGCGGTGGCCAAGCGCCTGTCTCAGAAGTATTCGCGCCGCAAGCGCGATGTCTATGCCATGGTGCTCGATATGCAATAGATGGAGGATATCCAGCCCTTGCGCTAGAATCATCCCCTGTATGCAACGTTTTTCTGGAGGACAAACCCCATGGATCAAAGCAAGCCTTCGTTCTTTATCACGACGCCCATCTACTACGTCAACGCCGATCCGCACCTGGGCACGGCTTATTCCACCATCATCGCCGACGTTCAGGCTCGCTATCGTCGCTCCGCCGGCTATAACGTCAAGTTCCTGACCGGCATGGACGAGCACGGCGAGAAGGTCGCCGAGGCCGCAGCCAAGCACAACATGACGCCGCAGGAGTGGACCGACAGCCAGGCTCCGCACTTCAAGGAGCTTTGGAGCAAGCTCGAGATCTCCAACGACGACTTCATCCGCACCACCGAGCCGCGCCAGCATCATGCCGTGCAGTACCTGTGGGAGCGCATGAAGGAGTCCGGCTACCTGTATAAGGGCAGCTACGACGGTTGGTATTGCGTGCCTGACGAGACCTACTTCACTGATACGCAGGTCCAGAAGGGCGACGAGGAGTACGGCAGCGTCGGCCAGCACCTGTGCCCCGACTGCCACCGTCCGCTTGAGCGCGTGCAGGAGGAGTCCTACTTCTTTAAGCTTTCCGCTTTCCAGGACAAGCTGCTCAAGCTTTACGACGAGCACCCCGACTTTGTCGAGCCTGCGTTCCGCATGAACGAGGTTCGCAGCTTTGTCGAGGGCGGCCTCAACGACCTTTCCGTGAGCCGCACGAGCTTTGACTGGGGCATCCAGGTTCCGTTTGACGAGGGCCATGTGACCTATGTATGGTTCGACGCGCTGCTCAACTATATGACGGCCGTCGGCTACGGTGTCGACACCGACGAGGCGCGTGCCGAGCTGGCCTATCGCTGGCCCGCGCAGTTCCACATCGTGGGCAAGGACATCATCCGCTTCCACTGCGTCATTTGGCCCGCCATGCTCATGGCCATCGGCGAGGCCCTGCCCGAGCACGTCTTTGCCCACGGCTTCCTGACCGTGCGCAATGCCGAGACCGGCAAGGCCGAGAAGATGTCCAAGAGCCGCGGCAACGCCATCGCTCCGCAGGACGTTATCGACATGTTGGGCGTCGAGGGCTATCGCTACTACTTTATGACCGACGTCGTCCCCGGCACCGACGGTGCCATCAGCTTCGATCGCATGGAGCAGGTCTACAACGCCGACCTGGCCAACAGCTGGGGCAACCTTATCTCGCGTTCGCTCAACATGAGCGGCAAGTACTTTGATGGTTGCGCGCCCGCCAAGCCCGCATCGTTCGATGCGTTCGACAACCCGCTGGCAAAGATCGCCGATGGTCTGGTCGAGCGCTACATGGCCAAGATGGACGTGCTCGATTACGGCGGAGCCAAGGACGAGGTCATGGAGCTCATCCATGCCGCCAACCACTACATCGAGGACTCCGAGCCTTGGGCACTTGCCAAGGACGAGGCCAAGGCTGACGAGCTGGCGTTTGTGATCTACAACCTGCTCGAGGCCATCCGCATTGCCGCCCACCTGCTGATGCCGCTCATGCCTCAGACCTCTGCCGAGGCCCTGCGCCGCCTGTCCTGCGAGGACGAGGCCGCGACCGACGACCTCAAGGGCATTTGCGCTTGGGGCCTGCTTGCCGGCGGTCAGCCTGTCGAGAAGGGCGAGCCGCTGTTCCCGCGTCTGGGCTAAGACGCAGCGCGCCATATCGGCAATTTGCTGTTTAGCTGTAAGGGCATGGCCGCCACGGTCCATGCCCTTTTGTTTCAAGACGCCGCCATCATGCTAAGGAGGCAACTATGACAACTTCGCCTTTGGCAAACCCCACGGCAACAAGGGAGCTGCTGGAGGAGTTTGGCCTTGCGACCAAGCATCGCCTGGGCCAAAACTTCCTGATCGACAACCATGTGATCGAGCGCATCTGCGAGCTTTCCGAGCTCACGGGCGATGAGCGCGTGCTCGAGGTTGGCCCGGGCGTTGGTACGCTCACGCTTGCGCTGCTGCAGGAGGCGGCGTGCGTCACGTCGATCGAGGCCGACCCCGAGCTCGAGCCGGTGCTCGACGCCCATGCCGCCGACTACGCCAACTTCCGCTTTATCATGGGCGACGCGCTCAAAGTGACGCCGGAGCAGATTGAGCAGGCCGCCGGTGGTGAACCCACGGTGTTTGTCGCGAATCTGCCCTATAACGTGGCGGCGACAATCATCCTGCAGTTCTTCCAGACGATGCCCGCGCTCAAGCGCGCCGTCGTCATGGTGCAAAAGGAGGTTGCCGATCGTATTGCCGCAACGCCGGGCAACAAGACCTATGGCGGCTACACGACAAAGCTCGGCCTGTATGCGCAGGTTACGGGTCGCTTTGAGGTGCCGCCGCGTTGCTTTATGCCGGCGCCGCACGTGGACTCGGCCGTCGTGCGTATCGACCGTGTTGACGGCGTGGTGCCCGAAGGACTCGACCGCGAGTTTGTGGCCCGCGTGATTGATGCTGCATTTGCTCAGCGTCGCAAGACCATTCGCAACTCCATGAGCGCCAACGGCTTTGCCAAGGACGTGCTCGATGCCGCCTTTGAGGCTTGCGGTATCGCATCCACCACGCGCGCCGAAACGCTTGATGTTGCCGACTTTGTCCGCCTGGCCCAGGAGCTAATCCATGACGCTTAATGCCGAACGCGTGACGTTTACCAAGAAAAAGAAGACGGTTGCTTGTCCCGTGCCCTTGGCGCCGCTTGCCGACACGCATGCGCATCTGCTTTCGTTTTGGGGCAAAGAAGTGCCCGAGACGCTCGTGCGCGCCAAAGCCGCGGGCGTCGACCTGTTGGTGACGATGTTCGACCCCATCGCTGACAAACGCAGCGTGACGGACTATAGCGACTGGCTCGTGCGCGAAATTCTGCCGATGCAGGATATCCCTCAAATCAAGTATCTTGCCGGCGTGCATCCGTATGGCGCGCCGGACTATACCGACGACGTTCACGCACAGGTCGTTGCCGCACTCGATGACCCCTTATGCGCCGGTATTGGCGAAATCGGCCTGGACTACCACATGGACTATGACGACGATATCGCGCCGGCACCCCATAACGTGCAGATTGACTGCATGGCGCGCCAACTCGAGCTTGCCGTGTGCCGTAACGTGCCGGTGGAGCTGCATCTGCGCCACGAGGACACGGACTATGAGCGTACCTCGCACGTGGACGCCTACAACGTGCTTCGTGAGGTGGGCGTGCCCCAGGCCGGTTGTGTGCTGCACTGCTTTGGCGAGGACCGCGCCACGATGGAGCGCTTTGTGGAGCTGGGCTGCTATATCGCCTATGGTGGCGCGGCCACCTTTAAGCGCAACGACGACGTGCGCGAGGCATTTGCGGCAACCCCACTCGATCGAATTTTGTTCGAGACGGATTGCCCGTATATGGCTCCGGAGCCCATCCGCGGTCTTGAATGCGAGTCCGCAATGATCTCCATTACGGCAAACGCGCTGGTTAACGACCGTGTCGATCGCACAGGTGAGGACGCCGAAACAATCGCGCAAGCCGCTTGGGAAAATGCCTGCAAACTTTTTCAAAAATAGTTCTTGCGTTCGCGGTGGCGCTCCGTTATTCTAATTCCTGCACGCGGGCGTGGCGGAATTGGCAGACGCGTACGGTTCAGGTCCGTATGGGGGCAACCCCATGAAGGTTCAAGTCCTTTCGCCCGCACCATTAAATGAAAGAGCTCCCAGCAATGGGAGCTTTTTTTGTTATGGGCCCATCACAGGGACTTGAACCTGCGAAGGAGCGAGCGTAAAGAAAACGCGGAGCGTTTTTATCGAGCTGGCGAGGACGCCGGCAGGCGGCCGAAGCCGGTGCGGATACGCGGACGTCCTTTCGCCCGCACCATTAAATGAAAGAGCTCCCAGCAATGGGGGCTTTTTTGATATGCACGATCTCCTTGGACGGGTATCCTAATGCCAACGTGTGCCTATCAGAGGAGAGACCATGCTGTTTTCCGGTATCATCGCCGCCCTTACCAGCCTTTTGATTCCCATCATCATCCTGTTGCTGCTGCTTCCCAGCGCCTGCTATGTCGTTGAACAGCAGCATGCCGTGATCATCGAGCGTCTGGGCAAGTTTAACCGCATCGTCAACGCGGGCTTCCACATGAAGGTGCCCGTGATCGACCGCAAGGCCGCCACGGTGAGTCTGCGCACCATGAAAAACGGTTTTGGCATCGACGTTAAGACCCAGGACAACGTGACCATCGGCCTTGAGGTCTCTGCTCAGTACCACGTGAGCTATGACATGGGCGCCGGCCCGGCAGATTCGGGTATCTACAAGAGCTACTACATGCTGCAGGAGCCCGTCGACCAGATGCGTGACTTCATCACCGACGCCCTGCGCTCTTCGATTCCCGTCTACACACTCGATGAGGTCTTTGCCAAGAAGGATGACATCGCCAAGGATGTCAACGCTACCGTTTCCGAGCAGATGGCCGCCTACGGCTTCACCCTCGTGTCGACGCTCATCACCAAAATCGCACTGCCGACCGAGGTCGAGAACTCCATGAACGACATCAACGCCGCCCAGCGCAAGCGCGCTGCGGCACAGGAGCTCGCTGAGGCAGACCGCATCAAGCGCGTCACCGAGGCGACCGCCGAGGCCGAGGCTATGGAAAAGGCGGGCGAGGGCATCGCCAACCAGCGCAAGGCCATCGCGCTGGGTATCAAAGATTCGCTCGAGATCATCCAGGAGACGGGTGTCGGCAATGACGAGGCCAACCAACTGTTCATGTTTACGCAGTGGTCCGAGATGATGACGGAGTTCGCTCGCACGGGTAAAACCTCGACGGTCGTTCTGCCGAGCGACTTCTCGCAGTCGGCCTCTATGTTCGAGCAGATGCTGACCGCCGGCAAAGTTCAAAACGATTCGAAGGAGTAAACGCGCGTGAAATACACCGTCGTTTGCGTCGGTAAGCTCAAGGAGCGCTTTTGGAAGGACGCGTGCGCTGAGTACACCAAGCGCCTAGGTGCCTATGCCAAGGTTGATATCCGCGAGGTGGCCGATATCGACCCGGCTAAGGCGGGCGGCGTGGATGCCGCGCGCGACAAGGAGGGGGCGGCAATTCTTGCTGCCCTGCCGTCTCGAGCGCATGTGATCCTGCTGGCCATTGAGGGCAAAGAGCGCTCGAGCGAGGAGTTTTCGGCGAGGCTCGACGATCTTATGCTGCGAGGCAGCAGCGACATCGCCTTTGTGATTGGCGGATCGGACGGCGTGAGCGATGACGTGCGCGCACGAGCCGACGAGATGCTCAGCTTTGGACGCATTACCTTGCCGCATAACCTGGCGCGTGTGGTGCTGCTAGAGCAGATTTACCGTGCCTGCAAGATCAGTCGTGGCGAGCCGTATCACAAATAGGTCGGCAATACGAAACAATGGCGTGGGACAATAGCATTCGTTTTTGAAGAGCGTGTCTGAGAGGACTATGAGATATGAAGATTGGGTTTGTCGGTTTTGGCAATATGGCGAGCGCTATGGCCGATGGCTGGATCGCTGCCGGTGTAGCTGCGAGCGACATGTGCGCCTGCGCGGGTCGCTACGACGCACTGGTTGAGCGCTGCGAGGCGCGCGGCATGGTCGCCTGCCACGATGCCGCCGAGGTTGTCGCCGCATCCGATATCGTGGTCGCTGCGGTCAAACCGTACATGATCGAGAAGGTATTCGACCCGCTCAAGGATGCTCTTGCCAAAAAGGTCGTTCTGTCGGTTGCCTGGACCTGGGACAGTGCCAAGTGGGAGCAAGTCCTGCCGGGCGTCGCGCATATCTCGACGGTGCCCAACACGCCGGTTTCGGTGAGCGAGGGCGTCATCGCTTGCGAGAAGGCTTCCACGCTTAGTGATGAGCAGAGCGCAGTGGTGCTTGATCTGCTTGGCAAGCTCGGTGCGGTGGTCGAGCTCGATACGAGCCTGCTGTTTGTGGGCGGCACGGTGGGTGGTTGCGCTCCGGCATTTGTCGCTATGGCAATCGAGGCCCTGGGCGATGCGGCGGTCAAGCACGGTATCCCGCGTACCGATGCCTATCGCATTGTGAGCCAGATGGTGCTGGGTACGGCAAAGCTGCAGCTTGCAACTGGCCAGCATCCTGCGGCGATGAAGGATGCCGTATGCTCGCCCGGTGGTGCCACCATCAAGGGCGTCGTTGCACTCGAGGACGCCGGCATGCGCAGCGCCCTGGTCAAGGCAATTGACGCAACCCTCCAATAAAACCGACCAAAAAAGACAGGCTTATTTTGGCAGGTTTTTCCTGCGGTTTTGTCGTATGTGCGAAAAGCGCCCCGCAACCGGATCGTTACCGGTTGCGGGGCGCTTGCGTTTGCCCAGATAAAACCGACCAAAATAAACCTGTCCCTTTTTGGCAGGTTAGTCCCAGAAGCTGTCTTCCTCATCCTCGGACTTGGGTCCGCGGTCGACGTACATCTTATGGGTACGCTTCTCCATTACAAAGGCAAGAATCGCAAATAACAGGATGCCGCCGGCGAAAAGGATGGCAAAACCGGTGCGGGTGCCAAACAAAAAGGAAAAAACTGCGTCCATTGGGTGCCTTCTTGCGTAGTTGAGTTGGGTCGTAAACGCTCATAAGTATATACTTGCCCATACATGTACAAGGTTGCAACCTAAATGGAATGTATATCGCCGGAGGATCTAATGCTTGATATCAAGTTTGTTCGCGAGAACCCCGATGCCATCGATGTCGCCATGGCTAACCGCCAGACGTCTTGGGATCGCGAGAAGTTCTTTGAGCTCGACGACGAGCGCCGTGCCGTCATCACCGAGGTCGAGGAGCTCCAGGCTACGCGCAATGCCGAGTCCAAGAAGATCGGCGCCCTGATGAAGGAGGGCAAGAAGGAGGAGGCCGAGGCCGCCAAGGAGGCCGTGCGCGCCGTCAACGAGAAGATTGACGGTCTGGCCGAGCGCCGCACCGCTCTCGAGCAGGAGCAGTACGACTTCATGGCCCACCTGCCCAACATTCCGTGCGATGCCACCCCGTACGGTAAGGACGAGGACGAGAACATCGAGCGCCGTCGTTGGGGCACCCCGCGCGAGTTCGACTTCGACTTTAAGCCGCACTGGGATCTGGGCACCGATCTGGACATCCTCGACTTCGAGCGTGGCAACAAGCTCTCCGGCAGCCGCTTTACCGTTCTCGGTGGCGCCGGCGCCCGCCTGGAGCGCGCCCTCATCAACTTCTTCCTCGATACGCATACCAGCCGTGGTTTTAAGGAGTGGTGGCCGCCCATCGTCGTCAAGCGTCAGACCATGTTTGGCACGGGTCAGCTGCCCAAGTTCGAGGACGACGCCTATCACGTCTCGGGTGACAACTTCCTGATCCCCACCGCCGAGGTCGTGCTCACCAACCTGCACGCCGGCGAGGTCCTCGATGCCGACACCCTGCCGCGCCGCTACACCGCCTTCACCCCCTGCTTCCGTGAGGAGGCCGGTTCCGCCGGTCGCGACACCCGCGGCATCATCCGTCAGCACGAGTTCGACAAGGTCGAGATGGTCAAGTTCGCTAAGCCGGAGGAGTCCGACGAGGAGCTCGAGAGCATGACCGCCGAGGCCGAGTATCTGCTGCAGCAGCTGGGCCTTCCGTATCGCGTGATTAGCCTGTGCACCGGCGACTTGGGCTTCTCTGCCCGTCAGACCTACGACGTCGAGGTCTGGCTGCCGAGCTACAACGCCTACAAGGAGATCAGCTCCTGCTCCAACTGCGGTGACTTCCAGGCTCGCCGCGCCAACATCAAGTATCGCGACCCCGAGAACTTCAAGGGTTCGCGCTACCTGCACACTCTCAACGGTTCCGGCCTGCCGGCCGGCCGCACCATGGCCGCCATTCTGGAGAATTATCAGAACGCCGACGGCACCATCACGATCCCCGAGGTTCTGCGTCCTTACATGGGCGGTCTCGAGAAGATCGAGCCGGTCGCGTAACTTGGCTGCATAGGGGATATGCAAGGGCGCTCCTTCGGGGGCGCCCTATTTCGTGCGCAGGTCCATATCATGCCGTGCGGACAGCTCAATAGAAAACACACGAACAACTGTTCTGTATACAGCCATCTACCTGCTATGCTTTTGCTAAATAAGAGCGAGAGAAAGGGGATGCGATGGAGCTGTTTGATGATCGGGTGGTTTTGTTTGAGAGCGACGAGGGCGGGGAGTACCTGCTTGTAACGTGTGAGCCGTCTGGCATGGGCGGCCTGGTGGTTCGGCAGACGAGTGAGGGTCCGTTGACACAATGGTGCTTTGAGGAGTCGCCGCATGTGGTCGAGACCTTTGTGACGCACGAGGGACTTGTGGCGCTGGAGCACTTCTATGGAGTTGGGACTTCCAACCAGGTCGCGCGCATGCTGGGCATCTCGTTTGCCGATTATGATTGTGCCCAGCGGGTGAGATCGCTCTTGAGGGAACTTGATGCCAAGTTTGACGTGATCGAAAAGCCAATCGATCGTACGGGGAACGGCGGTATATGCGGAGCAGCATGACAAAACTGCGTTCCACAAAAAGTTTGAGATTGTGCTTGACTCCAATAGGCTAAAGTGGTTTTATATGTCTTGCGCTGCGGCGTTACCTCAGCTGGATAGAGGGTCTGACTACGAATCAGAACGTCATAGGTTCGAATCCTATACGCCGCACCATTTGAGATTAAAGCTCCCGGCAACGGGGGCTTTTCTTTTACGTAAGCACTGCATGGATTCGAACCTCGGTCGAGGCGCGGGCGTAAAGAAAACGCGGAGCGTTTTTAGCGAGCGGGCGAGGACGCCGGCAGGCGGGCGAAGCCGGTGCGGATCCGCGAAGCGGATGCGCGGAATCCTATACGCCGCACCAATTGAAATCGAAAGCCTCCGGCAACGGGGGCTTTTCTTTTACGTCGGCACTG
Organism: Collinsella aerofaciens; assembly: GCF_032584215.1. Classification (GTDB taxonomy): domain Bacteria; phylum Actinomycetota; class Coriobacteriia; order Coriobacteriales; family Coriobacteriaceae; genus Collinsella. The sequence continues at coordinate 78,022 of NZ_JAWHPN010000005.1, read as the reverse complement.
CATGGATTCGAACCTCGGTCGAGGCGCGGGCGTCTTAATCATCACTTCGTAAAATTTTTCCAAATTGTCGCTTGACCCATCGAGGGGTCACGTGCATAATAATCCGTGCGTTGCGGCGTTACCTCAGCTGGATAGAGGGTCTGACTACGAATCAGAACGTCATAGGTTCGAATCCTATACGCCGCACCAATTGAGCTTTAAGCCTCCGGAAACGGGGGCTTTTCCTTTACGGGGGCATTGCGGAGATTCGAACCTCGTTCGAGGCGCGAGCGTCAAGAAAACGCGGAGCGTTTTTAGCGAGCGGGCGAGCACGCCGGCAGGCGGGCGAAGCCGGTGCGGATCCGCGCAGCGGATGCGCGGAATCCTATACGCCGCACCAACTGAGTTTTAAGCCTCCGGCAACGGGGGCTTTTCTTATATGTCGATATACTTGAGAAGTTGCTTTTGCCGTGTTTGAAAGTGTCGAGTCGATTGACTGCGCCAAGTGAGTAAAAATCAAATTTGATAACTTTTTTCGAAAAATGCTTGACCTTTATTCAGTCGATGTGCATAATAATCAACAAGTCGCGGCGTTACCTCAGCTGGATAGAGGGTCTGACTACGAATCAGAACGTCATAGGTTCGAATCCTATACGCCGCACCATTTGAGATTAAAGCTCCCGGCAACGGGGGCTTTTCTTTTACGTAAGCACTGCATGGATTCGAACCTCGGTCGAGGCGCGAGCGTGAAGCGGACGCGGAGCGTCCGTAGCGAGCGGGCGAGCACGCCGGCAGGCGGGCGAAGCCGGTGCGGATCCGCGCAGCGGATGCGCGGAATCCTATACGCCGCACCAACCGAAATTGAAAGCCTCCGGCAACGGGGGCTTTTCTTTTACGTAAACACTGCATGGATTCGAACCTCGGTCGAGGCGCGGGCGTAAAGCGGACTATTTCCTGTCGACTCGTGTAAGATTCCGAGTAGGTGTCGCGGCCCATCCGCGATCACTCCTTCTCTCAACGACCGATCAGGGTGATACTTCGTGGCAGAGCGTCCGACATACAAGCTCAGGTTTCTCGATCCCAAGAAGCGCTTTCCGGTGATGCCCGAGCAGCCTGCGGGACGCTCATATGGCGTGGTCTGGAAACTCTTTGGCGAGGACCCGCATGAATCATGCTATGCCGTCGAATTCGTCGGCAAAAGCCATGTGTCGCTTTTGGGCTACGTGAGCGTTTCGGGTGAGGTCTATAAGGTGGACCGTCCCGTTAACGAAGTATCGCTGTCCAACGATCCCGACATGGAACTGGTTCTTGACGAGTCGGATTCCAGTATTGGTGAGATTATGGTAAGGGAAGCCAGCGGTGCAATGCGCGCGTGCGCGCGAACCGTCGGCTCTCCCGAAGGCCCCATGCGCGAGCAGTCCGATCACGAGACATGGAATTCGGCCCGCTCCCTTCCTTACGGCGAGTTCATGGCATCGATGTTCCTGCGCTACGTGATATTTGCCAACTCCGAAAGCGCTATTGCGAACACGGCGGGCGTCGACGGTCTCGATGCGGACATGCAAAACGTTGTCGACAAGATCAAGCTCGTAAAGTTGCCCGAGCCGGTCGAGGTGTTTTTGGGCTTTAACACGTCACCGCTCCCCGATGCTATCGAGACGCTGCTTTACCGCGTTGACCATGCCGAGAATCCGAGCGGTATCGAGCGCTATGCCGCCACCCTTATGAGCGAAATTGACTTGCCCCGTCTGCGCACCATTGCCGCCAAGTCCGAAATGAGCCTGGCGCGCATCGACCGGTCAAAGCTGTTTTATCTCAATTTTGATCGTAGCCTGCTGGACCAGGACGAGATTGACATGCTGCTTGCCATCGAGTGCCGTCTCAACCGCCTCTCCGGCATCCTTGAGCGCATCGGGGCCGGATTGGTCCCTGCGGCATCCTCGCCGAGCCTTGAGGGCTGCGCGCTCTTTGATTCGTGGCATATCGCCAAGACGACCAACGATGTTCCCCGACTGCTCGATACGGCCTCGAGCGATAACCCGTGGGGCAAACCGGGTACGGTGGCTTGCCAGCCGGGCGGCGAGTGGGACGTGCGCACCCGTTTTGCGCGAATCGTTGAGGCGCTCAACGTGGTCACGCGGCTCGACTATACCTATCGAGTAAACGTTGCCGAGGGGATTATGCTCGTTCGGTTTGGGCAGTCTGTCGTTGATGCCATGCCGCAACGTGAATACGACGCTCAAGATGACGCCTGGCGCGAGCTGGACGAGGACACGCGCGCGATTTGGGCCGCGGAGCACGATGCACGTGTGGCACTCACGCTTGCGGCAGCGTGTTTTGCCGCGGGCACCTGCATCACGCGCTGCTATGTGCAGATTGCTGCTCCCGACAGTGAGCAGGGCGAGCGCGTTGTCGCAACGTATTTCTTTGGGCGCGCGGCCTATCTGGCCGATTGTGTGCCTGTCGCCAAGGATCTTGAGAGCATGGACATGGACGATATGCCGTGCAAGCGTGTGCTTGAGGCGTATGAGTCAACCGCTCCGGAGACGATTGAGCCTGCGGAGGTTCATGCTCGTCCGCGTGATGACCATCGCGCGCTGCCGCCGGCGCTGCGCGATCTGCTGCTTGCCGATAAGGCTGACGAGTTGGAGGTCATGGAAGAGGACGACGACCCATACGTGGTCCGTGTTGTTGAATTGCGCGAGCAGGCAAAAGTCGACCGTACAGGTGCTTTTGAAGGCTTTTCCCGTCTTGTTGAGGAGTTGGAGGCTAAGTGCGCCGTTGCCGAGCTTTTGGCGACAGGTCCGGTTCAAACGCAGTTTTGCGATAACCAGCTGGTGCGCATGGTGCTACCGGTGTTGGAAGAAGACCGCTCTGTGCGAATCCTTCGTGCGCCCGATGCGCTGTACTTTGCCCAGCACGAGATCTGCAGCTTTTACGTCGAGCAAGAGGACTTTGAACGAGCACTGCCCGAGGTGCGCCATCTTTACGATCTGGCGCGCTCGTCCATGCAATCGCATTTTGCGCTCATCAACGTTCTTGCGCGTCTGGAGCGCTTTGACGAGATTATCGAGGTGGCGCGCCACGGCCTACGTATTGCCAGCGATCGTTCTGCAATCGGCTACCTGTTCTATCGCTTGGCGTTTGCCTATTGGAACTGCGATCAGCTCGACCTGGCGCTGGCTTGTTACCGTCTGGTGCCGCGCGGTGAGGAATCGGGCAGCAGCGCGCTGGAAGAAATGCAGGGCCTTATGAACGAGATGGGCGTCAGCGAGCCTCCGACGTTCGAGGAAGCGGTCGAGACTATCCGCAAGGCTGGACTTGAGTTGCCGCCAGTGTCCGCCGTGACGAATCAGCTTGCAGATGCCGCTGTGCAACTGGTCGACAACGGCTTCTTTTTCCTGGCACGCGGTTGCATCTTCCAAATGTGGCGCACCATGGGCAACGACGAGCTCGGCTCCCTCAACCGCTCGCTGGGGTAGGCGAAGCTTCCAAGGAGGAAAGGATGCTAGGCAATTAGAAAATTTCCTCTTGCCCATCCTTGGCTGTTTGGTTACTATAGAACGGCTGTTACGGAGAGCTGACCGAGAGGCCGAAGGTGCTCGCCTGCTAAGCGAGTATGCCCCAAAAGGGCATCTGGGGTTCGAATCCCCAGCTCTCCGCCAGTATGAATTTGAAGAAGGGTCCCATTTGGGGCCTTTTTTGTGCGGAGAAAGGAGGCTGGGGATTCGAACCCGAGAGGGCACGGGCGTTAAGCAAACGCGAAAGCGTTTGTAGCCCGTGGGCGAAAAGCCGCCAGGCTTTGAAGCCGGAGGGCATGCGTAGCATGCCCGGACATCCCCAGCTCTCCGCCAGTTTAACTTTAAAGAAGGGTCCCATCGGGGGCCCTTTTTTATTATCGAGAAAGGGCGCTGGGGATTCGAACCCTCAAAAAAAAGGAGGCATCCTTTCGGACACCTCCTTTCAGCGAGCGTATTGTTCTTCGATCTTACATCTCAGGAGCCTTGGCTACGGTCTCGCTTTCTGCCGTGAGTGGACGGTTGTCGATGCGGCGGCCCAGGCGGTCGAGCTTCACAAGGAGCCATTCAATGGGATTCGGCCCTGCGCCTTCCTCGTCGGCAACCAGGTCCATGACGGCGATCTTGGTGCCGTCCTGCTTGAGCGTAACGCTGCCCACCTTGTCGCCCACATGCACCGTGCCCGAAAGATCGTCGTAGCTAACCTTTTCGGTCACTTCGCCGGCGAGTGAGAACACCGTTGCCTGTGCGGCGGGGTCGGCGAGCGTGGCGTCGATTGTCTTGTCCGTCCAATCTGTCTGGCTAATGCGTGCCATAAGCGGGTTGTCGTTGGCGGTCTTTTCCTGCGTGTTGGCGATTGCGACCGTCATCTTGTGACCGTAGTACCAATTGGCAAGGGTTGCGGTATCGGTAAAGCGCTGGTCGGTGGTGGTGGAGTTCAAAACGACGGTGTAGATCTCGTCGCCATCGCGGTTGTAGGCGCTCGTAAAGCAATAGCCCGCGTCGTCGGTGGTGCCGGTCTTGCCGCCGATGTTGCCATCTTGGCCCAGCAAATAGTTATGCGTGTCCATGGAATGCGAATGGTCGGTGCCGTCGGCGCCCGTGACCTCGATCCAGGAATCCTCGCTCGCTACGACCTCGCGGATCGTGTCGTTTTTCATGGCCTCCTGCATCATCAGCGCTACGTCGTGTGCGGTTGAGTGCATATCGCCAGCCCACTCATCAAAGTCCAGACCATGCGGGTTTTCGAAAAGCGTACCGGTGCAGCCGAGCTTCTTAGCGCGCTCGTTCATGGCCTTCACAAATGTGGCCTCGGCGTCTTTGGTCTTAGGGTCGATCTTCTTGCCCACATATTCGGCGAGCACGATGGCGGCGTCGTTGCCCGAGGGAATCATCAGGCCGCGCAGTGCCTGCTCCACGGTAAGCTCGTCGCCTTCGAGCAAGCCGGCGGTCGAATTACCCACGGTGGCTGCGGCGTTGCTCACCGTGACTTTCTCGTCCATCTCGCAATTCTCGACGGTTAGGATTGCGGTCATGACCTTGGTGATCGAGGCGATCTTGACCTGCTCATCGGCGCCGCGCCCATAGTAGACGGTGCCGTCTTTGCCCATGACGAGGGCATTGGTCGCATCGATATCGGGCAGGTTTTCGGCCGTGATGCCGCGCGCATCGGCGGTTTTGCCGCAAACATTGTCGGTCGTGAGCACTTGGGCGCCGGCGACGGTGGGCGCGCCAGCGGCAAGGGCGATAGCGCAGACAAAGCCGGCGGCAAGCTGGGCTGAGCGCTTTGCAAAAGAGGTGAGGGACTTCACGGATTTCGCTTTCGACGGGATGGTCTCTTCTGGAACTAGAGTATATCGTTTGCCGGCGTCGGCGATCATCGCGTGCGCGCGTGGCCCACATCCGCACCCGAACGGGCACAAGGGTGCTTAAGGCCGACTTAATCACCCACGCTTGTTGTGTGTGGCGTGCGTCGCCTCAGGCATAATGGAGCGCGAGAGGAGCACGCATGAACGAGCGCATTTTGGTAGTTGATGACGAGAAGGCCATTGCCGACCTAGTTGGCATCTACCTTACAAAAGAAGGCTTTGACGTCCAGATTGCCTATAGCGGGGCTGATGCTGCCAAGGCAATCTTGGAGCAGGAGTTCGATCTGGCGCTGCTGGATGTCATGCTGCCCGATATCGATGGCTTTGAGCTGCTGCGTACGATCCGTTCCAGCCATACCTATCCCGTGATCATGCTGACGGCGCGCGATGCCCAGCAAGACAAGATCGAGGGCCTTTCGCTTGGCGCGGACGATTACGTGGTCAAGCCGTTCCGCCCGCTGGAGCTCATCGCGCGCGTGCACGCTCAGCTTCGCCGCTACACCAGCTACGGTAGCCGTGCACAGGCGGCCGAGTCGCCGACCATTCAGCTCGACGGCTTGGAGATCAACCGCGACGCTCGTTCCGTGACGGTGGACGGTGCACCGGTACGCCTCACACCCACCGAGTATTCAATCTTGCTGTATCTGGTCGAGCATCGCGGCAGTGTGGTGGCCGTGGAGGACCTGTTCCGCGCGGTATGGAACGAGGACTTTATGCCCGGCTCCAACAATACGGTGATGGTGCACATTCGCCACTTGCGCGAAAAGATCGGCGACGACGCACAAAAGCCGCGCTTTATCAAAAACGTCTGGGGCGTCGGCTACATCATCGAATAACGCTTTTCGCTTGTGAGGATCTTGATATGACAAAAGACGATAGGCAAGCGTTCGAGGTGCCCGATCGACTCTTTGAATACGTGAGGTCAGTCGTCGACAACCGCGCACTTGCAACGGTGCTGCTCTTTTTGCTGAGCCTGCTGCTGATTGGCATCGATAACATCGCTGGAATCTTGGCGGTGCTGCTTGTTGGCTTTTTGCTGATCGATCGATTTGAGATCGTGTGCCGCTGCGTGGTGATTGGCGGCGCCGCGTGGGCCATGACGTTGGCGATTGGCGCCATGGCGCTCGGCGGCATCGAAGGGCCGGTGCTGTTCGATGCCGGCTTTGTATTCAACATGCTTGGCTTTGTGCTGGCGCTTGCCGCGTGCGTGCTGTTCTTGTGCGGCCGCGCCCTGTACTACCAGGGCTACGAGCAGGGCGAGCAGCATGCCGATTGTGTGCTGGCTGCTCGTATTCAAGATCGCCTGATCGATCACCCCGACACCTGGGACAACATCGACGGCGACTTCTTGGAGGTCGAGGGCGCCCTTAACCGCGTGCGTGACCGTGAGCGCAAGGTGCAACAGGCCTTGCGTGACGAATCTCATCGCAAGGACGATCTGGTCACGTACTTGGCACATGACCTACGCACCCCGCTTGCCAGTGTGGTGGGCTATCTTTCGCTGCTGCAAGAGGCTCCCGAGCTGCCGGTTGAGCAACGTGCGCACTTTACGGGCGTGGCGCTCGACAAGGCGCACCGGCTCGATACGCTCATCGAAGAGTTCTTCGATATCACGCGCTTTGACTTCCACGATATCGTGCTCACGCGCGGCTATGTTGATCTGGGGTTGCTGCTGGCTCAGGTGGCTGACGAGTTCTATCCCATCCTCAACGAGCAGCATAAGGAAGTCCAAGTTGATATTCGCGAGGACCTGACGGTGCTCGTGGATGGCGACAAAATGGCTCGCGTGTTCAACAACATCATGAAAAACGCTATTGCCTATAGCTATGAGGGCTCGACCATCACGATCGAGGCCAGACGCCGGGGCGGCGGTGGCGTGCGCGTGCGCTTTATCAATCAGGGCGATCCCATCCCTGAGGCAAAGCTCAAGGTGATCTTTGAGAAGTTCTATCGCCTGGATGCGGCGCGTGCGACCAATCGCGGCGGCGCTGGACTGGGGCTTGCCATCGCCAAGGAGATCGTATGCGCGCACGGCGGTACCGTTGCATGTGAATCGACGCCCGAACACACGATATTCACCATCGAGCTGCCCGCCGCATAGCCAGTGTGCCCTTACAAACACTTGACAATGCGCTCACGTGCATATGAGCCGCGATTCCTACTATCGATACTGCTGAATTGATATCGATGTGGAGGTATGCGGTATGACGGCTGCTGCGGCTGTGGAGCCCACGGAGCTTGAAGAACTCATGAAAGCGCAGGCCGAGGCCGCGCACGAGCGCGAGGTTGGGGATGCGACTCGCCCCACGGCAGAGGATCTTGCCGCCTCGCCGACGCGAATCGATGTTGAGGGCCTCGACCTGTTCTATGGCGACCACCATGCGCTCAAGGACGTGAATATCAAGATCCGCGACAAGCAGATTACCTCGTTCATCGGGCCTTCGGGCTGCGGAAAGTCCACGTTGCTGCGCTGCTTTAACCGCATGAACGATGGCATCAAGGACTGCCGCATCGAGGGCAAGATTGCGCTCGATGGTCAAGATATCCTGGGCGACTACGACATCTGCCGCCTTCGCCAGCGCGTGGGCATGGTGTTCCAGCGCCCCAACCCGTTTCCCATGAGCATCTACGACAACGTCGCGTATGGTCCGCGCGGTATGGGTGTGCGCGATCGCGCTGCGCTGGATGAGCTGGTCGAGGACTCCCTTCGTCGCGCTGCGCTATGGGATGAGGTCAAGGACAAGCTCAAAGAGTCGGGTCTGGGTCTTTCGGGCGGCCAGCAGCAGCGTCTGTGCATCGCCCGCGCACTTGCCGTGCAGCCCGACATTCTGCTGATGGACGAGCCGACCTCGGCACTCGACCCTGTGTCGACGCTGGTGGTGGAGCAGCTGGCCTGCGAGCTCAAAGAGACCTGCACGCTCGTGGTCGTTACGCACAATATGCAGCAGGCGGCGCGTATCTCCGATTCGGTCGCATTCTTTTTGCTGGGTGAGCTGGTGGAGCACGCGCCCACCGCGCAACTCTTCAAGAATCCGACCGATCCGCGCACGGCGGATTATTTGACGGGGCGTTTTGGCTGATACCATCTAGTAAAGGTACCTTTAGGGTTAAGATGCGGTCATGCCGGCCGCAAAGGGGTTCAACATGATCTATTACGTCGAGGACGATGACAACATCAGGGATTTGACGGTCTATGCGCTGCGCAAGCAGGGGATTGAGGCCGAAGGCTTTTCGTGCGACGGTGAGTTTAAGGCTGCCGTGGCGCGACGGGTACCCGATGCCGTCCTGCTCGACATCATGCTGCCCGATACCGATGGCTTGGCGATTATGCGTCGACTGCGTGCCGATCGCCTGACGGCGACGGTGCCCATCATGATGCTTACCGCCAAGGATACCGAGCTCGACAAGGTGATGGCGCTCGATGGCGGTGCCGACGATTACCTGACTAAGCCGTTTTCGCTCATGGAGCTCGCCAGCCGCTGCCGCGCACTGCTGCGTCGCGGCGGCATGGTCAAACAGGCAAGCGATGTGCTCAGCGTGGGCGACATTGTGCTCTCGCCCAGCCATCGTGAGGTGACTGTTGCCGGCGAGTCGCTTAAGCTCACCCTGCGCGAGTTCGACCTGCTCGAGTACCTCATGCGCAAGCCCGGCGTGGTCTTTACCCGCGAGTCGTTGCTGCAGAGCGTGTGGGGCTGGGACTTCGACGGCGGTTCGCGCACCGTTGACGTGCACGTGCAGACGCTTCGCCAAAAACTGGGCGAGCATGCCAGCGCCATCGAGACCGTGCGCGGCGTGGGCTACCGCTTGGCCGAGCCTTCTGCCGGTGATGGTGCCGAAGGTGACGACACCGCGGCCACCGCATCGGAGGAGTAACCCGTGGTCTTCGCCCCCCAGGGAAAACATACGCTGTCGCACCGCGTTTTTGTGACGATCTTTGTCTGCGCCATGGCGGTTATCGTGGCGTTTACGGTGCTGGGTGCGTTCTTTGTGCAAAACACCTTGGCGGATGCCACGAGTGCCAACCTGGCGCAAGAAACCGAGCTCATTGCTGCCGCCCTCGACGAGCAGCAGGAGCCCATCCCGTTCTTGCGTAGCCTCGATCGAGAGGACTTGCGCATCACGCTGATTAACAAGGATGGATCGGTTGCCTACGACAACGAGGCGTCGCCTTCCACACTGCCCAACCATGGCGATCGCCCCGAGGTCATCGAGGCCTTTGAGAGTGGTTCGGGTTCCGCGGAGCGCGCAAGCTCTACGCTCGACGAGATTATGCTGTATCGCGCCGTCGCCCTTGATAACGGCCAGGTTGTCCGCTTGGCGCAGGCCCAGCCTGGCGTTGCGGCGATTTTGCTGTCGATGGTGGCGCCGATGCTGCTTATCGCAGCAGCGGGTGCGGTACTCTCGTTTTTTATGGCGCGCCGCGAGTCCCGTGCCATCATCGCGCCTTTGCAAGAGGTGGATTTGGACCACCCGCGCCGTAGCTATGAGCACGCCTATGCCGAGATGGTCCCCATGCTTGAGCGTATTGAGTCGCAGCGCCAGGAGCTCAAGCGCCAAATGGCGGTGCTGGCGGACAACGACCGTATGCGCCGCGAGTTCACGGCGAATATCACCCATGAGCTCAAGACGCCGCTTACGGCGATTTCGGGCTATGCCGAGCTCATCGCAAACGGCATGGTCGAGGGCGAGGGCGACCTGCGCAACTTTGGCGGTCGCATCTATCGTGAGGCGGGCCGCTTGGCAGCGCTTGTCAACGATATCCTTACGCTGTCTAACTTGGACGAGGCCGAGCGTGCAACTGAGGGCGAGGCGGTGCCCATTGGTTCCACGGAGCCTATTGAGCTCTCGCGTGCCATCTACGCGGTTGAGCAGCGTCTTGAACAGGTCGCCCGTCAGGCGAATGTGACGATAAGTCATGAGACCAAGCCTGTGGTCATCGAAGGCGTGTCGCGCTTGATTGACGAGCTCATCTATAATCTGGCGAGCAACGCCATCCGCTACAATCGACCCGGCGGTGCGGTTACGCTGCAGTGCGGCACCAACGACGAAGGCCATCCGTTCCTTGCGGTCGCCGACACGGGAATCGGTATCGCGCCTGAAGAACAGGGCAAGGTATTTGAGCGGTTCTATCGCGTGGACAAGAGTAGGTCCAAGGCGCGCGGCGGAACCGGTCTGGGGCTTGCAATTGTCAAGCATGCGGCCCTGTATCATCACGCCACGCTCGATTTGTCGAGCGAGTTGGGCGTGGGAACCACCATTACGGTGACGTTTCCCATACGGCAGGACGAGCCATTCGCATAGCGATACAACATAGATATTGATGCAGACGCCGCATTTGACTTTCGGGTGCGGCGTTGTTGTGCAATTTTACGATTGCTTCCGACATTTTTACAGGAGAGCCTGTTTCTTATGTATAGAGTTTGGTCTCGGTAAAAAGATGCGATAACATACGGACAGTTTTGTCAATCCGAACTGGGGAAATGAAAGGCAAGCTGCATGACCCTTCTCGAACTGTTCCAGCTGCTGAAGAAGCACCTTCAGCTGGTCATCACCCTTCCGGTGGTCTGCGCGATCGCCATGGGCATCGTGTCCTTCGTTGCGATGGACAACACCTATACCGCGACGACGAGCATGTACATTCTCGCCAAGACCGACGATAGCGGTCAGATGAGCTACAACGATCTCTCGGCGAGTCAGATGCTTTCCAACGATATCGCCACGCTGCTGGATAGCGATAGCGTTAAGAGCGGCGCAGCCGATGAACTGGGCCTCACCGATCTGGATGACTACAAGGTGTCTGTTTCCTCCGAGACCACCACGCGTGTCATTACGCTTTCGGTTACCGGCACCGATGCCAAGGAGACGGCTAAGGTCGCAAAGGCCATGGCCAGCTCGGTGAGTACGGTCGCTCAGAACGTCGGCGCTGCCCAGAGCATCAACGTTATCGACGAGGCTAAGACCCCCGAAGCCCCCAGCGGTCCCAAGCGCACGCTGTATATTGCCGTCGCGTTCCTCGCCGGTATCTTTATCGCAGTTGCCTATGTCGTTTTGGCAGACATGCTCAACACCCGCATCCGCGGTGCCGAAGAGGCAGAAGAGCTCCTGAGCATTCCCGTTGTTGGCCGAATTCCGGCTATGAAAGGTGGTAAATAGGCATGGCTAAGGCAAAGAACACCGATAAGCTCGTTGTACAGAATGCCGCCAAGACCCTTCTGGCCAACATCCGCTTTGCGAGCGTGGACGACCCCATTCGCACCATCACCGTTACGTCCTCGATTCCCAACGAGGGCAAGTCTACGGTTTCCATCAACCTTGCCCAGGCTATCGCCACCAGCGGCAAGAGCGTCCTGCTGGTCGAGGCTGATATGCGTCGCAGGTCCCTTGCCGATATGCTCGGCGTCCGCTCCCGCGGCGGACTCTATGCAGTCCTTTCCGAGCAGGTTTCTATTGACCAGGCGATTGTCGAGACGGGGCAGAAGAACTTCTACTTCCTCGATGCCGAGCCGCATATTCCCAATCCTGCCGACATCATCGTCTCTCACCGCTTTGCCAAGCTGGTAAAGGCACTGTCCGCCAAGTTCCAGTACGTTATCTTTGATGCTCCCCCGGTCGGCACCTTCATCGATGCTGCCGAGATCGCAAGTCTGACCGACGGTGCGCTTTTTGTCGTGCGTGAGGATTTCACCAAGCGCGAGGAGGCGCTCAACGCCATCGGTCAGCTTAAGAAGTCCGAGAAGGTCAAGCTCATCGGTACCGTTATGAACTACTGCGAGACCGAGACCAGCGAGTACTACTACTCCTACTACACCAAGGACGGTAAGAAGGTGAAGAAGGGCTCCGACGATCAGGGGACTTCCAAAAAGGGCATCTTCACCAACCGAGCAAACGTTTAGTTGATTAAGGCTGACCTATGCGTGACATTCATTGCCATATCTTGCCGGGTGTAGACGACGGCGCCGCCGATCTCGATGAGAGCTTGGCGATGCTCGAGGCTGCCAAGCGGGCCGGTGTAACCAGAATCGTTTGCACTCCTCACTGCCGTGATCCCTATTTTGATTACGACAAGATGTGGGATGCCTTTGAGCTGCTGCGTGATAACGCTGACGGTTTTCCGCTCCAGATGGGCTTCGAGGTCAACCATCGAAAGCTTGTTGAGCTTGGTATCGATGCCGCGGAGCACTTGCATTTCGATGGGACCAACGAGTTTCTGCTTGAGCTTTCGACGCATGCCGATGCGTATGCGTTTAGAGAGTACGAGAACACGATTTACGATTTGCAGTGCCGTGGCTACCAGGTGATCATCGCTCATCCTGAGCGCTATCGTGCGGTTCAAAAGGATGTAAGCGTGGCGGAACGTCTGGTCGATATGGGCTGCAAGCTGCAGGCTTCGGCGGACTTTATTGCCGGCGGTCGCTTTGGTCGCGAGAAAAAGCCGGCACAGCGCCTGTTCGATCAGAACCTGTACAGCTTCATCGCGAGCGATGCCCATAACGTGGGTCATTACGACTGCCTGGCGAAGGCTCGCGCGAAGTTTAGCGTGCGCGGAGCTCATTTTCGCTAAAATCTGTCCCTAACGTTCGCATTGAATGAAAGGGCAGCCATGGATATCCAACTTAAGACGGGATGCTTTGATGACGCGGCGTTGGTGCGCCGCGTCGTTTTTATGGACGAGCAAGGCTACGAGAATGAGTTCGACGCTATCGACGAGGATCAGAGCTGCATTCATGTGACGCTCTATGTAGACGGCGAGCTTGCCGGTTGCTCGCGCGTGTTTCCCGAGGAGCTTGAGCGCGTGGCTGACGCAGAGGCCCCGGTGTTGCCGGCATGCGACATGGACGAAGGCGTTGCGGCGGGGGAGACCTACATTATGGGGCGCGTCGCCGTGCTGCCGGCTATGCGTCGTCGCGGACTGGCGAGTGCGATCGTCGAGGCCAGTGCTTCGTGTGCACGCGATGCCGGCGCTAAGCTTATTAAGCTGCATGCGCAGGAATACGTGTTGCCGCTCTATGCAAAGGCGGGCTACACGCAAATTGCCCCGGTAGATTACGAAGACGAGGGCCAGCCCCATGTCTGGATGGCCAAGCGCGTAGATGGCAGATAGGGACGTTCCTTTTCTGCCGGCAGTTGGGACGCTCCTTGGCAATTGGCGCATCGGAGCGCTTAGACATACAGTTTTTCGATTCCGTATGTATATATGCGCGCTAATGGGTTATAAAATCTAAGTCTGAACATAGCAGGTCTGCGATTCGGCTCGGGCGACCGGGCCGTTTTTGCGGACGGGGGTAGCGCGAAAGGACTGCACATGCGTCAATTTAAGACCGAGAGCAAAAAACTGCTCGACCTCATGATCAACTCCATCTACACCAATAAGGAAATCTTCCTGCGCGAGCTTATCTCTAACGCGAGCGACGCCGTCGACAAGCTCAACTTTAAGAGCCTGCAGGACCCGAGCGTCAAGATCGACCAGGGCGACCTGGCCATTCGCGTCTCCTTTGATAAAGACGCCCGCACCATTACCATCTCGGATAACGGCATTGGCATGACCGCCGAGGAGCTGGAGCGCAATCTGGGCACCATCGCCCATTCCGGCTCCGAGGAGTTTAAGACCGAGAACGCCGAGCAGCAGGGCTCCGATGTCGACATCATCGGTCAGTTTGGCGTGGGCTTCTACTCGGCTTTTATGGTCGCCAGCCATGTGAAGGTCGTCAGCCGCGCCTACGGCGAGGATGTCGCCCATGTGTGGGAATCCGACGGTCTTGAGGGCTACACCATCGAGGACGGCGAGCGCGCCGAGCACGGTACCGATGTCATCCTGACGCTGCGCGAGAACGAGAAGCTCGATGCCGACGGCGAGGCCGAGACCTACGATCGCTTCCTGACCGAGTGGGGTCTCAAGAGCCTGATTCAGCAGTACAGCAACTATGTGCGCTACCCGATTCAGATGATGGTGTCCAAGAGCCGCCAGAAACCCAAGCCCGAGGACGCCGGCGACGATTACAAGCCCGAGTACGAGGACTACCAGGAGCTCGAGACCGTCAATTCCATGACACCGATTTGGAAGAAGCGCAGCTCCGATGTCGAGCAGAAGGACTACGACGAGTTCTACAAGTCCACGTTCCACGACTTTGACGATCCTGCGCGCACCATCAGCTTCCATGCCGAGGGCACGCTCGAGTATGACGCCCTGCTGTTTGTGCCGGGACGCGCGCCGTTCGATCTGTACAGCAAGGACTACGAGAAGGGCCTGGCGCTCTATAGCTCCAACGTGTTGATTATGGAGAAGTGCGACGACCTGCTGCCCGACTACTACAACTTTGTGCGCGGTGTCGTGGACTCTGCCGACGTGACGCTCAATATTTCGCGTGAGACGCTGCAGCAGAACCGTCAGCTCAAGGCCATTGCCAAGCGTGTCGAGAAAAAGATCACCGCCGACCTTGAGGACATGCGTGACAACGACCGCGAGACCTACGAGAAGTTCTTTGAGAACTTTGGCCGCGGCCTTAAGTACGGTATCTACTCGAGCTACGGCATGAAGGCCGACGAGCTCGCCGACTTGCTGCTGTTCTGGTCTGCCAAGGAGCAGAAGATGATTACCCTGGCCGAGTATGCCAAGGGCATGCCCGAGGATCAGAAGGCCATCTACTACGCTGCCGGCGACTCGCGTGAGCGCTTGGCCAAGATGCCCGTGGTAAAGGGCGTGCTCGACCGCGGCTATGACGTGCTGCTGCTGACGCAGGACGTGGATGAGTTCACCTTCCAGGCTATGCGTGAGTACGTTGCCGCCGATATGCCCAAGATCTACGAGGACGATGCTGCCCGCGAGGCTGCCGAAAAGGCCGTGGCCGACGGTGCCGAGCCCGAGGTCGAGGATCGTCATCTGGAGCTCAAGAACGTCGCGACCGGTGATCTTGACCTGGCGACCGAGGACGAGAAGAAGGAGGCCGAGGACGCCACCAAGGAAAACGAGGACCTCTTTAGCGCTATGAAGGAGGCGCTCGGTGACAAGGTCGAGAAAGTTGCCGTCTCCGCACGCCTGACCGATGCCCCCGCTTGCATCACCACCGAGGGCCCGCTATCGCTCGAGATGGAGAAGGTGCTCCAGAAGGGACCCGAGGGCGCGCCCGACGGCATGCCCAAGAGCCAGCGCGTGCTCGAGCTCAACGCCAAGCACCCGGTCTTTGACAAGCTTGTCTCTGCCCAGAAGGCAGGCGACGCCGACAAGATCAAGCAGTACTCCGGTCTGCTCTATGACCAGGCCCTGCTGGTCGAGGGCATCCTCCCCGAGGACCCCGTGGCCTTCGCGGCGGCTGTTTGCAACTTGATGTAGTTAGGTAGTTACGCGGTTTTACCAAACCGCGTAACGGCTCGACGCTGCCCTCAGTTCCGCCGTTCTAACGAACGGCGGACCAGTCGACGCTGCGCGGGCGCCAGAGCGACAACTTGTCATTCAAAGAGGACGGCATGACCAGAAGGTCTATGCCGTCCTCTTTTCATGCCAATTTGTTCGCTCTGGCGCCCGCTCGCTGGCATTGCCAAAACATCGACGTTGCCGTGGTCCTAAGTAGTCATTGGGGACGTTCTTGTTTGACTAGTCGTTTAAGAACGTCCCCGATGACTATTTGAATTGCTAATTTGTGCGGGTTGTGGTTTTGTGACCTGCTGAAATTTAAGATACTGTACAACTGTACGTTAATTTGTCTTCGTAGTATATTGCTACCCGCAAAACTCAATACCATTGTGCTCTGAGACGCTAAAGCGCCTACGTACAATGGTTGTCGATAGTACGATTCGATTTAACGACAGGATGGATGGTCCAAGCGTGAGTCTCGGCAGCAAACTATCCAATGCAAAGGTGTCCTTTGCGATATTTAAGCGCGACATTAAGCGACTGCTTGTGAACCCCGTCGCCTTGGTGGTTACCCTTGGCGTGTGCGTTATTCCCTCGCTGTATGCCTGGTACAACATCGTGGCCAACTGGGATCCGTACGGAAACACCCAGGGTATCAAGATTGCCATCGCCAACAACGATCGGGGCACCCAAAACGACTTGGTGGGCGAGCTCAACGCGGGCGACCAGGTCGTCGATCAGCTCAAGGAGAACGATCAGCTGGGCTGGACCTTCGTCGATTCGGCGTCCGATGCCAAGGAGGGCGTCGAGAGCGGCGAGTACTATGCCGCTATCGTGATCCCCAAGAACTTCTCGGATAACCTGGTTTCGATGCTCGACGGTAACTACCATCAGCCCAAGCTTACGTACTACGTCAATGAGAAGAAGAGTGCTATTGCGCCCAAGGTTACCGACACCGGTGCAAGCACCATCGAGGAGCAGATCAACTCGGAATTTGTCTCCACGGTGGGCGAGACCGTTGCCAGCATTGCCAAGGATGCCGGAGTCGATTTAAAGGACAAGGCAACCCAGACTCAGGATTCGTTGGCAAGTTCTGTCTCCGAGGCATCCGATACCTTGGGCGAGGTGCGCGATTCGATTGGCGACATGAATGACGCCATCGATAAGACGAGTGGCGCTATCGCCTCGGCTGATGCGGCACTTGCCGGCATGCAGGGTCAGGCGCCGTCACTGACGCAAGCGATCTCTCAGGGCAACGACCTGCTGGGTGAAGCTCGCACCACGGCGGGCAACTCTATCGCCTCGCTCTCCAAGGCGCTCTCGGAAGGCAGCCTTGCGCTCACCAAGACGTCGGCCTCCGCGAACGCTGCCATCGGCAAGCTGACGGGCACGGTCACATCTACGACCACCCGTATCGACAACTCGCTCGAGTCTCTCCAAGCGACGATCGACCACAATAAGGCCGTTATCGGGCACTTGGAGATTCTCGCCAATGACACGTCGACAGGTTCCGAGGAAATTGACGCGCGCATTGTATCGACCATCGATTTGCTTCGAGAGCAGAATGAAAAGCTTCAGAGCATCAAGGACGGTCTGTCTGCGCAGTCGAGCGCCATGGCGAATGACGCCGCGGCTGTCTCGGGTGCCAGCGAAGCTACCAATAACGCAATTCAGACCGGTGCGACCAACCTTGGCCAGGCCCAGACGGACCTGGGTCAAAACGCGCTGCCGAAGGCCTCGAGCGCGCTTGATTCCTTTGCCGCCGTCTCGGGTGATTTGACGGGTATCGTATCTGGCCTCACGCCCACGATTGCAAGCGCGCGCGGTACGCTTTCGCAGCTTAACGCTACGCTCGGCCAGGCCAAGACCACGCTGTCCCAGACCGATTCCTCGCTTGCCAAGGTCCAGGACAAGCTTGCGACCGCAGCCAATGACATCGCGGCGCTGCAGACCTCTGAGTCTATGGGCGAGCTCGCCGACCTTATGGGCGTCGATGTCAATGACGTGGCAGATTTCATGGCCTCTCCGGTCGAGCTGACGTCCAAGTCGATCTATCCGGTCAAGAGCTTTGGCTCGGGCATCGCTCCCTTCTACACCAATCTGGCGCTTTGGGTGGGCGGCTATGTGCTCATCGCCATCTACAAGCTCGAGGTCGACCGTGAAGGTGTTGGCAGCTTTACGGCGCGCCAAGGCTACTTTGGCCGCTGGTTGCTCATGGTGATCCTGGGCGCGTTGCAGGCCATCATCGTTACGGTAGGCGATCTGGTGATTGGCGTACAGTGCGTCAACCCGCTGCTGTTCGTGCTGGGCGGCATCGCCATCTCGTTTACGTACGTCAACATCATTTACGCGCTGTCCACTACGTTTAAGCACATCGGCAAGGCAATCGGCGTCATTCTGGTTATCGTGCAGATTCCGGGTTCATCGGGCATGTACCCCATCGAGATGATGCCCGGCTTCTTCCAGTGGCTGCACCCGCTGCTGCCCTTTACCTACGGCATCAATCTGCTGCGCGAGACGGTCGGCGGCATGTATTCGTTCAACTACCTGTTTAACCTGTGCATTCTGGGCGTGTTCTTGATCGTGGCGCTCTTTATCGGCCTGCAGCTGCGTCCGCTGCTGCTCAACCTTAACCTGCTCTTTGATAAACAGCTCTCCACGACCGGTATGATGATTTGCGAGTCCAACGACCTGCCGCGCCAGCGCTACTCGCTGCGCACGGCCATGCGCGTCATGCTCGATTCCGATTCGTACCGTCGCGAACTGCTCGATCATGCGGTCGCCTTTGAACATCGCTACCCGTACTACATCAAGGGCGGTTTTGCCGCCGTGGTGGGCGTTCAGGTCCTGCTCTTTGTCCTGTCGACGGTTCTCGATATCGACAATAACGGCAAGATCATCCTGCTTGTCATTTGGATCATCTCGGTTATTGCCATCTGCGGCTGGCTTATCAATATCGAATATATCCGAGCGAGCCTCAATACCCAGATGCGCATCTCGGCGCTTTCGGATGAGGACCTGCGTCGCGAGATGCGCGAACACACGGCCGCCATTCCTGCCGCCCGCCACATGTTTGGCCTCAACGCCAGCGAGCGTGGTGCCAAGGGCGGCGATCAGTCCACGGGCCGCTTGCCGCATATCGGCTCGCACCATAAATCTCAGGGCAGCGACAGCACAGCCACAAATGATGGAGATACCACCGCGCTTGGCAAGCACTCCAAAGGAGGTGAGGCATAAATGAAGAACATCCTGCATCTGTTTAAGCGCGATGTCCAAAACGTGTCTCGCTCCGTGATCGGCTTGGTTGTCGTGATGGGCCTCATTATCGTACCGTGTCTGTACGCGTGGTTTAACATCGCCGGCAGCTGGGATCCGTACGGCAACACCGGCAATCTTAAGATCGCCGTGGTCAACACCGATGAGGGTTACGAGAGCGATTTGATCCCCGTCGAGGTTAACGTGGGCGAAAACGTGACCGCCACCCTACGCGGCAACGAGAGCTTCGATTGGGTTGTGCTCAACAATCGCGAAAAGGCTATCGAGGGCGTTAAGTCGGGCGCGTACTATGCTGCCGTCGTTATCCCCAAAACGTTTAGCGCTGACATGATGACGCTTTTCTCGACCGACGTGAAGCATGCCGATATCGAGTTCTACGAGAATCAGAAGGCCAACGCCATTGCGCAGATCGTGACCGAGAAGGGTTCGAGCGCCGTCCAGAGCCAGGTTAACAAAACTTTTACCGAGACCATTACGAGCATCGGTCTTAAGACGGTGTCCAGCCTGCTCGATTACATGAGCACCGACCAGGTCAGCAACTTTATCGCCAACCTGTCCTCGACGCTCGGCGATTCGGTCCAGGACCTGCAGGACGTTCAGGCCAGCGCAACGTCGCTTGCGGGCATTTTGAGATCCACGTCCGATTCGCTGACGTCGGCGAGCGGCATGCTCAAGCAGACGGGCACGGTCGATGAGTCAACGAAGCAGCTGATGGAGCATGTCAAGAGCGGTATTAGCGATTCCAAGGAAGCGCTGAAGGACGCCAACGACGCCATCAATGCCGCGATTGACGGAAGCGCGGGCTCGTTTGACAACGTGTCCGCCGAGCTTGCGAAGGCATTTGATGCCGCGAATCAACATGTCGACCTTACAGTGTCCCAGCTCAACGATGCCGCGGCGGCGCTCAACACGCGTGCCGACGATATCGACGCCACGGCCGACCAGCTCCGCAGCTTTGCCGATCAGGTGACTGACGAAAAACTCCAGGACAGCCTCAAGTCTGTGGCAACATCGCTGAGCAGGATTGCTGTGGAGTATCGCAACAACGCCAAGGACTTGACGGCCACCGCGAAGTCTCTCTCTGACAGCATGGCAGAGGTTAATAAGTCGCGTGCCGAGGTCGATCAGGCAATCGCGGATGCCAAGGCTGGTATCTCGGGCGCCAAGACTGACTACGACTCTACGTTTTCGGCCAAGGCAAAGGAGCTCAAGAAGACCATCTCGGGCGTTTTGGATTCGCTGAACGGTATTTCGAACGATCTGGATAGTGCTGTTGCTGGCCTGACCGACGCATCCGGTTCGCTGGCAAAGGGCCTCTCCAAGGCTGCAAAGCTGGTCAACAAGGCTTCTGATCAGCTGGGCGAGGCGTCGGACAAGATCAGTGCGTTTAAGGACGAGCTCGACGGCGCCTTGATGTCGGATGACCTCGCTACGATCAAGACGATGATCGGCAATGATCCCGAGGGTCTGGCCGTGTCGCTTTCCGGCCCCGTCGCGCTCGATCGCAAGCCGGTCTATCCGATCCGCAACTACGGTTCGGCCATGGCACCGTTCTACACGATTCTGTCGCTCTGGGTGGGCTCGATTGTGCTGGCGGCCATGATGAAGGTCTCGGTTGACGATGAGCTTATCAACGAGCTCATCCCCGTGCGCCTGCACGAGATCTACCTGGGCCGCTACCTGTTCTTTGGCGGTCTGGCCCTGCTGCAGGCAACGCTCGTGTGTGCGGGCGACATCCTGTTCTTTGGCATCCAGTGCGACGACCCGCTGCAGTTTGTGCTGGCGGGCTGGGTCGCGAGTCTCGTGTTCTCCAATATCGTCTACACGCTTACGGTTTCGTTTGGCGATATCGGCAAGGCGCTCGCCGTCGTGCTGCTGGTCATGCAGGTCGGCGGTTCGGGCGGCACGTTCCCCATCGAGATGACCGGCCCCGTGTTCCAGGCGATCTATCCGTTCCTGCCGTTCACCCACGGCATCAACGCCATGCATGCCGCCATGGCCGGTGCGTACCACATGGAGTACTGGATTGAGCTAGGCATTCTGGCGAGCTATCTGATTCCGTCGCTGGCACTGGGCGTCGTCTTCCGCCGCCCGGTCATCAAAGCCAACGACTGGATCATCGAAAAACTGGAGTCAACCAAATTGATTTAGTTCAGCAACGTAAACGCCGTCGGAACATCGAGATCTTCCAGTTTGACACTTTATTATGCTGGATTGCGATGCAACGCTGGTTGTTGCTACAGTAGCGGGGCGTACCGGGGGTCCGGTGCGCCCCGTTTTTATTTGACCATGAGGCGGCACGCAGCCATACGCGTGCGGACACCACGCCCAGATTGAGTGTGAGGATGTTCCATGGCCCAATACGCTGCCAACGAAATCGAGAATATGCCCGATAGCCCTGTAGCCCGCGAAGACCTAGGTGCCGGCGGTGCCTCTCGCGGTGCCGGTGCGCGCTCGCCGCTGTTCTGGAAGGTCTTGCTGCTATCGGTGGCGGTCATCTGGGGCTATTCCTTCACCACCATGAAGGATGCGCTCGATACCATTCCGGTGTTCGAGCTGCTCTACATTCGTTTTCTTCCGGCGTCGTTGGTCATGCTTGCCATCTTCCACGAGCGCATTGTTGCCCATTTCAACGCTCGAAACCTGATTGTTGGACTTGGCATGGGCGCGCTCATGTGGGGTGCCTACGGTTTGCAGACGATCGGCCTGGCACAGACCACGGCAGGCAAGAGTGCATTTTTGACGGGCACGTACTGCATCTTGGTTCCGTTTGCGAGCTACGTTCTAAGCGGCGAAAAGCTTACCCGTTACAACTTGGGCGCCGCGTTGCTGTGCCTGGCGGGCATTGGTCTGGTGGCGCTCGATAGCGTCGAGTTCAATGTCGGCGATGTCATCACACTGGGCGGTGCGGTCTTCTTTGCCATCCAGATGGCGGTGACCGCCAAGTATGGCCGCAAGATGGACATCAACGTCATCACGTTTTGGATGTTTGTGGGCAACGGCGTGCTGAGCCTGATCTCGTCGCTGCTATTCGAGACCCAAGCGCCGCTGTCCGTTTGGACGCCGAGCTTTATCAGTGTGATGGCGTTTCTCTCGGTGGGCTGCACATGTGTGGCTCTGCTCATCCAAAACGTCGGCCTGGCGCATGTCCCGGCCTCGACGGGCTCGCTGCTCCTTTCGATGGAGTCGCCTTCGGGTGTGCTGTTCTCGGTGCTGCTGATGGGGGAGGCGCTCACCTCGCGCCTGCTCGCCGGCTTCGCGCTCATCTTTCTTTCGATTATCTTGAGCGAGACGCATTTCGATTTTTTGCGTCGAAAGCCGCGCCCGCAATTGTAAACAATTTGTTGCGCCGCCTCCCGGGGCGGCATTTTTTATGCGTCGCCCTTAAAGTAGTACCTTGCACTTTACGCTATCAAAGTGCTTGCTGCAAAAACGTTACTGGAGGGCATCTATGGCACCAGCTCTGTCCGATTTTCAACCGCAACCAGCGCCTCAGGCTACCACAACGGCGCAGACCGCTATCGGCGACGGTCTTGTCGCAGAAGCTCAGGCTTTTGCAGACGAGCTCGCTGCGTGGCGACACGATCTACACCAGATGCCCGAGCTCGGTAACAATCTTCCGCAGACGTCTGCCTATATCCAGGCACGTCTGGACGAGATGGACATCCCCCATACCACGCTCGTCGACGGTTCCTGCGTCGTTGGTCTGATCGGTGCCGGTGCGGCCGCGGCCGTTCAGGGCAATGGCACGTGCAAGGACGAGCAGGCCGGAACGGTCGTCATGCTCCGAGGCGATATGGATGCCCTGCCCGTTGTCGAGGAATCCGGCGAGCCCTTTGCATCCACCAATGGCTGCATGCATGCTTGCGGTCACGATATGCACGCGACGGCCCTACTTGGTGCGGCGCGCCTGCTCAAGGCCCGCGAGGCCGAGCTCATCGACGCCAATGCCACCGTCAAACTGCTGTTCCAGCCGGGCGAGGAGACCTTCGAGGGCGCCCGCGCCGCCATCGCCGACGGCTTGCTCGAGAACCCGCGCCCTCAGGCGGCCTTTGCCATGCATGTCAACAGCCAGTCGCCGCTTGGCCTGGTGCTCTACGGCAGCCCGGCGCTCTCGGGCGTGTACGGTTTCCGTATCACGCTCCAGGGCAAGGGCGGCCATGGCTCGAGCCCCGAGATCTGCATCGACCCCATCACGGCAGGCGTGCATGTGCATCTGGCGCTCCAGGAGCTTATCTCCCGCGAGGTGCCGGCGGCCAAGGAAGTCGCACTTACCGTTGGTAAGTTTGCTGGCGGCTTGGCGGCCAACGTCATCCCCGACACCTGCGTGCTCGAGGGAACGCTGCGCGGCTTTGATGTTGAGCTCATGGCTCACCTCAAGACCCGCATCGCGGAGGTCGTTAACGGCGTTGCCACAACATATCGTACGCCGGCGACCATCGAGACGCTTTCGGATGTTCCGCCGCTTGTGCTCGACAGCGATATGACTCAGGCGTCGCTTGGCTACGTGGGCGCAGTGCTGCCCAAGGCGGCTTTCTTGCCGCTTTTCCATGCCATGGCGAGTGAGGACTTCGCGCTTATCTCGAGCGAGATTCCGAGTGCGTACTTTACCGTGGGCGCGGCCGTAGCCGACACGGACGAACACTTTGCCCAGCACCATCCCAAGGCGCGTTTTAACGATGCCGAGCTTCCCCTCGGTGCCGCGGCCTATACCGCCGTCGCTTTGGGCTATATCGCCGACCACCGGTAGCACCCAATCTTGCTATTCGTTTGTTTAAAAGGAACAGTATGTCCCAGCAGCATAAATTCTTCCCCGGTTGGCTTGTTGTGGCCTCCGGCTTCGTGATCATGGCCACGTGCTACACGATTTTCGTCAACTGCATGAGCCTGTTCCAGCCGCTGATCGTCAGCAACCTCGGGATTACGCTTGCCCAGTACAACATCTCCAACGCTATCTCCACCGTGGTGAGTGTCGTGGGTTCGCTCGTTATCGGTCATGTTGCCGATAAGGTGAGTGGCCGCGTATTGGGCTCGCTCACCGTTATCGCCACCTCGACGGTGCTCGCGGGCATGAGCTTTGTGGGTGAGCTTTGGCAGGTCTATGTGCTCTTTGCCGTCTCGGGCTCCTTTGCGAGCACCTGGATCGTGTGCCTGGCGTGCTCCGTGGTCATGCTCGTGTTCCTGCTGGCATCCGAGCCCATCGCCGCCAAGCTGCGCGCGAGCGTGGCGGGGGAGTAGACGTCCGTCGCTCTTTTCTGTTTGCCCTGTTCTGTCCGTGGCCGCCTTGGAAGCCGAATGGATGCTCGTACCATCATTCGGTTTCCAAGGCGGCCACGGGCCTACGAAATGATCCCTTTTCCTCCGTCCCCAACAGATCACGTGATCCGAAGGGGACGGAGGAAAACGGATCACAAACAGCGGCGGCGCGTCTGGCCGAACGAGTCCCCATACCCTCGTTCGGCCAGACGCGCCGCCGCGTTGCTGCTTTGTGCCGTATAATGACCGTTACCTATGACGCGATACAAAAGAAAGGTGTTTGCCCATGCAGGCACAGAAGGCGGAGGGAACCCGCGACCTTATCGGCGCCGAGATGCGCGCCTGGCAAAAGATGCAGCAGATTGCGGCCGGCGTGTTCGAGCCGTTTGGTTTTAAGCCCATCGAGACGCCCGCGATCGAACAAGTGGACGTGTTTGTCCACGGCATCGGCCAGTCGACCGACGTCGTGCGCAAGGAAATGTTCCGCGTGTTCAGCGGTGCCAACCTGGAGCGCGTCTTTACCGAGGGCACCGACACCAAACTCAAGCCCAAGCAGCGCCTGGCACTTCGCCCCGAGGGCACGGCCGGCGTGGTGCGCGCCGTCGTCGAGAACAATCTGGTGCCCCAGGGCTCCACGCCGTTTAAGGCGTACTACGCCGAGGCCATGTTCCGCGGCGAGCGTCCCCAGAAGGGCCGCCTGCGCCAGTTCCACCAGGTGGGCATCGAGTGGCTCGGCGCTCCCGATCCGGCGGCAGACGCCGAGTGCATCATCATGCTCATGGAGTTCTACAAGCGCCTGGGCTTCGATCTTTCCAAGCTTCGTCTGCTCATCAACTCGATGGGTGACGCCCAGTGCCGTCCGGCTTACCGCGAGCAGGTTAAGCAGTTTATCCTCGATCACGCAGACGAGATGTGCGACGAGTGCCGCGAGCGCGCCGAGCTTAACCCGCTGCGCGCCTTCGACTGCAAGAACGACCACTGCCGCGAGATCATGGCCGAGGCTCCGCTGATGGGTGACAACCTGTGCGACGAGTGCCGCGAGCACTACGAGCAGGTCAAGCGCTATCTGGATGCCGCCGGTATCGAGTATGTCGAGGATCCCACCCTGGTGCGCGGCCTGGACTACTACACCCGTACTGTCTTTGAGGTCGAGGCCCCTGGCGCCGGCGTCGGCTCCATCGGCGGCGGCGGCCGCTATGACGGCCTGGTCGAGCTCGAGGGTGGCAAGCCCACGGCGGGCGTCGGCTTTGCCGTTGGTTTTGAGCGCGCCCTGCTGGCCCTGCAGGCCTTTGGCAGCGATTTGGGTGCCGATGAGGCCCCGTGCGTCTATGTCGCCAACGCCGGCAAGGAACTGCGCCAGAACGTCTTTGCCATTACGCAGGAGCTTCGCGCCGCAGGCATCGTGACCGAGGCCGACTATCAGGGCCGTTCGCTCAAGGCCCAGTTTAAACAGGCCGATAAGGTAGGCGCCAAGCTCATCCTGGTCCTGGGCGGCGACGAGCTTGCCGCCGGCAAGGTCAAGGTGCGCGACATGGAGAGCCACGAAGAGGTTCTTGCCGATCTGGCCAACGTCGTCGAGGCGGTTCGCGAGCGCCTGTAGCGCATCTTTTTGAGCTGCGGACCCGCTAACATGTCCCGCTTGCGGCGAGCGATTGTTACGGGGGTGTTTCGCATTTATGCGGAATGCCCCCGTTTGTGTATGCCGTCCACCGAGAAATACGACCATTTAGAGCAAAAACCCTTGCAATGCAGAAAATACTTTTGTGTGGTAAAGCGCAATCAGTGTCGAAAGTATTTCTCAAGCGCCTATAATTAATACCGCATGTTACGTGCATAGAAGGAGGAATGGGAGGAAACGTGGCTGAGAACCTAAGCAACCAGTCTGTACCCGAAGCCGCGGCGCGCGTCGCTGCCGTGGTCAACCGCCTCGTTAACCGAATCGGCTCGAATGCCGAGTCCAGGGAGCGTCTCGCCGAGATCGAGATCCCCGAGGAGCTGCGCGACAATCTGGCGTTGTTCCTGCGCCTGGAGCGTCGTGTGCTTAGCGAGTATGATCCTGAGATCGCGGACCTGTTCGACAAGATCCTGTCGGCCGAGATTGTGGCCAATGCCGGTAACCCCGGTACCCGCGCTGCCGACGAGGCCGTCGACGAGCAGGGCGTGCCCACCGCCGACGAGCCCACTGCCGTGGCATTTCGTGAGGTCGTCGATCTGATCGACAGCCTGCCGCTCGATAAGCAGCAGGTCATTGTCCGCGCCTTTACGAGCTTCTTCCACCTGGCAAACCTGTCGGAGGAGAACTACCGCGTGGCGCAGCTGCGCGAGCGCGAGGCCGGTGCGTCGACCGATACCGAGGTCGATCCCGCCAACGAGCTCACCGTCGCCTATCACCAGCTGGTGAATGAGCTGGGCGTCGAGGGCGCCAACGAGCTGCTCGGCAAGCTTGAGTTCCACCCCGTCTTTACCGCGCATCCCACTGAGGCCCGTCGTAAGGCCGTCGAGGGCAAGATTCGCCGTATCTCCAACCTGCTGGAGGAGCGTCCGCGTCTGGGCGGCTCCGACCTGGTGGAGAACGAGCGCCATATGCTGCAGGAGATCGACGCCCTGGTGCGTACGAGCCCCATCGCGCTCAAGAAGCCCACGCCGGTCGAGGAAGCCGATACCATCATCGACATCTTCGATAACACGCTGTTCGACGTCATCCCCGTTATCTATCGTCGTTTTGACGATTGGGTGCTGGGCGACAAGGCCGGTACCGTGCCGCCGCTGTGCCCGGCGTTCTTCCATCCCGGCAGTTGGATCGGTTCCGACCGCGACGGTAACCCCAACGTCACCGCCAAGGTGAGCCGTGAGGTCGCCGCCAAGTACTTCACCCACATGGTGCTCAAGCTCGAGGACAAGTGCCGCCGCATCGGCCGCAACCTCACGCTCGAGGCCACCTACAGCAAGCCGTCTGCCGAGCTCATCAACCTGTGGAACCATCAGGTCGAGATGAGCCCTCGTTACACGGCCCGCGCCGAGCTGATCTCCGAGCACGAGCCGCATCGCGCCGTCATGCTCGTCATGGCCGACCGTCTGAACGCCACCGTGCGCCGTATCACCGACACCATGTACCACAGCGCCGATGAGTTCCTGGAGGACCTGCGCGTCGTCCAGCGCTCGCTGGCCGCCTGCGGAGCCGTCCGTGCTGCCTACGGCCCGGTTCAGACCATCATCTGGCAGGTCGAGTCCTTCGGCTTCCATATGGTCGAGATGGAGTTCCGTCAGCACTCCGTGGTGCACGCCCGCGCTCTCAAGGATATCCACGAGAACGGTATCCATGGCGACCTGCAGCCCATGACGCGCGAGGTCATCGATACCTTCCGCGCTATCGGCTCCATCCAAAAGCGCTACGGCAAGAAGATGGCGCACCGCTACATCATCTCGTTCACTAAGAGCGCCCAGCATGTGGCCGACGTCTTTGAGCTGGCTCACCTGTCCTTTGCACACGAGGAGGATGTCCCCGAGCTCGACGTGATCCCGCTGTTCGAGCAGCTCGAGGACCTCGAGGGCTGCGTCGACGTGCTCGACCAGATGCTCACGCTGCCCGTGGTGCAGAAGCGCCTTGCCCAGACCAACCGCCGCATGGAGGTCATGCTGGGCTACTCCGACTCCTCCAAGGATGCCGGTCCTACCACGGCCATGCTCGCGCTGCACTCTGCGCAGGAGCGCATCGCCAAGTGGGCCGAGAAGAACGATATCGACCTGGTGCTCATGCACGGTCGCGGCGGTGCCGTGGGCCGTGGCGGCGGCCCGGCCAACAAGGCCGTGCTGGCGCAGCCCAAGGGTTCGGTCAACTGCTTCTTTAAGCTCACCGAGCAGGGCGAAGTCATCTTTGCCCGTTACGGCAACCGCACGCTGGCTCAGCGCCACGTTGAGTCCGTTGCCGCCGCAACGCTTTTGCAGTCGGCTCCGAGCGTCGAGAAGACCAACACCGAGACTACCCAGAAGTTCTGGGATATGGCCGAGAAGCTCAACACCGCAAGCCACGAGCGCTATCTGGACCTGCTGAACACCGAGGACTTTACACCGTGGTTCTCGACCGTGACGCCGCTGACCGAGGTCGGTCTGCTGCCGATCGGCTCGCGTCCCGCCAAGCGCGGCTTGGGTGCCAAGTCGCTCGACGACCTGCGTACCATCCCGTGGATCTTCAGCTGGAGCCAGGCGCGCATTAACCTGGCCGCTTGGTACGGCTTGGGCACCGCCTGCGAGCAGCTGGGCGATCTTGACCAGCTCAAGGCTGCCTACCAGGAGTGGCCGTTCTTCCGCACGTTCATCGACAACATCGAGATGTCGATCGCCAAGACCGATCAGCGCATCGCCAAGATGTATCTGCACCTGGGCGATCGCCAGGATCTGTCCGAGAAGGTCTTCACCGAGATGCAGCTCACGCGTAAGTGGGTCCTTGCCATCGTCGGCGATGAGTGGCCGCTGCAACGTCGTCGTGTGCTCGGCTGCGCCGTTCGCGTGCGTAACCCCTATGTCGACGCTCTGTCCATCGCCCAGGTCCGCGCCCTTCGCGAGGTGCGTATGAACCAGGACGAGATGGCCGAGGAGAAGAAGGCCGAGTACATGAGCCTGATTCTTTCGACTGTGACCGGCGTCTCGGCAGGACTGCAGAACACGGGGTAATCGATAGCCCTGTGGCTCTCACCGGGACCCGATGGGTTTCCCTCTGAATGCGTCCTCGCACTTGAAGCCCCCTTATCCTGCTCCTTCGGAGCTGTGGATAAGGGGGCTTCGTGCTGCGGAATGCATTCAGAGGGAAACCAATCGGGCCCCTTCGTCCTCGGTCTTCAGGGATTGGGGCTGAAGGGGATAATGGCGCGCTTCGCGCTTAATGTGGAGTGCGGCGAGGGCTTCTTGCGTCCTGCGGAGTGTGCCTAAAAGTAAACTAATGGCGGGCCCTGCGATGTCCGGTCTTCGGCGGATTACTGCTGGGTGAATAATGGCGCGCTTCGCGCGTTTTGGATGGGGTCTGTCCCGGCGGCGCGTTTGGTGCTTCGCGCCTTACAGCTGTGACTGCCGCGGTCTCCGTTTGGGATCGCGGCCGTTTTGTTGTGGGTCAAATATGAACGTTGTGTTAATGAGTCGGTGGACGGTGGTGTTTTTCGGTGAGCGGCGTATCCTTCCAACGGTTTATCTAGTGTGTCAGTTGAAAGGAAGAGGGCGCTCGTCATTGTTTGAATGTGAACTGCCGTTTGACCACAAGACGTTGCATCTGGAGCTCGAGGATAAGAACTTCGCGGGTGTGATGGAAGGTCATCAAAACGAGTTTAAGACTACAAAATCGCAGGAAGAGCTGGTAGAGGAGTCGCTTGCCAATCCTTATGGCTCGCCTTCGCTCGAGGGGCTTTGTGCTGGCAAGAAGGATATCGTCATTATTAGCTCCGATCATACGCGTCCCGTTCCCTCGCGTGTGACGATGCCTATTCTGCTGCATCACATCCATTCTGCTGCGCCCGAGGCTCGCGTGCGTATTCTGGTTGCTACGGGTATGCATCGTCCGTCGACGCACGAGGAGCTCGTCAACAAGTACGGCGAGGAGATCGTTGCCAACGAGGAAATCGTTATGCACGTCGCGACCGATGACAGCATGATGAAAAAGATCGGCACCCTGCCTTCTGGCGGCGAGTGCATCATCAACAAGATTGCTGCCGATTGCGATCTGCTGCTTGCCGAGGGCTTTATTGAGCCGCACTTCTTTGCCGGTTTCTCTGGTAGCCGCAAGTCCGTCCTGCCTGGTATCGCCAGCTACAAGACCATCATGTACAACCACAACGGTCAGTTTGTGAACGATTCCCATTCGCGTGCCGGCAACCTGTGCCACAACCACGTGAGCGAGGACATGTTTGCCGCTGCCGAGATGGCTCACCTTGCCTTTGTGCTCAACGTGGTGCTCAACGGCAAGCACGAGGTCATCGGCTCCTTTGCCGGCGACATCCACAAGGCGCACGAGGCTGGCTGCGAGTTCGTGAAGAGCCTTGCCGGCGTTGAGCCCGTCGAGTGCGAGATTGCCATTACCACCAACGGCGGCTACCCGCTCGACCAGAACATCTATCAGGCCGTGAAGGGCATGTGCTCTGCAGAGGCCACACTTCCCGAGGGCGGCGTGATCATCGATGTCGCCGGTTGTGCCGACGGTCACGGTGGCGAGGGCTTCTATCACAACATCGCCGACAATGATCCGGCAGAGTTTGAGCGCGCCTGCATCGACCGTCCTAAGGACGAGACCCTGCCCGACCAGTGGACGAGCCAGATCTTTGCCCGCATCCTGGCGCATCACCCTGTGATCATGGTTACCGACCTGTGCGATCACCAGATGATCAAGGATATGCACATGACGCCGGTTAACACCCTCGATGAGGCGCTCAAGCTCGCCTTTGAGATGAAGGGTGTCGATGCCAAGGTTGCCGTTATTCCCGATGGCCTGGGCGTTGTCGTCGCGCAACACTAGTGCGCGGCCTAAACGAATCGTTTATAACCGACAAGAAAGATAAGGTTTTATGCTTACCAAACTCCTCTGCGAATTCGGCGCAACGGCCCTCATGATCATCTTTGGCGTGGGCGTGCACTGCGATACCGTGCTCAAGGGCACTAAGTATCAGGGCTCCGGCCATATGTTTGCCATCACCACCTGGTCTTTTGGCATCTCGGTCTGCCTGTTTGTCTTTGGCGGCGCCGTGTGCATGAACCCGGCTATGGTGCTTGCCCAGTGCATCGTAGGCCTGGTGCCGTGGAGCAGCTGCATCCCCTTCATGATTGCCGATATGCTCGGCGGCTTTGTGGGCGCCGTAATCGCTTGGCTTATGTATGCCGATGAGTTCAAGGCTTCCGAGGGCGTCGTCGACCCTATTGCCCAGCGCAACATCTTCTCGACTAACCCCACCACCGAGGGCACGAACTATGCTCGCAACTTCTTCTGCGAGGCTATCTGCACCTTCGTGTTCATCAGTGCCATCCTTGCTGCTGCTAACCGTGCTGGCGAGAACGTTCTGATGCTCGCCATCTGCGTCGGTCTGATCGTTTGGGCCGTTGGCATGGGCATGGGCGGCATCACCGGCTTCGCCATGAACCAGGCTCGTGACCTTGGTCCTCGCATGGCCTATCAGGTGCTGCCGATCAAGAACAAGGCCGACAACAACTGGAAGTACGGCCTGCTTGTTCCTGGCATCGCGCCGTTTGTCGGTGCCGCTCTGGCCGCGCTGTTTGTGCATGGTTTCTTGGGCATGTTCTAGTCTGAGGCTACATAGTTGTCCGCTGGCTGCATGGGGTAACTTCCCAGCGCGTCCTCGGACATGCAAAAAGGCTCGCTGCGCACTTCGTGCGGCGAGCCTTTTTGCGTCCTGCGGAATGCGCTGGGAAGTTACCCCATGCAGCCAGCTGCGGGGTCTTTGCTGCGCTCGAGCAAGCAGCCCAACATATAAATCTGAATTTAGATTTGGATGGGAGGGGCTTGTTGCTGTTGAGGGCGGTGAAGCGCGAGTGACACTTTGGGATGCGTGGCGCCCTGGGTTGGGGCGATGCTTTGGGATGATGTTCTTACTTAGTTGAAGAGGGGTTTTATGGCTGATAAGTAGTCTTTGGCTACGTCGGCTTTGTCTGCTTGGAAGTTGTGCCAGGCCCACCATTGAACGGTGGCTACGAAGCTTGAGGCTATGTGGTGTAGTAGGAAGCTTCGGTCCATGGTGGCGGCGGGGCCGTTTGGGTCGGTAGGGACGGTTTCGGCTGCGCGCGACATGATGGTCTTGCGTAAGCAGTCGGCGAAGACGCGGGATCCGGCGCCGGCTACGAGGGCTCGAACGCCCTGGCGGCGCTCCCAGAGGTTGTTGAGGATATGCTCGACCTGCACGAGTGGGTCGTCGAGCGGTGTGCCATCGTCGTCGAGGGCGTGGGTGCAGATGTCGCTCACGAGCTCGGACAGTAGGTCATCTTTGCTCTTAAAGAGGCCGTAGAATGTCGCGCGGCCTACGTGGGCGCGAGCGATGATGTCGCCGACAGTGATCTTGCCGTAGTCCTCCTCGCGAAGGAGCTCGGAAAACGCCGTGACAATAGCGGCGCGGCTTTTTTCTTTGCGGGCATCCATGGCTATGCATCCACGTGAACGAGCAGACAGCGGAGCGTGCCGGAGCAACCCTCGTAGGGGCGCTTGCCGGCGCCGTAGCCGACGGCTTCGATGTGGTAGCGTGAGGGCAGTTGGTCGGACGTACGCAGCGCGGTGACGATGGCGGCGCCCGTGGGCGTCACGAGCTCGCCAGCGACTGGTGCAGGCATGAGGGCGATATTGCCCGCCTGGCACAGGTTGACGACAGCGGGGACGGGAATGGGCATAAGGCCGTGGGCACAGTGGATGGTTCCGTGGCCCTCGGAGAGCGACTCGACCACGATATCCTCAATACCCAGGTCGTCGAGGCAGATGGCGACCGAGCAGACGTCGACGATGGAGTCGACGGCGCCCACTTCGTGGAACATGACGGTCTCGGGCGTTTTGCCGTGAGCTTTAGCCTCAGCTGCAGCGAGTGCGGTAAAGATGGCGAGGGCACGACGCTTGGCACCATCGCTCAGCTGCGAGCCATCGATGATGGCAGTGACGTCCGCCAAAGAACGGTGGTGATGGTGGTGGGCGTGATGATGGTCCTCGTGGCCATGCTCGTGGCAGTGCTCGTGCTCGTGCTCGCCATGATCATGATGGTGGTGCTCATGCTCGTGCGTGTGCTCGGCAGCTGCTTCGTTGCCGTAGAGCCAGGGCATATCGTGATCGTGGTTCTCGAGCACCTCTGCAAGCTGGACGTCAAAATCACAGGCGTCGATGCCATGCTTGTTTGCACGCGTGACGGCGATCGTAAAGCCGTCGACCGGCAGTGTGGCGAGCTGTTCGCGCAGGTGCTCCTCGCTGGCGCCCAGGTCGAGCAGGGCCGCGACGGTCATATCGCCGCTGATGCCCGAGGTGCCGTCGATGATAAGCGTGTGCTGATGGTTGGACATGGAATGCTCCTTAGCGGGCGCGGGGTGTACCGACGCTCAGATGATTGATAAGACTTGCCTGGTAGGCGGCACCAAAGCCATTGTCGATATTGACGACCGAAACGCCGCTGGCACAGGAGTTGAGCATGGCGAGCAGCGCGGCTACGCCACCAAAACTTGCGCCGTAGCCAACGCTGGTGGGAACGGCGATGACCGGACAGCTCACAAGACCGCCGATAACGCTCGCCAGCGCGCCCTCCATGCCGGCGATGGCGATGACCACCTGCGCTTGAGCAAGTTCCTCGGCGTGCGCGAGCAGGCGGTGCAGGCCGGCGACACCTACGTCGTAGAGGCGGTCGACTTCGTTGCCATAGAACTCGGCCGTCAACGCGGCTTCCTCGGCGACGGGCAGGTCGCTCGTGCCGGCGCAGGCGACGACGATGCGTCCGTTGCCGGTAGGGGAGGGCTTGCCGCCCACGAGGGCGAGCTGCGCGTCCGGGACATATCCCAGGTCGATGCCGTTGTCGAGGAGCTCCGAGGTGCGGGCTGCTTTTTCGGCATCCAGGCGCGTGACCAGGATGCGCTCCTGGCCGGCATCGCGCAGCGCTTCGATAATGGCGGCAATCTGCTCGGCGGTTTTACCGGCGCCGTAGACAACCTCGCCGGCTCCCTGGCGCACCCCGCGCGAAAGATCGAGCTGCGCAAAACCCAGATCGGCGGTCGGCGCCGTCTGGATGCGCGTGAGGGCGACTGCCGGAGTGACTGCTCCGCCGGCAACATCGCTCAGCAATTGCTCAAGATCTCGCTTATCCATATATGTTCCCTTCGACGGCGCAAAGTCTAGCACTCAAAAGATATGTTTCCGAACACTAAGATAAAATTGTTCGGAAACTATAGGACAGACCGATTCAATTGTTAAACGGATCGGCTAGTCGCGCAGGATGATGTCCATGGCGAGCATCAGGTTGCGCTCGTCGATGGCAAACGGGGCGGCTTCGCGCGTCTTGGGCTTGGCACAAAACGCG
This sequence comes from Collinsella aerofaciens, assembly GCF_032584215.1. Taxonomy (GTDB): domain Bacteria; phylum Actinomycetota; class Coriobacteriia; order Coriobacteriales; family Coriobacteriaceae; genus Collinsella. The sequence continues at coordinate 43,749 of NZ_JAWHPN010000005.1, read as the reverse complement.
ATGCCCGTGCCCGCGGCCTGAATCATGGGGATGTCGTTGGCGCCGTCGCCGATCGCGACGGTATGGGCCATGTCGACACCGCACTCAACCGCCCAATCCAGCAGCTGAATGAGCTTGGATTCCTTGGTCACAATGTCTGCCGCCAGCTTACCCGTGAGCTTGCCTTCCACGACCTCCAGGCGGTTGGCGAGGCAAAAGTCGATGCCCGCGGCGGCCACGATCTTATCGGCGACCTCGTGGAAGCCGCCGCTTACCACGCCGACCTTCCAGCCCTTGCTGTGCGCCGAGCGCACAAGCTCCAGCGCGCCGGGGGTAAACGTCACGCGCTCAAACGTGCGCTCGAACACGCTCTCGTCCAGGCCGGCGAGCAGCCCCACGCGCTTCTCGAGCGCTTGCTTAAAGTCCAGCTCGCCGCGCATAGCGCGCTCGGTGATTTGCGCAACTTGCTCGCCCACGCCGGCCTCCTCGCCCAACAGGTCGATGACCTCCTGGTTGATGAGCGTGGAGTCGATATCCATAACAATGAGGCGTGCAGTCATGACGGGCCTTTCCAAGTGCTGTTTTATTGGGGCATATTGTCGCACGTGGCGCGCCTTGGCGACGGCCACGGTGCGTCAATTGTTTCGTCTCCGTCAAGTCTTTGGGCAGGAGCTACTTTTCCGCGGCACATCGACGCAGGTGCGATAAGATAGAACGCCATGTCTGGCTGCGCGGTTTACGCAGGCTGGGCAAATCTGTACGACGCCGCCCGGAACGACACGGGGCGGCACAGATCCATAAAGGAGGATCACTGGTATGAGCCAGACCCGTCCCATCGACGAGCATTCCATGCACACCCGTACCTGCGGCGAGCTTCGCCGCGAGAACGTGGGCGAAGAGGTCACCCTCACCGGTTGGGTGAGCCGTCGCCGTGACCACGGCGGCCTTATTTTCTGCGACCTTCGTGACCGCGAGGGCATCACGCAGCTCACCTTCGACCCCGAGCACTCCGACGGCGACGCCTTTAAGATCGCCGAGACCATGCGTCCCGAGTGGCCCATCAAGATCCACGGCGTCGTGCGCTCCCGTGGCGAGGAGACCACCAACACCAAGCTCGCGACCGGCGAGATCGAGGTCCTGACCGACCACGCCGAGGTGCTCAACACGTCCGTCACCCCGCCGTTCCAGATCGAGGACGGCATCGAGACCAGCGAGGACACCCGCCTGCGCTATCGCTATCTGGACCTCCGCCGTCCCGAGATGATGGCCAACCTCAAGCTGCGCTCCGACTTCACCTTTGCCATTCGCGAGGCGCTGCACAACCGTGAGTTCATGGAGGTCGAGACGCCCTCCCTGTTTAAGTCCACGCCCGAGGGCGCTCGCGACTTCATCGTTCCCAGCCGTATTCAGCCGGGTAACTTCTACGCCCTGCCGCAGTCCCCGCAACTCCTGAAGCAGCTGCTCATGGTCGGTGGCGTCGAGCGCTACTACCAGGTTGCCAAGTGCTTCCGCGACGAGGACCTGCGTGCCGACCGTCAGCCCGAGTTCACTCAGGTCGATATCGAGATGTCCTTCGTGGACCAGAACGATGTCATGAGCGCGCTCGAAGAGGTTCTTGCCGATGCCTTCGGTCGCATGGGTGTCGAGATGCCCACGCCGCTGCGTCGCATGGACTACTGGGATGCCATGGACACCTATGGCTCCGACAAGCCCGATACCCGCTATGGCATGCACCTGGTCGACCTGACCGACATCTTTGCCAACTCCAAATTTAAGGTCTTCGCGACCGCTGCGAACGAGGAGGGCTCTGTCGTCAAGGCCATCAACGCCAAGGGCGCCGGTGCCTGGGCACGTGCCAAGATCGATAAGCTCGCCGGCGTGGCCTCCACGTTTGGCGCCAAGGGTCTGGCTTGGATCGCCTTCCGCGAGGACGGCTCCATCAACAGCCCCATCGTCAAGTTCTTCTCGGACGAGGAGATGACGGCTCTGCGCGAGCGCATGGACGTCGAGCCCGGCGACCTTGTGATGTTCGCCGCCGGCCCGCGCCTGCTCTCCGACGAGATCCTGGGCGGCATGCGTTCCCACATGGCCAATGCGCTCGAGATCAAGCGCGAGGGTCACGACTTCCTGTGGGTCGTCAACTTCCCGCTGTTCCATTGGGACGAGGATCGCAAGGCCTATGCCGCCGAGCACCAGCCGTTCACTCTGCCGACCGAGACCGACATCGCCAAGATCGAGGCTGACCCGTTGGCAGCCGGTTCGTGCACCTACGACTTTGTCATGGACGGCTTTGAGGCCGGCGGCGGCGGTATGCGTATCCACAACGCCGAGATGCAGATGTCCATGCTCAAGCTCCTGGGCTTTACCGAGGAGCGCGCCGAGTCTCAGTTTGGCTTCCTCATGGAGGCGCTCAAGTTTGGTGCGCCCCCGATGGGCGGTTTTGCTCTGGGCCTGGACCGCGTGTGCATGCTGCTCACCGGTTCCGACTCCATCCGCGACGTCATGGCGTTCCCCAAGACGGCCAGCGGCTCCGACCTTATGTCGGGCGCTCCGAGTGCCGTTAGTGGCGCCCAGCTCAAGGACGTCAGCCTGCGTCTGATGTAGGGAAGCGGCTACATATTGCCTGTAACGAGGGAAGGACGCGTGCCTTCCCTCGTTTTTTATGCGCCGAGGTCGTGAGGGCATGGGATGACCGGGCGTCGCGGAAACTACGACCCGGAATTTGCGTCTGGAATGGGATGGGCTTTCCGCTAGGGTCGCTCAGCGGAAACTGCGACCCAGAATCCAGCCAAATAACGGGACGCGCTTTCCGGTCGAGCTTCTGACGGGTCTCGACAAGCATCTAACGCTACAATAACTACCACGTGGCTGGGTTTGCCGGCCGAATGTGCGATGTCGTGGGAGGGGACATGGTCGAGTTTACAAAGACGATTAAAGATCCGTTGGGATTACATGCCCGCCCGGTTGCACTGCTCTATGACATCATTGCCAAGCATCGTAGCGACGTGTCAGTCAGCATCGGCGATCGCCACACGGATGGCCGCGATGTCATGGGACTCATGGCTCTCTACGGCGAGTGCGGCGAGGACATCATCTTCCGCGTTTCGGGTGTAGACGAGGCTTCCTGCGTTACGTCGATCAGAAACCTCTCGCTCTAAGCATGACAGGGCACGGCAAAGGGCAGCTCTTTGCCGTGCCCTTTTGTTTCGTATAGGAAACTTTTTCGAAAAACTGAACAGGACCCTTTCCAAAAAGTTAACCACGTGTTAGTTTACTAAAGCGAACATAGATGTGGCTAACTTTTACCATGTCGATGTTGAGGACGAACTGACGTTAGGAGCCACTCATGTCTTGCGGACCGCAGATGCCGGCAATGCCGCTTTCGATGGTAAAAGCGGGCGAAACCGTGCGCGTGTCTCGTGTAAAGGGCAATGAGGATATGAAGCACCACCTCAAGGACCTCGGCTTTGTCGAGGGCAGCGAAATCCACGTGGTGAGCTCGAGTGGCGCCAATATCATCGTCACTGTGTTGGGCGCACGCTTTGGCATCGATTCCAAGGTCGCCATGCACATCATGACCGTCGGTTAGTCGACGGTATTTCTGTACGCACTGAAAGGGGGACAAGTAAATGAAGACGTTGGGTGACGTTAAGGTGGGCGAGAGCTCCACCATCGTCAAGCTTCACGGTGAGGGTGCGCTTCGCCGCCACCTTATGGACCTGGGGCTCATCAAGGGCACTTCGTTCAAGGTCGTGAAGGTCGCGCCGCTCGGTGATCCGGTCGAGATCAACGTGCGCGGCTACGAGCTTTCCATCCGCAAGGAGGAGGCCGCCGTCGTCGAGGTCCAGTAAGGGCACGTGGCGCATATTTCTGCAGATAAAGTTAGGTTTTTCTAACTTAATGCAGCATCTTTGAAGCACATTATTCAGCCTGCGCGGAGAAAGCAGCGCGGGCACATAAGGAAGAAGGATTGAATGGCGGATTCTCAGATCCATGTCGCACTGGCGGGTAACCCCAACTGCGGCAAGACCACGCTTTTCAACCTGATCACCGGCGCCAACGGCTACGTTGGCAACTGGCCCGGCGTCACGGTTGAGAAAAAGGAGGCCAAGCTCCTAAGCGACAAGAACGTTACCATCACGGACCTCCCTGGTATCTACTCGCTTTCCCCCTACAGCCCCGAGGAGCAATGCTCGCGCGATTATCTCATGAGCGGCGAGCCCGATGTTGTCGTCCAGGTGGTCGACGCTACCAACCTCGAGCGCAACCTGTACCTGGCGCTTCAGGTTATCGAGACCGGCCTGCCCGTAGTCGTCGCCCTCAACATGGCCGACTTGGTCGAGAAGAACGGCGATAAGATCGACACGGACAAGCTCTCCAAGAAGCTCGGTTGCCCGGTCATGATGATCTCGGCCCTTAAGAACAAGGGTATCAAGGAGCTTTTCGAGCAGGTCAAGAAGTCTGCCGCTTCTAAGGGCCAGGTGCCGGAGCACAAGTTCGATTCCTCCATCGAGGACGTTCTGGACCACATCGAGAACAACCTGCCGGCGAGCGTTCCCGCCAACAAGCGCCGCTACTACGCGGTCAAGCTGTTTGAGCGCGACGCGGACGCCTGCAAGCTCATCAACCTCACTAAGGAGAAGGCCGCTCGCGTGGAGCAGCTGGTCGCCCAGTGCGAGCAGGATTGCGACGACGACGCCGAGTCCATCATCACCGGCGAACGCTATGGCGTGATTGCCCATATCATTGACGAGTGCCTCACCAAGGCTCCGACAAAGATGAGCACCTCCGAGAAGATCGACCGCGTGGTTACCAACCGTATTCTGGGTCTGCCGATTTTTGTGGTCATCATGTTCTGCGTGTACTACATCGCCGTTTCCACCCTGGGCGGCACGGTGACCGACTTCACCAACGACCAACTCTTTGGTACCGATGGCTGGTATGTGCTCGGTCAGGGCCGCGATGCATACGATGAGGCTGTCGAAGCCGCGGGTGACGACGCCGACTCGGTCGACCCGGCGCAGTATGGCCCGTATGTTCCGGGTATTACCACCATGGTCCACGACGCGCTTGTGGCGGGTGGCACCGAGGACGGCGGTCTGGTCGATTCGCTGGTCTGCGACGGTATCGTGGCCGGCATCGGCGCCATCATGGGCTTTGTCCCGCAGATGTTCTTGCTGTTCGTGATGCTGTCCTTCCTGGAGGACTGCGGCTACATGGCCCGCGTCGCCTTCATCATGGACCGCGTGTTCCGCCGCTTTGGCCTGTCCGGTAAGTCCTTTATCCCCATGCTCGTGACCTCGGGCTGCGGCGTCCCCGGCGTCATGGCCACCAAGACTATCGAGAACGAGAAGGACCGCCGCATGACGGTCATGACCACCACGTTTATTCCCTGTGGCGCCAAGCTGCCGATCATCGCCCTGCTCATGGGTTCCATCATCGGCGATTCTTCCACCACCGCCGCGTGGATCAGTCCGCTCTTCTACTTCCTGGGCGTCTTTGCCGTCGTCGCCTCGGGCCTCATGCTCAAAAAGACCAAGCTCTTCGCCGGTCGCCCGACGCCGTTCGTTATGGAGCTTCCCGCCTACCACTTCCCGGCGATCCGCTCTTGGGCGCTGCACGTGTGGGAGCGCTGCTGGGCCTTTATCAAGAAGGCCGGCACGGTCATCTTCGCGTCCACTGTCGTGGTTTGGTTCCTGTCCAACTTTGGTAGCTACAACGGTTCCTTTGGCTACCTGCCCGCGATGGACGGCATCTCCGAGGAGTTCATGGACTACTCCGTGCTTGCCATGCTCGGCAACCTGGTCTCCTGGATCTTCGCCCCGCTTGGCTTTAGCACCTGGCAGGCAACAGCGCTGTCCGTCTCGGGCCTTGTCGCCAAGGAGAACGTCGTCGCCACCGCCGGCTCGCTGCTGTCCGTTGCCGACGCGGGCGAGACCGATCCGAGCCTGTGGACCGCGTTTGCCGGCATGTTCCCCACCATGGGCGCTTGCGTTGCCTTCGGCGCGTTCAACCTGCTGTGCGCTCCGTGCTTTGCTGCCATGGGTGCCATCCGCAACCAGATGGATTCCGGCAAGTGGTTCGCGATTGCCATCGGTTACGAGTGCGCCTTTGCTTGGGTGATCGGCCTGTTCATCAACCAGTTCTATAACCTGCTTGTGTTGGGACAGTTTGGTATCTGGACGGTTGTGGCCATTGTGCTGCTGGTTGCGATGCTCTTCCAGATTTTCCGTCCCATGCCTAAGTTTGCTTGGACGGACGAGGACGAGACCAACACTGCTTCCGCTGCAGTTTCCGCTTAAGTCTGAATAAGGATTAACCCCTTTCCACGAGCCCGGGTGTCCCAGCGACCCCGGGCTTTTTGTGCATGGGAGACAGATGACTTTGCCCCAGAAGTTAAGATGTGGCGTTTCCGCAGATAAAACCGACCAAAATAAACCTGTCCCTTTTTGGTAGGTGGAGAATGGGGTAAAGTAAGTGATGGTTAACTAAGGGAGGCTTGCTATGGCACCTATCGATATTGTTGTACTGGCTGTTATCGGCGTTGCGTTTGTCGCCGTGTGCGTGCGCATCTACCGCAAGGGCACCTGCGCCGACTGCGCTCAGGGTGGCGTTTGCACGGGGCATTGCTCCAACAAAAAGACGTGCGCTGCACTTAAGGGCGTAGACAAAATCGCCGAAGACTTGGGTCGCGGTATCAAATAAGGTCCAGACATCCAAGCGCCTCGCGAGCATCCGTTCGCGGGGCGCTTTGCGCATTTGAGGGAGAGCACGGCGAGTCGAAGAGTATTTTTGGGGTATCGTTAACTGGACTATTAATTGGCAACTTATCTATAACGGAGTAACCGCATGAGCGCTCGCGTAACCATGAAGGACATAGCCGCCGAGCTTGGCGTTTCCATCAATACCGTGCACAAGGCCCTGACGGGAAAGGCCGGCGTGAGCGAATCCGTGCGCGCCAAGGTGAACACTAAGGCCGAGGCCATGGGCTATCACCGCAACACAAGTGCCTCAAGCCTGCGCCGCAAGGATATCAATCTGGTGTTTTGCCTGCCCCGCGCATCGCGCGAGGGAGCGTACTTTTTCCGTTACCTGTGGGAAGGCTGCAATCGCTTTGAACAGGAGGTCATCGACCGGGGCATTACGGTTGAGCGCGTTGAATTTGGCGTGGGCGGCTACGCTGATGCACTCGAGCAAATCGACGAGCGTCTGCAGGTGGGCGAGAAGATTGATGGCTTGCTCGCCTATGCGCCGGGCGACGACCGTGCGACTGAGCTTTTGGGGCAGATCGCCGAGGCGGGCGTGACGATTGAGCTTGTCGACGGCGACCGTCCGCATTTGAATCGTTTGGGTGCGAGCCTGGCCGATTATTCGACGGCAGGCAGCCTTATGGCCGAGCAGGCGGCAAACCTGGTCCATGCTTCTGGGGCCGACGCCCGCGTGCTCCTTTTGACAGGCGACCCATATACCGATTCGCACTATCTAACCGCCCGCGCCTTCCACAATTACCTGCGCGAACGTGATATTCCATGGCAGGTTGAGGATCTTGCAGGTGCCCATGCGCAAGTCAAACAACTCGAGCATGAGCTCGAAAAGCGCTTGAGTGCGCCGGACGCCCCCGAACTTATCTGTAGCGTTTTTGCCGTTGGTTCCGAAGTGGTTGCCGACGCGCTCGTCTCGACCGGCAAGGCCGGTCAGGTCATGGTGATCGGCAACGACCTGTTTCCCGAAAGTGCTCTGGCCTTGCGCCGCGGTATCTTTACCAATATTGTCTATAAGGACCCGACGAGCCTGGCGTATCGCGGCGCTAAGACGCTGGGCGATTATCTGCTGTGGGGAAGGACCCCGACGGTGCCCGTCCAGAAGGGTGCCGTCGAGATGGTATTTGCCAGCAATGTCGACCGCTACTGCGAACTTGCGGGTATTTAGCCGATTGAGCAGGTACCCCCTCTTGCGACGTGCATTTTTGGGAGTATTCAGCATTGGCATGCCCTGAATGAGGTGCAGAACGACTGTTTTAAGTGCCCCCGATGGCGTAATTTGCCATCGGGGGCACTTTTTATGCCGATCGGGCACTATCTGCGTTCCAAATAGGACGCTGAGGATGGCGCACGGCGCGCTCCAATGCTGAATACTCCCAAAAATGTACGTCGGGACATGACCCACCTGAGCAAAAGCGCTCAAGTTCGGTGTTCGGGGACGCCAAACAGTCCGCAATACATGCAAGTCACATCTCCAGCAACCGTTGAACGGGCAAAATCTACCGTTCACCCCGTGGTGGTTAGGTGAACGTTCACCTTTTGAGGTGCAATGGATTAGTATAGTGAACGTTCACCTAAAGGATAACGAGCGCGCCGTGCGCCCGCGTTGCCAGCAAAGGGGCTGTTTGATGAAAAACTTTATGGACGATCAGGATTTCCTGCTGAGCACTAAGACCGGCGAGGAGCTGTTCCACAACTTTGCCGAGGGCATGCCCATCGTCGACTATCACTGCCACATTTCTCCTAAGGAGATTTGGGAGGACAAGCGTTTCGAGAACATCACCGAGGTTTGGCTGGGCGGCGACCACTACAAGTGGCGCCTGATGCGTGCCAACGGCGTCGACGAGCGTTTTATCACTGGCGACGCCCCTGCTCGCGAGAAGTTCCAAAAGTGGGCCGAGACCCTGGGTCGCTGCGTTGGCAACCCCGTCTTTGAGTGGAGCCACCTGGAGCTTAAGCGCTACTTTGGCTACGAGGGCGTCCTCAACGGCAAGACTGCCCAGGAGGTCTGGGACCTTGCCAACGCCAAGCTCGCTGAGGCTAGCTTTACCTGCCGCAACCTGATCAAGCAGTCCAACGTCCGCATGATCTGCACTACCGACGACCCCGCCGACAGCTTTGAGTGGCACAAGAAGATTGCCGCCGACGACAGCTTTGACGTTCAGGTCGTTCCCGCCATGCGCCCCGATGCCGCTTTGCGCATCGAGCGCGGCCAGGAGTTTGCCGACTACTGCAAGCACCTTTCCGAGGTTGCCGGCGTTGAGGTCAGCGACTTTGAGGGCATGAAGGCTGCCATTTCCAAGCGCTACGACGTTGCTCACGAGCTGGGCTGCCGCGCCTCCGACCACGCACTCGACTACGTTATGTACGTCCCGGCTACCGCCGACGAGATCGAGGCTATCTTTGCCAAGGGTCTGGCTGCCGAGCCGCTTACCGAGGAAGAGGTCCTCAAGTACAAGACTGCCTTTATGCAGTTCGTTGCCGGCGAGTATGTCCGTCTGGGCTGGGCCATGCAGCTGCACTTTGGCTGCAAGCGCGACAACAACCGCGCCATGTTCGCCAAACTCGGTCCCGACACCGGCTACGACTGCATCTCCAACTACACGCCGTCCGACCAGCTCGCCGATTTCCTCAACTCCATCCAGGAGACCTGCGGCCTGCCCAAGACCATCCTGTACAGCCTGAACCCCATCGATAACACCATGATCGATACCGTCATGGGTTGCTTCCAGGAGGCTCCGACTGCCGGTAAGATCCAGAACGGCTCCGCCTGGTGGTTCAACGACAACGAGGTCGGCATGCGCGAGCAGCTTACGGCTCTGGCTAACGAGGGCGTGTTGGGCAACTTTGTGGGCATGCTTACCGATTCCCGCTCCTTCCTGTCCTATCCGCGCCACGAGTACTTCCGTCGCGTGCTGTGCAGCGTGATCGGCGAGTGGGTCGAGCAGGGCAAGTACCCGGCCGACATGGAGCTGCTGGGCGAGGTTGTGCGTGACATCAGCTACAACAATGCGGTCCGCTACTTTGGCTTTGACCTGGACACCGACGAGGCCTAAGCCCGCATCGAATCACATCGAACCCTGGGCGCCGTTGCCACACGCGGAGCCCCGTTTTGCTTGCACGCTAACAAACATCTAAGGAGACACATAGATGGAGAACATCAGCTACGATGCGCTCGAGAAGATCGGCTACAAGGGCTATTTGCTGCCCAAGGATGCTCCCGAGAAGGTTTTGCAGTTTGGCGAGGGCAATTTCCTGCGCGCCTTCGTCGACCGCTTCTTTGACATGGGCAACGAGGCCACCGGCTGGAACGGCAAGGTCGTCATGGTGCAGCCCATCAGCGGTGCCTTTGGCTTTGCCGACGGTATCAATGCCCAGGACGATCTGTACACCGTGCTGGTGCGCGGCAAGGAGAACGGCAACACGGTTGACGAGTCCCGCGTGATCAGCGCCTGCAGCCGCTGCCTTAACCCGTACCGCGAGGACGACTACCGCGCCATGATGGAGGTCGCCGTCTCTGACGACCTGGAGATTATCGTCTCCAACACCACCGAGGCCGGTATCGCCTATGACCCGTCCTGCAAGGCCGACGACATGCCACCCGCGAGCTTCCCCGCCAAGCTTGCCCAGGTGCTCCACACCCGCTGGGCTGCCGGTAAGCCGGGCGTCATCGTCCTCGCCTGCGAGCTCATCGATCACAACGGCGAGGAGTTGCTGCGCATCATGAACCAGTATGTGAGCGACTGGGGCTGGGAGGACGAGTTTGCGCAGTGGATGGCTAACGACTGCACCGTCTGCACCACGCTCGTCGACACCATCGTCCCCGGCCGCATCCGCGATCCTAAGGAGGCCGCGGCGGTTGCCGAGCGTCTGGGCTACGAGGATCCCTTCCTGGCCGTGCGCGAGCCCTTCCAGATGTGGGGCATCCAGGGTGACGAGTCGCTTGCCGAGAAGCTTCCCTTTGTGAAGGCTGGTCTTCCGGGTGTCTTTGTGACTCCCGACGTCACCCCGTACAAAAAGCGCAAGGTCCGCATCCTCAACGGTGCCCATACCGCCTTCGTTCCGGGTTCCTGGGTTGCCGGCTTTGATATCGTGCGCGACTGCATGCATGACGAGACCATTCGCGGCTTCATGAACACCATGCTCTACGACGAGGTCATTCCGACGCTTGCCGCCGACTTGGATGTCGAGGACTGCAAGGCCTTTGCCGCCGCCGTCGAAAACCGCTTCGACAACCCGTTTATTGATCATGCGCTGCTCTCCATCTGCCTCAACTCCACGGCTAAGTGGCGCGCTCGCGACCTGCCCACGCTCAAGGACTACGTTGCCGAGACCGGCAACCTGCCCAAGTGCCTGGCGACGAGCCTCGCTACGCTCATCTCCTTCTACACGCAGGAGCTCGTGTCCCGCGAGGGCGACGGCCTGCACCTGCGTCGCTCCGACGGCACCGAGTACACCGCTCAGGACGACGCCTTCGTGCTCGACTTCTACGCCGCCCATGCCGGCGCCGACGATGCCCAGCTGGTGCACGACGTGCTCACCAACGAGCAGATGTGGGGCGAGGACCTTACGCAGATCGCAGGTCTTGAGAAGTTTGTCGTCAGCGCGCTCGCCGTCGTGCGTGCCGAGGGCGCCAAGCAGGCCTTCGCCAACGCTCAGGCGTAAATTTCCGGCGCAGACGCGGGCGCGGGACGGCGTGCCCGCGTCTCGACTTCTGCTCAACCTGTAGGGTTAGGACCATTTGCAATGAACACTATCCAGATCAATCCGGCCGACAACGTGATCGTCGCGCTGTCGCCGCTTGCCAAGGGCACCGCCGTTGCGGTTCCCGGGGTGGGCGAGGTCGTGGCCGCGGAGGATATTCCGCAGGGTCATAAGATGGCCGTGCGCTCGATTGCCGCGGGGGAGGACGTCATCAAGTACGGCCTTCCTATCGGCCATGTGACGGGCGATGTCCAGCCCGGTCAGTGGCTCCACACGCACAATGTGAAGACCAACCTTTCGGGTGAGGTCGAGTACGCCTACAACCCCACGCATCCGGTCGTGGATCCCGTTGAGCCTGAGACCTTTATGGGGTTCCGCCGCGCCGACGGTCGTGCCGCGACGCGTAATGAGCTGTGGATCATCCCCACGGTCGGCTGTGTCAACGAAGTCGCCCGTGCCATGTGTGAGAAGGCCCAGGATCTGGTCGATGGCTCGCTGGAGGGTGTTTACTACTTCCCGCATCCCTTTGGCTGCTCGCAGACCGGCGCCGACCATGCCCAGACGCGTCGTCTGCTGGTGGCGCTCTCGCGTCATCCTAATGCGGCCGGCGTGCTATTCCTGTCGCTCGGTTGCGAGAACTGCACGCACCAGCAGGTGCTCGACGAGCTCGGTGACTTCGATCACGAGCGCGTTCGCTTTCTCACCTGCCAGGATGTAGCCGACGAGCAAATCGAGGGCCACAAGATTCTGGCCGAGCTGGCTGACCTGGCCAAGCAAGCCAAGCGTGAGCCCATTTTGGCCTCCGAGCTGGTTATTGGTCTTAAGTGCGGCGGCTCCGACGGTCTTTCGGGCATTACCGCCAACCCCACGATCGGTCGCGTGAGCGATATGGTCGTCGCCCGTGGCGGCACGTCGGTGCTTACCGAGGTGCCCGAGATGTTTGGCGCCGAGAGTATCCTGCTCGACCGTTGCGAGAACGAGCAGGTCTTTAACGCTGCCTCCGACATGCTCAATGGATTTAAGGACTACTTTATTAGCCACGGCGAGGTCGTTTATGAGAACCCGAGTCCCGGCAACAAGGACGGCGGTATTACCACGCTCGAGGACAAGAGCTGCGGCTGCGTGCAAAAGGGCGGATCTGCCCCCATCGTCGACGTGCTGCCGTATGCCGGCCAGGCAAATAAACACGGCCTGAACATGCTGTGCGGTCCGGGCAACGACATGGTATCCACCACGGCGTTGACGGCTGCCGGCTGCCACGTGATTCTGTTCTCGACCGGCCGCGGCACACCGTTTGGCGCGCCGGCGCCTACCCTCAAGGTGTTCACCAATCAGCGTTTGTGCGACCACAAGGCCAACTGGATGGACTTTAACGCTGGCGTGATTGCCACGGGTGAGCGCACGCTCGACGAGGCCGCCCGCGATTTGTACCAGCTGGTGCTACAGACGGCGAGCGGTAAGCTCACGAGTGCCGAGCGCCGTGGCTGTCACGAGATCAGTATCTGGAAGGACGGCGTCTGCTTGTAGCAGCAAGTGCGCCCAAACATAGCGCTATGTCGCCTGCCCCGTTGGGAGTGATCCCGGCGGGGCTTTTTCGCTTCGTGGTTAAGTGAATATGTTGGAAAATCTGATAAACGTTCACCTATCTCATGGCTGTCCAGCATGGCACCCTTACCAGCAGAAAATAGGTGTGAGGATCTCAATTGTGTCCGTTCGGCGGTAAAAATCGACCGTTCGGGGATAATATGCAAGTGAACGTTCACCTGTCGTAAGCAATCGCGCATAATCTAACTAAACGTTCACCCTGAACGCTGGGCAGACAGATGTCAGTGTGGACTCAAATGTCTTGTTACAAGACAATCGAGAAAAGAGAGGGAGCTCGATGACTAATAAGATCGGAAAAAAGCGTAAGATCACATTCTGGACGCGCTTGGGCTTTGGTATGGGCGGTATGCTCAATTCCGGTGCCCTGACATTTACGCACAGCTACATGGTGCTGTTCCTGTCCACGGAGTGTGGCCTGTCCGCAGGCGAGGCTGCACTGATCAGCTCGTTTGCCATCTATGTCAACGCCATTCTTTGCCCGCTGATGGGCTTTGTGGCCGATAACTTCTATGCCACCAAGATTGGCCGCATCTTTGGTCGTCGTCGTTTCTGGATCTTGCTGGCCATCCCGATGATGATCGCCGAGCCGCTCATCTTCGTGGCTACGCCGTTTGGCTTCCCGTACTACTTTGTGCTGTACTTGATTTACAACGTCGCGTACACGTTCTGCACCGCCAACCTGTCGCCGCTTACCATCGAGATGACCGACGACTTTAAGGAGCGTACGTATCTCACCGGCTACAAGCATCTCTTTGGTAACGCCGCCGGCTTCCTGATGGCTGCACTTGTGGGCTTCGGCTTTGGCACCTTCGGCGAGACCAACCCGTTCAGCTACTTCATCATCGCTACGATCAACGCTTCGGTCATGGCAATCTCGCTGCTTTGTGTGTACCTGTCCACGTGGGAGCACACCCCCGAGGAGGTCGCTCAGGAGAAGATCGAGAGCGTCGGCGAGGGTATCAAGAAGTTCTTCATCGACGTAATCTCCACCTTCCGCAACAAGTCCTTCCGCAAGGTCCTGTACGCACAGGTCTCCACGAAGCTCGCTGCTGCCTGCTGGTCTGCCTGCCTGTCCTTCTTCATCGTCTACTGCCTGCAGATTCCTAAGTCCTACGAGTCCGTGATGGAGATGCCTGGCAAGGTCGTCGCTATCGTCTGCACCGCCATCTGGGTCGCTCTCATGGCCAAGAAGGGCTTCCACAAGTCTTGGTACCTGGCCAACGTCGGTTGCGCTGCGTGCATCATCGCCTACAACTACTTCGCCTTTGGTCGGATCAATGGCACCTCCACGGTCGCCATCGCCATGATCGCCTACCCCATCATCTTCGCCATCTGGAAGTTCTTCTACGTCGGCTTCCAGTACCTGCCCGATGTTCTGCTCAACTACATCCCCGATGTCGATGAGCTCATCACCCCGCGTCGTCGCGAGGGCATCTACAGCTCCGCGCAGCAGCTCTGCCAGCAGATCGCCCAGGCTATCGCCGTTAACGCATGGGCCATCGTCCTTGCTGCCTCCGGCTTCATTCAGACCGCCGGCAACAGCGACGCCGTGACCCAGCCCGCCATCGTGCCTCTGTACATCTGCGGCTACATGCTCATCGGCTGCGCCGGCTTCTTCCTGCTCGCGGCTGTCCTTGCCCGCGGCATCAAGATTGACAAGGAGCAGTGCGACGTCCTTTGCGACGAGATCCGCCGCGTCAAGGAGGGCGGCAAGATGGCCGACGTCAAGCCCGAGGTCAAGGCGCTTTGCGAGGAGCTCTCCGGCTTTAAGTACGAGGACTGCTTTGCCCACAACAACGTTGGCTTCCAGGACGGTAGCGTAACCCCCGCCGAGTAAGGCCGACATATCGTCCAAATCACAGGGCCGTGCCACCGGAATTCCGCCGGCAGGCACGGCCCTTTTTCAACAGCGTACAATTTGCCTTTAGAGCATCTTTTTGAGGGAGAAATCCATGGAGACGAACGTTATCTGGCGCAACGCCCGCGCGGCCGTGATCGAGCTTGACGACGGCGGCTACTTTACCTGCGCCGATACGTGGGAGATCTTTGTCAACGACGAGCCCGCCGGTACCACGAATACGGTCGAGACCTATGTCGACGGCCTGACCCCCGGCAAGCGCAACCTGGTTCGTTTTGTTTGTGGCGAGCGTGAGCTGAGCGTAGGTGTCACCACGCCGGCTGAGCCCTTTACCATCAACGTTCGCGACTGTGGCGCCAAGGGCGATGCCGAGCATGATGACACCACCAACATCCAGGCTGCCATCATGGCCTGTCCCAAGGACGGGCGCGTGCTGATTCCCGCCGGTAGCTATCGTATCAAGTCCCTCTTCCTTAAGAGCAATATCAACATCGAGCTCGTCGACGGGGCAGTGCTGCTGGCCCGCCACGATCGTGCCGCGCTTGCCTACATTCCGGGCACGGTCACGGGCAACGAGGGCGCCGGTTATGCCGGTACCGATATGCTGCCCCTGGGCCGCTGGGAGGGGGAGAGCTTCTCGACCTACTGTTCTACCTTTACGGGTCTGGGCGTGCACGACGTGTGCATCTATGGTCGCGGCGCGATTGACGGTCAGACCGATTTTGCCGAGGACAACTGGTGGAACAAGGACTTTAAGAACATCTTCCGTCCCGAGGAGGGCCGCGAGGTCGCCCGTCCGCGCATGATCTTCCTGTCCGAGTGCCAAAACGTGAGCCTTGCCGGCTTTACCGTGCGCAACAGCCCGGCGTGGAATATCCATCCCGTCCTGTGCGAGCATGTCGACGCGCTTTGCCTGTCGATCGAGGGTCCCAAGAACTCCCACAACACCGACGGTTTCGATCCCGAGAGCTGCGGCTTTGTCCGCATCCTTGGCTGTCAGTTCTCGGTGGGCGATGACTGCATCGCCATCAAGAGCGGCAAGCTGGGCATTGAGCCCGAGCTTCGTCCCGCTACGCACGACGTGCTGATCTCTCACTGCTACATGCACGATGGTCACGGCGCCGTGGTCCTGGGTTCAGAGGCCGCCGGCGGCATCAAGGACCTTACCGTGAGCAAGTGCCTCTTTGAGCGCACCGACCGCGGCCTGCGCGTCAAGACCCGCCGCGGGCGCGGCAAGGATGCCGTCAACGAGGGCATTATCTTTGAGCACATTCGCATGGACGAGGTGCTCACGCCCTTCGTGGTCAACTCCTTCTACTTCTGTGACAAGGATGGCAAGACCGATTACGTGCAGTCTCGCGAGGCGCTGCTTGTCGACGACCGCACGCCCGGCTTTGGTGCCACGACGTTTTGCGATATCGAGGCCACCAACTGCCATGCTGCCGCGGCCTATATCACGGGTCTGCCCGAGAGCAAAGTAACGCGTCTGACGTTCCAGGATGTCCACGTGACCTTCGCGCCGGATGCCGAGCCCTTTGTTCCGGCCATGGCCTGTGGCGTTGAGCCCATGGTGCGTCAGGGCATCATCGCGCAAAACGTCAAGGTACTCGACCTGCAAAATGTGGTGATCGAGGGCCAGGACGGCGAGGAACTGCAGCTCCAGAACGTCGACAAGGTTATCCGTGCGTAGGCGTTTGCTCCTAAACAATTACATTCGGTATGTCGCGGCGCGCGATGGGCAGGGCCTTCCCGACCCATTGCGCGAACTTTTTATATGCCGAAACTGCAACGTAGACGGTCTACGACGAAAGGACGCGGTGACTGATGATGAGTGAGAGACGATTTTTTGAGGTTTCGCTCGAGCGTGCGGGGACATATCACAGTATCTCTAAGGCCTTGGAGGCAATTGACGAATCCTGTCCGAATGACGGACGGCCGGTGACAATCCATATCGAGCCGGGTGAGTACCGCGAACGGGTCGAGATTCATCGCTCGCATGTGACGATTGAGGGAGAGACGGCCGACAGCGTGCGTATCGTGGGCAGCCTGGGTGCCAAGATGCCTTCGGAGGACGGCTCGGGCGTCGACGGCACGCTCGGCACGTTTAGGACCTATACCGTTTTGGTCGATGCCGACGACGTACGGCTCGAGAACCTCACGATCGAAAACGATGCGGGCGATGGGCGCGAGGTCGGTCAGGCGATTGCCCTGTATGCCGATGGCGACCGTCTGGTTGTCGATGCCTGCTGCATTAAGGGACACCAAGACACGCTGTTTTTGGGTCCGCTGCCGCCGCATGAGGCCAAACCGGGCGGGTTCATAGGACCCAAGCAGTATGCGCCGCGCCGGGTGGGACGCCAGTATTTTCGACGTTGCCGGATCGAGGGCGATGTCGACTTTATCTTTGGCGGCGCGCGTGCCTACTTTGAGGGGTGCGAGATTCGCTCGCTCAACCGCGATATGGATGTGAACGGCTACGTGACGGCGGCGTCGACGCCCGAAGGCGAGCCGCACGGCTTTGTGTTCCACGGCTGTTCGTTTACAGCTCCGGATGGTGTGGCGCCGGATTCGGTCTACCTGGGCCGTCCTTGGCGCGAATGGGCGCAAACTGCGCTGATCGATTGTTGGCTAGGGCGACATATCAAGCGCGAAGGCTGGTGGGATTGGAATAAACCGGCGGCGCACAACTGCGCGCAGTATGCTGGCGCGATCCTGTATGGGCCGGCGGGCGATACTACCGGCTGGGTGCCGTGGGCGAATGAACTCGATGTGATGGCTGCCGCCGGGTACGCTCGCGAGCACGTGCTTGCCGGTGTGGATGGCTGGGATCCCGAGGGCGGCGACGGTGATGCGGTGGAGACGGCTGGGCTATCTGCCAATGGTCGCACCGTGCACATCGAGACGTACTGCGAAGACGAGCCTGCGCTGCGTGCCCGGCTGAAGCGCGAGGGGCGCTCTGCCGCATTTGCGGGCCAGACTCCTGCAGATTTTGAGGCATGGAAGATTGCGACCAGGACTCGCCTGTGCGATGTTTTGGGCCTTTCGCTTATGGACCGCGCCCCGATTGAGATTCGTGAGCTCAGCCGTGTGCGGGTTGCCGGCGGCATCGTGCGCACCCATGCGATGCTGCAGGTGGAGCGCGACGTTTGGATGCCGTTCTACCTTCTCGAGCCGCAGTCGCCTAAGCTCGATGCGCGCGGCCGCAAGTGCTGCTATATCTGCCCGCATGGCCATCAGGGAGCAGGCGCCGCAAGTGTTGCGGGCGTGACGGGCGTGCCGGCGGTCGATGATGCTGTGCGTAAGTTCAATTACGACTACGGTCTGCGTTTGGCGCGTATGGGTTACGTGACCGTCTGCCCCGACGCACGCGGTTGGGGATACCGTCGTGACTGGAAGGGTCAGGGCGATGACGAGAACAGCTTTCTGCGCGGCACGTGCCTAAACCAGGCGCGCATGGCCGAGCCGCTGGGACTTACCGTTGCGGGCCTCAACGCCTGGGATAACATGCGTCTGATCGATTACCTAGAGGCGCGCGGCGACATTGCCATGGACGACCTGGGCTGTTTTGGCTTTTCGGGCGGCGGATACATGACGCTGTATCTGGCGGCGCTCGACCCACGCGTATGCAAGACGTTTGTCTCGGGCTACCTGTACGGTGTCGATGATTCGCTGCTGCACCTCAACGGCAATTGCAGCTGCAACTACACACCCGGACTTTGGCGCTTGCTCGACATGGGCGATATTGCCTCGCTTATTGCGCCGCGCCCGTTGTTAGTGCAAAGCTGCGAAGAGGATCATCTGAACGGTTCGCACGGGCTGAAAAATGTTGACGAGCAGCTCGAGATCGTGCGCGATGCCTACAAGTTGCTGGGTCGCAGAGATGGCCTGCGGCACGAGGTGTGTCCGGGTGAACACCATCTGGGCGTGGCACATCTTGTCGAGGATATCGAATGGCTCGATTCGCACGTTGCGGAATGCGCCCGTGCATAGCCCCTCGGCATGCTGCGAATAAACGGTACGTTCCTGTATGACTGCCGATGGGCGGATGAGGAGAAGATTATGGAAACGAAGAGTTTGAGTGAATCGACCATTTGCTGCTTTGGCGATTCGACCACATGGGGGGATAACGGATGCGGCGCAGGCGGCAACGACATCTCTTGGACTTCGCATCTGGGCGCGTTGCTGGGAGGTGCAGTCGTCGAGAACTTTGGCATCAAGGGTTCGCGTATCGCCATCAAGGCCGACCGTACCGATTCATTTGTCGAGCGCTTGGACGGCATCGACGATGCGGCCGATGTCTATGTTGTCTTTGGCGGCGTTAACGACTTTAGCCGCAACGTGCCGCTTGGCGAGTTGGGCAGCACCGATGCGCATGAGTTCTATGGTGCGGTCGACTATCTGATCAGAACCATCACGGCGCGCTCACCTCAGGCAAAGCTCGTGTTTATGACGCCATGCAAGACGAGTGGTAAGTACGAGAAGGATATCCCGGCAAGCGACGAGCTCAACCACCTGGGGTTGACGCAGGCCGCCTACGTGCGAGCGATGCTTGAAGTCTGCGACCGCTACTCCGTGCCGGTGATTGACCTGTATGCGCAAAGCGGCATCAGCCCGTTTTTGCCGGAGCACCGCGAGCTCTATATGCCGGACGGTCTGCATTACAGTCCTGCCGGCTATGAGCGCCTGGCGCATCGCATCGCCGCGGGTCTCGCCGCCGTTTGCCGCTAAAAGTCTGCCGTTTGCGGGGAATATAGGGTTAACGTTCACCCTATATTCCCCGTTCGCGTTACACTAGGGGTAACGTTCACCTATCGTTTATGTCAGAGGGGACAGCAATGGGTTGCAATCAAATCCTGGACCGTTATATCGAGCAGTTGATCGAAACCTCTACGCCGCAGGCGCCGGCTTGGAATATCGAAAAGATTCGCGCCGGCAAGGAGAACACCTGGAACTATATCGACGGCTGCATGATCAAGGCGCTCATCGAGCTGTACGAGATTACGGGTGAGCAGCGCTACCTGACGTTCGCCGATGACTACATCGATTTCTTTGTCCAGGACGACGGTACCATCAAGCATTACAACCCGCAGGAGTACAACCTCGATAACGTCAATGCGGGCAAGACCCTCTACAAGCTGTATGACCTGGTGGGCAAGCCCAAGTACCGTGCCGCCATGGACACCATCTACCGCCAGCTCGAGACCCAGCCGCGCACCAAAGAGGGCGTGTTTTGGCACAAGGCCGTCTATCCCAACCAGATTTGGCTCGATGGCATGTACATGGCACAGCCGTTCTACATGCAGTACGAGCTGAGCTTCCACAACCGTCGTGCCTGCTCGGACAGCTTCCATATGTTCCAGGTCGTGCATGACCTGATGCGCAACCCCCTCAACGGTCTGTACTATCACGCTTACGACGCGAGCCGCAAACAGTTCTGGTGCGACCCGGTCACCGGTCTTTCGGCTAACTTCTGGCTGCGCGCCGAGGGCTGGTTTGCCATGGCGCTCATCGACACCTGGGAGCTTATGCCGCCTTCGATGTCGGCCGAGAAGGACGAGATCCGCAAGATGTTCCACGATCTGATCGACGCCATGCTGCCGTATCAGGACGAGAAGACCGGCATGTGGCACCAGGTCATCAACCTGCCCAATATCGCCCCCAACTACCTGGAGGAGTCGGGCAGCGCCATCTTTGCCAATGCCATCATGAAGGGCGTGCGTCTGGGCGTGCTGGGCGAGCGTTACTACCAGTACGGCCGTCGCGCCTTCGACGGCATCTGCGAGACCTGCCTGTCCGAGCATGATGGCCAGCTGGCGCTCGACAACATCTGCCTGGTCGCGGGCCTGGGCAACACCGCGCACCGCGAGGGCACGTTTGATTACTACATGAGCGAGCCCGTGGTCAAAAATGATGCAAAGGGTGTGGCGCCGCTGGTGCTTGCCTATATCGAGACCATGCATCACGACAAGCTGGCCGGCAAGCGCGATCCGCTCGCCCCCTCGGGCGTGTGCTCCATCGAGGACCCGTTTGGCGGATACACCCCGGGCATCAACGCTCATAAGGGTTGTGAATAACGTGGGGGCTATTACTCCGGGTGTACGTTTGCACGACCTTGCGCAGGGGACCGTCGAGGAACGCATTCGCATGGCGGGAGAGCTGGGCTTTTCGTGCATTCAGCTGCCGAGCAAGGTGCTCTACGCATCGATGGGGATCGATCGAGGCGGCCTGACCCGCGAGCTTGCCGATTATTTGCGTGCGGTGCTCGACGAGGCGGGCGTTTCGGTCGCCGTGCTCGGCTGCTACAAGAATCTGACGACGCCCGATCGACAACAGCTCATGGATAACTATGCCGAGTATGAGGCATGCCTGAACTTTGCCCAGATGCTCGGCGGCTGTCCGGTGGGTACCGAGACCGGTCGCCCCAATGCGCAGAACCGCGTTGCTGACGACCGCATGACCGATGAGGCACTCGATGCGTTTGCAGACGGGCTTGCACACGTCTGCGATCGGGCCGAGGCCGTGGGCGGGCAAATACTGATCGAGCCCGGTTGGAACGAGACGGTCAACACGCCGGATCGCTGCCGCGAGGTGCTGGAGCGCGTCTCGAGCCCGTCGCTCGGCGTGATCTATGACTCAGTGTCGCTGCTGCACCCCAGCGTCGTTGACGAAGCGCAGGAAATCACAGCGCGCATGCTCTACTTATGCGGCAGTAAGATTCGCGTGCTGCACGCCAAGGATTTTGAGGTCGTCGACAACGAGGACGAAGCCGGTTGGTGCGACGGTACGGGTTCGCGCTTGGTGTGTCATGGCGTGGGCGAGACGGGACGATATGACTTTGAGCCCGTGGTTGCCTGGGCGGCTGCCGCCTGCCCTGGGATTCCCTGCGTGGTCGAGAACAGCGTGCCGGCGACGGCGGCTGACTGCCTGGCGACACTCGAGCACATGTCCGCTCGCTGCGGGGCTTCGCATCGTGAGTTATAGCATTGGCTTTTGCCGTGTCGGCAGATTGAGATTACCTGTATGGGGGCGGCGGTGAAGGGTCTTTATCGTCGTCCCATTGGATTGCATTAAAAAGGGGAGTTGCGTGGCTATCCACATTGTCGAAGAGGCGAATCGTTGCCTAGGTTGTAAAAGGGCGTTCTGTCAGATTAAGGGCTGCCCGGTTCAGACGCCTATTCCGCAGGTCATCGACCTGTTCATACAGCGTCGTCTAGAAGAGGCGGGCGAGCTGCTGTTCCAGAACAATCCCATGAGCGCGGTTTGCTCCATGGTGTGCAACCATTCGGGCCAGTGCGAGGGTGCTTGCATTCAGGGCCGCAAGGGCACACCCGTGCATTTCTCGAGCATCGAGAACTATATCTCGACAGCATATTTGGACCGTAAGGAGTGGACGCCCGCGCCGTCGTGTGGCAAACAGGTTGCCGTGGTCGGTTCCGGTCCCGCCGGTATTACCGTGGCCATTAAGATGGCCCAGCTGGGCTGTGCCGTCACGGTATTTGAACAGCGCCCCGAGATCGGCGGTGTGCTGGAATACGGTATCCCCGAGTTCCGCCTGCCCCGTGCGCTCGTGCAAAAGTACCGTCACGTGATGTGCTCGCTTGGCGTGCGCGTGCGCCCCTCGACCACCATCGGTGGCGCGCTGCATATCGACGACCTGCTGCGCGACGGCTACGATGCGGTCTTTGTCGGTACCGGTACCTGGCGAGCTCGCAAGTTGGGTATTCCCGGCGAGTCGCGCGGCAACGTGCTGTTTGGTATCGATTACCTGGTCGATCCCTCGAGCGTGGCGATCGGGCAGAACGTGGCGGTCATCGGTGCCGGCAATGTGGCCATGGACGTTGCCCGCACGGCCCTGCGCTCGGGCGCTCGCAAGGTCACCGTGTATGCCCGATCGCGCCATATCTCTGCCATCGATGACGAGGTAGAGCTGACCGAGCTCGATGGTGCCGAGATTGTGTGCGGCAAGGCGATCTATGCCATCGACGATAACGGTCCGGTCTTCGAGACGGCTATCTTCGACGAGGACAACAATGTGGTGGGCTACGAGGAAGAGCTTGACCATGTGTCTGCCGACACAGTTGTGATTGCGGCTTCGCAGGTGCCCAAGGACAAGCTTGTGCTTACGACGGGTGGCTTGGAGACCGACCATCGCGGCCTTCTTTCGGTCGATGAGCGCGGCATGACCACCGTACCTGGCGTCTTTGCCGCCGGCGACGTGGTTAACGGCCCGCTCACCGTGGTTCATGCCGTGGCAGGTGCTAAGCTCGCCGTCGAAGGCATGACCAGCTACCTGGGCCTCTAACACATCCCATCCATCAGTTGCGGTGAAATACGGACTGTTTTGGCTGTCAAAAGCCTCGATTGCTCCGTATCTCACCGCAACTTTTTTGTGGGTCGATACGTAGGCAGGGGAGTGCGTGCGGTCGGGTGTTGTGCAGTTGCTGGTACGATAGATACGTCAGCAACTGCCGCCGAGCGGCTCAAACGAAAGGAACCCTGTATGGAGTCCTCTGCCTATCCAATGCTCTTTAGCCCGATCAAGGTCGGTACGACCGAGGTCAAGAACCGCGTCTTTATGCCGCCGGTGTCCACCAACCTGGCCGATCATGGCTACGTGACCGACGACTTGGTTGATCATTACCGTGCCCGCGCCAAGGGCGGCGTGGGCCTGATCATCACCGAGGTCGTGACGGTCGAGCCCACCTATACCTATCTGCCGGGCGACATGTGCTGCTACGACGACACGTTTATCCCTGGCTGGGAAAAGCTCGCCGCGGCCGTCCACGAGTACGGCTGCAAGATCATGCCGCAGCTCTTCCACCCCGCCTACATGGCCTTTAACATTCCGGGCACGCCTCGCCTGATCGCTCCGTCCTTTGTGGGCCCGTCCTATGCCCGCGAGGCGCCGCGTCCTATCACGGTCGATGAGATTCACGAGCTCACGCATCAGTTTGGCGACGCTGCCGTGCGTATGCAGAAGGCTGGCGTCGATGGCGTCGAAGTCCATGCGGCGCACGCCCACGGTATGCTCGGCGGCTTTTTGACTCCGCTCTACAACAAGCGCACCGACGAGTACGGCGGCTCGCTCGACGCCCGAATGCGCTTTTTGCTCGAGGTCATCGCCGAGATTCGCGAGCGCTGCGGTAAGGACTTTATCATCGACGTCCGCATTTCGGGCGATGAATACACCGATGGCGGCCTGACCCTCAACGACATGATCTACGTCTCGCGTCGCCTGGAGAAGGCCGGCGTCGACATGATTCATGTGTCGGGCGGCACCACTATCAAGCGCGGCTCCGCGATTCCCGCCGCCGGTACGCAGCAGGCCTCGCACGCCGCCTGCTCGCGTGAGATTAAGAAACACGTCAACATTCCCGTCGCCACCGTCGGCCGCATCAACGAGGCCTGGATCGCCGAGGAGCTGATCGAGGACGGCGCTGCCGACATCTGCATGATGGGCCGCGCCAATCTGTGCGATGCCGAGTTCTGCAACAAGGCCGCTGCCGGCAACGCCGACGACATCCGTCCCTGCATCGGTTGCCTGCGCTGCCTGAACGGCATTATGTTCGGCAAGCGCATCTCCTGCACCGTCAACCCGGACGTGGAGCGCGACGAGGCTGGTTACGAGCCTGCCGCCGAGGCTAAGAACGTGCTCGTTGTGGGCGCTGGTCCTGCGGGTATGGAGGCTGCCTATATTGCCGCCAAGCGCGGACACAACGTGGTGCTCGTGGATAAGCAGGATGAGCCGGGCGGTGAGATGCGCATCGCAGCCGTTCCGCCGGCAAAGCAGGAACTCACCCGCGTGATCAAGTATCAGTATCGTCGTCTGGCCGAGGCCGGCGTGAAGTGCGCATTTGGCACCGAGCTTACTGCCGAGGACATTCAACGCGACTACGCGGGCTACGAGGTTGTCCTGGCTTATGGCGCCGAGCCCATCGCCCCGGCCTTCATGCAGGGATTTAAGCAGGTCATGACGGCTGACGACCTGTTGGGCGGCAAGGCTTTCCCGGGCAAGAAGATTGTCATCGTGGGCGGCGGCACCGTCGGTTGCGAGACGGCTGACTACCTGGCCCCGTTGGTCAACGATCTGTCGCCGGCCAATCGCGACGTCACCGTCATCGAGATGACCAAGACGCTCGCCGCCAACGAGGGCGGCGCCGGTCGCGCGGTGCTCATCACGCGCATGCTCTCCAAGGGCGTTCACGTGCTGACCGAGGCCAAGGTGACCGAGATTACCGAGGATGCCATCAGCTACGAAAAGGACGGCGAGATCCACACCATCGCCGATGCCGATACGCTGGTACTTGCCATGGGCTATCGTCCCAATACCAAGTTGGCCGACGACCTTGCTGCAGCCGGCGTTACCACCCACGTGTTGGGCGATGCCAACAAGTGCGGCAACATCCGCGACGCCATCGGCGATGGCTACAAGGTTGCTTGCGAGCTCTAGTCAACCCCTTGGTGCATGTGAGGCCTATCCCCGCGGCGTCAGTCGGTAGATAGCAAAAAGCGGCGGTCGTCCC
The DNA here is from genome assembly GCF_032584215.1 of Collinsella aerofaciens. GTDB lineage: Bacteria > Actinomycetota > Coriobacteriia > Coriobacteriales > Coriobacteriaceae > Collinsella. The sequence continues at coordinate 18,319 of NZ_JAWHPN010000005.1, read as the reverse complement.
GTACATGGGACGACCGCCGCTTGCGTTAGCTGCAATGAGTCGTGCGATTAGAGGCCCAGGATCTCCTTGACCTTGGCGATGATGGCCTCGTCGGTTGCGTTGGCAAAGAAGTACTCCTGGAAGTGTTCGCCGGCAAGTGCGCCCTTCACCAGGTCCTGATCGATCTCGCCCAGAACGTCGACGAGCGGACGCATAGTCACAGCGCGGACGCCGTCGAGGATCTTCTTGTTGCGCTGCTCGGGCTCAACACGCTCGGCAGGATAGCCGTTGCCCGAACCAAAGCCAAAGAGCTTCTCAAAGGTGTACTCGAGGTTGAGCTCCTGGCCCCAGCCGTTCTTAAGGGCGAAGGGCATGGCGACAGCGTTACCGTCGTTGACCTGGGCAAAGGTGTAGGCATCGAGCGGGTCGGCAACATGGCCGCACAGCACGCCGGGGAAGGAGTTGCAGGCGAGCATGGCGCCCTCGCCGGTGCCACAGCCGGTTACGACGTAGTCGGCAGCGCCGGAGTTCAGCAGCACGGCGGCAAGGATGCCGTTCTGCACGTAGGTGAGGGGCTTGGAGTCGGCGTCGGCATACATGCCATAATTAAAGACGGTGTGGCCCATGGGCTCGACAACCTTCTTAAGGGCAGCCTCGATCATAGGGTTCTTGGAGTTCTGAGAGTTTTCGTTGATCAGAGCGATTTTCATTGCGAATTACCTTCCTATTTCTAACTTGCGGTGGAATACGGACTGTTTTGCCTGATAGAAGCCAAAACCAATCCTTATCTCACCGCAACTCAAATGAAAAACGAGTGGATGAAACCTGATGTGGGCAGTTGCGGTGACGCTTATTGAGGCTGCTTTCCAATGTATGCGAGGATGCCGCCGTCGACGTAGAGGACGTGGCCGTTGACGAAGTTCGACGCGTCGGAAGCCAGGAACACGGCGGGGCCCTTCAGGTCCTCGGGCGTGCCCCAACGGGCGGCCGGCGTCTTGGCAATGATGAACTGGTCAAACGGGTGGCGGCTGCCGTCGGGCTGCGTCTCGCGCAGCGGTGCGGTTTGCGGCGTGGCGATGTAGCCGGGCCCAATGCCGTTGCACTGGATATTGGCCTCGCCAAACTCCGAGCAGATGTTCTTGGTGAGCATCTTGAGTCCGCCCTTGGCGGCAGCATAGCCGGCGATGGTCTCGCGACCCAGCTCGCTCATCATCGAGCAGATGTTGATGATCTTGCCGTGGCCCTTGGCGATCATGCCAGGCAGGCAGGCCTTTGACACGATAAACGGTGCGTTGAGGTCGATATCGACGACGCGGCGGAAGTCCTCGGCGCTCATGTCGAGCATCGGGGTACGCTGGATGACGCCGGCGTTGTTGACCAGGATGTCGGGCGTGGTGCCAAAGTCGGCCTCGATCTTGGCGATGAGCTCGGCGACGACAGTCTCGTCGGTGACGTCGGCAACATAGCCGTGAGCGTCAAAGCCCAGCTCACGGTAGTGCTTCTCGGCTTCGGCGACTTTGTCCGCGTGACGGGCGTTAAAGGCGATCTTGGCGCCGGCCTCTCCGAGCGCCTCGGCAATGGCCATGCCAATGCCGTAGGTGGCGCCGGTCACCAGTGCGACCTTGCCGTCCAGACGGAAGCTGTCCATAAGATCAGACATAGCGATCCTTTCAAAAGAAACGTTCATCTATATAAGTCTTGCTTTTCATACAAGGTCAGTATAGGAGAAGAGGAGGATTTAAAAATCAGATTCTCCTAAAATCAGGTGAACGTTCACTTTTAAAAGGTAAACGGTGATCTCGCCCTTGCCGCGCGGACGTTTATTCGCTCTGTTCCTGCGTGCCCTCTGCGATCATGTTGCGGTTGTACACCAGATGCAAATACATCGCATCGTGCGCTGCGGTGGGATTGCGCGCGGCGATGGCGTCGGCCACGCCACGGTGGGTGCGGATGGTCTCCTCAACCAGCTTTTTGCCGGTCACGTCAATAAACAGGGGGACAGACGCCTTGAGCACGCCCATTAGGCGGGGAACGACGAGGTTTCCGGAGCTCTCGGCAATGGCATTGTGGAACGCGGTGTCGGCGGCGGAGTAATCCTCACCGGCCTCGGCCAGGCGCTCGGATTCGTCGCAGAGCTCTTTGATACAGACGACCTGGTCGTTGGTTGCGTGCTCGGCTGCCATGCGTGCAATCTGCGGCTCGATCATAAAGCGCACCTCGAGTAGGTCGCGCGCCAGACGCTGCTTGTCGTCGATAAAGGTAAAGCCCAGCGGGTCGTCGGCAACGCCGGGGTTTGATGCCACATAGGTGCCCGAGCCCTGCTTAATGCGCACGATGTTGCGCGACTGCAGCAGCTTCATGGCTTCGCGTACGGTGCTCCTGCCAGCACCCAGGCGCTCGACGAGCACAGCCTCCTTGGGCAGGCGGTCGCCTTGCTCAAGATGCTCATCCAGGATCAGTTGAATGATTTTATCTGCTATCTGCTCGGGGAGTCCCGAATCGGCTCGTGCCACGCTTCACCTCATATCAAAAGAATTCATCAGAGCTATTCTAGCTCATTTACAGAAGCCGCGGTGGTTCGCTCCGACAATGGAGAGCTGTAAGTAGCCGTTTACCGTCAAAAACAGATCGTTCAGGAAATACATCAGATGTATTTTGAAAAAGTTTCCCTTTTAAACATCAGACCTATTGAGAACACGCTATAGTCTAAGGCGAATTCAAAAGGTCTGATGAATTGGAGGAAAGATGTCAGACCCAACGTTTATGGCCGACCCCACCAGGCTGGTCATCGCCGCTATCGTGGGCATCGCGCTGCTGCTTGCGCTCATCATTAAGTTCAAGCTGCATCCTGTGCTTTCGATGATGGTCTCGGCGCTCGCGATCGGCATCGGCGCCGGTATGCCGCTCGACCTGGTGGCGGACACTGTCACCAAGGGCGTGGGAACCACGCTGCAAAACATCGCCCTGCTCATTGGCCTCGGCTCGATGTTTGGCCAGATTCTTGAGGAGAGCGGCGGCGCCAAGAAGATCGCCCAGACCTTCATCGATACCTTTGGGCAGGGTCATTCCAGCTGGGCGCTGGGCATTACCGGTCTGGTTATCGGCACTACGGTGTTCTTTGAGGTGGGCGTAGTCGTTTTGATTCCGCTTGCGTTTAGCGTGGCATCGCAGACCAAAAAGTCGACGCTCTACTACGGCATCGCGCTGCTCGCAGGACTTGCCGCTGGCTATGCGTTTGTGCCGCCATCGGCCGGTTCGGTTCTGGTCGCCGGCACGCTCGGTGTCGACCTGGGCACCATGATTCTCGTCGGTATCCCTACCGCCTTCATCGCCATGGCGATCGCCGGCGTCATCTGGGGTCGCAACGTGGGCGGTCGCATTTTTACCGATGTTCCGGAGCACTTTACCTCTGCCGAGGGTGCGAGCGACGAAAAGGAGCTTCCCTCCTTTGGCATGGTGCTTGCCATCGTGCTCACGCCGCTTTGTCTGATTTTGCTGGGCACGCTGTCTTCTTATATCCCCATGCCCGCCGAGCTCGCCTCGATTCTCGCCTTCCTGGGCAAGCCGTTTGTCGCTTTGACGCTCGCCACGCTCGTCGCGATGTATCTGCTGGGCGCGCGCCGCGGCTACTCCGGCGCCGAGCTCAAGGCCTTGCTCGACCGCTCTCTTAAGTCCGTCGGCATGATCTTGCTGGTTATCGCTTGCGGCGGCGTCATTCGCTGGATGCTGCAGGACTGCGGCTTGGGCCAGGTTATTGGCCCTATGCTCGAGGCTTCACCGCTGCCTTTGGTGGTTGTTGCCTTTTTGATTGCCGTCATGGTGCGTGCCTCTGTCGGAGCTCCATCGTCGCTATGACTATGGCATCGGGCATTATGGCCGCCATGCCCGCGGTTGCCGGTGCTTCGGTGCTCATGCGTGCCGCTATCTGTCTTGCTATCTGCGGCGGTGCCACGGCCCTCTCGCACGTCAACGATGCCGGTTTTTGGATGTGCTCCTCGTTCCTGGAGATTGACGAGAAGACAACCCTCAAGTCCTGGACCGTTATGGAGACGCTCATCGGCCTTTCGGGTCTTGCCTGCGCCCTGGTGATTTCGTTCTTCGCCTAGTTTGCGTAGCTAAGCATCTTTCACCGAGTGCATCGCTCGGTACCCATTTTCACCTGATTCATTAACCAACGATTGGTACAACCGTTCAAACCAAAAGAGGAGAGCATTATGGACGAGAAGACCAAGGCACAGATTCAGCAGGAGGCAGCCGACTTGGTTGCCAAGCTGCAGCCGCGTTCCGGCAAGTTTCGCACCATCAGCCCCGAGATGGACCCGCTGCGTCTGGGCTCTGGCTGGTCCATCGAGGATCTGGACAAGCCGCAGGTCATTATCGAGTCGACGTTCGGCGACTCGCACCCGGGTTCTGCCGGCCTGTTTGAGTTGGTCGAGGAGGTCCGTGCCGGCGTTGCCGAGGCTGGCGGTCATGGTGCCCGTTACTTCTGCACCGATATCTGCGACGGCGAGGCCCAGGGCCACGACGGCATCAACTACTCGCTGCCCAGTCGCGACATGATCGCCAACATGATCGAGATTCATGCCAAGGCCACCCCGTTCGACGCCGGCGTCTTTGTTGCCAGCTGCGATAAGGGCCTGCCTGCGAACCTTATGGCCATGGGCCGCATCAACATCCCCTCCATCGTCGTTACCGGCGGTGTCATGGATGCAGGCCCCGACCTGTTGACCCTGGAGCAGCTCGGTGCGATTTCTGCCCGCTACGAGCGCGGCGAGATCTCTCGCGAGGAACTTGAGTTTGCCAAGCACAACGCATGCCCCAGCTGCGGCGCCTGCTCCTTTATGGGCACCGCGTCGACCATGCAGGTTACCGCCGAGGCCCTGGGCCTTATGCTCCCCGGCACGGCCCTGCTGCCCGCAACCAGCTCCGACCTGCGCGAGTTTGCGCGCGAGGCCGGCCGTCAGTCCGTGTGGCTCTCCGAACACAACCTGTGCCCGCGCGACATCGTGACCAAGGAGTCCTTCGAGAACCTCATCATGGTCCACGGCGCCATTTCCGGCTCCACCAACTCGCTGCTGCATATCCCTGCGACCGCCCGCGAGTTTGGCATCGAGATGTCCGCCGACGACTTCGACCGTCTGCACCGTGGCGCCCACTACCTGCTCAACGTTCGTCCCGCAGGTGAGTGGCCGGCGCAGTTCTTCTACTATGCGGGTGGCGTGCCGCGCATCATGGAGGAGATCAAGTCGATGCTCCACCTCGACGTCATGACCGTCACCGGCAAGACTCTCGGCGAAAACCTCGAGGACCTTAAGAACAACGGCTACTACGAGAAGTGCGGCCGCTACTTGGAGAAATGGAACCTCAAGCGCGAGGACATCATTCGCCCGTTTGACCAGGCTTTTGGTACCGACGGCTCCATCGCCATCCTCCACGGCAACCTTGCCCCCGAGGGCGCCGTCGTCAAGCACACGGTTGTTCCGCGCGAGATGTTCCAGGCCACGCTTAAGGCCCGTCCGTTCGATTGCGAGGAGGATGCCATTCACGCCGTCCTGACGCACGAGGTCAAGCCCGGCGACGCCGTCATCATTCGCTACGAGGGCCCCAAGGGCTCCGGCATGCCCGAGATGTTCTACACCACCGAGGCTATCGCCAGCGACCCCGAGCTGGGCGCGAGCATTGCTCTGATCACTGACGGCCGCTTCTCCGGCGCTTCCAAGGGCCCGGCTATCGGTCACGTTTCGCCCGAGGCTGCCGTGGGCGGCCCGATTGCCCTGATCGAGGATGGCGACCTTATCCAGATCAATATTCCCGAGCGCTCGCTGTCTATCGTGGGCATCGCCGGCAAGGAGATGGAGCCGGCCGAGGTCGACGCCGTCCTGGCCGAGCGCCGAGCCGCTTGGAAGCCCAAGGCTAATCGCTATACCTCCGGCACGCTCAAGTTCTTTACCGAGCATGCAGTTTCCGCCATTCAGGGTGGCTACATGGAGTAGCGCCCATGCGCATCAAATATCTCCTCTCATAGATGCGCGGCACAAAGAGCCTCGAGTTCATACGAGCTCGGGGTTCTTTTCGTCTGGATTGCAGACGTATCGTCGGACGAAAGCACGTTGCGTCTAGGGAAAAAACGTACGAAAGCGCAATTTCCATCCTTATTCCGGACGCAAATCAAGACGTAAACCGTTTGCGTCTGCTATAAATCCGCACGAAAACGGTTATCGTCTTGCAGGGCAGTTACCGCTTCTACAGTTCAACTTCCAGTTCGGCTTTGTGTTCGTAGAGGTAATTGCGCATGTAGGGGATGGCAAATGAGACCTTGCCGTACGAGGGGGCCTCGATAATCGATTCTCTTAACAGGCGGCTGCGGACGGAGCTCACCTGTTGAGGCGTTTTGTTTAGGGCATCGGCAACCATGCTGGTCGAGCTCGTCTGCCCCAAAGACGCCATGCTCAGCAGATAAGCGATGCACGTGGGCGGAATGCGCCGCAGCGCGGGCTCAATCACCATGGCGCAGAAGCGTTCGCGTGCCGTTGCAATGCCACGCTCGGCTTCTTCTTCTCCAATAATCGCTGTATGTGCGCGTCTTGCCAACTGCCATGCGTAGTATCCAACGAGTTGGATCATGAAAGGATAGCCTTGCGTTGCCTCGGCAAGTTGGCCGGCAATACCTGGCTGCAACTCCACGCCAGACGCTTCAATGGTTTCCTCGAGGGAATACAACACTTCGGTTACTGCCACAGCCTTCAGGTCAAAGGGGAGGGCGCGGCGCAAAAACGCAAGTGTCTTTCCGTTGATGATGCTTTCAATCATCGAAGGCAGACCCGCAAAAACAAAGGCGATATCAAGGTCTTCGCCGATAACCTGCTGAATCGCAATGGAGAGCGTTCGGACCTCATCGAGCTCTGCGTCTTGAACTTCGTCGAGAGTGATGAGCAGGCCGTTTCCATTCTTGGATATTGTCTGTCTCAAAGCGTCGCGTAGCGATGGGCCGATTCGCTCAATGTCTATGCTGCCGATGGATATGCCAGCTACGGTGGGCTCAAATCTGGCGTGTTTGGCCTGGAATTTGGGCTGCAGCTGTTCGAGAATGCGCTGGCAAAGTCCCTCGGTTGCGACCTCTTTTATGACCGTCCAGCCACGGCTTTGCGCCAAACGTGAGCACTCGTCAAGGAGGACCGTCTTGCCCGTTCCACGGACGCCGGCTATGCGCATTAGGCGCCCCGGGGCACCAGGCCCGTTGACGAGGCCTTCATTGAATTCTTCGAGTACATCTTCGCGGCCGATAATCGTGGGGGGTGTTTTACCTGCTGTGGGCTTAAAAGGGTTTGTTTGCATGTGAGCCACCTTTGCTCAAGATATAGCAAGATATAGCAAAGTATAGCAAGATATAGCAAAGTATGGTGAGATATAGCAACGTATAGCGCTGTTCGCGGGTTCTTACGGTGGTGCTATTTTCCGAATGCCGCGCGGATAAAGCGCTGGGCGAACAGCTTGTTGGCAACGTTGATGACATGGCCCAGGAACAGTGCCGAGATGGCGGTCGTGACGCCAAAGCCGCCCAGGTTGTACATAAAGATCAGCGACAACGCGAGCGAGGCGGCGACATGTGAGCAGTCAAACACGACTTTTACGTCACCAAAGCGGCGTTTAAGCTTTCCGGCAATGACTTGCACCAAGCCGTCGGGCGCGTTGGGGACAACGCCCATGTTGACGACGAGACTTACGCCGAATGCGGTGACAGCGAGGGAGAGCAGCATGGTCGCAATCTGTGTGGGGAGTGCCGTGGGATGCAGTGGGTTGACCGCCATGAAGAGGTCGGTCAAGCCGCCAATCAGCGTTGAGAAGAACAACTCGAGCAGGATGCGCGGCTGGAACTCGCTTCGCAAGATGGCTAATTGCGCCACGATGTAGGCGACGTAGGTTGCGGTGATCCAAAAGCCGAGCGTCTTACCAGTGAGCATGGATAGGGTTGTGGCAAAGCACGTGAGCGCGGCGACGCCCAGGCCGGATGCCGTCTGGAGACTCATACCGAGTGCCAGTACTGCAACGCCCACCAGATACATCAGCGTTCTGATGACGGTATGGCGCCAGTCGATGTTCTCGCCATGCATGATGATGAGCGGTCGCATGTTGCTACCCGTCCTTTCGGTTGTGTGAAAAAGCTTACCCGGGCCGGCAAAAGAGGGTTATCGGAGGCACTGCTGCAAAAGCAGAAAAGCCGGCCCCATGGTCAGTCGTCTAGGAAGTGTCTCGCTGTGCCGGAATGGGACTAAAGGTCCAACGAGACGGGAAGAAAGCAAATGGTATTGCGTGGGCGATAAGATGCCAAGATGGTAGGGTGCGTCTTAGCATCCTATTGCCCACGCTCAACGAAATCGGTTTCGTTTGAGCCTAAGTATACGCACGGGATTTTATTTGCGAAGAGAAAAACAATAAAAAGGTGAACGTTCACCTAATCGCAACAACTCGTTGGCTGTAGTTGCGGTGGAATAGTTCCTGTTTTTGCTGCTGAAGGCCTTGAACAGGAACTATTCCACCGCAACTTATGAGGGGGCGGGGGATGCGATAGTATTGCATGGTGGTATTCGACTAACCGAGGACTTATCCGAGGGCTTTATGGAACAGCACCAGCATTATCAGAGCCTGCAAGACCAGGCGTACAACGCATTGCGCTCCAAGATCATCTATGCCGAGCTCAGGCCCGGCACGCGTCTTTCGGCGATTGGTCTGGAAAAGGAGACGGGAATCGGGCGCACGCCCATTCGCGAATCCTTTGTGCGCCTGCGCGAGCAGGAGCTGGTGGAAACGCGTCCCAAAAGCGGCACCTACGTTTCTAAGATCAGCATGGAACGCGCCGAGAATGCTTGTTTCTTGCGCGAGAAACTCGAGAGAAGCGTGCTTATTAAATGCTGTTCGGCCGCCTCGCCCGAGCAAAAGCAGCGGCTTGAGCAGATTCTTACCGAGTCCGAGTCGCTCGACCATGGCGAAACGCGCCGTTTCTTTGACCTGGATAACCTGTTCCATGAGACGTGTTTCGTGATTGCCGGCCGTCACATGTTGTGGGATTGGATGAAGAGCGTCAACACGCATTTTGAGCGATACAACTGGTTGCGTATGGTGTCGCAGGATCTGGATTGGGAGCCGATTCGTCGGCAGCATCGCCGGATTCTCGAGGCCATTAAGAGGGGCGATACCGATGCGGCGAGTTATCTGGCAGAGACACACCTGCACCTGATGCCCGAAGAGCAAGGTCCGGTTATCGCCTTGCATCCCGACTATTTTGAGCTGTCCAAAGACTCGTTCATCTAATCAATCCCCATATAAGTTGCGGTGAAATAGGGACTGTTTTGCGGCCTAGGTGGCGCAAACAGTCCCTATTTCACCGCAACTGCGTTGGGGCGTAACCGGGGCACAAAGCTGCGGCACCGCTTGGAGGAAAAGACCGGAAGCAAGGGTCCATTCCTCCAGACGGCGCCGCAGCTGTTTTGATGGCTCGGCTTTTACCGAAGTGGCTCAGTTGAGCGCGACTGCCAGCCGATTATACAAAGCGGCTCGGGGGCGTGTCGCTTCCGTCACGTTCTATCAGCATACAAGACGGTTTTGGTTCTTGTTCGTGACGGAAACGGCGCGCTTCCGAGCCGCTTTAAAAGAAAGGGGGCGAGGTCTAGGGTACGCCCCCTTTCACGATAGAGAGCTAAACCTAGCCGCGGACCTTCTTGACGACGTCCATGGCCTCGCGGGCGATCTGCTCGACCTTGGAGAAGTCGCCGTCGGCAAACAGGGCCGGCTTGACCATCCAGGTGCCACTGCAGGCGATGATGGCGGAGGAGCTCAGGTACTCCTCGACGTTGGCGGTGCTCACGCCGCCGGTAGGCATAAAGCGGTGACCGACAAACGGAGCGGCGAGGGCCTTGATGGTGTTCAGGCCGCCATACTGGGACGCGGGGAAGAACTTGGTGACCTTGAGGCCCAGGTTCTCGGCTGCGGTGACCTCGGAGGGGGTCACGGTGCCGGGAAGGACGGGCAGCTCGATGTCGATGCAATGCTTCACGACGTCCTCGTTGTAACCCGGGGAGACGATGAACTTGGCACCGGCGGCGCGGGCCTGCTCAACCTGCTCGACGGTCAGGACAGTGCCGGCGCCAACGCACATCTCGGGCTCGGCCTCGGCCATAGCGGCGATGCACTCGGCGGCGCAGGCGGTGCGGAAGGTGACCTCGGCGGACTTCATGCCAGCTGCCATAAGAGCGTGGGCGAGCGGGGCGGCGTCCTCGACCTTGTCGAGCACAACGACCGGTACGATGCCCAGGGACTCAAGCGTGGTGTAGAACTGATCGAACATGATGTTCCTTTCGATGTGTAGCGCGCATGGGCGCGTGATTACCAAATGTGCTGGTCAGGAGCCGATTTTGGATTGGTTATCGGAGGCACTGCTTGGGGTTCAAGCAATTCCAAAACCGGCTGCTCGACCAGTCATGTAGGGAATGCCAGACAAAACCGGAATGGGACTGGTGGTTTTGCCCGGCCGGAGGAATCGGGGAGCGGGCCGCAGGGGTATGGGATTGGAAAGCTGCGGCCCGCGGAATGGAGACGGACTAGCGCGCGACGCGGGTGCCACCGTCGGCGGCAGATGCCACGGATGCGATCTCGCCTGCGGTCACCAAGTTGGAATCGCCCTTGATGGTGAGCTTGAGGATCGAGGCTGCAATCGCATAGTTGACAGCGTCCTGCGGGTCAAAGTCGTTGATGAGGGCATGGACGAGGCCGGCGTTGAAAGCGTCGCCGGCGGCAACACCCTCAAGCACGTGCACATCGTGAGCAGGGGAGAACCAGTGCTCGCCGCTCTCGGCGTCATAGAGCATGCCCATCCAGATGGAGCGCTCGACGCAGGAGATGTTGCGGACGACCGAAGCGACCTTCTTGCAGCCGTACTCGGCGCAAATCTGACGGGCCATCTCGACGTAGGTGTCGCGCTCCTCGATGCCGTGGGCAAGGGAGCCGGAGACGCAGGTCATGCCGAGGCCAGCAGGCGCGTCCTCGTCGTTGGCGATGCAGATGTCGACGAGCGGCAGGAGCTCCTTCATGGTGGCCTGCGACTTCTCGGGCGACCACATCTTGCCGCGATAGTTCACGTCGCACACGGTCGTGATGCCCTTGGCGCGGCAGGCGGTGAGGGCATCCTTGCAGGCGGCAGCCATCTCATCGGAGACGGCGGGGGTCACGCCGGAGAAATAGAAGACATCGATGCCCTTGAGGATCTCGTCCCAGTTAAAGACGTCGCGCTTGGCCATGTTGATGGCAGAGTACTTGCGGTCGTAGACGCAACCGTTACCGCGCTGCGAGGCGCCGACCTCAAACACATAGGAGCCAAGGCGGTCGCCCTGACGCACGACGCGCGTGGTGTCGACGTCGTAGGCCTTCAGCGAACGCAGGGCGCACTCGCCCAGACGGTTGGCCGGGACAACGGAGACGTAAGCGGCCTTGTCGCCCTGGTAGGCCAGGGAAAGCGCAGTGTTGGCCTCGGCGCCGCCGTAGCGGACGTCAAACTCGGTTGCCTGCTCAATACGCAGGTGGTCTTTGGGTGAGAGTCTCATCATGATCTCGCCGAAGGTAAGAACCGTTTTACCCATGGTCGCGCAGCTCCTTTTACTCGTGCGTACACCTTTGATATGGCGTTGGCACGCAGGTGCCAAGACGGTAGGGTGCGTCTTTGCACCTGCGTGCCAACGCTCGCCGAAATCGGTTTACGAAATCGGTTTCGTTTCGAGTTGTAGTATACTCACCTACAGCGTTTTGCAACCGAGATTTTTAAAAAATGCCTAAAATGGCTCAGACTGCCGACATTGGGAAACGGGGTGCGCTATGGCGCAGATGAGAATCAAGGACATTGCCGCCGAGGCGGGCGTGAGCCCGGCCACGGTCTCGCGCTATCTCAACAACCGCCCCGGGCAAATGACCGAGGAGACCCGTGCTCGCATCGCGGCAGTTATCGAGCGCACCGGCTATCGCCCACGTGCCGCCGCGCGCAATCTGCGCAGCTCGCGTACGAACCTCATCGGTGTGATTCTGGCTGACATCGCCAACCCGTTCTCGAGCGCCATGCTCGAGGGCCTTTCCGCCAGCGCCGCGGCGCGCGGCTGCTCGCTCATGACGGCCATTAGCGGCAACGACCCCGCTAAGGAAGCGGAGTCGCTCACCAGACTTATCGATGCCGGCGTGGACGGCCTGGTCGTCAACACCTGCGGAGGCAATGACGAGGCGATCGCCGCGGCAGCGGGACGTCTGCCCGTCGTGCTGCTCGACCGCGACGTTGCCGACGGCGGTGTTGACCTGGTGACATCTAACAACCGTGAGCTGGTCGCCGGCTTGGTAGACGCCTTGGCAGCTGCGGGCAGCGAGCGTCTGTGCCTGCTCACCGAGGCAAGCGACGATAGCCCCGTGCGTCGAGAGCGCGCCGAGGCCTTTGCCGACGAGCTTTCGCGCCGCGGCCTTGCGGGCGAGGTCGTCACCCTGGCCGACGGTGGCGCCACGGGCGTTGGCCGTTTGGACAAGACCATCCGCAACTACGCGGGCAAAAGGCTCGGCCTTATCGCCGTCAACGGCCTGGTTTTCCTGCGTCTGACCGAGGCGCTGGCGCAGCTTGGTCCCTCGCTGCCGGCGGGGCTCAAGATCGCGACGTTTGACGACTACCCCTGGAACCATGTGCTCTTTGGCGGCGTCACCACGGCCGCGCAGGACACCCTCACCATTGCCGAGCGCGTAGTCGAGCGCCTTTCCGAGCGCATCGACGTCGTTACCACCACCGTGGGCGAGGCCGCAAAGCTGGCGCCCAAACGCATCGAGATCCCCGGCCACATCGAACACCGCGCATCAACCTCGCGCTAGTCTGTGTGATAATATATAGACAATGTCATACAGGAGGTATCCATGGCTGCGTCTGTGCTGAGTGTGCGAGTGGACTCGTCAATTAAAGACTCATTTGCCGAGCTGTGCGAAGAGCTTGGCATGACTTCGTCTGTTGCGGTCAATATGTTTATGAGGCAGATGCTGCGCGAGCGCTCTCTGCCGTTTGTTCCTTCACTTGGTAAAAGCTCTGCGAGCGAAAGCGCCGCGACGGGTATTTTGGATACTGCCCAGATTGAGTCCGCCGTTCGCGAGGCAGCCAGCTCGATTCCCGCCATCAAGACCGTGATCCTTTTTGGTTCGTATGCCCGGGGCGAGGCGCATGCCGATAGTGATATTGACTTGCGTCTCGAAGTCGATCGCGAGCGGGGCTTTGGTCTTTTCGCGTTGTCGGCGTTTGGTGAGGCGGTGCGCAAAGGAACCGGGAGGCAGGTTGACCTCGTCTCGAGTGATCATCTTGATGACGATCTTGCCGCGGCGATCGAGCGCGAAGGAGTGATCCTTTATGATCGCGCGTAAGTCAGACGGCCTCCGCGCTCAAGAGGTTTTGGAAGCCATCTCTGAAACGAACGAGCGCATCAAGGCTTTTGATATCACCGAGGACCAGTTTCTGCATGCGAATGACGTGCGGACGAGGGCGTTGGCGGACTCCCTTTTGATGTGCGCGCTTAGGGTAACGGAAGAAGCGGGCAAGTTGTCGGAACGCTCGCAGCGGCTTCATCCCGAAATTGAGTGGCGTGGAATTATCGGCATGAGAAATTATCTTGCGCATGATTACGGCAATGTCGACCGCTCGGTTGTTTGGGATGCAGTGACGATGGAGTTCCCTACGCTGGAACGGGCCTGTAGACAAATTGTCTCCGAATCTGAACGCTAACCACTCGTTCGCAACCGCCTGTTCGCGCACGTTTTTTGAGCGCTTGATACGCTTTAACCCTGCGGAAACATTTTTCTGCGATAGTATCTGCGATATAGACCAGTCGAAACCCGCCCGAAAGAAAGGGGAGCGACATGAACCAGCAGAACATCGATTACGTACTCCGCTCCGTAGAGCAGCGTGACATCCGCTTTGTGCGTCTGTGGTTTGTCGACATTCTCGGCCGCCTCAAGAACTTTGCCATTAGCCCCGAGGACCTCGAGGTCGCTTTTGAGGAGGGTATTGGCTTTGACGGCTCCGCCATCGAGGGCTTTGCTACGCCCGAGGAAGCCGACATGCTCGCATTCCCCGATGCTTCGACCTTCCAGATTCTGCCGTGGCGCCCGAGCCACAACGGCGTCGCCCGCGTGTTCTGCGACGTGTGCACCCCCGACCGCAAGCCCTTCGCCGGCGATCCGCGCGATGCCCTGCGCCGCATGTTCCGCAAGGCCGAAAAGGCCGGCTATCTGCTCAACGTGGGCGCCGAGCTGGAGTATTACTACTTTCCCGACGAGCACACCCCCGAGCCGCTCGACAACGTGGGCTACTTCGATCTTTCGGTGAGCGATGCCGCCCGCGACCTGCGCCGCAACACGGTCCTCACGCTCGAGAAGATGTCCGTGCCCGTGGAGTACACCTTCCATGCCGCCGGCCGCTCGCAGCACGGCATGAGCCTGCGCCACGCCGAGGCCCTGAGCATGTCCGACGCCATCACCACGGCCAAACTCATCATTAAGCAGCAGGCCTACGAGAGCGGTTGCCACGCCTCCTTTATGCCCAAGCCGTTGGCAGGCGAGGACGGCAGTGCTATGTTTCTGTGCCAGTCGCTATTCGACCACGACGGCAACAACGTCTTTTGGGGCGAGGACGACGAGAAGTACCATCTCTCCGACATCGCCAAACACTACATGGCCGGTATCCTGGCGCACGCGCGCGAGATCAGCGCCATCACCAACCCCACGGTCAACTCGTACAAGCGCATCACCACGGGTGGCGACTCCGTACCGCAGTACGCCACGTGGGGCCTGCGCAACCGCGCGAGCATGGTCCGCATTCCGGTCTACAAGCCTGGCAAGCAGCTGTCCACGCGCATCGAGCTGCGCAGTCCCGACCCCATGGCCAACCCGTACCTGGTCAACGCCGTCACGCTGGCGGCTGGTCTCGACGGCATCGAGCGCAAGCTAGAACTCCCGCCCGAGGCAACGGCCGAGACGCTCAAGCTTACCGACCGTCAGATGCTCGAGGCCGGCTACACGCCGCTGCCGCGCTCGCTCAAAGAGGCGCTCGACGTGTTTGAGGACTCGCAGTTTATGAAGGATGCCCTCGGCGAGCACATCCACAGCTTCTTCCTCAAAAAGAAGCGCAACGAGTGGCATAAGTTTGAGTCTACGATCACCGAGTGGGAGATCAAGCACTACCTGGCGAACTCCTAATCGCGCTGGCTTGTTCCAGTACGATTGAGCTCATTTCTTTGGAGGCCGATATGTCCGAAAAGAGTGCCCTGTTCATGGCGCGCACGACGCGCTTCCACGAGTTTGCCCGCAGCTTGACGACCACCCTGGGTGTCGAGGTGAGCCTGGCCACCCCCGATTCGCCGACAGCGGCGCACGACTTTGACCTGCTGATCCTCGATTCCGATGGCATCCGCAGCGACCGCATCGATCAGATTGCCAAGTGGCTTGACGATCGTGGCGGCGTCCCCATGCTGGTGATCGTCGACGATGAGGCCCTTGGCACCCTGCGCCTGCCGAATCACGCGCATGCCGACTTTGTGTGCCCCACGGCGACGCCCAACGAGCTCAAGGCTCGTGCGCAGCGCCTGATGGGCGAGGAGGAGACCGTCACCGCCGACGATGTACTCAACATCGATAACCTCGAGATTAACCTGGCCACCTACCAGGTGACGCTCGATGATGAGCCCATCGACCTGACGCTGATGGAGTACTCGCTGCTGAGCTTTTTGGCGACGCACCCCAACCGCGCCTACAGCCGCGAGGTGCTGCTGCACCGCGTGTGGGGCTTTGAGTACTGCGGCGGCACGCGCACCGTCGACGTGCACATTCGACGCATCCGCTCCAAGGTGGGTCCGCAGATCGCGGCGCACATCACCACCGTCCGCGGCGTGGGCTATCTGTTTAAGCACTAGCTTTCCACCACAAAGGGGACAGGCACTTTTGTGGTGGTTTTGACGCAGGTACGGATTCCTTTCGGGTCTGCGGCAGAACTTAAGCCTTCCTAAAAGATTGCGTTCTCATACACTTGCGCCCGCATATTGGGGTACAACTCAACGTGAACAATGATGGCCCGCCACATGTTTGGCGGGCCTTTGGTTATTAGACGAAAGGATCGCAGCCATGAGCGAGAACGATTCCCAGCGTCCCCAGGATGCGGGCAGCGCTGGCGAGACCCAGCAGCAGCCGCGTGTGCAGGTGGAGTCGACGCCTGCCGACGGCAACATTCCCTACGTGCAGGCCTACGACACACAGACCGGCAAGCCGCTGGGCGGTGCGCAGGTCGTGAACAAGCACACGGTGGTCAAGACCAAGACCAAAAAGCTGCCGATCTTTATTACGGCGCTTGCCGGCTGTGCCTGCGGCGCTCTGCTGGTCATCGCGCTCATTATGAGCGGCACGCTCGATATCGGTGGCGGCAAGAATGCCGTGACGGCGGGTGCTTCGGGTTCATCGACGCAAAAGATCACCATCGACTCCGAGGACACTACGCTGGCCGAGGCCGTCTCCGCCAAGGCACTGCCCTCCGTCGTTTCCATCACTGCCACTTCGAGCGGTAGCCAGAATGGCTCGCTTTCGCAGTCTGCCGACGAGTCGGATAACTCAGGCAGCGTCGGTTCGGGCGTGGTGCTCGATACCGAGGGCCATATTCTCACCAACAACCACGTGGTCGATGGCTATGACCAGTACGTGGTTACCATGGACGACGGCACCACCTACGAGGCCGAGTTCGTGGGCAACGATGCCTCGAGCGACCTGGCCGTCATTAAGCTCAAGGATGCTGACGCCTCCAAGCTCACCCCGATCGAGATTGGTGATTCCTCCAAGCTCAACGTGGGCGAGTGGGTCATGGCAATCGGTTCGCCGTTCGGTAACGAACAGTCTGTCTCTACGGGCATTGTGTCGGCGCTGTATCGCTCCACGGCCATGAGCTCTACCAGCGGTAACACCATCTATGCCAACATGATTCAGACCGATGCCGCCATCAACCCAGGCAACTCCGGCGGCGCGCTCGTCAACGACAATGGCGAGCTCGTGGGTATCAACTCGCTCATCGAGAGCTATTCGGGCTCCAGCTCGGGCGTGGGTTTTGCCATTCCGGTCAACTATGCCAAGAACATTGCCGACCAGATCATCGACGGCAAGACGCCGGTGCATCCGTACATGGGCGCTACGCTTTCGAGCGTCAACGCGCTCAACGCCCGTACCAACAAGCTGAGCACCGATAGCGGCGCGTATGTGGCGAGCGTCGTTGAGGATGGTCCTGCTGCTAAGGCCGGAATTCAGGAGGGCGACGTCATCACCAAGCTGGGCGACGACGAGATCACGAGCGCCGATGGCCTGATCATCGCACTGCGCAGCCACGAGGTGGGCGAGAAGGTCGAGATCACGCTTATGCGCGGCAAGGACGAGAAGAAGGTCACCGTCGAGCTGGGCTCTGACGAGGAGCTGCAGAACCAGCAGCAGGACGACAGTTCGACCGACACCGGCAACGGCGGTATTACCGACGAGCAGCTGCGCCAGTACCTGGAGGAGCTGCTAGGCCAGCAGGGCCAAGGCCAGGGCTACGGCCAGGGTTTCTAACGAGCTGTATCGCACACACCGATGCCAGAGGGGCTGTCCCATCAACGCGGGACAGCCCCCCTCTTTTCTTATTGATCCGTTGGGGCTTATAGGACAAAATGTGTGTCCCGATAGAACACCCGTTTCCATCCATTAATCCAGCCAGAACGGGTACGGGTCCCTGTGGTGGAGGTCCTCCCACACGGCCCTGTCTCCCCACTCCGGCCCTCCGTCCTCGCGCGACGGCGAGGCGGAGTAGACGCTGAACAGGAAGTCGATGTCCGCGTCGGTCGGCATCGTGGCGAGCTTCTCGCGCGCCGTCCTCGCGTCCCCCGAGTGCGCGTGGCACCACCAGAACACCGCCTTCACGCGCTTGACCGACGTCAGCCCCCGGTGGTTGCGCAGGACGCCCCTCAGCTGCGAGTTCACCCCTCCCTCGATCATGTTGTTGGTCGACGGCAGCGGGCCGGCCTTGGCCAGGGCGGGGTCGAGGTAGGTGAACAGCGTCCCCGCCGACACCAGCGACGACAGCGACGAGCGCGCCCGCCTCAGCCTCTCGTGGGTGCAGGCCCTCCTGCCGTCCACCACGGTCCTGTCCTCTGTTAGCGCTAATCTAAAAATGACCACTTTCGCAAACGTATCTCGCCGAATGCGCTAATGCGCTTTCGCCGACCCCGCTAACGTACTTTCACCAACTGCGCTAACGGAACTATGCTCCGATCGGGTA
>NZ_JAWHPN010000004.1:0-107734 GCF_032584215.1 Collinsella aerofaciens | reverse complement strand
CCGGCGCGCCACGGGTCAAGATGCACTAGGCCTGGACGAAGTCCGGGCCCGCGCCTTTAGACGCGAGCCCGGGGCCCGTGGGTTATACCCTAAGAGCAAACCACCCTTTTTAAGGGTGGTTCTGATTTGAAAACCTTGGGACTCGTGTTCGCCCCGGCCGCACGGCGACATGTGAAGTCGATCGTGAGTTCCGCACGAGCCGGAGAGCACTTAATGTGCTCTCCGTGCGAGCAGGACTGTCCGAGCAGGCGACTTCGCATGCCGCCGCGCGGCCGGGGCAGACACCTCCCCAAAGATTTTCAAAAAAGTTGTTGACGCGCGCGTAACGACTCGTCTAATATATCCCTTGCGCGATGGACCTGTAGCTCAGTTGGTTAGAGCGTCCGGCTGATAACCGGGAGGTCACAAGTTCGAATCTTGTCAGGTCCACCACTTTCTTTCGCAATAAACACCCCAGCGAGAGCCGAGTCGCCGCTGGGGTGTTTATTACTGTCTCCGTGGGGGTTTAGCTCAGCTGGGAGAGCGCGGGCTTTGCAAGCCTGAGGTCAGGGGTTCGATCCCCCTAACCTCCACCATGATGGACCTGTAGCTCAGTTGGTTAGAGCGTCCGGCTGATAACCGGGAGGTCACAAGTTCGAATCTTGTCAGGTCCACCATCAAAACTGTGAAGAGCCCTGGGGCATTGCCTCGGGGCTTTTTTCTTGTCTGCGATAAATCTCATTTTGGTTTTGTGTGCTGTGCGAAAGATTGGGTAGTATAGCTATTCAATGCGGCGACCTTGCCGCGTGTTAACCGCTACGTACCGGAGGTGTTCCATGGTTCGTGTCGACATAGAGACCATCGTCATGGCCGCCGGTCCCGTGCCATCGCTTATCGTGCTTCGCGAGCGCTGCAGCAAATCGGACTCGCCCGCGCCACTGCGTTCCCTTTCCATTCAAACTGGTTCGTTTGAAGCCGCTGCCATCAGCCGCGGCATCGATAGCGGCCGCGCCGAGCGCCCGATTACCCATGACCTGTTGCTCGATACTGTTGGCGCCCTGGGTGCCAAGCTCGAACGCATCGAAATCGTTCGCGCCGAGCCGCCCGTGTTTTACGCGACGGTTGTCGTGTTGGCCGATGGCAACGAGCATAAGATCGATGCGCGTCCCAGTGATGCCATTGCCCTTGCCGTGCGCAGCAATGCCCCCATGTTTGTGGAGGACGACATCATGAATCGCCTGGGCACCGTTTCTGCCCATGCCGAGGAAGTTGACGACGAGCGGGAGTTCGAGAAGTTCGACGAGTTCGTCCATACGCTCTCCCCCGATGACTTCTAAATGTGGGGCGGCCAGGCTGCGGAGCGTTCGCTGATGGCC
Source organism: Collinsella aerofaciens (assembly GCF_032584215.1). Taxonomy (GTDB): domain Bacteria; phylum Actinomycetota; class Coriobacteriia; order Coriobacteriales; family Coriobacteriaceae; genus Collinsella. The sequence continues at coordinate 106,379 of NZ_JAWHPN010000004.1, read as the reverse complement.
GGCGGTATGTCGGCTGAGGCGGCGGCCATTGCGCGCGAGGCCCAGATGCGCTCGGAGGCTTCTGAGGCGGCTCGCATTGCCTATGTGACGCAGGCCCGCACGCTTCGCGAGCGTCGCGGCTCGTTTATCAAGATGGTTGTCATCTCCGCCCTTGTTGCGGCAATCTGCTCGCGCCTTCGTGGTACAGTTGGTGCGCTTGGGTTTTCGATCTCTACGGGCCTGGTGATCTGGGGCGTGGTCGATGCGGTAATGCTGACCAGTCAGATCAAGGTACTCGACAAGCGCGCGATGGATATGATGCGCGCCCGCGACGCTGCCACTAAGATCGCTGCTGAGGCACAAGAACTGTAACGACGCCAGACTCGATGGGAAGGTCTAAAGATGGCACAGGATATGCAGGACGCCGGTAACGTCTCCGCCGAGCTCGACGCCATGGTGTGCGATCTGATCGGCGCGTTCTTGGACGACCTTGCCGCCGGTGAAAACCCTGGCGTGGTCGTGGCAATTGAGGACGCCGCTTCCAACCGTTATCTGGCGGCGCTCGATGAGGATGGCGAAGAGGCGTGCCTCGAGGCGGCCACCAACTTTATCTCCGAGCACAAGATGGGTCTTAAGGACGAGGGCCTGGGCCGTATCGCTCGCTATGCCATCGGCTACACTGGCTGCGTCGAGATTGACGGCGGCTATCACGATGCTCTGCTCGTGAGCTTCTTCGAAACCACGCTCGAGAGTGGTTTTTCGGCATATGTGCTGTATGAGGGCATGGGCGCCGGCGATGGTTTTATGTGGAGCGACCCTGAACCTGCAGGTGAGGAAACCCCTCTCATCTAAAATCGCTAAAATAAACGAGTTTTCGGTAAAAGGCTCAATATTCCCGCTGAGCGTTGTATCGCTGGGCGGGCCGCATACGCGTGCCGTTTGTATATGGATAGAAGATAGGGGAACTACATGCGCGTAGACAATCTGAGGAACATCGCCATCATCGCCCACGTCGACCACGGCAAGACGACGATGGTCGACAAGCTCCTGCGTGCCACGGATGCCTTCCGTGCCAACCAGCAGGTCGAGGACCGCGTCTTGGATTCTAACGACCAGGAGCGCGAGCGCGGCATCACGATTCTCGCCAAGAACATCTCTATCGAGTATAAGGACGTCAAGATCAACGTCATCGACACCCCGGGCCACGCCGACTTCGGTGGCGAGGTCGAGCGCGTGCTGCGCATGGCCGACGGCGCCCTGCTGCTGGTCGACGCTTTTGAGGGCCCCATGCCCCAGACCCGCTTCGTGCTGCGTCACGCTATCGACACCGGCCTTAAGATCATGATCGTCATCAACAAGATCGATCGTCCGGGTGCCAACCCCGAGAAGGCCTATAACGACTGCCTGGACCTCATGGCCGACCTGGGCGCCACCGACGACCAGCTTGAGTTCGCCATGGAGCACGTGGTCTACGCCAGCGCCATGAACGGCTTTGCCCGTCTTGACCCCAACGACGGCAACATGGACATGTACCCGCTGCTTGATATGATCATCGACGACATGCCCGCGCCCGAGGTTGACGAGAACGCCCCGCTGGCCATGCAGTGCGTGACCATCGACCACTCCAACTTCGTCGGCCGCATCGGTATCGGCCGCGTGTACTCTGGCGCCATCCACCAGGGCGACCAGATCCTGGTTGTCAAGAACGACGGCTCCAGCGCTACCGCCACCGTCAAGCAGCTCTTTACCTTCGACTACCTGGGCCGTACCGAGTGCCAGGAAGTCGGCGCCGGCGACATCGCCGCTGTCGTGGGTATCGACCGCACCGATATCGGCGATGTCTACACCGATCCCGAGAACCCTGTCGAGCTCGAGCCCATCGAGATCGACCCGCCGACCCTGTCCATCGTCTTTGAGGCTTCGACCTCCCCGCTCGTCGGCCGTGACGGCGACATCGTGGGCGCCCGTCAGCTTAAGGAGCGCCTGTTCAACGAGGCCGAGAACAACGTGACCATGAAGATCGAGGAGCTCGAGGACAAGAGCGGCGTCGAGGTCTCGGGCCGCGGCATTCTGCACCTGTCTGTTCTGATGGAGTCCATGCGCCGCGAGGGCTTTGAGTTCCAGGTCGGCCGTCCCCGCGTTCTGTTTAAGAAGGACGAGAACGGCAACAAGATGGAGCCTGTCGAGCAGGCCGTCGTCGAGTGCCCGGACGAGTACTCGGGCAAGGTCGTTGAGGTCTTCGGCACCTCCGGCGGCATCATGACGAGCATGGATACCTCGGGCATCGTGACGCACCTCGAGTTTAAGATCCCGACCCGCGGCATCATGGGCCTTAAGAACCGCATCATGAACGTCACCCACGGCGAGGGCGTGTTCTACCACACCTTCCTGGAGTATGGTCCTTACGCCGGCGAGATCGGTAACCGTCAGAACGGCGCCATGATCTCCATGACCACCGAGAAGGCCGTTGCCTATGCTCTGGGTACGCTGCAGGAGCGCGGCCAGCTGTTTGTTGAGCCGGGCACCGAGTGCTATGAGGGCATGATCGTGGGCGAGCGCAGCAAGGCTGGCGACATGGTCGTCAACATTGCGCGTACCAAGAACCTGGGCAACCAGCGTTCCTCGACCTCCGATATTTCCGTCCAGCTGGTGCCGCCCCGCACCTTCTCGCTGGAGGAAGCGCTGGAGTACATCGCCGACGACGAGCTGGTCGAGATTACTCCCAAGAACATCCGCCTGCGCAAGCGTCTGCTCAACGCCACCGACCGCAAGAAGGCTGCCGTTCGCGCCGGCCAGGTCAACAAATAAGCGCTGGGCTTTATAGCGTCTAACAAGAAAGGGCGCCGACCGCGATGGTCGGCGCCCTTTTTGGTGCACAGGGATTGAGTTAGTCTGCGCCACCACAAAGGTGCCTGGTCCCTTTGTGGTGGTTGGCGGCTAAGCGGTGGGGAGTCCTGGCGTGTTAGCCGGCTGCTGCGGTTTGAGGTGGGCGTTGCGCCAGATGATTTGGATGATGTAGCCGAGTGTAAAGACGAAGGCCGCGCCGCTGATGAAGTCGCCTACGAGGGGGATTGCCGTAAGCGCGCCCGCGGCGATGCCACCTACGGCCGCCATGGCGTAACGGTTCTGGCTGTGTCCGACCATGCGGGCGATCGCGCACCCCGCAAAGGCACTCGACACCAACGCAATGCCGATAACGCCGCACAAGAGGGTTCCGGCAAGCGACAGACCAGCGATGGAGATAATCAGCAGTAGGACGGCGGGAACGATAGCAATCGTGCTCAGAAGACCGCTCACCCACAGGGGCATGGGGCGCTGGTGGAGCATGCCGGCGGCGCTGGCGGTCGCGCGCGGAAAGACGAGCTCGAGCAGCAGGGCGACAAAGCAGGTCGAGAGTGCCGCGGCGACGATGCCGCCGATGACATCGTTAACGGTGGAAGCATCTTCGTTCTCGGTACGGTCGATCTTGAGCGCACCGACCTCGGCTCCCGCGGCACGCTCGGGGTCCTCGGAGACGTGCGCGTTCACGGTGCCGGTGATGTGGGCGTTCTTGCCCAGGATGAGCTTGTCGGCCCAAACCTCGACATCGCCCTCGACGGTGCCATCGATGGTCACCGTGTCGCCCGCAAGCGCTGCCGACTTGGTAGAGCCGCGCAGGGCAACCGTCTCGCCTATCGCGTAAAAACAGTTGGCGGTGCTGTCGGAATTGAGCACAACGTGCTGACCGACGACCGTGACGCTGCCATCAACCGTGGTCTTGGCGATATCGATAGTGCGTGCCGCCAAGCGGACGGCGCCGCCCACCGTGCAGTCGCGGATAGAGAGGGTATCGCCCGCGGCGATGATATCGCGGTCAATGGACGCATCGTCTAAGTTGAGGGCCTGGCCGGCCCAGTACAGGTCACCCTCGACGCCAGACGGATCGACGTCATTGTCGGTCGCAAGTACGTTTCCTGCGGTGTCCGTGCCGGCGAACGACGCCGTGGGAAGCGCGGTGACCGCTAGAGCGATGAGCGCGAATAAGATCGTGATGCGGCCCCACGCTTTACGGCGCTGGGTCGACGGGAATTGATTACAGGGCATAGTGAATCCTTCGTCAGATGCTCGACATGCACCTAACAGGGTACCCAACGCGTGGGCGCTCTAAAAGAACCTCTCGGTTGCATTTCGAAGGATGAGCCCGCGACACCTACTTTTTGCGGTGCAAAAAGCGTGCGATGTCATCCTCGGTGGGGCTTTTGATATCAAAGCGCAGCGACAGCCAGCGTAGTCCCATGGTCACCACGACGCAAACGACCAGTGCGACGACATTGCTGACCAAGCCGCTCATGACAAGGCAAACATAGCTTGCCGATCCGGCGATGGCCGCGATGGCATAGAAGTTGGTGCGCTGGAAGATACCCGGCACCACACCCATAAAACCATCTCGCAGCATGCCGCCGCCCACCGCGGTAAAAAAGCCCATCATGATGCACACCGCCGGCGCAAAGCCGTAGACCAGCGCCTTGTCTGCGCCGGTTGCCGCATAAATACCCACCGAGATGATATCGAGCAGGGGAATGAGCTTTTCGGGCTTGTCGACGATTGCCGGGAAGATGTAGATGATGGCCGCGGTGGCGATGGAGAGCGGGAGCGCCATCGGTTGGTTGAGGATGTAGACGTTGCCCACCTGCAGCGTCATATCGCGCAAAAGACCGCCGCCCAGTCCACAGACCACGGCGAGCGCGACGGCGCCCACCAGGTCGAGTTTGTGCTCGCGTGCGACCAACACGCCCGAGATCGATGCCGCGACGACGGCGAACATCTCGAGCCAAAACGGGATGGCAACCATGGCATCCGAGGCGTGTGCGGTAACGATCATAGCGGCGGCAACGGGCAAGATGGGGTCCTTTGAGTTACGGGTTTAGACAATGCCCGTACATAGTACATGTTCGGCGCCGATTGCGACCCTATTGCTCGGCAAACGGTCGGGACTGGGTACGGTCATAGGTTCCATGTTAGGGGATCCGGGTTGATGCTGAACGCGATGGGGGCGTGGTCGAATAGGAGGGATGTCCAAATTTTGAGCTCCGCTCAAAATTTATCCGGTCGGCTTGCGCCGACCGCGCTGCGCTAAAAACGCGCCACGGGCGCGTTTTCTTTACGCTCCGCGCCCTGGCGGGTTCGAATCCCTCCTCCTGCGCGTTATTGAAATGTGCCCAAAAAGAAAAAAGCCCCATTGCTGGGGCTCATACCATCTAATGGCGGAGGAGGAGGGATTCGAACCCTCGTGACCTTATACAGGCCAAACGGTTTTCGAGACCGCCGCATTCAACCACTCTGCCACCCCTCCGCGTGGGGTAAAAACAAAGCAGGCTCTAAGGCCTGCTTTGGAATTAACTGGCGGAGAGTCAGGGATTTGAACCCTGGAGACGCTTTTGACGCCTACACGATTTCCAATCGTGCTCCTTCGGCCGCTCGGACAACTCTCCGTTAAATGCGAAAGTCAGTATACACGAGGAATCGCAAAGTGCAAACAGAAAAGTTGGCATTTTTTAAAACGCTTGGCCGCGCTTGGCGTTGCAGTGGGGTTTGAGGTGCCAAAAAACGGCTTCCGACCAGCGTGGTTGATCAACTCAATTGTTCAAAAGGGGTATTCATAAGCGACTTGGCAATGAATTAAAAAATCTTTGGGTGGTGCTGTGGACCACTGGTATGCATTTTGCGACCACAGCCTTGTGTCCGTTGACCTGTGGCTTGGCTCAGCTTGTCCCCGCGGCCCCGTATCTTGTCCACAGATCTGTCAAGCTTTTGGTCAGCATTTGGTTGGAATGCGCATGAAACGTGATGCGAGCATGGGCATATGTGGAGGTCATGAGGTTGTAGCTGCAAATTATTGCAGCCTAGGAGGTTGAAAGATATTATTACCAAGTCTTTTCCTGCTTCAGGCGCACCTTCACGACCTGAAGCCACATTTGCCCAGAGGAGGTGACAATATGAAGGCTTATGAACTGCTGTTCTTTGTTGACCCGTCGCTCGACCCCGAGACTCGTCTCGCTGTTATGAAGCGTATCGATACCACGATCGCTGAGGGCGCTGGCAAGGTCGACTCCGTTGACGAGTGGGGCAAGCGCAAGCTCGCCTACGAGATCAACGACCTCACCGATGGTGACTACACCCTCATCAACTTCCACGCAGATCCTACCCAGATCGCCGAGCTTGATCGCGTCCTGCGCATCACCGACGCTGTGGTCCGCCACATGATCGTCCGTCGCGACGACCAGGAGTAAGACTGTCGTTTTGGACTGGGCTTGTGCCCCAAGAGGAAGTAGTGAGTTATGAGCATCAATCGAGTGAACATCACCGGTAACCTCACCCGCGATCCCGAGCTGCGCGCCACCGCCGGCGGAACCCAGGTTCTGTCCTTTGGCGTCGCCGTGAACGATCGTCGCCGCAACGCGCAGACTGGCGAGTGGGAGGACTATCCCAACTTTGTCGACTGCACCATGTTCGGCACCCGCGCCGAGGCCGTGAGCCGTTTCCTGGCAAAGGGAAACAAGGTCGCGATCGAGGGCAAGCTGCGCTACAGCTCTTGGGAGCGCGACGGCCAGCGCCGGAGCAAGCTTGAGGTCATCGTCGATGAGATCGAGTTTATGAGCTCCCGTGGTGGCCAGGGTGGCTACGATCAGGGCGGCTACGCCCCCGCAGCCCCCGCGCCCGCAGCACGTCCTGCCGCACCGGTGGCCACGCCGCCCGCGGTCGACGTCTACGATGAGGACATCCCGTTCTAAGGGTTGTTCACCTATTTTTGAGTGAGAGGCGGCTTCGGTTCGCCGAAGTTGCCAAATGAAAGGTATTTTGACATGGCTAATGATTTTTCTGCACGTCAGCCGCGTCGTAAGTACTGCCAGTTCTGCAAGGAGAACACTGAGTTCATCGACTATAAGGACACTCAGCTTCTCCGTAAGTACATGACCGACCGTGGCAAGATCAAGCCCCGTCGCGTCACTGGCGCTTGCACGCAGCATCAGCATGACATCGCCAACGCCATCAAGCGCGCCCGCGAGATGGCTCTCCTGCCGTACACCGTCCCCGTGGTTTCCTCTCGTGGCAACCGCGACCGCGGCTAAGAAGGGAGACGCATCATGAAGGTTATTCTTCTCGATGAGATCAAGGGCAAGGGCGGCGAGGGTGACGTCGTAGAGGTCGCTCAGGGTTACGCTGAGAACTTCCTGTTCCCCAAGAAGCTCGCTGTTGCCGCCACCAAGGGCAACCTCAAGCAGCTTGACGAGCGTCGCAACAACATCGCCAAGCGCGAGGCCGTCCGTCTGGCTACCGCCAACGAGACCAAGGCTGCCTTCGAGGGCAAGACGGTCACCGTTGACGTCAAGGTCGGCGACGAGGGCATCCTCTTTGGCTCCGTTACCGCCGCTATGATCGCTGATGCCATCAAGGCTCAGCTCGGTATGGACATCGACCGCAAGCGCGTCGAGCTCGGTAAGCCCATCAAGGTTGCCGGTGCCCACACCGTTGCCATCTCGCTGTACCGCGAGATCAAGGCCGAGGTTGTCGTTCTCGTCGGCGTTACCGCCGAGGAGCTCGCTGCCGAGGCTGAGGTCGAGGAGGCCGCTGAGGTCGCCGAGGCCGAGACCGCCGAGGTCGAGACTGAGGCTGCTGCCGAGTAGCATTTGCTGCAACGCAACAATCTTGTTCTAAGAAGGGCGCTCTGGGAAACCGGGGCGCCCTTTTGTTTTTTGCGCTGAGTGGGTGTCATGGTGAACGTTGCGTCGACGTCCTATATGCAGGACCGTTCATCCGTTTGGTTCGGTGATGATTGGCGGCGCGCGGCGCGTTTTGGGACCGTGGCTGATACTATGGATGCTCGCAAGCGATATGAATGAGGATGCTCATGGCATATGACGATAGGGAGACCGGGCTGACGGTTGAGGACCGCGGCTCAAAGTTGGGTCTTCCCCAAAACCAAGATGCAGAGGCCAATGTGCTGGCCGCTATGCTGCTATCGCCCGAGGTGGTCGAAGAGGCCCAGGTCGAGCTGCAGCCCGATGACTTTTACCGGCCCATTCATAAGACCATCTATACCGCGATGGTCGATATGTACAACAGCCGCATTCCCATCGACTCCATCTCGCTGATCGATTACCTGCGAAGCATCAACAAGCTCGATGCCGTGGGCGGCGAAGCGTATATTTTGGAGTTGATGGGTCAGACCCTGTCGCTCGTCAACTGGCAGCACCATGCCGCCATCGTTCGCCGCGACTCGATGCTGCGCGAGCTGATCGGCGCCACTAACGAGATCAACGCGCTGGCATATAACGCCCCCACCGACACCAAAGAGGTCGTGGAGCTAGCCGAGAGCAAGCTGCTCAAGGTCACGGCACGCGAGGTCAAGTCGAGCTACAAGACGCTGACCGAGTTTATGGTCGAGGCCTATAACGAGGCCGAGGAAGTGTGTCAGGCCGGTGGCCAGGCTGCGGGCGTGCCCACGGGCTTCCCGTCGCTCGACCGCATGCTCATGGGTTTTCGCGAAGGCCAGCTCATCATCATCGGCGCCCGTCCTGCCGTGGGTAAGACGTCGTTCGCTCTGAACCTGGCACTTAACGCTGCCGCTGCTGGTTATACCGTCGGCTTCTTCTCGCTGGAGATGTCGGGCAAGGAAATTGCCCAGCGTCTGATTTGCGCCTACGCCATGATCTCGATCAGTGACTTCCGCATGGGCCGCATTAGCCCCGAGCAGTGGGCCAATATCAACGAGGCTACGCAGACCTTGTCCAAGCTCGATATTCTGATTGACGATACGCCCGGCACCACAGTGACTGAGATTCGCGCCAAGAGTCGCCGCATGCTCCATAACAAGGAGAAGGCAATCATCATTTTGGACTACCTGCAGCTGGTGAGTCCTCCACCGGGACGCCGCTCCGAGAGCCGTACCGTCGAGGTTTCGGAGATGTCGCGTGGTCTGAAGATCATGGCCAAGGAGCTCAAGATCCCGCTCATCGCGCTGTCACAGCTCTCGCGTCAGGTCGAATCCCGTACCGGCAAGCGCCCGCAGCTTTCCGACCTTCGTGAATCGGGCTCCATCGAGCAGGACGCCGATATCGTCATGTTCTTGGACCGCTCCGCCGACGAGGCCGAAGCCTCGCGCGACGATCGACCCGACGAGGGCGTTACGCGTATCGTCGTGGCCAAGAACCGTTCGGGCCCGATCGGCGACGTCGACCTGATGTTCCTGCCGGCATCCACCAAGTTCTATGAGCTTGATGGGGCACATGCCGAGGAGTAGGACAGGCGCCCGTTGCACGGGTATACTGGGAATGTTTTGTGCTTCTGCGTGCCGGCGTGGCGCGTAGACAGGCCATGAATGTAAGGAGTAAACATGCCGTCAACCGTTTTGGTCGGTGCCCAGTGGGGCGATGAGGGCAAGGGTAAGATTTGCGACCTGGTCGCCGGCGACTTCGATGCCGTCGTGCGCTACTCGGGCGGCAACAACGCCGGTCACACTATCGTCGTCAACGGCAAGAAGTACGGCCTTCACCAGGTGCCCTCCGGCATCATGTATTCCGACCACGTGTCGGTGATCGGTAACGGCTGCGTCGTCAACCCCAAGGTTGTCCTTGAGGAGATCGATATGTTCGAGGCCGACGGCATCACCACCAAGAACCTCAAGATTAGCGGCAACGCGCATGTCATCATGCCGTACCACATCGATCTGGATGGCGCCTTTGAGCAGAAGCTTGGCAAGAAGAACATCGGTACCACCAAGCGCGGCATCGGTCCGTGCTATCAGGACAAGATGGCTCGCATCGGCCTGCGCATGCAGGACATGCTGGACGAGGCACTGTTCCGCGACAAGCTGGAGACCGCTCTCGCCCGCGTGAACCCCGAGCTCGAGCTCATCTACAACCTGCCCACCTACACCGTGGACCAGATTTGCGACGAGTACCTGCCGATGGCCGAGCGCCTGCGTCCCTACATCACCGAGACGAGCCTGCTGCTCAACAACATGATCGATGAGGGCAAGGACCTGCTGTTTGAGGGCGCCCAGGCGACGCTGCTCGACATCGACCACGGCACCTATCCGTACGTGACGTCCTCCAACTGCACCGCCGGCGGTGCCATCACCGGATCCGGCGTCGGTATGAAGAATGTCGACCGCGTGCTGGGCGTCATGAAGGCCTATATCACCCGCGTCGGTTCGGGCCCCATGCCCACCGAGCTTTCCTATGAGTCCGAGGCCGGTCACACGCTGACCGAGGAGGGCTACGAGTACGGCGTGACCACCGGTCGTCGTCGTCGCTGCGGCTGGTTCGACGGCCCCATCGCCAACTACGCTTCGCGCGTCAACGGCCTCACCGATATCGCCATGACCAAGCTCGACGTGCTTTCGGCCTTTGACACCATCAAGGTGTGCGTGGCCTACGACGTCGATGGCGAGCGTTACACGAGCGTGCCCGAGCATCAGGTTCGCTTTGAGCACGCCAAGCCCATCTACGAGGAGCTTCCTGGTTGGAAGTGCGATATCACCGGCTGCCGCAGCTTTGAGGAGCTGCCGCAGGAGGCTCAGGACTACGTGGCGTTTATCGAGGATCTGGCACACACCCGCGTGACGTTCATTGGCGTTGGCGCTGGTCGCGAGCAGATCATCAACCGATTCTGGAAGTAATCGGGACTATTTGGTTATTGCGATATACCCCTTTGCAGCCCGGACGGGCGGCCGAGGGGTATATCTGCTTGCAAAGGGCTCGCGCGGAGCGGGCCGTTCATCCATAGAGGAGGCACCCTTGAAGGCGGACACTCAAACCATCGACATCCTGTTGTTGGGCAGCGGCGGCCGCGAGCATGCTTTGGCAGCTAAGCTCGCAGCATCACCGCGCGCCGGCAAGCTCTACATCGCGCCGGGTAACGGCGGCACCGCGAGCTGCGGCGAGAACGTTGTTCTCGACGACTGCGATCCTGCGGCCGTGGCGGCGTTTGCGCAGAGCCACGGATGCGGACTCGTGGTAATTGGCCCCGAGGCTCCGCTTGTGGCGGGCGTGGCCGACGCCGTGCGCGCGGCGGGTATTCCCTGCTTTGGCCCGGGTGCCGAGGGCGCCCAGATGGAGGGCTCCAAGCTGTTCTCCAAGCAGCTCATGGAGCGCGCCGGTATCCCGACGGCAGCCTACGGCTCGTTTACCGACGAGGCTTCGGCTCTTGCCTATGTGCGTGAGCAGGGCGCTCCGCTGGTCGTCAAGGCTGACGGCCTGGCCGCAGGCAAGGGCGTTATCGTGGCGACTGAGCTCGAGCAGGCCGAAGAGGCCGTGCGCGAGTGTTTTGGCGGCACCTTTGGCGATGCCGGCAATACCGTGGTCATCGAGGAGATGCTGACCGGCCCCGAGTGCTCGCTGCTGGCCTTTACCGACGGCAAGACCGTGCGCCCCATGGCCACTTCGCAGGACCACAAGCGCGCGCTTGAGGGCGACCTTGGTCCCAACACCGGCGGCATGGGCGTCTACAGCCCGGTGCCCATCGTGACTGACGAGGAGCACGCCACCATGGTGAAAGTCATGGAGCAGACCGTGGCCGAGCTCGCTGCCGAGGGCATCGACTACCGCGGCTGCCTGTATGGCGGCTTTATGCTCACCCCCGCCGGCCCCAAGGTGCTGGAGTTCAACGCCCGCTTTGGCGACCCCGAGACGCAGGTCGTGCTGCCGCGCCTCAAGAACGACCTGGTCGAGGTTATGCTCGCCTGCGCCAACTGCGAGCTTGATCAGATTGAGCTCGACTGGCGTGACGAGTGGGCCGTGGCTGTTGTTCTGACGAGCGCGGGCTATCCCGGCAGCTACGAGAAGGGCAAAGTCATCACCGGCATCGCCGACGCCGAGGCCATGGAGAACGTGACCGTGTACCATGCCGGCACCGCCGTGGTGGACGGCCGGCTCGTGACCAACGGCGGCCGTGTGCTTGCCGTGACCGCGCTGGGCGATACGTTTGAGAACGCCCGCAACCTTGCCTACGAGGCCTGCGAGAAGATTGATTTTGAGGGCAAGACCCTGCGTCACGACATCGGCCTGCGTGCGCTGCGCGGCCGCGACGCCTGGGATGCCTAAAATCCGAGAGGAATGAGACGGATGGACGAGAAGAACGAAGAGCTCGTGGACGCGCAGATCGTCGAAGAGGACAGCCGCGTGTATGGGCACGCCGAGGGCGAGCCTGGTGGCGAGGTCGCTGACGAGCCGGCGCTGGTGCTGGGCGATGACGACCCGCACGATGCCGAGCTGCACGAGAAGATTCTTTCGGAGGAGTGCGCCTGGAAGGGCAAGATCCTCGACGTCCACCGTCTTGAGGTTGAGCTGCCCAACGGTCGCCGCAGCGCCCGCGATATCGTTCGCCATCCGGGTGCGGCGGCTGTTGTGGCACTGACCGAGAGCGGCAAGATCGTACTGGTGCGTCAGTACCGCACCGCCATCGACCGCGTGACGGTCGAGATTCCCGCCGGCAAGCTCGATCCAGGCGAGGACCCGCTCGATTGCGCCAAGCGCGAACTGCATGAGGAGACGGGCTTTAGGGCTGGTCGTATTCGCTTTTTGACGTCGATTGTCACGTCCTGCGGTTTTTGCGATGAGATCATCCACATCTACTTGGCTACCAAGCTCGAGTTTGATGCGCCCAACCCCGATGATGACGAGTTTGTCAACGTGGACCTGGTGCCACTGCACGAGCTGATCGACGCCGTGCTCGACGGCAAGATCGAAGACGCCAAGACCGTCGTAGGCGCCTTGGCCTGCGACAGCATCGCGCACCGACTAGGCGGGGCCGAGCTTTAACGAGCGGGGATGATCCCGCAGGTTTGTGTAAGTCAGCGAAAGTGCTCCATTTGAGACAAGGTGGCCTAAAAGAGGAGAGAAGCGTATGGGTATACGCGACCGACGATTGAAGGCCAGATTGTCCAAATGGAGCACTTGTAGCGTCGAGACGAAACGCGGTTTGGTAAAACCGCGTAAGGTGATTATGCTGAAGAGGTTTCTTTCTTACTACGAGCCCCAGATGGGGCTTTTTGTTGCTGATACTGTTTGTGCTCTGGTGCTTGCCGCCATTGACCTGGCGTTCCCCATTATCCTGCGCAATTTGACCGGTGGGCTATTTACTCAGGGTCAGGCTGCCATTATGCAGGCGCTCGGCATGATCGCGGTGGGCTTGGTGCTGATGTATGCCGTCCGCTGCGCCTGCCGCTACTTTGTGAGCTATTGGGGTCACGTGATGGGCGCGCGCATGGAGTCCAAAATGCGCGAGGACCTGTTCGACCAGTATGAGCGCTTTAGCTTTGCGTACTTCGACCGCAACAGCTCGGGCGACATGATGAGCCGCGTGGTCAACGACCTGTTCGATATCTGCGAGGCGGCGCATCACGTACCCGAGTGGATCATCATCTGCGGTATCGAGATTATCGGCTCGTTTGTGATCCTCTTTACCATCGCTCCGGTGCTGGCGCTTGCCATGGCCGTGGTGACGGCGGCGTTTGCGGTCGTCATGTTTTGGCAGAACATGCGTATGCGCGAGGTCTTTAGCGACAACCGCAAAAAGATCAGTGGCATCAATGCGCAGCTGCAGGATTCGCTGGCGGGCATGCGCGTAGTCAAGAGCTTTGCCAACGAGGAGACCGAGCGCGCCAAGTTCCGTGCCTCTAACGATCGCTACCTTTCGTCCAAGGAGAACATGTATCACGCCATGGGCGTCTATACCGCGACGTATGGCCTGCTCTCGGGTGTGCTCTATGTGATCGTGGTGCTGCTGGGCGGCTGGCTGGTCGCCCAGGGACAGCTGCAGGCGGTCGATATGGCGACCTTTGCACTCTATATTTCGCTGTTCTGCACACCGCTCGAGACACTCGTCAATTCGGCCGAAACGTATCAGAAGGCTATCGCCGGCTTTAAGCGTATGGACGAGGTGCTCTCGACCGCGCCGGATATCCAGGACAAGCCGGGCGCTACGGATCTGCAGGTGACTGCCGGCGCCGTGGAGTATCACGACGTGTGCTTTAACTACGAGGATGTCGAGCTGGGCGAGGGCGATGCCGACGAGCGTCCCGTTATCGACCATATGGACCTGTCCATCAAGCCCGGGCAGACCATCGCTTTGGTTGGCCCTTCGGGCGGTGGCAAGTCCACGACCTGTTCGTTGCTGCCGCGCTTTTATGACGTGGCTGCCGGATCTATTAGCATCGACGGCCAGGACGTGCGTGATGTGACGCAGCAGAGCCTGCGTCGTGCCATCGGCCTGGTGCAGCAGGATGTCTATCTGTTTGACGGTACGATTGGCGAGAACATCGCCTACGGCAAGCCGGACGCTACGGCGGAAGAGATCGCCGACGCCGCCCGTCGCGCCAATATCGATGCCTTTATCGAGTCGCTTCCACAGGGCTATGACACGGTCGTGGGCGAGCGCGGCAGCCGTCTTTCGGGCGGACAGAAGCAGCGCGTTGCCATCGCGCGTGTGTTTCTCAAGAACCCCAAGATCCTTATTTTGGATGAGGCGACGAGTGCTTTGGATAACGAGAGCGAGGAGGCGGTGCAGGAGTCACTCGAAGAGCTGGCGCGTGGCCGCACCACGATTATCATCGCCCACCGTCTTTCGACCATTAAGCATGCCGATGAGATTGCGACCGTTGAGCATGGTCGCGTTGTGGAGCGTGGCACGCACGAGGAGCTTCTCGCCCGTGGCGGCACCTATGCCCGTTACTATCGAATGCAGTTCGAAGGTGCGCGTGCGCACGAGCTCGACTGATTGATATGACAGGAAGTTTATGGCTGACAAGAACCCTTTGACTCCGGAAGAAGTGACGGAGTTATTCTCCGAAATCGATGCATCCGGCGTCTTGGATCCCACGCTCGCCAAAAAGCGCACCGAGCGCATGCGTGAGAAGGAGGCTGCGGCCAAGCGCGGTGACAAAGCGGCGCTAGCGCAGCTGCGCAGCGAGGACCGCGCGAGCCAGGCAAAACATATCGACCCGCTGTCCGAGGACGACCCTTCGGGTTCGCAGGTGAGCCATACCATTGCGAAGACTGCCATGGTCGTGGTTATCGGCATTTTGGTGCTGATCGTGGGCATGCAAATTGGCTACGGCGTGATGCGTCGTCTGAACACCGCGAACCTCTCCGAGAGCGTTTCGGTAGATACTGTCTCGACCGCGCTCAAGGGTGGACTCGAGTGGGGCAACGGCTTTAGGCAGTTCCCGCTCGACTTTACCGTCGATGAAGCCGATGAGCGTACGGGCACGGTCGAGGTGACGGTGTTGGACACATCGTCTGCCAACGAGCTCGAGCTGCTGTCCAACGGGCAGATCCAGGCCGCGGCGCTTGCGACCAACGCGCTGCTCAACGACAAGATCGACCGCGTGGTGTATAACGTTCACGCCTATATCGACGAGGATAGCAACATTCAGCACGATTCCTTCTTCGGCATGTTCCCCGCGCGGGGCCACCAGAGCGCCATTTTGACGTTCGTGTGGACCAAGAGCTCATCCAACGCCACGAGTATCGACTGGAAGATGCGCATCGTGAGTATGGATGACACCATCGCCGAGCGCATTCAGAAACAGGTGAACTCGGTGTCGTCGTTGATTGAGGACCCGGTGGTGAGCCAGACCAAGATTGACGAGGAAAAGGCCGAGCGTGACCTGGAACATCGTCTGCATGGCCGCGAGATTTTCCGCGGCGGCAAGCCCGATCGCACACCGTCCGAACTGCTGGAGCAGGACAAGAAAAAATAAGACGCCATCATCCCGCGTGAGCCACAAGCCCCGCGGGATGATTTTTTTGGGACGGGGATTAAAAAACATTATGCATAGAAAGTCATAATTATCATTTCGTAAACATTTCGATGAAATTAACGCCATGAGGCATGCTTGCGGTTACAATACCGCGAGGCCTAACTACACACCTTTAAGCCGGTCCTGTGAGACCGGGAAGGAGAATTATGGCGAACAACCATACCGCGGGCGCTGCCGCCCGCACCTTCGCGCCCAGCGAGCTTTGCCAGCGTATGCTGGCCAAAACCAGCAAGGGCACCTGCGGTCCCTGCATCCTGTATCTT
This sequence comes from Collinsella aerofaciens, assembly GCF_032584215.1. Lineage (GTDB taxonomy): Bacteria > Actinomycetota > Coriobacteriia > Coriobacteriales > Coriobacteriaceae > Collinsella. The sequence goes on along the minus strand of NZ_JAWHPN010000004.1, from coordinate 90,335 downwards.
GAGGATGGGACCATTTTTTATGGACGTGCATGCGGTGCTGAGGGCACCGCGACCGGCGAAGTCTGCTTCAATACCTCGCTCGAGGGCTACTTTGAGGTCATGACCGACCCGAGTTATGCCGGCCAAATCGTAACCATGACCTATCCGCAGATTGGCAACTACGGTATCGACGAGACCGACGTCCAGTCGGCCTTCCCCGGCGACGCCGTGCGCCCTGCGAGCGCTCCGGCTATGCGCGGCATGATCGTTCGCGACATGTGCGCCACGCCTTCTAACTGGCGCTCGGCCGTCAGCGTGCCGGAGTATCTGCGCGCCCACGGCATCGTCGCTATCGAGGGCGTCGACACCCGCGCTCTGGTACGCCACCTGCGCGACAATGGTTCCAAGATGGGCATTATCTCGACCGAGATCTTTGACGTCGACGAGCTTGCCGAGCGTCTGGCCGCAGCGCCCACGCTGGTAGGCGAGAACCTGGTCAAGACCGTAAGTTGCCCCGCGCCTCATGAGTTTGTGGCTGCCGACCTGCCTGCCACGCATGACTTTGCGCTTTCGGCTGCCGCTCCTGCCCGTCACAACGTGGTCGCCTACGACTGCGGTGTGAAGCGCGGCATTCTGGAGGGGCTGGTCCGCGCCGGCTGCGACCTTACCGTCGTGCCGTGGGACACGCCCGCGAGTGAGGTGCTCGACATGAATCCCGATGGCGTCTTTTTGTCCAACGGCCCCGGCGACCCCGACGCCGTGGTGGAGACCTATGAGCAGGTGCAGCAGCTGATCGGCAAGGTGCCGGTCTTTGGTATTTGTCTTGGTCACCAGATGATCAGCCTGGCCTGCGGCGCCCAGATGGAAAAGCTTAAGTTCGGTCACCGCGGTGGCAACCAGCCGGTTATGAACCTGGTAAGCCGCCGTGTGGAGATCACCGCGCAAAACCATGGCTTTGGCCTGCTGTTCCCCAGCTTGGGCAAGCTTGTCCCCGAGCTTTCCGGCGGCGAGACCGAGCATGCGGCCGATGGAGATCTGCGCGTCTGGGTGCGCCGCGGAATCGCGCCGGTCGTGATGAACGAGCGCTTTGGTCGCATTCGCCTGACGCACGTGAACCTCAACGACGGCACCGCCGAGGGCATCCAGCTGCTCGACGCACCGTGCTTCTCGGTCCAGTACCACCCCGAGGCCTCGCCTGGCCCCACCGATGCCCACTATCTCTTTACCGCCTTTACGCGACTCATGGACGGCGAGGAGAACTACCTGGACATCGACACCGCGAAGGACCGCCTGGCTGGCTGGAACTTTGCCGAGACCGCCGCGACCGAGACCGAGGAGAACTAACATGCCGAAACGTACTGACATCAAGCGTATCCTCGTTATTGGTTCGGGCCCCATCGTTATCGGCCAGGCCTGCGAGTTCGACTACTCCGGCGCCCAGGCCTGCAAGGTGCTCAAGGAGGATGGCTTTGAGGTCATCCTGGTCAATTCCAACCCGGCGACCATCATGACCGACCCGGGCTTGGCCGACCGCACCTATGTTGAGCCTATCACCGCCGAGTTTATCGAGCGTGTAATCAAGAAAGAACGCCCGGACGCGCTGCTGCCCACGCTGGGCGGCCAGACCGGTCTGAACGCCGCCGTCGAGCTGGCAAAGGACGGTACGCTCGACAAGTACGGCGTCGAGATGATCGGCTGCGACCTGGACGCCATCGAGCGCGGCGAGGACCGCAAACTCTTTAACGAAGCCATGGCCGAGATTGGCCTGGAGGTCGCACGCTCGGGCTATGCCTACAGCGTGGCCGACGCCGAGGCTATCGCCGAGCGCGTGGGCTATCCCTGCGTACTGCGCCCGAGCTTTACCCTCGGCGGCGCCGGCGGCGGCATCGCTCACACTCACGAGGAGCTCGTCTCCATCGTGAGCCAGGGCCTCGAGCTCTCGCCCGCCCACGAGGTGCTGGTCGAGGAGTCCATCGAGGGCTGGAAAGAGTATGAGATGGAGGTCATGCGTGACCACGCCGGCAACGGCATCATCGTGTGCTCCATCGAGAACCTCGACCCCATGGGCGTGCATACCGGCGACTCCATCACCGTGGCGCCGGCGCAGACCCTCTCCGACCTGGAGTATCAGCGCATGCGTGTCGCCTCGCTCGCCATCTTGGAGAAGATCGGCGTCGAGACCGGTGGCTCCAACGTGCAGTTTGCCGTGAACCCCCAGACCGGCCGCCTGATCGTCATCGAGATGAACCCGCGCGTGAGCCGTTCGTCCGCCCTCGCTTCCAAGGCCACGGGCTTCCCCATTGCCAAGGCCGCCGCGCGCCTGGCTGTGGGCTACACGCTCGACGAGATCGTCAACGACATCACCAAGGCTACGCCCGCCTGCTTTGAGCCCACGATCGACTACTGTGTGGTCAAGGTGCCGCGCTTTGCCTTCGAGAAGTTCAAGGGTACCGACCCCACGCTCACCACGCGCATGAAGGCCGTGGGCGAGATTATGGCGATCGGCCGCACCTTTGAGGAGGCCTTTGGCAAGGCCATGCGCTCGCTGGAGGACGGACACCAGGGCATTTGCGCCGGTGGAAAGGAGGGTGCCGACAAGCTGGGCGACGACGAGCTCACTCAGACCGTGGCAACCCCGACCGAGCATCGCATCTTCTTTGTGGTCGAGGCCCTGCGCCGTGGCTGGGACATCGCTCGCATCCATGCCATCTGCGGTATCGATCCGTGGTACCTCAACCGTATCAACGATATGGTGCAGGTCCAGGAGAGCATCCGTGGCCTGCGTGTGGAGGATATCGACGCCGACGCGATGCGCCTGCTCAAGCAGTACGGCACGAGCGACGCCGAGATCGCCGCGCTGACCGGCTCGGACGAGCGCTTTGTGCGCGCCTATCGCAAGGGTCTGGGCGTGGTTCCCAGCATGAAGACGGTCGATACCTGCGCTGCGGAGTTCTCGAGTGCCACGGAGTACCATTACAAGACGTACGAGAACATCTACCGCACGAGCCCGGATGCCAAGAAGTGCGTGGCTCCCGATGAGACCACGCCGGCGGACAAGCCCAAGGCGATGATCCTGGGCGCCGGCCCCAACCGCATTGGCCAGGGTATCGAGTTCGACTACTGCTGTGTGCATGCGAGCTATGCACTGGCGGCCCGTGGTTTTGAGACCATCATGGTCAACTGCAACCCCGAGACCGTCTCGACCGACTACGACACGTCCGATCGCCTGTACTTTGAGCCGCTCACCTACGAGGACGTCATGGACGTTATCGATGTTGAGCGACCCGACGGCGTCGTGGTGACGCTCGGCGGCCAGACCCCGCTTAAGCTGGCGCGCATGCTCGAGGAGAGCGGCGTGAACATCATGGGTACCAAGCCCGATGCCATCGACTTTGCCGAGGACCGCGAGCGCTTTGCCGCCCTGCTCGACAAGCTGGGCATCATGTACCCGCCGGCGGGTCAGGCCACCTCGTTTGAGGAGGCCGAGGCCGTTGCCGCACACATTGGCTACCCGCTGCTGGTACGTCCGAGCTACGTGCTGGGCGGCCGCGGCATGATGATCGCCTACGATGCCGAGCATCTGCGCGATTACATGGCCGAGGCCGCGCGCATTAGCCCCGACTATCCGGTGTATCTGGACCGCTTCTTGGAGGGTGCGATCGAGTCCGATGTCGACGCCCTGTGCGATGGCGAAGAGGTCTACATCGGCGGCATTCTGGAGCATATCGAGGAGGCCGGTATTCACTCCGGCGACTCTGCGACCTGCATCCCGCCGTTCAGCTTTAGCGAGAGCCTGCAGGCAAAGCTTCGCGAGACCACGCGCCGCATCGCGATGGCGCCGGGCGTACGCGGCCTGGTCAACGTGCAGTACGCCATCAAGGGCGAGACCGTCTACGTGATCGAGGCCAACCCGCGTGCCAGCCGCACCGTGCCGTTTATCTCCAAGGCCACTGGCGTGCCGCTGGCCAAGTGCGCGGCGCGTATCATGGCGGGCGATTCCATCGCGAGCCTGGGCCTGCCGAGCGACGAGCGTCAGCTCGATTGGTTCTGCATGAAGGAAGCCGTTATGCCCTGGGGTCGTTTCCCCGGTGCCGACGTTATCTTGGGGCCCGAGATGAAGTCGACGGGCGAGGTCATGGGTATCGCCAAGAGCTATCCCGAGGCATACGCCAAGACGCAGCTGGCGATCGACTACAAGCTGCCCGACCCGAGCGCCGGCAAGGTGTTCATTAGCGTGTGCGACCGAGACAAGCGCCACATCCTTTCGGTCGCCCGTATCCTGCGCTACCTGGGCTTTGACATCTGCTCCACCGAGGGCACGGCGCGCGTGCTGCGCGGCGGCAACGTGACATGCGAGGTCGTGGAGAAGATCAGCGGCCCGCATGACGGCGAGCGTCCCAACATCGGCGACCTCATCGCCGATGGCAAGATTGCGGTAATCATCAACACGCCGTACGGCCCGGGTTCGCGTGGCGACGGCTATCTGTTGCGTACCGAGGCGGTGCGCCGCGGCGTGACCTGCGTGACGGCGATGTCTGCGGCCAACACGTACGTGAGTGCCATCGAGGCAGTGCGTGAGGACCAGCAGGGTCACGGCAGCGCCAACGACATGGGCATGGACGTCATCGCCCTGCAGGACCTGCCGCAGTACACGGTGTAGTTGACCTGGTCGGCCGGGGCGGGAGGGGCCGAGATTTCCCCCTTTCGCTCCGGCTGCAAGCAGAGTCGCTCAGGAGGAAACTCGGCCCCTCTTGCCCCGACGCACTGTGTCTAGACGGATTGCACCTCCTGTTTTTAGAGATAAATACCATTTAGCGGTGATATTCAACCGTTCAAGATATTATGTAATGGCATATTACGTCATATGACGTAATATGCCATTAGCAGTCAAGGATGATTGTCTGTGTTCAAGTCGAGAAAGGGGCAAAATGATTAAACTGTGTCGCGTCGATAGCCGGTTAGTGCATGGGCAGACCGTGTTCTCTTGGTATCCAACGCTTGAAGCAAACGCTATTCTTGTGGTTTCAGATGAGTACGCCGCAAGCAAAGAGCGAATTCAAGCGCTGCGAATTGCAAAACCCGCTGATGCCAAATTGGTTGTCAAAAGTGTAGAAGATTCCATCGTGGCCCTTAACGGAAGCGCGGTGGATAAATACGAGCTAATTGTTGTTGCGGGAAATGTACATGACGCCTGTGAAGTTGCGCGTGCGTGTCCAAAAATAACGTCTGTGAATTTAGGCGGCGCTCGACCGTTGGGGGATAGCGTAAAGGAGCTTGGCCCTGCTGTGCGCCTTTCCCAATCCGATATTAATGAAATTAAGAAAGCCATGGCTGATGGAATCGAGTTCGAGGTAAGACAGGTTGCTAGCGAGAAAAAACGCATCGTAACAAGTTTTGATTTGTAGGAAGAGGGAGAAATATGCTGCTTCAAGCTTTTCTGGTTGGTCTTGCCGCTGCGATAGGTCAATCGGATTATTTACTCGGTACTGCGATGGTCGAGCGGCCGATTGTCCTCGGAGCGATTGTCGGTATTTTTTTGGGTGATATTCCGACTGGCGTTATTGTTGGTTTCCAGCTCGAACTCGCGTTCATGGGGGTCTGGCAGGTTGGTGCTGCCGTGCCGCCCAACGTAATTGTTGGTTCAGTTTTGGGAACAGCCTTTGCGATTACTATGGGTGCGGGTCCCGAGACCGCTCTGACTATTGCTATGCCCACTGCGGTGCTTGCCGGCATGTTTGACAGCCTTATGTATAGCGTTGTTACGCCTCCTATGGCTGTCTGGGCTGATCGTGGCGCCGAAAAAGACGACCCCAAAACGATTGCAGCCGCTATGTGGACCAATGGAATTCTATACATCATTGCGCTTGGCTTGATTTGCGGCGTGGCTTTTTACGTTGGAAATGATGCTGTTCAGGCACTGATTGACGCCATTCCTGATTGGCTTACGAATGGGCTTACGATCGCAACGGGTATTCTGCCCGCGCTTGGATTTGCGCAGCTTATGTCAATCCTGTCCACCAAGGAGCTGAGCTTCCTATTCTTTGGAGGCTTCTTGCTGAGTGCCTATCTAAACATTCCGACGATCGGTATCGTGGCGTTTTCGCTGATCCTGATTGGGATTCTCAATATGGCTCACATTTTTATGCCTGCCAGTGCGGCGGTCGCTAAGGAGGTTGACGATGACAACGAATTCTAATGATGTTCTTGAGCTCTCGCCGGAGTCAAATAAATCGACCGATAAGAGAATAACCAAGAAAGACTTAAAGGCGTTATTTTGGCGTAGCTTTCCACTCAACATCATGTGGAGCTTTGACCGACAAATGAACGTTGGTTTCTGCTACGACATGATTCCGGTAATCAAGCGGTTATACGATAAGCCTGAAGACCGGATCGAGGCATATAAGCGTCATCTTGAGTTCTACAATATTCAAGTTACGTTTAATCCTCTGGTCGCCGGCATTGTGGCCTCCATGGAGGAGGAGAACGCCAACAATCAGGACTTTGACACCGCCTCAATTAACGCCATGAAAGCATCGCTTATGGCTCCGCTTTCCGGTATTGGAGATTCACTGATTGCCAGTACGCTTCGCATGATTGCGACGGGCGTTGTGACAGGACTTTGCCTTTCGGGCAGTCTGCTCGGCCCAATCCTGTTCCTGCTTCTTTATAATGTCCCAACGATCCTGATCCGCTGGTTTGGGCTTCAGTATGGTTATTCGCTTGGCAGTGGCATGATTTCGAAGCTGAACGATTCTGATGTAATGCACAAAGTTACGTCCGGCCTGGCGATTGTGGGACTAATGGTAGTTGGTGGAATGGTGGCGACCACCGTTGCAGTTACCACTCCGCTCGCTCTTAACTTCGGCGACACCGCGTTTAAGTTGCAGGAAACGCTCAATGGGATATTCCCGGCTCTTTTGCCGCTCTGCGCGTTCGGGATCATGTGTCTTTGCAATAAGAAACAGGTCAAAATTATTTGGCAGATTGTGGGCATTCTCGCTGCGGGTATTGTGCTCGGCGTCCTGGGGATTTTGGGCTAGAGAAGGCGTCCATCTTTTGAGATGCTGAACTCGAAGGACGATGCGTCTGCTCGCCAAACGGTTTTTGAATAGTGGAGCGGCATTTCATCGCAGGCATATGTGACGTGCTCGACAACGCTCACGGGGGCTCCAACGATATAACCGAGAAGGTTTGCTTCTTGGAGCCCCGCTATTCCTGCGGTGATTTTGAGCTTCTCAATACCGGTTGCGATGCTGTAATGGTTGGCGATCAGGTCGAAAAGACTGGCATTGTCTGTGAGAAGCTCCAGTAGTCCGGGCAGAGTGCCCTGCGTTGCATAAACGGTGTCGATGGCGCAGGGGGCATTTTCGATATAAACCAAGCGCGCAACTCGTTGCACTACGGTTCCGTTGTCAATTTTGAGCTCCCGTGCAATGTGGGCATCAGCCTTGATCAAGCCTGTTTCCAAGATGGACTTGGTTGTTTTATCGCCGTATTGGGGGTCGGAGCTCAAATTGAAAATGGTGCTTGTTCCTCGTTTCAGGGTGAGCTTCGATGGGTTTACGAATGTTCCCTTGCCTCGCAGGCGGTAGAGCAAGTTTTGGTCAATGAGATTCTGTACGGCGCGTCTTACGGTGATCCTGCTTACTTTGTATTGCTTGCAAAGCTCGGTTTCGGTGGGAATCTGACTGCCGCCGGGGAGTTCGCCAGAAACTATTTTCTTGAGGATATCGTTTTCAACGGTCTGATAGAGAAGCTCTGGCTGAGTGAGCTCGTCTTTTGCTGCAGGCATGGTGGACCCCTTGGTCTTCAGTTTCTTTAGTACATAGATATACGACAACTGAGGACATCATAAGCCGTTATCTCAAAAGTTATGGAAATATCGATTTGGCGTTATCGCCGAGAGGGGATTTAAGATGGGCAGACAATACGACGAGGCGTTGATTGGCGCCATCTCCGGTCGCTCGTTTATAACCGAGAAGAGGGGGCTCGAGGTTCAAATTCGTCCGGTTCCTGATGATGAAAGAGAGCATGTGCTTGACCCACGAATTCTCGAGGTATCTCGCAAGAAGATGCGGAATGTTAGCATGTCTCCGAGCTGGACGAGCCTTATTGGAATGCGCCATCGCCCGGATAAGCCGACATACCGCCTACTCGATGGTGAGGTTCAGCGCGATGAGATCCTCATGGAGGCGGCCGATCGCTATATAGATTTATTCGTCTGGACGCCACCAAATCATAAGAAGGCAAGTCCAGCGCTTGTTTACCTGCATGGCGGCGCGTTTATGGCGGGGAATGTTCTGCAATTTGAACATCAGCTCGAGTTCATCGCCGAAAAGTCTGGTGCAGTGGTGGTTTATCCAGAATACCGCTTGGCGCCGGAGACGGCATTTCCCGGGCAGATCGAGGATTGCGTTCTTGCTCTTGATTATGTGTGCGAGCATGCCGGGGATCTCGGAATCAATCCTCATAAAATAATGGTCGCCGGCGACTCCGCAGGAGGAAGCCTTACTAATGCGTGTGTTCAGCTCAGGGGTGCTGGAGCTGTAGCCCATGCCTTCGAAATCTATCCTGAAGTCGACCTTGCGGGCGAACAGGGCGAGGGATATGAGGATTTTCCTGCGATAGCCGATCAAGAGGACGTTGCGCGTTTTCGCATCGACCATCTTCGCGATTCGGACGGCCCGATGGTCGAACTTTGTGCACACGGAAAAATGTCTCCTCATGACCCGTTGATTTCTGCGCTAATGCTTGAGGACTGCACTGATTTCCCCCCGGTGACTATCGTGACATCCGAATACGATCCGCTTCGTATCCCCGATGAAAAATGGGCTACAAAATTACGGTCTTCAGGAATCGATGTCGAGGTCATCGAATATGCCGGATGTGACCATGGTTTCTTCGATCATTTTGGCGTGTACCCGCAATCGGAAGACGTGTGTTTGTTGATGGCTGAGAAGCTTAAAGAAATGGCTGCACAATAACGTCTCTCGGCGATAAGGGACTGAAGTCGCCTGTGTTTCTGCATTCGTGGTTCTCAGTCTGATTAAAAATGAGGCTTGCTCCTTGCCCGAGTGGGTGGGGAGCAGTTTGTTTTTTGTAGCGATGCGAGGCGAGTGCCGCGCACTTTAGATCGCCATTTTGCTTCGCTGTATACCACTTGACGTAATAAAAGAGGCAAGGGCGGTGCGAGGGCCAACAGTCATTCTAAGCTCGGATTCGTATTCTAAAAAGGTTGTTTCGGTTGCGCGGTACAATATAGCAAAAAAGAATGATAAAATGAATTCGAAAAAGAATTCATTTTTAGGAGGTATGTATGCCTGCTTTGCAGATGCTCGACAACCTTGTTCCAATTAGCGATTTCAGCCACGGTAAGGGCTCGGCTGCATTTTCGAAGGTTGGGGACGACAATCCTGTTGTGGTTCTCAAACACAACAAGCCAGCGTTTGTGATTGTTACACCCGATGAATATAGGGAAGCGAAGCAAGCGGAGGAGGACCTCACCTTGTTAACGTTGGCGCTTAAGAGAATGGCTGTGGCAAGTGACGATGCGCTTGTTTCCCTGTCTGATGTTATGGAAGAGCTGGGTGTGAGCCAGGACGAACTCGATCAGATGGATGAGGTCGAGTTTGAATGAGTGGGTACGAAGTCGCTTTCTACCCGGATGCTCTCAAGGATATTAAGCGTCTGGACGGCTCCCAACGAAAGATCGTCCTTAAGGCTATAGAAAAAATCAGAACGAACCCATTGCCGCAGAACGAAGGTGGATTCGGCAAGCCTCTTGGAAACAAGGCAGGTACGGATTTGACTGGCTTTATGAAGATCAAGCTCAGGGGAAGTGGCATTCGAATCGTGTACCGCCTCATCAGAATTAAAGAAAAGATGGCCATCGTAGTGGTAGGCGCTCGCGAAGACATGGAAGTCTACCGAACTGCTCAGAGACGAGAACTCGATTTCGAGAAATGGGCGGAAGAGAATATCTAGCTTTAACGATGAACGACGAGTGAGCGTTGGTGGGGCCCTGACGAATTAGATTCGTCAGGGTTTTTCGCTGAACCAATTGCCTTCAGCCTCCGTTGACCTTTCCTTCCAATTCATCAGCCAACGTACGTCATAGCAATCCCCGGTAGGTCGCAGGGCGCTTCGCGGGCGGGCCAGGCTTTATCTTCACTCCGGTTGCTTCGCAAAGTCGTTCAGATAAAGCCTGGCCCGCCCGCAAAGCACCACGCAGACCGCAGGGACGGGAGCAGCTATACTACTCTCAGTAGTTAAGGGTCGCGGATTGGCCGCGTCACCGCTCTCAACAGGAGGTCTTTGTTTATGGCAGATCAAAAGCCGGTTGTCGGGATCATCATGGGCTCCAAGTCCGATCTGGGCGTTATGGAAGGTTGCACCGCCGAGCTCGAGGCGCTGGGTGTGCCCTATGAGCTTGTCATTGCGAGCGCACACCGCACACCGGCGAAGGTCCACGAGTGGGCTTCGACTGCCGCCGATCGCGGTATCAAAGTGATTATCGCCGCCGCCGGCAAGGCTGCTCACCTGGGCGGTGTCGTGGCTGCGTTTACGCCGCTGCCGGTCATCGGCGTGCCTATGAAGACGAGTGACCTGGGCGGTATGGATTCGCTGCTGTCGATGGTGCAGATGCCTTCGGGCGTGCCCGTGGCCTGCGTTGCCATCAACGGCGCCAAGAACGCCGCCATCTACGCCACGCAGATTCTAGGCGCTTGCGGCCCCGAGTACCGCAAGGTTATCGAGAAGATGAAGCAGGAGATGGCCGACGCCTAGGCGTTCCGCCGTTTCACCGCAGTATAAGGAGAGCCATGTCTGACTATCAGGGAAAACGATTCAAGGCTTCTCAGATCCCCGATCCGTCGAAGCTGAGTGCTGCCCATGGGGCACAGCAGGGTCGGACATCCTCTCCTCAGCAGCCGCGCGCGCCGCGCCCCGTGACGCCGGCGACGCATCGTCGACAGGACGCGCCAGCCGCATATCGACCTTCACCTTATAGCAACGCTAAGAAGCCGCCCCGGTCTTCATCGCACGCCGCGCCGTCGGATTACACCGAGCCGCCGCGCAAAAAGCGCCGCTCCATTATTCCCATTCTGCTCATCATCATCGGCATCGGCCTGATTGTTGCCGCCGCTGCCATCTTTATCAATGCTCAGATTGGCTATAAGCAGGCAAGCGATTCGTACCAGAAAATCGAGAAGCAATATGTAAGCGATAAGGACGCCAGCGGCGTGCCGATTATCGACTTCGATGCACTTGCCCAGACAAATCCCGAGGTTGTGGGTTGGATTTACGCGCCGGGAACCAACATCAACTATCCCGTGGTGCAGACCAATAACAACTCCAAATACCTCAACACGCTGTTTGACGGTACGTCCAATGCATCGGGTGCGATCTTCTTGGACAGCGACGATACCGCGCCGGGAATGGTTGACCAGCAGACCACGATCTACGGCCACCACATGAATGACGGGTCGATGTTCAACGTGATTTCGGACACCACTGATCAGGCAACGTTCGATAGCATCGAGTTCGTGTATTACATCACACGGGATGCTACGTATAAACTGCGACCACTGGCGACCAAAGTTGTCGAGGACACGTATGCCAAGGCGCGCACGACCAATTTTGAGGGCGACGACGGGCTCAAGAACTACCTGTCCGAGATGCTCGACGGTGCCTCTGCCGTGGCGAGCGATGCCACCGATCGTGCCGCTTCGGCAACCAAGGTCGTAACGCTTGTGACCTGTCGTTCGTTATCGCTGAGCAACACACGTGCCGTCATGGTGCTCACGCCGGTCGAGGAATAGATAATGGGCTACTCAATGACGGTGAAAGGGGAAATGATGCTCGAGAATGGCAAAACGATGCCTTCGGTTGATGCTTGGCTGCGCGAGGCCAAGGCCGATGCTTCGGCGGCAGGCTGTGGGATGTATCTGACGCATAACGGCGTGGTGCGCGCGACGCCCAAGTCCGAGGTCCGCGGGATCGAAACCGATGGTGTAGCTCCCGGACGCAGGGTGGGCGGCATGGTGTTCGGCTTCGATGCTCAGAAAGTGCAGGCTGCTATCGAGGCCACGCGCGCGATGCCGGGTATCGGCTATGTGCGCGTGTGGCTGGCAAGCGGCGAGCTTGCCGTAGGTGACGACATCATGCTCGTGCTCATTGGCGGGGACATTCGCCCGCATGTGGTCGATGCGCTGCAGGCGCTCGTTGGCACCATCAAGAACGAATGTGTGAGTGAGGTCGAGCGCGAGGCGTAGAGGCTTGCGTCGATAGAAGGCTCGTTTATAAAAATGCCCGCCGGTACGTGTGATACCGGCGGGCATTTTGCGTTTTGGGCGCGGTGGGCGCTACACGCGCGTCGCATCCTTGGGGCTCATGGTCATGCTCTGGAAGCGATTCTCCATAAAGTCATTATCGAAGTACTTGCCGTAGAACTGCGCAACGGGAATATCCGGTTCCGTGCCGTTGACGCGCTGATACCAATAATCGAGCGACTGCAGCGTCATAACGCCATCGACCAGCATAATGATGGTGAAGATGACGGTAGCCGAGTAGCGACTCTTCCACGGAATCATGTTGATGAGCTTGAGCAGTCTCGGCAGCAGCAGCTTGATCCAGATGAGGCCACCCAGACCCCACAGGCAGGCGAAGCCTGTGCAAGTACGTCCGCCGGTAAGGACGGCGAGCGGATCGGGCATGCCAAAGAGCTTCATATGCGAGTAGCTCCACGAGACCACGCCAAACGAGGTCTGCATAAACCAGCCCACGAACACCTCAAAGCTTGCGCCGAGCAGCGCGCTCACCAAAAAGATAATGATGGGGTTCTTTTTGTAGAAGCGGTTGAGCACCATGGTCATGAGCACGGCGCCAAATCCGTAGATGGGGCTGAAGGGGCCAAACAGCATGCCGGCGCGGTTCTGGTAGACGCCCGGGTCGTCGACCGTCATGTGCCAGATGTCCTCGGCGATCAGGCCGAGTATGCAGCAGACAAAGAATACCCAGAACAGGTTGAAGTAGTTGAGCTTGATGTAGCCTTCGCCGGTTTCATCGCGCCCGAGCATGCCCTCGGCGGCGGCGTCGCGATCGAGCATTTCCTGCAGGCGGCGCTGCAGCTCGCGCTCCTGGCGCAGCGTGGGGTCGACGGTGGTCGAAAGCGCGACGAGGATGCCGAGCTGGATGGCAGGGCGCAGCAAGAAAGGCCCGATACCCTGGAGCATCACGTCGACCAAAAGCTCGACGACGGTCAATGCGATAAGGATATAGGACAGACGGGCGGCATTGCGGCGCTGGTTCTTGATGAGGTCCAGGCCAAAGATGATCAAGATGACGACACTGGCAGCCGAGAGCATGATGCCGGCGACAATCAGTCCGACCGCGACGAGCGTGTTGTCGCCGAGCTTGGCGGCGGCGTTGCCGTTGATGAGTGCGGTGATGACCTGCCACATAAAGGCGCCGACCGACGGGAGCGTACCCACGCCGGACAGGATGCACAGGACTGCGTAGACCTTGATGATAAGGGGGATCTTCTTGGCCTCCGTGGTGCTGGGGACACTGGGGTCGAGTTGATTTCGATCCATACGCTACCTTTCTCGTCTTGTAGTAGCCTACAAGGATACGCCGACGACCAGCTAAAAGACAGGACGAACGTCCCAATTGCAACAATGTAGCCCCTAGCGCGGGCGAGACACGGCGCACGGGAAGTCTTCTAGGCCGTTGCCCCTGAGAGTGGACTACCCAATAAAATGTTTGGTCGCAAAACGGATAATAAGCTCGGTGGGCTTTTAAAAAGCGCTGCTCATGCGCTGGGGAGCTTGTCTTGCCGTGCGTATAATAAGGCAGGTAACGCCAAATAACGAGGCTCTGAGGGGATGCCATGTCTCAAGAAACCATCCGCGCGGCCGAGCGTGCCGCGGGACAGGTGAAGACCATGTCGACGTATGATCCGGACTCCGACCAGCTGCATGAGGAATGCGGCGTTTTTGGTGTGTGGGCGCCCGATCGCGACGTGGCTCGACTGACGTACTTTGGCCTGCGTGCACTGCAGCACCGCGGCCAGGAATCGGCGGGAATCGCCGTGGGCGACGGCGGCACGGTTATGGTTCGCAAGGACCTGGGCCTGCTCGACCGCGTGTTCTCCAACGCGGACCTGTCGACGCTCTCCGGCCAACTGGCTGTGGGTCACGTGCGCTACGGCACCGCCGGCGCCAAAAGCTGGGAAGCCTCGCAGCCACATCTTTCGACCATTAATAGCGTCATCATCGCACTTGCGCACAACGGTACCCTCGTCAACACCGACGAGCTGCGCCGTCAGCTGATTGAGCTGGGCGTGCCGTTCCTCTCCAATTCGGATTCCGAGGTCGCGACCAAGCTCATCGGCTACTTTACGCAGCGCACAGGCCATTTGCGCGAGGGCATTCGCAAGACGATGGAACTCGTGCGCGGTGGCTACGCCATGACGCTCATCAACGAGCAGGCGCTCTATGCTTTCCGCGACCCGCACGGCATTCGTCCGCTGGTGCTGGGCAAGCTTGTGGACGAGGGCTTGGACCAGGCCGACGCTGCATCCGTTTCGCAGCTGCCGTCGCAAGACGACGCCGCGACGGTCGACGCTGCCACTCATGTCACTCGCGCTGGTGGCTGGGTCGTTGCGTCCGAGACCTGCGCGCTCGACATTGTGGGTGCCGAGTACGTTCGCGACGTCCGTCCCGGCGAGATCTTGCGCATCAGCGCCGAGGGCTTGGTGTCCGAGCAAGGCGTGCCCGCTGCCGAAGAGCCCGCCAACTGTATCTTTGAGCAGGTCTACTTTGCCCGTCCCGATTCCATCATGAATGGCAAGAGCGTTTACGCCTGCCGCTATGACATGGGTCGCCAGCTGGCACACGAGGAGCCCGTCGAGGCCGACCTGGTCATTGGCGTGCCCGACTCCGGTCTGCCGCCTGCGGAGGGCTATTCGCACGAGAGCGGCATTCCCTTTGGCGAGGGCCTCATCAAGAACCGCTATGTGGGCCGTACGTTTATCGAACCTACGCAGGAGCTGCGCGCCATGGGCGTGCGTATGAAGCTCAACCCGCTGCGCGATAACATCGAGGGCAAGCGCCTGGTCGTCATCGATGACTCCATCGTGCGCGGCACCACCATGGTGCAGCTCGTCAAGATGCTGCGTAACGCCGGCGCCAAGGAGATCCACATCCGCATCAACTCGCCCGAGGTCATCTGGCCGTGCTTTTACGGCATCGATACCGACGTGCAGTCGCAGCTTATCAGCGCCAACAAGACAGTCGAAGAGATCCGTGAGTATATCGGCGCCGATTCGCTCGCCTTCCTTTCGGTCGAGGGCCTGCTGAAGGTCATGCCCAAGGGTGGCTATTGCGATGCGTGCTTTACCGGCCGCTATCCCGTGGCGATTCCCGACAGCTTTGGCCGCGACAAGTTTATGGAGGGCTTTAAGCCTCGCAACTTGGATAAGCCGCTGTACTTTGACGACGACGCCGTGGTCGAGAAATACGACGACCGCAGCTGGGAAGAGAAGCACGGCGAGGCCTAAAACCTGCCATGTAGGGACAGGTTTATTTTGGTAGGTTCTACCTGCTGTTTTGTTGATATGACGGTGCGCGCCGCTGCGGTGCGCACCGATATGAACGCAACTATGAGCACCGTTTGGCGCCCGCGCGGCGCCACGGTAGTGGGAGAGGAAGGCTCAGATGAGCGACAGCAAACATGTGACGTATGAGGACGCCGGCGTCGATACCGCTGAGGGCGGCCGCGCCGTCGACGCGATTAAGCAAATGGTGAAGGACACCAACCGCCCCGAGGTCATCGGCGGCATCGGCGGCTTTGGCGGCCTGTTCTCGGCCGCCGCGCTCAAGGATATGGAAGACCCGATCCTGATCAGCGGTACCGACGGCGTGGGCACCAAGCTCGTGCTCGCCCAGATCATGGATCGTCACGAGACGGTGGGCCAGGACCTGGTCGCCATGTGCGTCAACGACATTTTGGCTTCGGGCGCCGAGCCGCTGTTCTTCTTGGACTACATTGCCATTGGCCACATCGAGGCCGAGCATATGGCAAAGATCATCAAGGGCGTTGCCGACGGCTGCAAGCTCGCGGGCTGCGCGCTCGTGGGCGGCGAGATGGCCGAGCACCCGGGCGTCATGGCTCCGGCCGACTACGACCTCGCCGGCTTTACTGTGGGCGTCGTCGACCGTCCCAAGATGCTCGACCCCGCGAACGTTCGCCCCGGCGATGTGATCCTGGGCCTGCCTTCCACCGGTGTGCACTCCAACGGCTACTCGCTCGTGCGCAAGGTCATCGGCGTCGACGGCATTAAGCCGGGCACGCCCGAGGCCGCCGCTAAGGCCGAGGAGCTGAGCCGTCCGCTCGAGGAACTCGGCGGCGCATCGCTGGCAGACGCCCTGCTGGCTCCCACGCGCATCTACGTCAAGCCGATTCTGGAGCTGCTGCGCGGCGGCGCCAACGTGCACGCTATCGCCCACATCACTGGCGGCGGTATTACCGAGAACCTCAACCGCGCGCTTGCCGACGACGTCGACGCCGTGGTCACCCGCAACGGCGCCGAGATGGGTTGGGACGTTCCGCCCGTCATCACCTACGTGTCGCGCCAGGCCGAGCTCGCGCCCAACGAGGCATGCAAGACCTTCAACATGGGCGTTGGCCTGTGCCTGATCGTCGCCCCCGAGGACGAGGCTGCCGTGACCGAGGCCCTGGTCGCGCTGGGCGAGAAGCCGTTCCGCGTGGGCGAGTGCGTCGAGGGCTCCGGTAAGGTCGTGTACTCCGATGAGCGCTAACGAGCAGATGGCTGCTGCCGCGAGCCTGGGCTTTGTGCCCTACACCCGTCCGACCGGCACCGATACGGCCGAGCCGCTCAAGATCGGTGTGCTCATCAGCGGTTCGGGTACCAACCTGCAGGCGCTGATCGACCTGATCGCCGCCGGCAAGCTCAACGCTTCGATTGAGCTTGTGGTGTCGAGCCGTCCTTCGGCTAAGGGTTTGCAGCGCGCTGAGCGCGCGGGCATCCAGACGCTCACGCTGTCCAAGGATGTCTATGCCGACCCCATCGCCGCCGACGAGATCATTGCGCACGAGCTGCTCGAGCGCGGTTGCGAGTATGTGGTCATGGCCGGCTACATGCGCATGGTGCACACGCCGCTGCTGGCGGCATTCCCCAATCGCGTGGTCAATCTGCATCCCGCGCTGCTGCCGAGCTTTACCGGCGCGCATGCGATCGACGATGCCTTTGCGCGCGGCGTCAAGGTAACTGGCGTGACCGTGCATTTTGCCAACGAGATCTACGACAACGGCCCCATCATCGCCCAGCGCGCGCTGGCTGTTGAGGAGGGCTGGGACGTCGATACGCTCGAGGAGCACATCCACGCGATTGAGCACGTGCTGTATCCCGAGGTCGTGCAGATGCTCGCCGACGGTCGCGTCCACGTGCTGGAGAGCGGCAAGGTCGCAATTGACGCGCCTCGCGGCTAGCGGCGCACAGTACAATTTAGCCGAGTAGTCAGGGTGGTCATTGGCGCCAAGGCGCGCGTGGCCACCTTTTGTTTTGGGTAGTCATCGGGAACGGTCTTTAACGACTGGTCATTCAAGAACGTCGCAGGTGACTAGATGAGAGAGGTGAGCGCATGGCGGATAACGAAGCGCTGTTTACGCCTGAGCTGGTGTTTTTTGATTGGGAGTGTGCGACGCCGGATGAGATGTTCGCGCGGCTTGAGGGCGAGCTTGCACCACGTGGCTACATTGCATCCGGTTGGCTCGACGCCGTTCGCACGCGCGAGGATGCCTATCCCACGGGTCTTGCCATGCCGGCGGCAAACATTGCCATTCCGCATACCGATCCGGGGTTTGTGGCCAAGCCCTATATCGCGGTGGTGAAGCCCGCCGCGCCCGTGACATTCAACGCTATGGCTGGCATGGGCGCTCCGGTGCCGGCGCAGATCGTCATCAATCTGGGCATCGCCGAGCCGGGCGGCCAGGTCGAGGCCCTGCAGGCGCTCATGAACATCTTTATGGACGCCGATGCCGCAGCCGACGTGCTCGGCCAGACCACGTCCCAGGGCATGGTCGACGCCATCCGCCGTCACTTCTAAGGTGGGGCTGAGTCGGCACTTGGGGACGTTCCTTTTCTGCCGGCAGTAAGGGACAGTCCCCAACTGCCGGCATATAAAGAACGTCCCCAAGTGCCAAGTGCCACATCTGTCCCCTTTGCACCAAAATGGTGCAGATTAACCTGTCCCCAATGCACCAAGCGTGCCGCGGGGGCTGCGTTGTGACACAATGGCGTTTGTTCGATTCGTTATGCGAAAGGCCAACTATGGCAAATAAGAAAAAGAACTCCGAGGCCGCGCCGACGCCCGAGCAGCAGGCCCGCGCTGCCTCCAGCTCTCGCAAGAAACAGCGCAAGACGTACGTGTCTAAGACCGTCAAGATCGTCCTGGTGGTCATCGGCGTGCTGGCGATGCTGCTTTCCGTCTCGGCGATGGCGTGCTCCGGCCTTATGTCGCAGGCCGAGGACACCTCGGGCTACAAGCTGACCGGCGGTGTTGCTGCAACTATCAACGGCACCAACCTCACCGAGGACACCGTGACCAAGCAGATCATGAGCATGCGCGCGTCCTACGGCTACACCAAGGACAAGGACTGGGCGCAGTATCTGGTTGACAACGACCTGACACCCAAGAAGTATCGCAAGCAGCTCATCGATTCCTACACGCAGCAGATTCTGCTTCAGCAGGCGCAGAAGGAAAACGGCGTTACGGTGTCGGACGAGGAGGTCGAGAAGGCATGGAAGGGCGCGTGCAAGAGCGCGGGCGGTGCCAAGACCTTTAAGAAGACCCTCAAGACCTACGGCTATACCGAGGACACCTACAAGGACTCGCTCAAGGAGAGCCTGGCACAGCAAAAGCTCAAGGATGCCGTGGCGCCCACCAGCAAGCCCAAGGACAGCGAGATCGTCGATTACATCAACGAGAATCTGTCTAACTACAACGATGCTCGCCGCTCGTCGAACATCCTGATCAAGGCTGATTCCGACGCATCTGACGAGGACAAGGCCGCCGCCAAGGCCAAGGCGCAGGAGTGCCTGGACAAGATCAACTCCGGCGAGCTGAGTTTTGAGGATGCTGTGAAGCAGTACTCCGACGATGCCGGCTCCAAGGATAAGAAGGGCGATGTGGGCTGGGACAAGCTCACCACCTTCGTCGACAGCTACCAGGCGGCGCTCGAGGGGCTCAACAAGGGCGATGTGAGCGAAGTCGTCGAGTCGACCTATGGCTACCACATCATCAAGTGCACCGACTACTTCCATGTCGATAATCAGGTCGATGACATCAACCAGGTGCCCAAGGCCATCAAGAAGTATGTCTCCAACGTGGTGAAGACGCAGGCGGCCAGCACCGCGTACAGCGAGTGGCTAGAGCAGTACAAGAAGGACGCCGACGTTACCGTCAACCCCATGCCCAAGGACGTACCCTATAACGTGAGCCTGAAGGGCGTCACCAAGAGCTCGACCGACGATTCGTCGACGACTGAGTAATCATGGGGCGGTGCTCGCGCGAGTGCCGCCCACACTATTGAGGAGGATTTGCAGATGACCAACGAAGAGCTGCAGAAGGAAATGATCGCGGCCATGAAGGCCAAGGACAAGGTTCGCCTGTCCATCATTCGTCAGGTCAAGGCCGAGGTGAAGAATATCGAGGTCAATGAGCGCCGCGATGTGACCGAGGAAGACGTCAACAGCATGATCAAGCGTCTGATCAAGCAGACGAGCGAGACGCTGGAGATGTCCATCAAGGCCGGCACCGACCAGGAGCGTACCGACAATCTGACCGAGCAGGTCAAGATTCTGGAGAGCCTGCTGCCCGCACAGGTTTCGGGCGAGGAGCTCGAGGCTCTGATTGAGCAGGTCATCGCCGAGCTGGGCGCCACGTCCAAGAAGCAGATGGGCCAGGTCATGGGTGCACTCGGCAAGGCCACCGGCGGCAACTTCGATAAGCCGGCCGCAGCAAAGATCGTCGGAGCCAAACTAGCGTAGGGGCCGAGCGGTACATAGTTGATGTTGAGGGGGCGTGACCATTGCGGTCGCGCCCCTTTTTGCTGGCGGGGCACTCATTGGGGACAGACTTAAATGAGTGCCCAATGAGCAGGTACTCATTTAAGTCTGTCCCCAATGAGTGGGTTAAAGGTTGCGGGTTCTTTACGGGAATGTAGTGTGGGCTGCGGAAACGCGGTTCTTTCCGTACAATAGTTCAACTCGTGTAAACGCAGGGAAGGGACATTCATGGCAGACATGATCGAGATCAAGCATCTCAACAAGTACTTTGGCGACCTGCATGTGCTCAAAGATATCAATCTCACCGTCAAGCGCGGCGAGAAGCTCGTAATGATCGGGCCTTCCGGCTCGGGTAAGTCGACGCTCATCCGTTGCGTCGATTATCTGGAGGAGCCCACGTCGGGCGAGGTCGTCATCGACGGTACGCCGCTCACCAAAAAGAATCACCTGGAGATGGCTCGCAAGTATAGTTCCATGGTGTTTCAGCAGTTCAACCTGTATCCCAACATGACGGTGCTCGGCAACCTGACGCTCGCGCCCATCAAGCTGCAAAAGAAGAGCAAGGAGGAGGCGACCGAGATCGCCATCGCCGCGCTCAAGCGCGTTGGCATGGCGCATAAGGCCGGCGAGTATCCGCAGAATCTCTCGGGCGGTCAGCAGCAGCGCATCGCCATCGCCCGTGCCCTGTGCACCAAGCAGCCCATCATCCTGTTTGACGAGCCGACCTCGGCGCTCGACCCCGAGATGGTCCAGGAGGTTCTGGACGTTATGATTGAGCTCGCGCAGGAGGACATCACCATGATCTGCGTGACGCACGAGATGGGTTTTGCGCGTCAGGTGGCCGACCGCGTCATCTTTATGGAGGACGGCCGCATTCTGGAGGAGGGCACGCCCGAGCACTTCTTCGATAACCCCGAGAACCCGCGCTGCCGCGAGTTCCTGTCCAAGATTCTGCACTAGGCGCGGTGATGGACATGACGGATATGACAAGGGCGGCCGTGTCGCGCCGTCATTTTTTGCAGCTGGCGGGCGCCGGCATGCTCGCGCTGACGGGGACCGCGCTTACCGGTTGCGGCAACTCCACCAGCGGCGAGGGCTCCGACAAGGGGTCCAAGCTTGCGGCCATCAAGTCGCGCGGCCATCTGAATGCCGGCGTTAAGAAGGACGTTCCCGGCTATGGCTATTACGACACCGCCAAGGGCCGCTTTGAGGGCATGGAAGTCGATTTGTGCTATCAGATCGCCGCTGCCGTCTTTGGCGTGAGCTACAAGGAGGCCCGTGCCCAGGAGCTTGTCGAGTTTACCGACGTAACACCCAAGACGCGCGGCCCGCTGATCGATAACGGCCAGCTTGACGTGGTCGCGGCGACCTACACCATCACCGACGAGCGCAAGAAGAGCTGGGATTTCTCGACGCCGTACCGCACCGACTACGTGGGACTCATGGTCAAGAAGCGTTCGGGCTTTACCTCGATTGAGGATCTGGATGGCAAGGTCATTGGCGTGAGCCAGGGTGCCACCACACAGGGCCTCATCGAGCAGATGATCAAGGACAACGGCTTTAGCTGCAAGCCCGAGTTTAGGGCCTTTAGCGGCTACCCCATCATCAAGAGTTCGCTCGACGCCGGCAATATCGACGTCTTTGCCATGGACCGCTCCACGCTGGCCGGTTATATGAACGAGACCGTTGAGCTGCTGCAGCCCGAGGTCAAGTTTGGCGAGCAGGGCTACGGCGTGGCGACCAAGAAGGGCTGCGACCTTTCGGCCGTGGTCGATCAGGTGATTTGCGATCGCCTGGCCGACGGCTGGCTCGACCAAGAGGTCAAGACCTGGGGTCTTGTATAGGCACATCGTCCAAGGAAGGAATCAAATGCTCGAAGGATTATTTGACGCCGACCGTTGGTCGACGACATTTCAAAACATGGGGCCCTTCTGGGAGGGCTTTGGCGTGACGCTACAGGTGGTCGTTGCCGGTCTGCTGCTGTCGTTGGTGCTGGGCACGCTACTGGGTGTGTTCTCTACCACTCGCTCGCGCGTGCTGCGCGCCATAAGCCGCGTGTACGTGGAGTTTTACCAGAACACCCCGTTGCCCGTACAGGTGCTCTTTATGTACATGGCCGGTCCGCAGTTTTTGCAGGCCATAACCGGTGCCGACCAGCCGGTGCGCATCGCGCCGTTCGTGCTGGGCTTCTTGGGCGTGGGTCTGTATCACGCGGCCTACATTTCGGAGGTCATCCGCACCGGTATCGAGGCGGTTCCGCGCGGTCAGATGGAGGCGGCCCAGAGCCAGGGCTTCACCCGTGCGCAGGCGTACTGGTACATCGTGCTGCCCCAGACATTCAAGATCATTTTGCCGCCGCTGTGTAACCAGGCGCTCAACCTGGTCAAGAATACGTCGGTGCTGGCGCTTGTGGCCGGCGGCGACCTTATGTACCGTTCCGACAACTTTGTGAGTCTGTACGGTTACCTGCAGGGATACATCGTCTGCTGCCTTATGTACTTCATCATCTGCTTTCCGCTCGCCATGCTGGTGCAGTGGCTCGAGCGCCGCTCCAAGGAGCGTCCGCGCGGCGTGAGCCTGGCCGAGCTGGGGCTCGACAACGTAGAGGAGGCCTAGCGCATGGAAATCTTCAACGCGACCAACCTGCTCTACATTTGGGGCGGCTTTGTTAAGACAATCGAGATCTCGGCGCTGTCGATCTTTTTCTCGCTCATCTTTGGCACGGTGCTGGCGCTCGTTAAGAGCTATGCGCCCCGCCCGTTCCGTATTTTGGTGAGCGCCTATATCGAGCTGTTCCGTTGCACGCCGAACCTGCTGTGGATTCTGTTTATCTACTTTACGGTGCAGGGTTTGGACATTGTGATTTCGACCATCGCCTTTACGCTGTTTACCAGCGCTGTTATGGCCGAGATTGTGCGCGGCGGCCTCAACTCGATTCCGCGCGGCCAGTTTGAGGCGGCGCAGAGCCAGGGCTTCGGCTTCTTTGCCACCATGCGCTACATCATTCTGCCGCAAACGTTTAAGACGATCATTCCGGCGCTGTTTAGCCAGTGCACGACTGTCATTAAGGACAGCTCGTATCTTTCGGGCATTAACGTGGCCGAGCTCATGTACACGGCAAACGTCGTGATGGCCCACGCGATCGACCTGTCGCAGGTGCTTATGCTCTACGGCCTGGTGTTTGCGATGTACTTTGTGCTCAACTTTGGTATCTCGCTACTGGTTCGAGCGTATCAGAGGCGAATGGTGGCAGCGTAGAATGTGGCAAAGGGACAGCCCCTTTGTCACATAGAGAAAGGAATCGCGATGAGCGATCTGGAGAATAAGAAGAGTCCTGTGGTCATTACCATCGCGCGCGACTTTGGTGCCGAGGGCCACGAGATCGGACGTATCCTCGCCAACGAGTTGGGGATTCCGCTGTATGACAACGAGCTGCTGGTGCGTGCGTCGCTGCGTGCGGGTGAGTCGCTCGATAAGATGGCCGCCTACGACGAGCGCCTGGCCGTGGAGAACATGGCGTTTCTGCCCGACCGCTACGATGCGCGTTCGTACTCGGATAAGTTGTTCCAAAAGATGAGCCAGGTGATTTTGGATCTGGGCGAGACCGAGAGCTGCATTATCGAAGGCCGCCTGTCCGATTACCTGCTTCGCAACAACCCCAACCACATTGCCGTGTTGGTGACCGCTCCCTTTGAGGACCGCGTCGAGATCGTGCGCAAGAAGCGCGGCCTCAACAAAAAGAAGGGCGCCAAGCTGGTCAAGCAGCAGCAGAAGGCGCGCGAGGCGTTCTATAAGCGCTACAGCGCCGGAAAGTGGAAGATGACGAGCGGCAAGGACATCGTCGTCAACCGCGCCAAGCTGGGCCGCGAAGGCTGCAAGGATGTCATCGCCGCTGCCTACCGCTACAAGGTGGCGCAGCTCGAAGGCTAACCGACCAAAACCATCACAAAGGTGCCTGTCCCCATCGTGGTGGTTGGGTGGTCGGCATAGAAAAAGTCCCCGCCGGGCGTGTGCTCGACGGGGACTTTGCCGTTTGATGGCTAGCGCTGAGGGTGATTACTCGCCCAGCAGGCTCTTGGTGATGGAAGCGGCGGCCTTCTTGCCGGCGCCCATCGCCAGAATGACCGTAGCGGCACCGGTGACGATGTCGCCGCCGGCCCAGATGCGGGGATCGGTGGTCTGGCCGGTCTCCTCGTCGGCGACGATGTAGCCCCACTTGTTGAGCTCCATCTTGCCGCCGATCTTCTTTGCGAAGGGGTTGGCGTTGGTGCCGATAGCCGAGATCGCGACGTCGCAGGGGATCTCCTCGATGGCGCCCTCGATGGGCACCGGGCGACGACGGCCGGACTCGTCGGGCTCGCCGAGCTCCATCTTCTGGACCTTGACGGCGCACACGGAGCCGTCCTCGTCAGCGACAAACTCGAGCGGGGAAACGAGCGGCAGAACCTCGACGCCCTCGGCCTTGGCATGGTGCAGCTCGGCGCGACGGCAGGGCATCTCGTCCTCGGTACGGCGGTAGGCGATGATGGCGTGCTCGGCGCCCAGGCGCTTGGCGGTACGGACGGCGTCCATAGCCACGTTGCCGCCACCAAAGACGACGACGTTCTTGCCGTGCTTGGTGGGGGTGTCGTACTCGGGGAACTTGTTGGCCTTCATCAGGTTCACGCGGGTGAGGTACTCGTTTGCGAAGAAGACGTTGGGCAGGTTCTCGCCGGGGACGTTGAGGAACTTGGGCAGGCCAGCGCCGGTCGCCACGTAGATGGCGTCGAAGCCCTGCTCGAACAGCTCCTCGGCCGTGGCCATGTTGCCCACGACGGAGTTGTACTCAAACTTGACGCCCATGTCCTCCAGGCCGTCGATCTCGCGCTTGACGACTGCCTTGGGCAGACGGAACTCGGGGATGCCGTAGACCAGCACGCCGCCGCCGGTGAAGAAGGCCTCAAAGACGGTGACGTCAAAGCCGTTGCGGGCGAGCTCGCCGGCGCAGGTGATGCCGGACGGGCCAGAGCCGACGACGGCGACCTTCTTGCCGTTCTTGGGGGCCATCTTGGGCGTGGAGGCGAGCTCGGGGCGGTCACCCAGGAAGCGCTCGAGCTGGCCGATGGCCACGGGCTCGGATTTCTTACCACGGATGCACTTGCCCTCGCACTGGTTCTCCTGCGGGCAGACACGGCCGCAGATGGCGGGAAGCATGGAGTCCTCGCGGATGGTATCGAGAGCGCCGCCGAAGTCCTTCTCGCGGATCTGCTCGATAAAGCGGGGGATGTTGATGTTGACGGGGCAGCCCTCAACACAGAACGGCTTCTTGCAGTTGAGGCAGCGCTCGGCCTCGGCCAGCGCCATCTCCTCGGTGAAGCCCTTGTCGACGGGGCGGAAGTCGCAGGCGCGCTCGGCAGCCGGCTCCTCGTTATCGGGGGTACGGGGCGACTTCATATCGGCAACGAAACGACCGTTAACTAGTGGCATGCGCAGCTCTTTTCCTCATAGGCCTTGAGGGACTCGCCCTCTTCGGAACGGTAAGCGGCCTGGCGGGCACGAAGGTCATCCCAGTCGACCAGGGTGGCATCGAAGTCGGGGCCGTCGACGCAAGCGAACTTGGTCACGCCGCCCACCTCGACGCGGCAGCAGCCGCACATGCCGGTGCCGTCAACCATGATGGGGTTGAGCGACGCGGTGATGGGGGTGTCGTACTTCTGGGCGGTGAGGGTCGAGAACTTCATCATCGGAACGGGGCCGACGCAGAAGACCTGGCTCACGGCCTTGTCCTGCAGCAGGCGCTCCAGCGGAGCGGTAACAACGCCCTGCTCGCCGTAGGAACCGTCATCGGTAGTGATGTGGATGTGGTCCTCGTCGAGGAGCTCGCGGAACTGGTCCTCCATGAGCAGGAGGTCCTTGGTGCGGGCGCCCATGATGGCGTGCACCTCGTGGCCGGTCTCGACCAGGTGCTTGGCGACCGGGAAGGCAATTGCCAGGCCGACGCCGCCGCCAATGACGGCGCAGGGGCCCTCGGCCATCTCGGTGGGAACGCCCAGCGGGCCCACGACGTCGCGCAGCGACTCGCCGGCCTCGTAGGTGGAAAGCATTTCGGTGGTCTTGCCGATCACCATGAAGATGAACTCGACCCAGCCCTCGTCACCGTTCCAGCCGGCCAGGGTAAACGGGACGCGCTCGCCCGTCTCGTTGGCGCGAACCATGAGGAACTGTCCAGCGTGCGCATGCTTGGCGATTGCAGGCGCCTCGATGCGGAACTTGAACACCTTCTCCGAGAACTGCGTCTTCTCCAGGATCTTATACATAGAACCCCTCTCTTGTTAGGGCCGCCGAACCGTGCCTCCACGGAAATGGACGGTAGCCCGAATAAAACCGTACGCGCACAGGCGTTGTGCAGACATACGGTGCAAATTATACCCTCATGGACATGTCGCTTACGTGTATCTTCGGCGGTTGGGAGCAGGGTTTATCCACTTTGGCCTACCAAAGGGGGAGAGGTTTATTTTGGTCGGTTTTATCAGGTAAAACGGCAAATGGGGCCGGCCTCGGGTTGTGATGAGGCCGGCCCCCTTTGGGGTGCTATGCATGTATGTCGGCGCGCGGTTGATTGCGATGCCGCAACTGGGGCGTTTCCGCAGGTAAAACCTGCCAAAATAAACCTGTTCCTAAATGATAGGTTTTAGTGCTTGCCGTTGGCGGAGGCGGCACCGTTGACATGGTCGCGGGCATAGACCACGCCGTGCACGATCGCCAGGCCGGCGGCGTCGGCCGCGCGGGCGCAGGTGTCCTGGAAATCCTCGGCCTCGCGGGCGCGCAGCTGCTTAAGAACGTAGTCGGCGACGGCCATCTTGCCGGGAGGGTTGCCGATGCCGGTGCGGATGCGGCTGAAGTCGCGGCTGCCCATCTTGTCGATGATGGAACGCAGGCCGTTGTGACCGGCATGGCCGCCGCCCACCTTAACACGCACGTCGCCGGCGGGAATATCGAGCTCATCGTGGATTACGAGCAGCTCCTCGGCCTTGATCTTGTACTCGCGGCAGAGCTTGGAGATGGGACCACCCGAGGTATTCATATACGACTGCGGCTTGACCAGCACGATTTGGCGCTTACCGCCCTCTTCCTCGGGATCGTTGATGTTGATGAGCGCAACCTCGGCGCCTGCCTGGTTTTTCCAGTACGTGACGCCGGCCTGACGGGCCAGCTCGTCGATCGCCTTAAAGCCGGCGTTGTGGCGGGTCTCGGCATATTCCTCGCCAGGGTTGCCAAGCCCGGCAACCATGCGAATCTTAAGCGGCTGTGCAGCTGCCATGTTCATCCTTTCGTTGATTTGTCGCCTGCTATGGTGAGCGACCCTGTTGCCGCTGTCAAATGGAGGGTAATTGAGGGCGTTTAGGGGCGTTTGGACGGCCGTCGAAATCAGAGGTGGACAGTTAGTTCAGATACGTATAAGTTCTGAGGACTCGAAGTGCTCAATTCAATGCCGATACGTTGTTTTGGAGCTTTAGTTAGTCCATATGGCGCTGTTTTGAAGTCTACCCTGCCTTCAAATAGGGCGAATGGTATAGAGATAGCTGCAAAACAGCCTAATTCAATGTGTCCATTTATACGTATTTGAACTAACTGTCCAGTCCTGTTCGGCGGCGCGCGGGTGATTCGCCGTTTAGACCGGCGCAAGGCCGATTCCGGCCCGCAGAGCGTTGAGCCAAGCGGCCTGACGCTTACGATAGCCCTTGATACGGTATCGGAATCGGACTCCAGCGAGTCGATGCATCGTTTGGGCGAAGGCTTCGAGTGCAACAAGGTCTTTCATTTGGTCGCGATTGATAACCAGGACGTGGATGCCCATTGCCTTGAGGCCATTATTTCGATTGCCATCGTGGATGCGAGCGTTTTGAAGCTCATGCCCAATTCCGTTGTATTCGTTGTCGACTCCGGCTGCCGGGCAATATAGGTCGCAGATGGCATAGGGGATGCCCGAGGACATGTTGACCGCAAGAGTGTCGAAGTCGATTCGATAGTTGAGTAGCAGGCCTCCCATGGGCAGACTGCAACATCCGAATCCTCCAAAGCGCATGGGCGCTCCGAGAACGGCAAACATTAGGGATTCGGCTGGGGATGCAGATCCGGGTCGGGCAAGTTTGACTGCCGTGCGAAACGAGGTGTATGAGCTACTTTTGGCAAGCTGTGCAACAGCCTCGAGATCTTCGATGGTCGTGGCGGGCTCGCATTTGTAGTGTGCCTGTTCGTAGCGGGTTTCGTTCTGCTGTTCAGTCGCCGACTGGTCGCCCCGGCAATCGAGGTCGTCCATCGCTTCGTAGTCATCGCCCTTGGGCCAGATGTCGTCATAGGCAATGGGGTATGTTGCCCCGGGAGGAAGGGAGTAGGTTCCGAGCAGCTCCATAAGGAGCATCAAGGTTTTGGCGACTGATTCATTTTTGGAACAAAGCATGGCTGTCATGGCAGGAGACGTTGCGTAGATGTCGGCCTCGACGTGCATAATTGCACCTTCAGGAAGAGGAGCGGAGAGAATATGCTGAAGAAGTCGCTTGCCGGGGCGTCTGTTGTCTTCGTTTGAAACGAGAAGATCGAGCAGTTCGGAATCATCTTCATTCCAGGCGTCGAGTATCGAAAGTGCGTCAAAGTCTATCGCGTCATTATTGGGAATGCAGCTAGCCAAGGCCTGTGCTTGCTGTTCACTATCAACGGAGTCCCAGGGTAGGGCAGAGTACGCCCGTCGTGCGCGACGAATTGCGCGGAGGGCGGAGAGATGTGAAATCACGGTCGTCATAGCTATAACGTACTAAGTTGGCGGCAGAATGCGACCGCCATACCGTTCTTTTCGCTCAGCGGGGCGCTGCGCGCCATGAACGGCTGGGTGTTATGAAATCGGTGGAATCGGTTGAGGGGATTGCAGGAAATTGAGCTCTGCCGCGAAAGCTGACGATAGCTACTGGACGGTTAATTCAGATACGTATAAGGCGGCGGGCGTTCGAGGCGTGTCTAAGGCCCTTGAGGGCGATTTGAGGGTAAATATGCAGCGGTTGTACTCGAGAACGATGAGATTTGGACGGCATGGCATCCGCTGGGGAGCTCAGAAGGCTCCGAACGGTCCTTTGGAGCTTTAAAAAAATACGTATCTGAACTAATTGTCCAGGGAAGGTTGGCGAGGGATAGAAAAAGGGTCGGAAGCTCGCTTCCGACCCTTTAAAAGCATCAAAGATGATGCGCGGCAGACTACAGCGCGAAGTCGCCGCCGACGAGCGTGGAGACGGGCTCCTCGTGGTAAACGGCGGAGATGGCCTGAGCGAACTCCTCGGCGACCGAGATGGTCTTGATCTTGCCGCCGACCTCGACGGGAATGGCGTCGGTGACGAGGCACTCGACGATCGGGGCGTCGTTCAGACGCTCGATGGCCGGACCGGAGAAGATGCCGTGGGTGGCGCAGACGTAGATGTCGCCAGCGCCCATAGCCTTGAGCTCCTTGACGTTGGCGCACAGGGTGCCAGCGGTGTCGATCATGTCGTCGTTGATGATGCAGGTCTTGCCCTTGATGTCACCGATGATGCCCATGACCTCGGCGGCGTTGTGGCGCGGACGGCCCTTGTGGGCGATGGCCAGGTCGCAGCCGAGCATGTCGGACAGCTTCTTGGCGGCCTTGGCGCGGCCCACATCGGGGGAGACGACAACCAGGTTGTCGGTGTCGAAGTGCATGTCGTTGTAGTACTGGCCAAACAGCGGCAGCGCGGACAGGTGGTTAACCGGGATATCGAAGAAGCCCTGAATCTGGCCCTGGTGCAGGTCGAGGGTGATGATGCGGTTGACGCCAGCGCGCTCGAGCAGGTTGGCGACGAGGCGGGCGGTGATGGGCTCGCGCGGGCCGGCCTTGCGGTCCTGGCGGGCATAGCCGTAGTGGGTGATGACGGCGGTGATGGAGCGGGCGGATGCGCGCTTGGCAGCGTCGGTGGCGATGAGCAGCTCCATGAGCATGTCGTTGACGTTGCCGCCGGCCACGGACTGAATCAGGAAGACGTCGGCGCCGCGGACGGTCTCGTCGTAGCGGGCGTAAATCTCACCATTGGCGAACTGCTTTAGCGTAAGGCCCGAAAGCTCGACCCCAAGGTACTCAGCGATCTTCTGAGCGAGGGGACGGTTGGAGGAACCGGAATACACGCGGATGGACTTGCGCATATTCTCCGACTTCTCGGGATCATTAATCGGCATTACCCTTCTCCTTTATATCGAATGCCATATAGATGCCTTGTTGCATTGTAACCGCGCGACGGGGTTAATCGGGTCTTGATAACGTCTTTACCGTCAACGGACACGAACCGACCACTCATCCGGTTGCGCAGGTCACGATAGAAAAAGGAGCCGCCCCCATGGGAACAGCTCCTTAGATGCTTGGTAAAACGTTATACCTCGTCGTCCTCGTGCAGACGGCGGCGGTAATCGGCGGCCCAGCCCTCAATGTTTACCTGGCGGGCACGACCCAGGCCAAGTGCGTCGGCCGGGACCGGCTCGGTGATGACGGAGCCGGCGGCCACGAGCGCGCCGTCGCCGATCTGGGCGGGCGCGACCATCATGGTGTCGGAACCGATGAAGGCGTCCTTGCCGATGACGGTCTTGTGCTTGTGCACGCCGTCATAGTTGCAGGTGATGGAGCCCGCGCCCACGTTGACGCCGGAGCCCATGGTGGTGTCGCCGATGTAGGACAGGTGCGGCACCTTGGAGCCCTCGCCGATCGTGGACTTCTTGATCTCCACGTGCGTGCCGGCCTTGGAGCCGTCGAGCATGTGGGTGCCCGGGCGCAGGTAGGCGCGCGGGCCGCAGTCGACGCCGTTCTCGATGACGGCCTCGATGGCGATAGTCTCATCGATGGTGCAGCCGCTGCCGACGGTGGTGTCGGTGAGGCGGCTGTTGGGGCCGAGCTGGCACTCCTCGCCCACGGTGACGTGGCCGATCAGGTGCGTCTGCGGCCACACGACGGTGTCGCGGCCGATGGTGGCATCGGGGCCGATCCAGGCCTGCGTGGGATCGATGAACGTGACGCCCTCGGCCATCCAGTGCTCGTTGATGCGGTCGCGCGCGATAGCGGTGAGCTGCGCGAGCTGAATGCGGCTGTTGACGCCCAGGCCATCGCGGTAGTCATCGCAGTGGAAGATGGAGACCGCCTGGCCGTGACCCTTGAGGATTTCGAGCATGTCGGGCAGGTAGTACTCGGACTGCGCGTTGTCGTTGCCGATCTCGTTAATGTGGGCGGCGAGCTGCGCGCCGTCAAAGGCGTAGCAGCCGGCGTTGCACTCCAGCAGCGTGGCGGCCTGCTCGGGCGTGCAGTCCTTCTGCTCGATGATGCGCTCGATCTGGCCGTCGGCGCCCAGCTTGATGCGGCCGTAGCCGAAGGGGTCGGGCGGGGTCATGGTCATGACGGTGCAGGCGAGCTCGCCGGTAGCGACGGTCTGTGCGAACTTGGCGACGGTGTCGGCGGTGATGAGCGGCAGGTCGCCGTTGAGCACGACGACGGGGCCTTGCGTGATGCCGCAGGCCTCGAGCGCGACCTTCATGGCGTGACCGGTGCCCAGGCGCTCGGTCTGCTCGACGCACTCGACCTTGGTGGCGCTGCTGGCGTAGGCGCCGTCGATGAGGGCGCGCATCTCGTCGGCGTGGCTGCCGATGACGACCACGACGCGGCTGCAGCCGGCCTTGATGGTGGCGTCGACGATCCACTGGACCATAGGCTTGCCCAGGATCTTGTGCGAAACCTTGCAGTGGTTCGACTTCATGCGGGTGCCCTCGCCGGCAGCGAGGATAATTGCGGTTGCGTCCATGTGATCTCCTGTTACGTTATAGAGACGTGTGTTTGGAAACGATACACGGCGCAATATGATACCGCAGGCATATGTTGAGCGCGTAGCGATTGGTTTGCGGCGGTTGGGGCTTGCGCCGCCGTCGTGGCGTTTGCGCTGCTTGCGTGCGGCGTTGGCGGTGCTGCGGAGCTGTCTTTTGAGCGAGGGGACGGGGGTGCCCGTGGACAACATACAAGAGGAGTTTGGCGGCGAGCCCGTCGCGGCATTCTCGATGTCGCATCCGGCTGTGCCGGCCCTCTACATGGTGCTGACGCTGGGGCTCACCATGTTCTCGATGCAACCGGTGCTGATCGTGCTGTCGCTTGCGGGCGGGCTGGCGTATGGATTTGCGACGCGTGGGGCTGCCCGCACGCTGGGCGCACTCCGCTGGCAGTTGCCGGTGATTTTGATTATCGCGCTGGTCAATCCGCTGTTTAGCGCCTCGGGCTCGACGGAGCTGTTCCGTATTGGCATGCGCGCGGTGTATCTGGAAAGCATGGTATACGGCCTGTGCATGGGCGGGCTGTTTGTGGCGAGCGTGCTGTGGTTTGAGGCCGCGGCGTCGATGCTCGAATACGACAAGGTGCTCGCGCTGCTGGGCAATGCCGCACCGGTGATTGCGCTCATGATCTCGATGTGCATGAGGCTTATCCCGCAGTTTTTACGCCGCGGCCGCACGGTGCTGGCGGTGCAGGATGCGATTGATGTGCCGGGGCGTGCGCCGGCCGACCCCGTGCGCTCGCGCTTGCGGGCATCGAGTGTGTTGATGGGCTGGGACATGGAAGATTCGCTGGAGCGCGCGGACGCGATGCGCTCGCGCGGGTGGGGTGCCGCGACGCGTCGTACGACGTATGCGCGGTATCGGCTGGGGCGCAGTGACGTTGCCGCGCTGGCCGGGCTCGTACTGTTTGGCGCTGCCGCGGTGGCGGTGGCGTGGACCGCGACGACGCAGTATTCGTTTTATCCGCAGCTCTCGGTGCCGGCGCCGTGGCCAGGCTATGTCGTGTACGCCGCCTGGATGGTGTTGCCTTGCGCGTTGCACGCGATTGATGAGAAGAGGTTTGGCTGATGGCTCGGTTTGATAGGAGCTCGGCGGCGGGTGTGGCATATGGCTCGGCCGCGCCGGCGATTGAGGTGCGAGGCCTTAGTTTTGCCTATCCCGGGGTCAAGGCACCGGTGCTCGAGGGGCTTGATTGGCATGTTTCCCAAGGTGCGTTTGCACTGCTTGTTGGCGGTACCGGTTCGGGCAAGTCGACGCTGCTGTCGCTGCTCAAGCCCGAGATCGCTCCAGCGGGCGAGCGCACTGGCGAACTGCGCGTGCTGGGCGAGAACGTTGCCGACATGGACGTGCGGGCATCGGCAGAGCGCGTGGGTTATGTGTTTCAGGATCCCGAGAACCAGATTGTGTGCGAGACCGTGTGGCACGAGATGGCGTTTGGCCTAGAGAATCTGGGTGTGTCGCGCGACGAGATGCGCCGCCGTGTTGCCGAGACCAGCTATTTCTTTGGTCTGGAGGACTGGCTTCATCGTGATACCGATACGCTTTCGGGTGGCCGCAAGCAGCTGCTGTCGTTGGCGGCCGTTCTGGCGCTGCGCCCGCACGTGCTGCTGCTCGACGAGCCCACGTCTCAGCTCGATCCCGTTGCCGAGAAGAATTTCCTGCACGCGCTGTTTCGTGTAAATCGCGAGCTGGGCTGCACGGTTGTTGTGGCGACGCATCAGCCGCGCCCAATGCTCGAATACGCGACGTGTGCGTACCGGATTGAGGATGGCCGCGTGCACGAGGCGGCGGATATGGCTTCTTTGGTACGCCGAGAATCGCTGTTTTCCGATGACACGTTGGGGTGGGGTGCCATCCGATGTGCAAAAAACGGAGTATTCAGCAGGCGTGAGGACAATTTGGGCTCTCTGGAGCCGCCCGGGGGCGTATCGAGCGCGAAAAAAAGTTTGGAATTGGACAAATCGTCCGAATTTGTGGCGCAAACGTCGCTCGAGAACGGCTTGGAAGCCTTCTCGCGCACGGATGGAAGCAGAATACTCCAAAAAATGCACGCTGGGTCGGCTACCACCCTGTCGGAAGGTTGGTTTCGCTACGATCGAGCGTCCGGCTGGGTGTTGCGTGGGCTCGATGCGTCGTTTTCGGCCGGTGCGGTGCATGCGATCGTGGGCGGAAACGGATGCGGTAAGTCGACGATGCTCTCGGTGCTGGCGAAGACCGCCAAGCTGCAGCGCGGCCGCATGGTGCGCGGAGCGGCCTCGGCGGCGCTGCTGCCTCAGAATCCCAAAGCATTGCTGGTTGCCGAGACGGTGTGCGACGAGCTGATGGAATGGGCTTCAGCCTGCGGATATGACGAGACCGTGGCGCGGGAGCGCGCGGCGAGCTTGGGGCTGGACGGCCTGGAGACGCGCCACCCCTACGACCTCTCGGGCGGACAGCGCCAGCTGCTCGCACTGGCAAAGCTGCTGCTGATCGGCCCCGAGCTGCTGCTGCTTGACGAGCCCACGAAGGGCTTGGACCTGGAGAGCCGCCGCATCATCGCCCGCGCCCTGCGTGACCATGCGAAGGTTGGCGGCACCGTCATCATGGCCACGCACGATCTGGATTTTGCCGAGCAGGTTGCCGATGACGTTGCCATGATGTTTGACGGTGAGATTGCCTGCATGGAGTCCCCGGCCGACTTCTTTGCCGACAACGTGTTCTATAGGGCGTGATGGGATGGCGGATTTTCGCGCCTCGCGCCTACTCACAAAACTTGAGATTCCGCTGTTGTTGGCGGTGCCGGCGGTAATGACCGCAGCATTGCTGGCAGGCATTGAGCAGGCAGCGCTTGCCATGCTGGTTGTGGTGGCGCTCGTGCTCGCGCTGTTCTTTGCGGGTTACGAGGCATCTCGTCCGGGTTTGCGCCAGATTATGCCCACGTTGGTGCTGGCGGCGCTGGCGGCGGCGGGGCGCATCCTGTTTGGGCCCATTCCCGATTTTAAGCCGGTGAGCGCCATCGCCATTATCGCGGGGGCGACGCTTGGTCGCCGCAATGGTTTTATGGTTGGCGCGCTGGCGGCGCTGACCAGCAATTTCTTTTTTGGACAGGGCATGTGGACGCCATGGCAGATGTATGCCTGGGGCCTGGTTGGTTATGTTGGCGGCGCGCTGGCGCATGCGGGTGCGTTCGACCGTGCGGATGGAACCGTGCGTATGCCGGCGCTGCTGACCTACGGCTTTGCGTCGGGCCTGCTCTATGGCGTCGTGATCAACGCGTATGACATCATTGGATTTGTACAGCCGCTTACTTGGGCGGGTGCCGTGGCGCGTCTTGCCACGGCAGTGCCGTTCGATATCACACACGGCCTCGCGACCTGCGTGTTCTTGGCCGCCTTGTACAAGCCTTGGTGCCGTCGCATTAACCGTGTCGTCGTGAAATACGGGCTGTAAGGCATTTCGCGTTCCCACACGAACTTGCGGTGGAATAGTTCTCGTTTTTGGCTATTTGCTGCCCAAACAGGAACTATTCCACCGCAACTTATAGGGGGAGAGGGGTCACATGATCTGTTTTCCTCTGTCCCCTAGAGGAATTACTTGGGGCTAGAGCTCTAGCGTGAGGGTAACGGGGCAGTGGTCGCTGCCAAAGATGTCGCCGCGGATGCCGGTGTCGCGAACGTTGGCGGCGATCGAATCGCTTACCAGAAAGTAATCGATGCGCCAGCCTGCGTTGTTCTTACGGGCATTAAAGCGGTAGCTCCACCAGCTGTAGACGCCCTCGACGTCGGGATTTGCCGCGCGCCAGGTATCGGTAAAGCCGGCGTCGAGCAGTTCGGTAAACTTGCCGCGCTCCTCGTCCGAAAAGCCGGCGTTGCCGCGGTTGGACTT
Organism: Collinsella aerofaciens; assembly: GCF_032584215.1. GTDB lineage: Bacteria > Actinomycetota > Coriobacteriia > Coriobacteriales > Coriobacteriaceae > Collinsella. The sequence goes on along the minus strand of NZ_JAWHPN010000004.1, from coordinate 54,568 downwards.
GGGGTTCTTAAGGTCGATCTCCTCGTGCGCCACGTTAAAGTCGCCGCAGGTTACGACGGGCTTGCCGGTTTCGCGCTCAAGCGCGCTCAAAAAGCCGCGATAGGCATCGTCCCAGGCCATGCGCACGTCGATGCGGGCGAGTTCGTTTTGGGCGTTGGGCGTGTAGACGTCGACAAACCAAAACTTGTCGAACTCGAGCGCACAGACGCGGCCCTCGGTTGCGGCTTGGGCGACGAGCTCGGCCGCCTCGCCCTCGCCGGCGTGGGGCAGCAGCGCATCGGCGCGCAGCACGCGCAGCGGTTCCTGGCGGCTAAAGACCGCGGTGCCCGAGTAGCCCTTGCGCTCGGCGTAGCTCCAGGTTTGGTGGTAGCCGGGCAGATCGATATCGACCTGGCCTTCTTGCAGCTTGGTCTCCTGCAGCGCCAGGATATCGACGTCGAGTTCTTGCGCGATCTGGATAAAGCTCGGGTCCTTTTTGAGCACGGCGCGCAGGCCGTTGACGTTCCACGAGGCGAAAGTGTAAGTCTGAGGCATGGTGTCCTTTCGACGGGGTTGGCAGGCTTAAGATTAACGCAACAAGAGCGGGGCGGAGTCCGCGAGTGATAGTGCGAACGCCGCCGTCCCTAAGACACGGACGGAGGACATATATGACGCAGGCGATATCGGACCCCAAACAGGCCTCCGCCGCGCTGGCGGAGCTGTTCGAAACTCATAGCAACGTGGTCTTCTTTGGCGGCGCGGGCGTTTCCACGGCGAGTGGCATCCCCGATTTCCGCAGCGTGGATGGTCTGTATCACCAGCGGTTTTCCTATCCGCCCGAGACTATGCTCTCGCACAGCTTCTACGAGGCGCATCCGGCGGAGTTTTTCGACTTCTACCGGACCAAGATGATCGCCCTTAACGCCAAGCCCAACCACTGCCACGCCAAGCTGGCGGAGCTGGAGCGCGCCGGCAAGCTCGACGCCGTGGTGACGCAAAATATCGACGGCCTGCACCAGATGGCCGGCTCGCAGCGCGTGTTCGAGCTGCACGGATCAGTCCATCGCAATATCTGCCAGACGTGCGGCGCGGTCTACAGCGCCGAATGGATTTGCGCGCGCGAGCACGAGGATGCCGCGGGCGTGCCCATGTGTCCTGCGTGCGGCGGTCGCATCAAGCCCGATGTGGTCCTCTACGAAGAACCGCTCGATGAGCGTGTGCTTACCGGCGCCGTTGCTGCCATCGCCGCAGCCGACGCCCTCATTGTGGGCGGAACCTCGCTCGTGGTGTATCCGGCGGCGGGCCTTACGCGATACTTTACCGGCGATACGCTGGCCATTTGCAATTTGGCGCCCACCGATCAGGATGCAAATGCCGACCTGCTGATTTCTTGCGACATCGCGGCCGCGTTTGCGTTCTAGCCCGCGCGCGCGGATACAATAGAAAGACTGATTGCAAAGCGACCCCGCCGCCAGCGCCCGAGCGCGGCGGCGTGGGCATTTTAGGAGGATGTTCATGGCGAACGACAGCAAGACATGGCGGTGCGGAAAGTACGAGCTCAGCTTTGACCGTCCGCGCATCATGGGCGTCCTCAACGTGACGCCCGATTCGTTTAGCGACGGCGGTGAGCACTTTGACCAAGATGCCGCTATCGAGTACGGCCTGGCGATGCTCGATGCCGGCGCCGACATCATCGACGTGGGCGGCGAGTCCACGCGCCCCGGCTTTACCCCGGTCAACCCCGACGAGGAGGCGCGTCGCGTGCTGCCCGTCGTGCGCGCGCTTGCCAAAGAGGGCGCCATCGTCTCGATCGATACGCGTCATGTGGCGGTTGCCAAGGCGGCTGTGCGCTGCGGTGCTTCGATTGTCAACGACGTGACGGGCTTCACCGATCCCAAGATGGTTGAGTTCGTTAAGACGAGCACCTGCGGCGTCATCGTAATGCACGCCGGCGAGGTCGCCGCACCCGCCCGCACGCACGCGACGGTGCAGCTCGATACCTCGGCTGCGGCGTTTGTTGCCGAGAAGGCGCGCGAAGCGGCTGCCGAGGCCGCGCGTGAGGCCGAGAAGCCGGCCCGTCGCCGTCGCGGCAAGTTGCTGGGCGAGCCCAAGGCTGAGGCCAAGCTTCCGGGCGGTGTGGTACAGCCCTCGCTGCCGTTTGGCGAACCGGAGCCCGCGCCCGAGTCCGAGCCAGAGACGCCGGCTGCCGAGCAGACCGCTCCTGCCGCCGAGACTGCAGAGCCCGAGACCGTGCCCGCAGCTACCGAAGCCGCACCAGAGCCCAGCGACCACCTGGCCGCCATGATGCGCCGCAGCGCCCGCCGCGAGGAAGCCTACGTGCCCACCTCGCAGCTCCGCCGCTTCACCCTGCCCGATTCGGCGCCCATCATGCGCCGCGTCATGGGCTTTCTGTCCGACCAGGCCCGCACGCTCATCCATGCCGGCGTGTCGCGCGACCGCATCTGCATCGATCCTGGCCCGGGCTTTGGTAAGTCGGCTAACGAGGACATCGTCATCCAGCGCGAGACTGCCAAGATGGCGTCACTGGGCTATCCGCTCATGTGCGCCGTGTCGCGCAAGCGCTTTGTGGGCGCCGTCTCGGGCGTGACCGAGGCCGCCGAGCGCGATGCCGCTACGTTTGGCGTGTGCCTGGGCGCCATCCAGGCCGGTGCCAACATCGTGCGCGTGCACGACGCCGCGGGTTTTGCGCAGTTCCTAAACGGCTACTGGGCGGTTGCCAAGCCGCAGCCGCGCCGCGCGTTTGTGGCCGTGGGCTCCAACCTGGGGCATCGCTGCGACAACATCCGCGCTGCACGCGAGATGATCGCCGAGATTCCACTCACCTGCGTGTCCAACTCCTCCAAGATTTACGAGAGCGAGCCGGCCTACGAGACGCGCCAGGACGCGTTTGCCAACGCCGTCATCGAGATCAAGACCGAGCTGGCGCCGCTGGTGCTGCTCGATGAGCTTATGAAGATCGAGGCCGAGCTGGGGCGTGACCGCTCCAAGAAAGCCAAGGTCAACGGCCCGCGCACCATCGACCTGGATCTGCTGTGGATGGACGGCGAGACCCACGGCGGCAAAAAGCTGCGCCTGCCGCATCCGCTGATCGGCGAGCGCGATTTTGTGCTGGTGCCGCTCGAGGACCTGATGCACGACCCGGCGCGGTTCTTCCGCTACAACGGCGTCGAGGTCAAGGAACCCGAGGATCGCGTGGGCCATATCGTGGGTGAATTGGGGCGTATGTAGATGATCGAGATGAATGCTGTTGCCGCCGGCACCGAGCTCGACGCGGCGCGTGACGCAGGCCGCGAGGGCGTGTCCGCGGGCTGGTGCGCGTGGAGCGCGGGCGATGCTTCGCTGGCGTTTTCGCTGGTTGTGCGTCCGGACGTGAACATGCATGCCTTCCACGGCCTGCCGTTTGTGGCGGCGATGGGCATGATGGATGCGCTTGTGGGCACGGCTTCGACGCCGGGGTTGGGCCTTGCCGGTAAGGTGGGTATCCAGTGGCCGAGCGATATCGTGTGCGGTGCGCCTGCGTTTGAGGCGCCGCTCGCGCGTGTTGCCGTGAACGGCGGTGCCGGTGCTGCGGGCATGTTCGGTGTCGTGACGGTGGATATTGAGCGTTCGGCGTTGAGCGAGCTCGGTGTGGATGTGGCTGACGAAGCACTGGTCGAGGCGCTGGCCGCCGCCGTGCTGGCCCGCGTGGACGCCTGGGCGGTTGTTGCCAACACGTCGCAGGGCGCCGCAGGCCCGCTGGCCCCCGTGCTGGGCGAGTACTTCGACATGGTGCCGCTGCTGGGCCGCCAAGTTGCGGCGGTGTCGCCCAACGGCTTGCCGCTTGCGGTCGGTGTGTTTGCGGGCCTGGACATCTGGGGCCGCGCGACCATCAAGACCGATGCCGGCGAGCAAGAGTTTCCGCCCGAGGCCGTGCGCATTCGCGGACTGTAACGCGAGGCACTTGCGCTCAAAGATGACGATGACAACAAGACCCTCCTCGGCCTGTGCCGGGGAGGGTTTCGCCTGTCTGGGGAATGGGCTTGGCGAACGTTTGCGGGGACTGTGGCATCGGGCGTGCTTGACTTAAGCCCCTGCTCTATCCCAGCTCCTGCATGCGGCGGTAGATTTCGCAGATGCCTTTGATGGTGAGTTGTCCGTCGACCACGTCGAAGGCATCGGTCGAATCGGCGACGATGCCGGCGAGACCGCCCGTGGCGATAACGGTGGCGTCCTCACGACCCAGCTCGCGCTTCATGCGTGTGACCAGGCCCTCGGCCATGGCGGCAGCGCCCACCACGGCGCCGACCTTGATGCATTCCTCGGTGTCACGGCCGATGGCGTGCTCGGGCGCCTCGAGCGGCACGCTGGCGAGCTTGGCGGCACGGGCGGCAAGCGCGTCCATGGAGATGCGAATGCCCGGCGCGATCGCTCCGCCAATGTAATAACCGTCCTCATCGATGACGTCGATATTGGTCGCGGTGCCAAAGTCCACCACGATTGCCGGCGCGCCGTAGAAAGTCTCGGCCGCAACGGCGTTGGCGACGCGATCGGCACCTACGGCCTGGGGGCGCGCCGCGCGCAGCTTGGTCACCGCGGCCGTCTGCGGCCCGATGACGATGGCGTCCGCGGCAATGCGGTCGGCCACGGCGTGCCACTCGCGCGAGAGCTGCGGCACCACGCCCGCAAAGGCGATTGCGTCGACCGCATCGAGCGAAAGGCCGTACATCTTAAAGAAACCCATCAGGCGCACGTGGATCTCGTCGGCGGTATAGGAGCGGTCGGTGGGCATACGCCACGACTGCACCAGCTCGTCTCCGTCAAACAGGCCCATGGCCGTCTGCGTGTTTCCCATATCGATAGCGAGCAGCATGTCTACTCCCAGTGTTGGCATAAAAGGACGCGCACCATTGTATACGCGCCGCCGACGGCGCTCGGCTGCGATTCGTTTACGGTGATAGGGGCTGAGGGGTTTTAAATATGAAGGAATTATGCTCTACGAGATTTTCCTTGCCGCTTACCGAACTCCCGCGTAATATTCTTTCTTGCGCACATGAAGCGCCCAGACATTGCGGGGTGGAGCAGTCTGGTAGCTCGCCGGGCTCATAACCCGGAGGTCGTAGGTTCAAATCCTGCCCCCGCGACCAAGAACTTGCAGCTCGTCGGCCTAGCCGGCGAGCTTTTTTTGTTCTGGGACCGTGTTTTCGGTCCAATTCTCGGCCTCTCAAACAAAATCTCGACCTGTAACATCTAGACCCGATTTGGGTGGCTAGGTGTTACAGATTGAGACAAACCGACGCCCCGCCCCGCCCCATCCACCTGCCGCTACCTGCTGTCTGCCGATTTCCGTTGCGCCACTGTGCTCCCATGCCATATCCTCTAGACAACTACGCGGCACCATCGCCGCCGCGCCTACAAGAGAGGAATGTCCATGACCGCACCCGCATCCAAACTGCTCCAGCCCATTACGGTTGGCCCCCTTGAGCTTAAAAACCGCATTATGTTCCCGCCGCTGACCACCGGCTACGAGGAGCGCGACGGTTCCATTGGCGAGCGCAGCCTGGCTTTTTACGAGCGCCTGGCCCGTGGCGGCGTGAGCTACATCGTCATCGGCGACGTTGCTCCTGTTATGACCGCAAGCCCCACGCCCAAGTTAGCGACCGACGCCCAGATCCCCACGTTTAAGGCGCTGGCCGACGCCGTTCACAAGCACGGCGCCAAGGTCGCGCTGCAGCTGTTCCACCCCGAGTACGACGTGCCCGGCGTCGGCCGCATGGTCATGGGTTCCATGGCCGCCGCCAAGGCTGCGCAGGAGGCCAAGGCCGCCGGCGACGAGGAGACCTTTGCCGCCAAGATGGCCGAGTCCAACGAGATCCGCAAGCAGGCCTACGCCAAGCTGCACCACGACATGCAGCACTTTGTGAACGAGGCGAGCGTAGAGCAGCTCACCCAGATCAAGGAGGCCATCGCTGCCTCGGCCGCCCGCGCGCAGCAGGCCGGCATCGACGCCATCGAGGTTCACGGCGACCGTCTGGTGGGTTCGCTGTGCTCGGCCATCCTCAACCAGCGCACCGACGAGTACGGTGGCTCGTTCGAGAACCGCGTTCGCTATGCGCTCGAGGTTGTCGCCGCCATTAAGGAAGCCGCGCCGCAGCTGATGGTGGAGTACAAGCTCCCCGTGATCATGGAGAACCCCGACGGCACGCCGCGCGGCAAGGGCGGCCTGCAGCCCGATGAGGCCTGCGAGTTTGCCAAGCTGCTCGAGGGCGCCGGCATCGACATGATCCAGGTTGCACAGGCCAACCATACCGGCAACATGGGCGACACCATTCCGCCCATGGGCGCCATGCCCTACAACTGGACGCTGCCCGTGGCCGAGCGCGTCAAGGCCCTGGTCTCCGTGCCGGTGGCCACTGTCGGCCGTGTTGTTTCGGTCGAGGCCGGCGAGAAGATTCTGGAAGACGGTTCGGCCGATATCATCGCGTACGGCCGCTCGCTCATGTGCGACCCCGACATTGCGCTGAAGGCCGCCACGGGTGAGCCCATTCGCGAGTGCCTCAATTGCAACAAGGGCTGCGTCGACGCGATTCAAAACCGCAAGTACATCTCGTGCGTGCTCAATGCCGAGAACGGCGACGAGGCGACCATCGCCATCAAGCCGGGCGAGGGCGACAAGAAGGTCGCCGTGGTGGGCGGCGGTATTGCCGGCTTGGAGGCCGCGCGCGTGGCGGCCAAGCGCGGCTACGACGTGACCGTCTATGAGGCGAGCGATCACTTGGGCGGCCAGATTGTGCTGGCAGCCGCGCCTCCGCGCAAGGACGAGATCATGCGCTCGGTCGAGTACTACGAGAAGATTCTGCCCGGCCTGGGCGTGAAGGTCGAGCTCAACCATGCCGCTACGGCCGAGGATCTCAACGCCGCCGACGCCGCGATTGTGGCCGTGGGCGCACACGACGTGGTCATCCCCGTTCCGGGTGCCGACTCGGACAAGGTCGTCTCGAGCTGGGACGTGCTGGCCGGCAAGGTGGAGCTCAGCGGGCGCGTCGCCGTCATTGGCGGTGGCCTGGTGGGCACCGAGACTGCCGAGTACCTGCTGCAGCACGGCTGCGAGGTGGCGATCGTCGAGATGCTCGACAAGATTGCCGCGGGCGAGTCCGAGACCATTCTGCCGCTGATCATGAGCGACTTCGCCGCCCACAACGTGGAACAGCACGTTAAGACCCGCCTGACCGCCGTTACCGACGAGGGCGTGGAGGCCGTGCACACCACCGAGGACGGCCCCGAGGAGCCGGTGAAGATCGCCTGCGATTACGTGGTGATGGCCGTGGGCTCCAAGGCCAACGCGTTTGACCTGGATGGCGTGACGGTGCCCGTGACCTGCGTGGGCGACTGCTCGGGCGAGCGCACCGCCGACATTGCGAGCGCCATTCGCACGGCGTATCACGCGGCCAACGAGCTGTAGTTGAACATCGCGGCCAGGCGGGGCGGTAGCACGGATCCGCCTCGCCCGGCTGTGTCCCGTCGGGTGTCAACCGGTGCGGGGCCTGCAAGCGCAGCAGGCCCCGCCCTTTTTGTTTTGCTTCGGTGGATGGCAATGCGCGGTAATCATGAGGAGTAAGGACGTCTACTGCCTTGCCGATTACTCAAAATTATTGGGGGAGGGGTTAATAACTATATCCTCTATGCCAAAGGACATAAAGAGGTGTCAATTTTGTTGACAGGCGAATGACGATTGGCTGCGAGTCAGCTACCAGCGTAAATAATCGATAAAGAAATGTCGTAAATTGGTGCCAAATGCCCAGATAACGCCGCGTCTATTTTAATTAACTGCTTTGAGCAAACAGTAAAATGCTACTATCTAACTTGCACGTAAGAAAGCAGATTAACGGTTAAGGCTAAGAAGTGGCAGGTATGTCGGAAGCAACTAGGACTCGCACGCATGCGCCCGAGGTTAGGCAGCGCGCCGTCGAGATCCTCCAAGAGGGGGTCGGTCATCGCGCCCTCGCCGCGGAGCTTGGCATTCCCCAGGCCACGGCTCGTCAGTGGGCCCGCGCGTATGCCGTAGGCGGTGCCGACGCCGTTCTCAACGCCGGTTCGCATCATCACACCTATTCGTACGAAGTTAAGCTCGCCGTGGTCAAGGACCGCTTGGAAAACGGCTTAACGGTTCGCGAGGCCATGATCAAGCACAAGATTCCCAGTGAGTCTTCGGTCAAGGCTTGGTGCCGCCAGTATCGCGAGAGCGGTGAGTCCGCGCTGGTTGATAAGCCGCGCGGTCGCAAGCCGCGCGTTAAAAAGGCGGAATAGCGAACGGGATGGTGCGCCCACAGGGGCGCATTTTTCTTGCCGCGCCAACTTTTTGGACCGTCGTGAGCCTACTGGAACATCCTCCAAAGTGGTTAATAAACCGCGCGCAGTGGCCCGTGCGCCCGCCGCCGCGATAGGGGGAGCGTCGCCTCTCTGCTCCAAAGCGGACAGACTCGTTACCCCGTACGCCTAAAACTCCCCAGTTGACCGAAAACCCGCCGCCGCTACTCCTCAACTGAGCTATAACGTTAAACAATTGCAGCGTTTTTGCATGGGGGAGTGATGGTATGACGCTACTGTATTTCCTTACCCTGTTTCCGCTGGTACCGGCGCTGGGCATGCTGCTCGCGCGCGGTGACCGCGCCCGCGATGCGGTAGGGCTTGTAGGCTCTGGCATCATTATGGCGGTGACGGTTGTAGTCGCCGTCATGTTTTTTGGCACGGGCCCGCAGAGCTTCGAGGTTGCCCCCGGCACCTCGCATGTGCTCTCGATCATCAGCTCCGTCATCGACGTGATCCCGTGCGCCGTCATCCTGTACAACGCGCGTAAATATAAGAGCACGCTCACCACGGTGCTCGGCGTGGTGCAGCTGGTGGGTTCGGTTGCCTTCGCTGCCATGACGCTGCCCGCGGCCGAGGTTGTCACCGCCACGCCGCTCTACCTGGATTACATGAGTGTGATCATGGTGCTTGCCGTCGGCATTGTCGGCAGCCTTATCTGCGTGTACGCCCTGAGCTACATGAAGGACTTCCAGGCCCACGACGAGCACGAGGCAGCGCTGCGCGGGCAGGCGGCGCCCGACCGACGCCCGCAGTTCCTGGCGCTTATGTTCCTGTTCCTCTCGGCCATGTTCGTCATCGTGACAAGCGACAACCTTGAGTGGCTGTTCTGTGGCTGGGAAATCACCACCGTGTGCTCGTTCCTCATGATTGGCTATACGCGTACGCCCGAGGCCATCAAGAACGCCTTTACCCAAATCATCCTCAACATGCTGGGCGGCATCGCGTTTTTGGCCGGACTTATGTATCTGCACGTTAACGGCATGCCGCTGACCATCTCGGGCATGATCGAGCTTTCCAGCGCCGGAACCGCGCAATCCGCGCTGCTGGTGATGCCGGTCCTGTTGCTGTCGCTTGCCGCGCTCACCAAGGCCGCACAGATGCCGTTCCACACTTGGCTATTGGGTGCCATGGTTGCCCCCACGCCCACGAGTGCCCTGCTGCACTCGTCAACCATGGTCAAAGCCGGCGTGTTCCTGATGGTCAAGCTCAGCCCGCTCTATGCCATCTATCCCGTGACCGGCTTTATGGTCACGAGCGTGGGTGCCATCACGTTTTTGCTCGCTGCCCTCATGGCCATCTCGCAGAGCAACGCCAAACGCGTCCTCGCGTACTCCACCATTTCCAACTTGGGCCTCATCAGTGCCTGCTTGGGTGTCGGCGCGCCCGAGGCCGTATGGGCGGCCATCTTCCTGATCCTGTTCCACACGGTGGCCAAGTCATTGCTGTTCCTGTGCGTGGGCACGGCCGAGCATCATATCGGCAGCCGCAATATCGAGGACATGGACGGTATGTTCAGCCGCATGCCGCACCTGACGCGTCTGATGATGCTTGGCACCATGGGCATGTTTGTGGCGCCGTTTGGCATGCTCGTGTCCAAGTGGGGCGCCCTGGTGGCGTTCGCGCAGACCGGCAACGTGCTCATGATCATGGTGCTGGCCTTTGGCTCGGCCGCGACGTTCTTCTTCTGGGGCAAGTGGCTTGCCAAGCTTTCGGGCGTCGACCCCACGGCTCAAAACGTTGAGGTCAATGTCCATAAGACCGAATGGATGGCGCTCAACACCATCGCCGCGCTGCTGATTCTGTGCTGCGTGGCGTTCCCGGTTATCTCGAGCGGTCTGGTGTCGCCTTACTTGGCCATGGTGTTTGGCCGCGTGCCGTACGTTATTGGCAAGGACGCCATGTATCTGATGGTGGTTATCGTGGCGTTTATCGCCGTGGTGCTGCTGACTTCATTCCGCGTGAGCAACAAACCGCACGTAAACGTATATCTTTCAGGCGTGGGAACCGACAATTACCGCCATTTCCGCGGCTCGATGGGACACGAGGTGAAGGCCGAAAAGCGCAATTGGTACTCGGAGGACGCCCTTGGCGAGAAGCGTATTGGCCCCGTGGGTAGCGTCGTGTGCTGCAGCATTATCTTGTTTGCGCTGCTGTGTTGCTCGTGGATTGGGCCCGAGCGGCTTGCCATGAGCGCGCCCTCGGTGCTGCGCGGCAAGTATTTCGAAGGCTCGGGCGTCGTGGGCATTTTTATTGGCACCGTGGCGTTTGCTTTGCTGGCGCCTTTGGTTGGTGGCCTGATTGACGGCATCGATCGCAAGCTGTCCGCCCGTATGCAGGGCCGCGTGGGCCCGCGCCTGCTGCAGCCCTTCTACGACGTTGCCAAGCTGCTGCGCAAGGCCCCCGCCAGCGTAAATACCATGGACGATACCTATATGGCGTGCGCGCTCATCTTTACCGTCGTGGGCGGCGGCATCTTTGTGTCGGGCTCCAACACGCTGCTGTGCGCCTTTATGGTGACGCTCGCCGCGATCTTTGTGGTGCTGGCGTCCGCCTCGACGCAAAGCCCGTTTGCCCAGGTCGGCGCCGACCGCGAGCTGCTGCAGGTTATGAGTTACGAGCCTGCCGTTCTGCTGATGAGCGTGGGCCTGTACCTTGCCACCGACAGCTTCGATTCCATCGCCGTGACGGGGCAGTCGGCCCCCATCATCGTGTACAGCGCGCCCATTTTCCTCGCGCTGCTCGCGGTGCTTACCATCAAGTTGCGCAAGTCGCCGTTTGACCTTTCGTACTCGCATCACGCGCATCAGGAGATCGTCCAGGGCGTCGCCACCGAGATGAGCGGCGGCACGCTGGCCAAGATGACCCTTATGCACTGGTGCGAGACCGTGCTGTTTTTGATGTGGGTGGGCATGTTCTTTGTTTGGGACAACCCGGTGAGCTGGGTGGTCGCCCTGGTCGTGATGGCCGCGACGTACTTTGTCGAGGTCCTGATCGACAACACCTTCGCGCGCAGCACCTGGCGCAGCTGCTTTAAGCTCGGATGGGGCGTGGCGCTGGTGTTTGGCCTGCTCAACCTTATGCCCATCCTCGTCGACGTGTTTATTTAGGAGGCGGCATCCATGGATCATAAAATGTCGCGCTCGCCGTGGGTTATTCATTACGACGGCTCGAGCTGCAACGGATGCGATATTGAGGTGCTGGCCTCGCTCACGCCGCTGTTCGATGCGGAGCGCTTTGGCGTGGTCAATACCGGCAACCCCAAGCATGCGGATATCTTTTTGGTGACGGGTTCGGTCAACGCGCAGAACCTGCCCGTCGTGCGCCAGATCTACAACCAGATGCTCGAGCCCAAGTGCGTGGTGGCGTGCGGAATTTGCGCGTGTTCGGGCGGCGTATTCCGCGATGCCTATAACGTGATCGGCGGCGTGGACCGCGCGATTCCCGTGGACGTGTACGCGCCCGGGTGCGCCATTCGCCCCGAGACCGTAATCGATGCCATTGTGGAGGCGTGCGGCATCCTGGACCAGAAGGAGGCCGTGATGCGTGCTGGCGGTGACCCGCTCACCGTGGGCAGTGCCGCAACCTGGGACGGTGGCGTTGAGCTGGGCGAGGACGGGTTTGTGGCTGCGGGGGCCGGGGCTGACGGTGCCGGTGACGCGCCTGCCGAGAAGCCCGCCGCGCCCGCCGCTGGCGACGCACCTGCTGAGACGCCCGTCGCTGCAAAGGAGGCCGAGTAATGCAAAAGGCAATCTATACCACCGTCGGGATCGACGAGCTCCTGTCGCATGTCCAGGCGCTCAAGGGCGTCGGCGCGCGCTTTGTGCAAATGCACGCCGAGCGCTGTGTGGACGACGGATCGTATCGCCTGGTCTATACGTTTATCAACGTTCGTGCTGCTCAGGAGCGGATCGCTCAGGACGGCAGCTATGCGATTGAGAACCTGGTGGTTGAGGGCATCGACCAGTGCCAGGAGATTCCGTCCATCAGCTCGTATTACCCCGCGGTGTTCCCGTTTGAAAATGAGGCCCACGACCTATTTGGACTTGCCATCACCGACATGCAGCTCGACTTTAAGGGCTTTTTCTACCAGGTCTCGACCGCTGAGCCCATGAGCGTCATCACGCCCGAGGTGAAGGCCGCGCGCGAGAAGGCCATGAAGGTCCGTGCCGCCGCCGAGGCCAAGGCGCGCAAAGCCGCGGCCGAGAAGGCTGCTACTGCCATGGCCGCTGCGGGGGAGGGCACTGCGGGCGTTGTCGATGCTGCGGGCGCTGCCGTCGCTCAGCCCGCTGCGGCTGCCGACTCCGATGCTCAGCACGATGAAACTGCTGCGAAGGCCGCGCTCAAGGCTGCCGAGATGGAGGCAAAGCTCGTCGCCATGGATCCCGAGAAAGCGGCCAAGGTCCGCGCGGCGCTTGCCGCCAAGGCCGCCCGCGACAAGCAGAAAAAGGAGGCGTAAGGTCCATGGCACATCGCTCCGTTATTCCGTTTGGCCCGCAGCACCCGGTGCTGCCCGAGCCGCTTCATCTGGATCTGGTGATCGAGGACGACCGCGTCATCGAGGCAATTCCGCAGATCGGCTTTGTGCACCGCGGACTCGAGAAGCTCACCGAAAAGCGTGATATGCACCAGTTTGGCTACATCGCCGAGCGCATCTGCGGCATTTGCGCCGTGGGCCACAGCTGCGGCTATGCCAGCGCCTGCGAGCGCATGCTCGACATCGAGGTGCCCGGCCGCGTGCAGTATATCCGCACCATTTTGCACGAGCTTTCGCGCATTCACTCGCACCTGCTGTGGCTGGGCCTGCTTGCCGACGCCTTTGGTTTCGAGGCGTTGTTCTATCGTTCGTGGACCCTGCGCGAGCAGATTCTCAAGATCTTCGAGAGCACTTGCGGCGGTCGCGTGATCCTTTCGATTAACGAGATCGGCGGCCTTAAGCACGACATTGAGGACTCCGAGCTGGCCGGCATTGTCCAGATGCTTGACGCCATGCGCCCCGACTACGAGGCCCTGGTGCATACGTTTTTGGACGACGACAGCTGCGGCGAGCGCTTGCATGGCGTGGGCGTGATCAGCAAGAAGGATGCGCTGGAGCTTTCGATGGTCGGCCCGTTCGGTCGCGCCTCGGGCGTGGACTACGACGTGCGCATGTTTGGCGACGGTGCCTATGCGGACCTGGTTGCGTTTGAGCCCATCGTTGCCACCGATGGAGACTGCTATGCTCGCTGCCAGGTGCGTTGTGCCGAGGTCACGCAGGCCATGGACATCATCAAGGAGCTTGTGGGCAAGATTCCGCACGACGGTATCGGCGGGCGCACCAAGCTTACGCCGGCCGACGGCGCACGCGGCGAGGTTGTGATTGAGCAGCCGCGCGGCGAGGCGTATTACTATGTGCGCGGTAACGGCACCAAGAACCTGGACCGCTTCCGCGTGCGCACGCCGACGTCGCAGAACCTGGCGGGTCTGACGCATGCGCTGCAGGGCGTGCTCCTTGCCAACGTGCCCATGATTATCCTGACCATCGACCCCTGCATTAGCTGCACGGAAAGGTAGGCGCGGCATGAGTTTACTGACATTTGCCAAGACGGCCTTGGGCTCTATGGTCAAGCAACCGGTCACGGTGCGCTATCCGCAGGAGAAGCTGACGGCACCCGAGCGCTTGCGCGGGCATATCGTCAACGACATGGACGTGTGCATCTGCTGCGGCATGTGCGCGCGCCGCTGCCCGGCGGGCGCGCTCGCGGTCGATCGCAAGGGCGGAACGTGGTCGATTGACCCGTATGCTTGTGTGGTGTGTGGCGAGTGCATCGAGAGCTGCCCCAAGCACTGCCTGACTATGGACACCGCCCGTACTCCAGTTGCGGCGGATAAGACTCCCACGGTAGAAACCAAGCCGGAATAGCGCTGGAATAGGGCCGGTGGGGCAAAAATGCCCCATCGGCCCCGCGCTTAAACGCGCGGTTGGGCCGCCACGAACAAAACTATGCCGGATTACGGGGCTGGATAGCGAATCTCCGACCATACAGAAAATCGCAAAAACAAAACCGCAGGTAGATAGCCTGCCGTTTTTCAAAAAATGAGGGTATGGATGAGGGCCCCAACTTTTGCCCCGTAATCCGGCATAGTTTTGAAATGGCACCATACCCGTAACAGCTCCTGATCCCCCAAGGACGGAGGAAAGTGGGTCATTTTTGCCTGATGGCTCCGAGTCGCACCCGTTTTCCTGCGAAAACGCCGTGTCTCAACTTTGGTGAGACATTTGTCTCACGCTCAAAACCGAATCTGGAACATGTGTCACCTGCCCTAATTGTGTCTCATTCCGTAACTTTAGGCTGATGCAAGGTCTGAGACCGCGAGAAGGGAGACACGATGGGTAAGTACACGAGGGGTCTCTTGGCGGTGATACTGGCCGTAGTGCTGGTGTTGCCAGCCGCAGCATTCGCCATGCTGCCCGAGGCCAACGCCAGGTCCAGCACAGGAATGGACGGACCGATAATGACCGGAAAGGTCGCCGACTCCGACACCAGCGGTCGCTGGGAAATCTGGGCGGCAGGCCACGGTGGCAATAAGGTAACGACCCAAAACGTCGGTCGAATCTGGACCGACAAGACGGTCAAGGCAACCGAGGAAAACGAAGAGTCGGACTTTTTGACCACGCTTTCGGCGATGTCCTCGACGTCTAATTCAACCGTGACGGTCACCACGCCGCTTGACATCGTGATGGTGCTGGATGCCTCTGGCTCGATGGATGATCCTATGGGTGGCGGAGATTCCACCAAGCGTATCGATGCACTGAAGAGCGCTGCGAACAGCTTTATCAATACCATTGCCAAGCAAAACGAGGGTATCGAGGGTGTCGATAGGCAGCACAGGGTTGCCATTGTTAAGTTTGCGGGTGATAAGACCAATAAGGTCGGCAATGACCAGTACAAGAAAGGGCAATTTTGGTACAACAACTCGCAGGTGATGAAGGGTTTGACCGATTGCTCTGGCGGCAACGTGAAAGTTCTTGAGGATACAGTTGCTGGAATCAAACCAAGCGGTGCCACGCGTGCCGACTATGGTCTGGAACTGGCCGGGGATATCACTTCTGGCCGCGCAGATGCCAAGAAGATCGTTGTGTTCTTTACCGACGGCAAGCCAACGAGCTTCAGCGAGTTTGATTCTGACGTCGCCAAGGGTGCCGTGACGGCTGCCAAGAAGATGAAGGATGGTAAAGCCACCGTTTATACCATCGGCATCTTTAGTGGAGCGGACCCCGCTGACGATCCCTCGAAAGAGGGGACAAGCGACGTCAACAAGTTTATGCACGCCGTGTCGAGTAATTATCCCGATGCCACGTCGTATGCGAGCGACAAGCTTGGCACACGCGCGGAAAACTCCGACTACTACAAGTCGGCGACCAACGCCGAAGAGCTCAAGAAGGTCTTCGACGACATCTCACAGGCCATCACATCGGAGGCGCCTTATCCGACCGAAATCCATAAGGGCTACGACGAGACCAAGTCCGGCTACATTACGTTTACCGACGAGCTGGGCGACTTTATGCAGGTCGACGGATTTACCGAAGTCGTCATCAACGGCACGCCGTTTACCGAGGCGAGCAAGACGTTCAACAAAGAAACCAATACCGACACATACGAGTTCACCGGCAAGGCAAAAGACCTGCTCATCACCGTGCAGCGTGCTGGCGCTGACAATCCCCAGAAGGGCGATATCGTAACGGTTAACATTCCTGCGTCGTTGATTCCGCTGAGCCACTTTAAGACCGTAGACGGCAAGCTTTCGGTCGACAACGTTAAGCCCATTCAGGTGAAGTATGCCTCGAGCGTGAAGAGTGCCGCACTTGACAACCTGTTTACGCCCGAGAAGGTCACGGGGCTCAAGGACTACATCGAGCATAATACGACTGTCGTTGACGGCACCAAGACCGTGAGCTTCTACGCGAACAAGTGGAGCGGTGGTGCGTTGGGTGATACGGTTGCGACCTTTGAGCCGGCCGACACCAACCGCTACTACTACTTCCAGAAGCAGACTCCCATTTACACGGACAAGGACTGCACACAGCCCGCAAAGAATTCACTGGCAGATACCGGCACCTATTACTACAAGGATGAGTTTGAGGAGCAGGGCGAGAACGGCGAGGCCAAGCCCGCCACCACCGTCATCGAGTTTATCGGCGGCGACGCTGCGAAGTTTGACGGCGCTATTGTTGCCGACGAGGGCGGCAACCTTTCGTTTAGCGTGGGAACCGCGCGCCTAGCCTTTATCGACGAGCTCCACACCACCAAGGAGAGTGTGGGCGACAACAACACTGGCACCGCGACCGACGTTCTCAACCCCAAGTGGAACAACATGTCCGCCAAGGCGGCCGCGACGCATGTCAATTCCTACCTGGGCAACAACGGCAAGATCAGCTTTGCGTATGACATGACGCCGGCAATGGTGAACACCAAAGCCAGCTTTGGTCTAACCAAGGTGCTCGAGGGCCGCGACTGGAGGGATACTGACGCGTTTGAGTTTGGCCTGACGTCCGAGAACGGCGCCCCGATGCCTGCGACTACGACTGCGATCGTGCGCAAGGCTGACCTGGACGACAAGGGCAAGGCTGTCATCGACTTCGGCACGGTCGAATACACCGAACCTGGCACGTACGTCTACAAGGTCAGTGAAAAGCACGCCGGGACCACGATTGACGGCATCGCCTACAGCGGTAACGTCGCGGAGATCACCGTGACGGTGAAGCCCAATAAGAAGGGCGAACTGAGCGCTGACGTGAAGGCGACCTCGGGTGAGACCGAGTTCAAGAACGCCTACGCTACGAATCCTGTTGAGTCCAGCGTAACCAGTCAGATTGCCGTGACCAAGTCTCTGACCGGGCGCGACCTTACGGTCGGTGAGTTCAGCTTTGAGCTGCGCGAGATTAAGGATGAGGACTCTGGGCTTATCGAGACCGTTAAGAACGCTGCCGACGGCAAGGTGACGTTCAGTGCCATCAAGTACACCGAGATCGGCCAGCACACCTACAAGCTGCATGAGGTTAAGGGCAACTCCGGCGGTATTGACTACGATGACGCGGTCTACACCATCGTGACGACCATCGCCGATAACGGCAAGGGCCAGCTGGTTGCCACGCACGAGCTGAAGGACGCCAAGGACGTCAAGAGCATCGAGTTCAAGAACGCCTACACCACGAATGCTACCGAGGCATCGCTTGCGGGTATCAAGAATCTGCAGGTTGACGACGCTCTGACCCCGGCTGATATCACCGGCAAGTTCACCTTTACCGTGACCGGTGAAGAGGGCGCACCTATGCCTGCGAGCACGAGCGTGCACAACGACGTTGACGGCAAGGTCGACTTTGGCAAGATTACCTTTACGCTCGACGACCTTAACAAGGCTGTGGGTGAGAAGCCCGAGAAGCGCGAGCACACCTTTACCTACACCGTGACCGAGTCCGGTGAGGTCGCTGGCGTGACCAACGACGCTAAGCCGTCGCGCGAGGTTTCCTTCACCGTGACCGATGACGGCAAGGGGAATCTGCGCGTATCCCGCAAGCCGGACGGTGATGCGGCCTTCACGTTCACCAATACCTATAACGTGACGCCTGTCGAGACGAGCGTCACCGACCAGATCACCGCGAACAAGGTCCTGACCGGGCGTGAGCTCAAGGAAGGCGAGTTCTCCTTCGAGCTCGTCGAGGGCGATAAGGTTGTCGCTACCGGCACTAACGCTGCCGACGGCGCGATCACGATGGGCGAGGTCGCATACGACAAGCCCGGCAAGCACGCCTACACGCTGCGCGAGATCAAGGGCGGAACCACCAGCAAGGGCATCACCCACAGTGACGCCAAGTACACCATCGAGACCACCATCACGGACAACGGCGACGGCACCCTCAAGGCCGAGCATGTCCTGAAGGACGCCACGGCTGCGACTTTCAAGAACACCTACAGCGTGGCCCCGCTCGATGCGGAGCTCGACTTTGACCTGAGCAAGGTCATCAGCGGCCGCGACTGGACGGATGGGGACGAGTTCAGCTTTACCATCACCGCCCCCGAAGACGCCCCACTGCCCGATCCCGCAACCGTAACCGTGAGCAAGAAGGACGCGAAGGACGGCATTGCCGCCATCAAGTTCGGCAAGATTCACTACGCTGCCGCCGGAACCTATAAGTACGAGATTCGCGAGAACGCGGGCAGCACGGTCGGCATGACGTATGACGCGCATGTCGCAACCGCCGAAGTGACCGTGACCGAGAACGGCGATGGCAGCCTGACCGCCAACGTCACCAAGAAGGAAAACGGACGCTTTACCAACACGTACCGCACTGAGCTTAACTACACCGCTGCCGGCGGTCTGTGGCTCAGCAAGTATCTGGATGGCCGCCCCATGACCGAGGGTCAGTTCACCTTTACCGTGACACCTGCTGACGACGCTTCGGCTCGCGCGCTCGGTCTGCTGCCCGGGGCTAATAGCTTCAAGTCCCCCGCAGCGGCAGAGGCAACGGTCGGACTGATCGACATTCTGGCTGGTCATGAGGTTATATTTACGCAGGCTGACGCCGGCAAGACCTTTACGTACACCGTGGCCGAGAAGAACGACGGCCAGCCCGGTTACACCTACGACGACGCCGTGCGTACGGTGACGATCGCCATCGCCGACGACACCGCCGGCACGCTCACTGCTACGACGACCGTTTCCGGCGGTCCCGAGGGCACGCATGAGACGGTCCACAAGAGTGGCGAGAACAAGGTCGAGAAGGCCCTGGTGCCGTTCCACAACAGTTACAGCGCTACGACCAACACGCCTGGCGGCACCGCCGCTCAGGTCGTTGCCACCAAGACTCTGACCGGCCGCCCGATGGCCGACGGCGAGTTCTGGTTCGGCATCGCCTATCAGGGTGAGCTTGTGGCATACGAAAACCTCAAGCCCAATATCGGCGGGCACGTGAGCTTTGATACGCTGCACTACGACACTAAGATGCTTGCTAATCTTGAGGCTGCTGGGCTTGCTTATCGTACCGATAAGGACGGTAAGCTCGCCTGGACCATTAACTACACGGCCTACGAAGATTTATTCGGGCTGCCGAATGGCGTTTCCGCTACAACGTGGAGCTTTGGCTTTAAGGTTATCGTCGTCGACAACGGTGACGGTACCCTGACGGCAACGGTCGACTACGGCGGCGTCGAGCCCGTGTTCGAGAACGTCTACGGCACCGATGCCGCTGATGCCGTGCTCGCTGGCACCAAGAAGCTCCAGGCAGCCGAGGGCCTGACCCCGGCCGACATCACGGGTAAGTTCACCTTTACCGTGACCGCCGACGAGGCTGGTGCCCCGATGCCCGAGCGCACGACCGCAACCAACGACGCGGCCGGCAACGTGGACTTTGGCAAGATCCACTTTACGCTCGAGGACCTCAACCGCGCCCTGGGCGTGGCGGACGATGCGACCGATAAGGCCGAGGCGGACGAAGCTGACGAGGCCGAGGCTGAAGAGGCCGACGCCGACGCTGATGCCAACGTCGACGAGCCCAGCGACGAGTCCGAGCCCGCAGATCCCGCTGCCCCGCGCTCGCACACCTTTACCTACACGGTGGCCGAGTCCGGTAGCGCCCCTGGCGTGACCAACGACACCAACGCCACGCGCAAGGTTTCCTACACCGTGACTGATGACGGTGCTGGACATCTGATCGTCAAGCGCGACGGCGATGACGGTGCGGCCTTCACGTTTACCAACACCTACGGCGTGGCGCCCACCGATTCTTCCGTGACCGATCAGGTCAAGACGGTTAAGCGTCTGACCGGACGCGACCTTGCAGCAGGCGAGTTCACGTTTGAGCTGCTCGAGGACGACGTGGTTGTCGCTAACGGCACCAACGACGCTAACGGCACCGTGACGCTGAGCCCGATCCGCTACGAGGCACCCGGCACGCACACGTACATGCTGCGCGAGGCTTGCCCCAACGCGCTCGGCCTGTACAAGGGCGTCACCTATGACGGCACGACCTACACCGTCGTGACCGCCGTCTCCGACAACGGCGACGGCACGCTGACCGCGACGCACAAGCTCGAGGGAACCACCGAGTCGGCTGGCTTTACCAACAAGTATCACGCCATGCCTACGCAGGTTTCCATCGGCGCGGTCAAGGTGCTCGAGGGACGCGAGCTCAAGAAGGACGAGTTTAGCTTTAAGCTCGTTGGCGAGGACATCGAGTCTACGGTTACCAACGATGCCGACGGCAAGATCAACTTTGACAAGTTTGAGTACGACGAGCCCGGTACGCACGCCTACACCATCAGCGAGGTCAAGGGCGACGAGGTCGGTATGACCTACGACAAGTCCGTCTTTACCGTGACCGTCAACGTGGTCGATGACGGCGAGGGCAACCTCAAGGCGAACGCCGCCTTTACCAAGGGCGACAAGAGCGTCGAGGGTATCGTGTTCAACAACACGTACAAGAAGCCCGAGACGCCCGTGCCGACACCCGATCCCGGCACGCCCAAGACCGTGACGAACATCGTCAAGACGGTCAAGGGTTTCCTGCCCACCACGGGTGACCAGCAGGCCGCCGCATTGCTCATGGCATTCGTCATTGCCATGGCCGGCGTCGGAGCCCTGGTCTGGGGTATCCGTAAGCGCTAGGCACGCTGGCAGCGCCCGGGGCCAAAAGGCCCCGGGCGGCCGGCGGGGAGCCAGAACATAGCCCCCACCCCCACCCCCAGCCGCCACGGAGGTATCTCCCTCCTCCGTGGCGGCGCTTTTGTGCGTAGGCGAGAAGGGTTCGCCACGAAACCGGCCCATCTACTACGTTTAGTCCCTTACCCCCAACCATGCTAAAAAAACGCGAAAACAAAACCGCAGGTAGTACGCCTGCGGTTTTGTTCAAAATGAAGGTATGGTCAGGGGTACCGAGTCAAACGTAGTAGATGGGCAGGTTTCGTGGCGAGCGGTTCCAGCTGATCCCTTGGGAACGGAGGAAAACGGATCATTTTGGTCTCGCGAGGCTTGCGGAGGCGCTCGTGCAGGGCCGCCCGAACAAAACTATGCCGGTTTACTACGATGAACTCGACATTCCCGACCATGACTGCATTTTTCTAAATATCGCAAGCGTTCTACCTGCGGTTTTGGAAGCGCGCAATTTGCCGTGGTCGAAGGTGGGCGATTCATCGTAGTAAACCGACATAGTTTTGAAATGGCATTAAATCGATAGCAGCCATTTTGCTATGCCGGGGTGGTCGGTTGTTGGGTAATTACCCTCGCAGGTAGGCGATGGCGATCTGCGTGCGGTTGCGTAGGCCCATTTTGGCAAGGATCGAGCTGATGTGGTTGCGCACCGTGCCTTCGCCCATGTAAGCGGCGGCGGCAATCTCCTTGTTATCGAGGCCGCGGGCGATGAGCTCGGCGACTTCGAACTCACGGTCGGTCAGGCTGGCAAAGGCGGCGGGTCGGCGAGGCGTGCTGGCATCGGCGCCTGTCCCGTCAAAATCGATGTCCTCGATCGCCTTGCCCTCGAGCACGCGTTTGCCGTCCATGACCTGCGCCAACGCCGGTGGAATAGCGGCGACATCGGTTTTGATCAGGTAGCCGCGGGCGCCCAGCTTGAGCGCCGACACAATGTACTCGTCATCCGAGAATGTTGTCAGAAACACCACGCGCGCCGCAGGGTCGCGCTCGAGGATCTCGCGCGCCGCCGATAGGCCGTCGCGTCCCGGCATCTGAATGTCGAGCAGTG
The DNA here is from genome assembly GCF_032584215.1 of Collinsella aerofaciens. Lineage (GTDB taxonomy): Bacteria > Actinomycetota > Coriobacteriia > Coriobacteriales > Coriobacteriaceae > Collinsella. The sequence goes on along the minus strand of NZ_JAWHPN010000004.1, from coordinate 32,490 downwards.
CAATATCGGGTGCGTGTTCGGCATAGAGCGAAACCGCGTCGTTGCCGTTGGCGCCGGTGCCCACTACCTCGATCTGCGGCTGGGCGCCCAGGATAATCTTGAGCGAATCGACCACTAGGCGGTCGTCGTCGACAACAATGAGCCTCATCGGGCCTCATCTCCTTGCTGTTTGGGGACGGTGGCAAACACGCGCCAGCCGCCGACGCCGGCGCGCGGGCCGGCGGTGAAGGTGCCGCCAAGCGCCTCGACGCGCTCGCGCATGGAGCCGAGCCCCATGCCCTCGGCGGCGCCGCGACCGCCCGTCTGGGTCCCGCCCATGCCATCGTCGGTAACGATGAGCTGGTAAAACGATGGATGCTCCATGCATCGCACAGCAACGTTTTGCGCGCGGGCGTGGCGCATGGTGTTGGATAGCGCCTCGCGCAGGACCGCCGCAAAGCAGTTGGCGACGTTTGCGGGCGCATGTTCGGTCATAACTTCAAGCTCAATCTGCGGGCCGCCGTCCGAGCGTGCGCCTTCAACAATGCGTTCGAGCTGCACGGAAAGATCGACGGCGTTGTCGTTGAGCGCGTGGACGCTGGTGCGCACAAGCTGGAGCGCCTCGTCAACGGTGTGCTTGACGTCGGCGAAATCGGCGGCGACGCCGGGTTCATCGGCGTGGACTATGCACAGGGCCTCGGTCTGCAGCGAGGTACGCGTGAGCTGGTGCCCGACGTTATCGTGGATCTCGCGCGCGATGCGGGCGCGTTCGGCGAGCGTCGCGAGCTCGACTTCGTAGTCCTGGCGATCGGCAAGATCGCGGTTGCGCGCTTCGAGCGCGAGGGCTCGTTCCTGCAGCTCGTCGCGGGTGCGGCGCATGCGCTGCTGCTCGCGTTCCAACTGGGCGGTGCGCAGCGATAGCAAGGTAGCGGCAACCGAAAGGATGGCAGTCAGCAGGAGCGTTCGGGCGATGAGCGCGTCGGTGCGAAGGTCCGCGACAAGCGCAAAGACAAAGGTGGCGCCAATGCCCAGCGCGGCCCAGGCGTGCTCACGGCGCACCCGCCGCGCGATGTCATAGAGGGCGAGAGGCGCAAACGGCACAAACGGCGGCACGAAGACAGCCGCGATGATGTAAGCGCAGCTCGCGGTCTCGCTCGCGCGCCGGGCGCTTTTCCCCTGCGCGAGCTCAGCCAGCGAGGTGGCAATAACGCCAAGGTAAAACGCCGCGACCAGGCGAGCGTCCACAGCAAGGCCCAGAGCGGCTGCGATACAGCACGCCAGCACAATCGATTTGTCGAAAAGCCTGTTCATACGGGTATTGTACGCGAAGCCGCGCGTGGTGGAGGGGCCGCCCGGGGCAACCGTGACATTCCTCCCGCGCGGCAAATCGGCGTCGATCGCTCGCGCGAGCGGGGGTTTCGCCTCCGCCCCCCTCACTCGTGACAAAGCTCACTGGTGCGCGCCGCCCGCTCCTGCGATGATGAAATCGTACCGGGCCACGACCAACAGAAGGGCCGCCTCATGACAGACATCGTCCATGTCGAAAACCTCGTCAAGCGCTATGACGATCTTATTGCGCTCGACCACTTTAACCTGAGCATCGCCCCCGGCGAGATCTTTGGCCTGCTGGGCCCCAACGGCTCGGGCAAGACCACGTCCATCAACTGTATCCTGCAGCTGCTCGCCTACGACAAAGGCACCATCGAGCTGTTCGGCGAGCCCATGACGCCCGCCCGCTACGACCTCAAGCGCCGCATCGGCGTGGTGCCGCAGCAGGTGGCGGTGTTTGACGAGCTCACGGTGCGCGAGAACATCGACTATTTCTGCAGCCTCTACGTTAACGACCGCAAGCGCCGCCGCGCGCTGGTGGACGAGGCGATCGACTTTGTCGGGCTGGGCGACTTTACCAAGTTTCGTCCCGGCAAGCTTTCGGGCGGACTGGCGCGCCGCCTCAACATTGCCTGCGGCATCGCACACAAGCCCGAGCTCATCTTCTTTGACGAGCCCACGGTGGCGGTCGACCCCCAGAGCCGCAACGCCATCCTGGAGGGCATCTGCCGCCTGCGCGACGAGGGCGCTACGGTGGTGTATACCAGCCATTACATGGAGGAGGTCGAGCAGATCTGCAGCCGCATCATGATCATGGACGGCGGCCGCGTGCTGGCGCAGGGCACCAACGACGAGCTTAAGCGCATGATCCAGATGGGCGAGCGCGTGACTGTTGAGGTCGGTGCCGTCGAGGCCGCCACGGTCGAGCGACTGCGCGCCCTCGAGCACGTGCTTTCGGTCGAGCTGTCCGGCGGCGAGCTCGTCTGCACCTGCGAGGCGAGCCCGCACAATCTGGTCGACATCCTCGACACGCTGCGTGCTGCCGACGTGGCGCTCGGCCGCGTGTGGAGCGAGCCGCCGACTCTCAACGACGTGTTCCTCGAGATCACCGGCCGCGAGCTGCGCGACTAGGGGGCGGCCATGTTCAACACCATCATCACCACGGTCAAGACGCTGCTGCGCCGGCCGAGCACGTGGGTCTGGGGCGCTCTCTTTCCTATTGCGCTTTCCACGATGTTCATGTTTATGTTTGCGAACCTCAGCTCCGACGGCACGGTCGACCCGGTGCCGGTTGCCGTCGTGGCGGACGAGGCCTGGGATGCCTCGACCTTTAAGGACGTGGCAGCTTCGCTTGCCAAGGCAAGCGACGATCAGCTGCTCGATGTGAGCGAGTACGAAGACTTGGCTGCCGCGCGCAAAGCGCTCAAGGCCGGCGAGGTCGCGGGCATCTATACGGTTGATGCCGCGGGCACGCCCAGGCTCACGCTGCTATCGAGTTACGACAGCTCGCGCGCCTCGTCGGTGCTTACCGACCGCAGCATCCTTGAAACGGTGGCAAGCTCGTATACGCAAAATGCCGAGCTCATGGCCCAGATTGCTCAAGATGACCCGGCGGCGCTCGCCGGCCCGGAGGCGGTTGCGCGCGCTCTGTCGCTCGAGGGCGGAACCCGCCGCGTGAGCCTGACTCGTGCCACGCCCGATGGCACGGTCATCTACTATTACGCGCTTTTTGGCCTGGTCGCGATGATGTCTGCCGAGTTTGCCGCCTTGAGCGTCGTCGATTTGCAGCCCAATCTGTCCGGCCTCGGCGCGCGCCGCTGCGTGGGCGGTCTTTCCAAGACGGCGTCGCTGGCCGGCATTTTTGTCGGCTCGTGGCTGGTTTCCTTTGCATCGATGGCGGTTGCGATCGGCTACGTGCGCCTGGTCGTGGGCGTCGACTTTGGCGGGCGCGAGGGGTTGTGCCTGCTGGGCGGGGCTGCATCCGCGCTTGCCGCCACGGGCCTGGGGCTTTTTGTGGGCACGCTTCCCGTTAAGGGCGGCAAGGCATCCAAGTCGGGCATCCTCACGGGCTTTGCCACCACGTGCGCCCTGTTCGCCGGCCTCTACGGCGAGCCGGCGATGGCGCTTGCCGACGACGTCGCCCGCGCTTGTCCGGTCGAGTGCTGGCTCAACCCCGTCAAGCTCATCTGCGACATGTTCAATCGCCTGTATTTCTTTGAGGACCTGGGGCCCTTCGCTGTTCGCGCCGGCGCGCTCGTCCTGATGGCCCTGGTGTTTGTCGCCGCCGCTACGCTGATCTTTGGAAGGAGCCGCTATGAGCACCTTTAAGACCGCGCTTCGCATGGCACTCGCGCACCCGTTCTACCTGCTCATCTATACGGTGTTCATTTCGCTCATGGGCGTATTCATCGCGGCTTCGGTGAGCTGGAACTCGTCGCAGCTCACCGAGTACAAGCCCTACGACACCAACGTGATCGTGGTCGACCGCGACAATAGCGACCTTTCGCGGGCGCTTACCAAGCACCTGGGCTCACGCTTTGACCTGGTCACGGGCATCGGCGACGACGCGTACGACCTTGCGGACGCGCTCGCCAAGAGCAACAGCGCCAAGGGCAGTGCCGATTGCGTGTTCTTTATCCCGGAGGGGTTTGAGGACGATCTTGTTGCAGCCGCCCGTGCGGGGGAGGCCCTGCCCAAGCTCGACGTGACCTACGGTTCCGGCACCATGGCGGCGGCGCTCTCGTCTGCCGAGGCCTCGCGCTGGATTTCGCTTGCGGGCGCTGCGGCGGCGCTTGAACCCGCTGCCTCTAACGGTGACGTCGCCAAGGCGGCCGAGCATGCCGCCGCAAAACGCGCGGAGGTCCAGATCGAGCAGGTTAAGGTTTACTCGACTGCCGCCGCCACTCTCGAGTCGTACTTCAACTTTGGCGCGTACGCGATTATCTCGTCGGTCATCGTGTCGGTGGGGCTGGTGTTCTCGGGCATGAACGAGCCCGAGCGCGTGCGCCGCATGGATGCTAGCCCGGTCTCTGAGCGCCAGCGCTCGCTCGCTGTGTTCGCGGCCGCCGCCGTGCTCACCGTCTGCATCTGGCTCGTGTCGAGCATGATGGGCGTCGTGGGCTTTGCCAGCGCGGTTGCCGAGGTCGGCGTGGGTCGCGTGTGCCTAGCGCTGGCGGCAACGTTTGCCCTGGCGTGCACGCCGCTGGCTGTTGGCTTTATGCTGTCGAGCCTGGGTGCGCGCGAGGAGCTGCTCAACGGTGTGGGCAACTTACTCGGCATGCTCATGACGTTTTTGGGTGGCGCCTGGATGCCGCTGTCGCTGATGGGTTCGGCCGTGCAGACGGTGGCGCACTTTGTGCCGACGTATTGGGTGAACGACGCGATCGGCAAGGCGCTTACCTCTGACCTGACGTCTGCCGCGCTGGACGACATCGCCTGCGACCTGGGCGTCACGGTGCTCTTCGCCGCCGCCATCGCCGCCGTAGGCCTAGCCCTCGCCCACAGCAAATCCAGCGTCTAGCCACCTAGTCATTGGGGACAATCTTTGCCGATCCGCCGGCAGGGCTGGCAGGGACTGTCCCAATATGTCGGCACTTGGGGACCACTCATTGGGGACAGACTTAAATGAGCGATTTCACTCATTTAAGTCTGTCCCCAATGAGTAGGTTGGAAAATAGTTCGCGCACGTCGCTTAAAAATAGTTCACCTGGGTTTACTATTACCTTAGAAAAGTAGCAGAAGGCTAACAACGGGGGATAGCATGGCGACAAAGCGTGCCTACGTCCAGGTCAACGGACTCAAGAAACACTATGGCGACGGTGATGCACGCCTGACGGTGCTCGACGGCATCGACACGTCCATCAACCGCGGCGAGATCTGCGTCATGCTGGGGCCCTCGGGCTCGGGCAAGTCGACCTTTCTCAACCTGATCGGCGGCCTGGAGGATGCCGACGGCGGCTCCATCATGGTGGACGGCTGCGATCTCACGGCGCTCAAGCCCGCCGATCTGGGCGAGTACCGACGCCGCGAGCTGGGCTTTGTCTTCCAGTTCTACAACCTGGTGCCCGACCTTACCATCAAGGAAAACATCGAGGTCACGGCGCACCTGTCCAAAAACCCGCTCAATGTCGACGATCTGCTGCGCTCGCTGGGCCTCTACGAGCACCGCAACAAGTTTCCGCGCCAGGTCTCGGGCGGCCAGCAGCAGCGCTGCGCCATCGGCCGTGCGCTCGTCAAAAATCCGGGCCTGCTGCTGTGCGATGAGCCCACGGGCGCGCTCGACTACAAGACATCCAAGGAAATCTTGCGGCTCATGGAGGATGTCAACCGCACCTACGGCTGCACCATCATCATTGTCACCCACAATGCGGCCATCGCGCACATGGCCAATCGCGTGCTGCGCCTGCGCGACGGGCGCATCGTCGAGGATGAGCTCAACGAGTCACCCGTCGCGGCCGCCGAGCTCGATTGGTAGGCGGCGCCATGACACCTCTCGCAAAACGTCTCCCGCGCGAGCTGCGCCGCAATATCGGCAAGTACCTGGGCATCTTTTTGCTTATGTGCGGAAGCATCGCCCTCACGTCGGGCTTTTTGCTCGCGGCGCATTCCATCGGCTGCCTCATTGACGACATGCGCGATGCATACACGATCGAGGACGGCCGTGTGACTACCTCCTTCGAGGCCACCAAAGATCAGCTCAGGGCTGCCGAAGACGCGGCTGAGGACGTCGGCGGCGTTACGTTCTACAAGAACTTCTCTATCGACGCCATCATCAAAAAGACTGCCGGCGACGACGGCACCAAGCGGACCCTGCGCACCTATGCGCACCGCGCTAAGGTGGACATTGCGTCCTACTGTGAGGGCAAGGAACCCAAGGCGGACGACGAGGTGGCCATCGACCGCGTCTTTGCCACCAATAACGACCTCGCCATCGGCGATAAGGTCGAGCTTGAGGGCCGCACCTACACCATCTGCGGCATCATGACCCAGCCCGATAGCCAGGCGTTGTTCCTCGACAATTCGGACTTTACGGTGAACACCATCACGTACGGCGTGGCCGAGGTCACCGACGCCGGCTTTGCCGCGCTCGAGGATGCCGGTGGCGCGCCTGCCTACACCTACTCCTTCACCTTTGCCGATCGCGACCTCCCCACCGCGGATCGCATTGATGCCGAGCAGGATATGGTCGAGGCGCTGACCGACGCCGATGCGCGCGTCGACGATCTTGTCGATGCCGATTCCAACCAGGGCATTGGCTATGCGCGCGACGACGTGGACGGCGACTCCATGATGTGGATGACGTTGCTCGACATCATCATCGTGATCATGGCATTTGTCTTTGTGGTGCTCACCGACGCCACCATCGAGGAGGAGAGCGCCATCATCGGCACGCTGCTCGCCAGCGGCTATCGCCGCCGCGAGATTGTGCTGCACTACCTCGCGCTTCCCGCCATCGTGGGCGTGCTCGCGGCGCTTTTGGGTACCGCGCTCGGCGTTGCGTTCTTTACCGAGCCCATGCGCGGCCTCTATTACGGTTCGTATAGCCTGCCTCCCTTCCAGGTGTACTGGAGCTGGGAGATCTTCGTGAAGTGCGCCGTGGTTCCCGCCGCCGCGCTCATCCTCATTACGCTGGTGGGCCTGCTCCGCAAGATGGGCAAGACGCCGTTGCAGTTCCTTCGTCACGAGGCGAGCGGTAAGTCGGGTACCAAGCGCGGTCTGCAGCTGCCGGAACGCATGGGCTTTGTCTCCCGCTTCCGTCTGCGCGTTTTCCTGCGCAACCTGGGCAACTTCGCCACGCTCTTCGTGGGCATTGCGTTTGCGTCGCTGCTACTGCTCTTTGGCCTGGCGATTCTGCCCACGATGACGCACTATGCGGACAACCTGGAGACGAGCCTGGTCGCCGAGCACCAGTACACACTCAAGGCTCCGCTAGAGCTCGAGGGCACTGCCGAGGAGCGCGAGCAATGGTCGGCACTCGAGCGCTTGCAGTCGGTTGACGGCGCGCTGCTTTCTGCCGCTCAGGATGCCGATGACGAGCTTGACGACGCGGCCGATGCCGCGCAGACGGCAGCCGATGCCGCGACCGCATCTCCGTCTGCCGAGAGCCTGACTGCAGCGCAGGATGCGCTTGCTAAGGTCAAGGACAAGAAGGATGCGCTCTACGCACGCCTCGACGATCTTGCCGATGCCCTCGGCTGCGACCGCGATGAGGCTATCGACCTGATCGACAAGGCCTCTAAGATCGACACTGACAACGACGATATCCACCCGGTCAATACGACCGACAACGGCGCGGGCGCAATCGCGCAGGCCGAGAAATACGCCGTTTACCAGCTGCAATACGACCGTGGCGATGGTAATGGCGAGGAGACGATTTCCGTCTACGGCATTTCATCCGATTCGCGTTATTGGAAAGACCTCGACGTCGGCGATGGGCGCGTCGTCTTTGGCGGCGGTCTGCTCGATAAGTTTGGCTGGAGCGAGGGTCAGAAGGTCACGCTCAGCGACAAGTACGAGGGCGAGCATTATTCCCTTGAGTACGCGGGCAAGGACTGTGCCTGGGGCTCCAAGTCGGACATGAATATCTATATGAGTATCGACGACTTTAACGAGCTGTTCGACAACGACGCCGCCTACTTTAACGGCTATGTGAGCGACGAGAAGCTCGACCTCGATGCTCGTTACTTTGCCGGCGACACCACGCCCGACGACATGCGCGCCGTGGGCGACCAGTTCATCGGCATGATGAGCAAAATGATCGGAATGATGATCGGGCTCGCGGTGTTTATCTTCCTGCTGTTTATGTACCTGCTGACCAAAGCGGTGATCGACCACAGCGCCCGTTCGATCAGCTACATGAAAGTCTTTGGCTATCGCGATAGTGAGATCTCGCATCTGTACATCCGCTCGATCACGCTGTGCGTGGCGGCGTCGCTCGTGCTGAGCCTGCCGGTCATTATTGGCTCGCTCACGGCCATCTTCCGCTCGATGCTGCTCGCCTACAACGGCAATATCGAGATCTACGTGCCCGCTTGGTCCATGGCTGCATGCGTCGGCATTGGCTTTGCGACCTACCTGGTCGTGGCGCTGCTACACACGCGCTCTATCAAGCGCGTCGGCCTGGCCGAGGCGCTGAAGGTCCAGGAATAGGAGGGCTCATGGCAAGATCGGCAGAGGAGCTCAAGCAGCTCTCCATCAAGGAGTTCACCGAGGCGGCAAAGGTCTACGAATCCGGCCATGCCGGCATTTACGAGATGTGCAAGGACGACTATCCGCAAATGCTCGAGGAGCTTGAGCTCGAACCGTTCGAGGACGCGCTCGACGTGGGCTGTGGAACCGGAGCCGTCCTAGAACTGCTCCACGCCCGGTACCCCAGCAAGCACTTGACTGGACTCGACCTCACACCCGGGATGATCGACGTCGCCCGGGCAAAGCAGCTCGATAACGTCAGCTTTGTCGTCGGAGACGCGGAGGCACTGCCCTTCGAGCCCCGGAGCTTCGACGCCGTGCTCTGCTCCAACAGCTTCCACCACTACCCGCATCCGGAGAGGTTTTTCGCCGAGGTGGCACGCGTCCTTCGGCCCGGCGGGCGACTGGTCCTTCGCGACTACACCTCGAACGATGTCGCGGTCTGGCTCATGAACAACATCGAGCTACCGCTGGCACGCCTCTTGGGCCATGGCGACGTGCGCATCCTCAAGCTGTCCGAGCTACGCGCGCTCGTCGAGGAATCCGGGCTCACTCCGCTCAAGCTCGAGGCACAGAAGGGATTCCGCGCGCATCTGGTCGCGCAAAAGGGCTAGCGGTCCGCGCCAGGACGCTCCGTCACGCCAGGGCACGCCGTCAACGCCGCCACACCAGGGCACGCCATCAAACCAGATTGTGGCCACGCCAGAACGCGCCGCAAAACCAAGGCGCGCCGCCACAAACGTGACGGCGCGTCCCTCTTACCAGATGCCGATGATTCGCCGGTCTGCCGGTCGGGTTGGCAAGGACTGTCCCTATATGCCGGCCTTCGGGGACGTTCCTTTCCTGCCGGCACTTGGGGACTGTCCCCAACTGCCGGGTGGCGAAAGAGTGTCCCTTGCGACTACTCATTTAAGAACGTCTCCAATGACTAGGTGCCGTACTTGACTTTAACTCTGCTTTAACTGGTACCATCCTCTATGTCTGTAACGCCATATAGACAGAGGGGATATATCTATGACCGCAACTGCACCCGCAGCACCCGCCAAGGTGTACTTCACCAACTTGCGCACGCATGCTCGCGAGAGCCAGCTCGACAAGCTCAAACGCCTTATTCGCCGCGCCGGAATTGAGCAGATCGACTTTGAGAACAAGTTCGTCGCCATCAAGATTCACTTTGGTGAGCTGGGCAACCTGAGCTTTTTGCGCCCCAACTACGCCCGCGCCGTCGCGGACGTGGTGAAGGAGCTGGGCGGCAAGCCCTTCCTCACTGACTGCAATACGCTCTATGTCGGTAGCCGCAAAAACGCGCTCGAGCACATCGACACCGCCTACCAGAACGGCTTTACCCCGTATGCCACGGGTTGCCAGATCATCATCGCCGACGGCCTCAAGGGCACCGACGAGGCGCTCGTCCCGGTCGAGGGCGGCGAGTACGTGCACGAGGCCAAGATCGGTCAGGCGCTCATGGATGCCGATATCGTGATCAGCCTCACCCACTTTAAGGGTCATGAGCAGGCCGGCTTTGGCGGCGCCATGAAGAACCTGGGTATGGGTGGCGGCAGCCGCGCCGGCAAGATGGAGCAGCATGCCGCCGGCAAGCCGAACGTCGCGACCGAGCACTGCATTGGCTGCCGTGCCTGCGAAAAGATCTGTGCACACAGCGCTATCTCGTTTGACGACACCCGCGAGCGCGAGCTTGCCAACGGCAACACCCGCACGGTCCACGTGGCCGCCATCGACCACGATCGCTGCGTGGGCTGCGGCCGCTGCATTGCGGCATGCAACCAGGACTGTATCAAGCCCGGCTATGACGCTGCGGCCGACGTGCTCAACTGCAAGATCGCCGAGTACACCAAGGCCGTCGTCGACGGCCGCCCGAGCTTCCATATTTCGCTGGCTATGGATATCAGCCCCAATTGCGACTGCCACCCCGAAAACGACACGCCTATCGTCAACGACATCGGCATGTTCGCGAGCTTCGACCCGGTCGCCATCGATCAGGCCTGCGCCGATGCCGTCATGGCATCCGAGCCGCTGCCCAACACCGAGCTCACCGATAGCGCGGCCAAGATGGAGCACAACCACGAGCATCTGGAGGGCGAGCAGGCCAAGGATCCCTTCTGCATCACGCATCCCGACACCGACTGGCGCGTGTGCATCGCGCATGCCGAGAAGATCGGCCTGGGCACGAGCAAGTACGAGCTCATCGAGGTCAAGTAGCGTCTAGCTATTGGACAAATCAAGCGTTTTTGTAGCGCAGCGTTAGCAAAAGCCGCCCGTGAGCACAGTGCCCGCGGGCGGCTTTTTGGAAGTGCTAAGGGGTCAGATAGACTGGTAAACCGTCCTATTTGCCTAAAAATACTCGTCGAGGAAGTCGTCGACCGTATTCCAGTAGAGCTCGGGGTCAACTTGCGCACTCTTGGCGTGGGTGGCGCCATGGATAGTGAGCTTTTGCTTGACCTTGCTGGCGCACGCGTCGTAGTTTTGGTCGAGCATGCTGTACGGTACAAAGGTGTCCTGGTCGCCGTGGATAAACAGCATGGGAACCGTCGCGTGTTTGAGTTGCTCCACACTGCTCGCCTTATGAAAGTCGTAGCCCGCGCGCACGTTGCACACCAAGTTTGCTACATCGAGCAAGGGAAAGCTGGGCAGGCCGAACACGTCCTTGAGCTGCAGGGAAAACTCGTCCCAAACACTCGTATAACCGCAGTCCTCGATAATGCATTTTACGTTTGCAGGCAGAGATTCCCCCGCGACGTTCATAGCGGTTGCTGCACCCATCGATTCGCCAAAGACCAGGATGCGCGCCTGGGGGTCAGCCTGAACGATTTGCTCGATCCATGCGACGATGTCGAGGCGCTCGGGCCAGCCCATGCCGATATAGTCGCCGCCGGAGCGCTCGTGAGCGCGGGCGGCGGGTGCGAGTACGTTCATGCCGCGGTCGTGGAATCGCTTGACGTATCGGGCCATACCGATGGGCTCGTTGGTATATCCATGCAGGCAGACGGCGTAGTCGTGCGTGCTCTCCGACGCAGCAAAATACCAGGCGGCAAGCTCGGTCCCGTCGTCCGCGGTGAGGCTGCTGCTCTCGCGGTTCTCTTTAAACCACGCCCGCGCCTCGCCCTCCTCGGCGTCCATCTGCTCGCCCTTTTCGGCGTCCTTGCTGTCCTGCATCATCTTCATGGTGTAGGGCGCTTGGGGATTCAGGGCAAAGTCGAACAAGAAGTTGCCGGCAAACCCCAGCAGCGCGACAACGAGCACCAGCGCAACGACGCCAGCTATCTTGAGCTTTCGATGGGAACGTGCGTTTTGAGACATAAGAAGCTTTCCTATAAGATGTTAATACATCAACATTTAATGCAAGCGCATTATGGACGTTCGCCGTTGATGCGTCAACAGACAAAGAATGGGTAAACAAAGGGTCACGTATGGTGCAAATTTCGCACGTACCTAGACGCTTTGATATAGTGTTGAGAACTCTTTACGTTGGAGGATGTAACCGGCATGTCCGATTCGAGCGACAGTTCTAAGCCGCGACCCAAGACCGCGGCCGTTCCACACTACACGGTGGGCGAGGAGATCATGAACTCCGTCACCCATGGTGTCGGCTGCCTGCTGGGTATCGCGGGCCTGGTGCTCCTGATCGTATTCGCCGCCCTGCGCGGCGGAGGCCCGGCCCACATGGCCGCGGCGATTGTCTATGGCGTCAGCATTATCCTCGAATACCTAGCCTCCACGCTCTACCACGCGATTCAGCCCGCGCGCGCCAAGCGCGTGTTTCGCATCATCGACCACAGCTGCATCTACCTGCTCATAGCCGGCAGCTATACGCCGTTTTGCCTCATCACGCTCGCAAACAACGGCGGCGCTGTGCTGTTCTTTGCCGTATGGGCCATCGCCATTATCGGCATCGCCCTCGAGTGCTTTATGCGCGAGCGTCAACCGCACTGGGTAAGCGGCCTGGTCTACCTGCTGATGGGCTGGCTCGTTGTCTTTAAGCTGCCCGAACTTGTGGCGCTGCTCAACCCCGTGGCACTTGCCCTGCTCGCCGTCGGCGGCGTGTGCTACACCGCGGGCGTGCCGTTCTATATCGCCAAAAACGTGCGCTATCTTCACAGTGTGTTTCACCTGTGGGTACTCGCCGGCAGCATCTTCCAGTTCATGGCGGTGATCCTCTTCGTAATCTAGCGACCACGCCTGCGCGCCCGCGTCCTTGTTTGGGCGCCGGTGCAATTGCCGTATCCGCCGTCAACGTTTTAATCCGACGTCCCGAATCTTGGAGGTTCGAGAAACTCCCGATGGACATAACCATCTCCCTTATCACCACCCTCGTTTTGACCCTCATCAACGGCTACTTCTCTATGTCCGAGATGGCGCTCACCACGGCCAAGCGCGCCGTGCTGGAGCACGAGGCCGAGGAAGGCGACAAACGCGCCGAGCGTGCCATTAAGCTAGCTGCCGACTCCGACCAGCTGCTCGCCACTATCCAGGTCGCCATCACGCTCGTGGGCTTCGCCTCGTCCGCCGTCGCCTCGACGAGTCTGTCCGACCCGCTCGCCACGTGGCTCATGAGCTTTGGCATCGCGCCGCTCTCCGCCATCGCGCGCGGCCTGGCGCCGGTCATCATCACCGTCGCGGTCGCCTTCGTGTCCATCGTGATTGGCGAGCTTGTGCCCAAGCGCATCGGCCTGGCCAATGCCGAGGGCGTATCCAAGCAGGTCGTGGGACCGTTGTCATTTTTCCAAAAGATCGCCCGTCCGCTTGTGTGGCTGACTGGCGCTTGCTCCGATGGCCTGGCCCGCATCCTGCGCATCAAGAGCGCCGACGACCGCCAGAACGTCTCGGAGGAGGAGATCAAGTACATGGTCTCGGAGCAGGACGACCTGCTCGACGAGGAAAAGCGCATGATCCACGAGATCTTCGACCTGGGCGACACCGTGGCTCGCGAGGTCATGGTGCCGCGCGTGGACACCACCATGTGCGAGGACGACGAGACGGTCGCCGACGTGCTGTCCACCATGCGCCAGACCGGCTTCAGCCGCATCCCCGTCTATCACGAGGATCCCGACAACGTCGCGGGCATCGCGCACATTAAGGACCTGATTCAGCCCGCGCTCGACGGCAAGGGCGACCAGCCCATCGCCGGCTTTTTGCGCGACGCCACCTTTGTGCCCGATACCAAGGACATCCTGCCGCTGCTGTCCGAGATGCAGACCTCGCACGACCAGATCGTAGTGGTCGTGGACGAGTACGGCGGCACGGCCGGCATCATCACCATCGAAGATATCGTCGAGGAGATCGTCGGCGAGATCGAGGACGAGTTCGACCCCGACAACAAGTACCTCACGCGCCTCTCGCGCCGTGAGTGGCTCGTTGATGGGCGTTTTTCGTGCGATGACGCGATTGAGCTTGGTTGGCCGCTCGAGGAAAGCGATGATTATGAGACCATCGCCGGCTGGATTTTGGAGCTTTGCGACTCGGTGCCCGACATCGGAGAGGTGTTTGAGGTCGCGGGGTACAAGTTCAAGGTGCAGTCGATGCGTGGCCAGCGCATCTCGCTCATTCGCGTGATTGCTCCGGCCGAAACCGATAAGAAGGATTCCGAGTCTTCGGCAGAGAAGCCGGCGGCGTCGGGTGCGGGCTCTGTGGATCCGCACGATGGCGACGAGTAGGGCAAGGAAGAGTAGGGGAGAGTTATGGCAGGCCTGTTCAACATCCTTAAGGTCACCGTCAGCGAGGACAAGATCTGCGCGCATGTGCTGGTGAACCCCGGCATGCCGCTCATGACCTCGGAGGATATCGAGGCCACGGCGCGCGTGTATTACCTGGTGCCGGCGATTGCCAAGCACCTGTGCTTGGGTGATTCCGGTCGCGAGTTCCAGGACTGCATGGGCCAGACCGAGCTTTGCCATCTGCTTGAGCATGTGACGGTCGAGCTCATGAACGAGACCGGGCTTGCCGGCAGCATCTCGTGCGGCCGCACGCGCGTAAGCGAGCACGACGAGCGCGTTTTTGAGGTTGAGCTTTCGTGCCCCGACGACGCGCTGGCCATCGGCGCGCTGTCTTCGGCCACCTTTATGATGGACTGGGCGTACCTGCACGCCGACCAGCCTGTCCCCGACGTGGAAGGCACGGTCGCGGGCCTGCGCAACCTGGTACTGGGCATGCGCGCCGAGGCCGAGGGCAAGGATCCTCACGAGGCCGTCGCCGCTGCGAACGGCGAGGACGTGGCCGAGGATGCGCCCGAGGGCGACGCTCCTGCCGACGCCGACGCCGACGTCGAGCCCGTTGCCGATGCGACCGCCGAGCCCGTTCCCACCGAGTCCCAGGGCGTCCCCAACTTTGACGACGAGCCCCAGGTGGCGATTGATACCGAGGGCGCGGTTGCCGAGAACCACGAGGCCTCCGCTGCCGTCTTTGGCGGTGCGGCGACGGTTCCGGCAGGACCTGCGCATGAGGGCGGTCTGCCGCTCGTGGACGGCGCCGGCGAGGACCCGGGTGCCACGGTGACCATGCCGGCTATGCCTCAGGAGTAGGCCTACGCGTTTATCACCATCACGTACCTGCGCCTTTGCCGTACGCAGATGAGCGGAGCGGCAAGTGATGCGCTGCGGGTATAATGGACAGCATTCAAACGGTGGGCACCGACGTGCCCGCAGGAGAGGAATGATCATGGGTAAGACTTTCAGCTTTGTCTCCGGCGCACTTTTTGGTGCCGCTGCCGGCGCTATTGTCGGCGTTGCTCTGGCCCCGCGCTCGGGCGCCGAGACCCGCGCCATGGCTGCCGATATCGCCAACGACGCCTGGGACAATATGCGCGACACCTACGAGCACAGCGCCGAGGAGGCCCGTGCTGCGGTGAATGACTTTGGCCCGATGGTCGACGCCAAGACCGATGACCTGCGCGCCAAGGTCGATCTGGCCCGCGAGCGCATGGACCAGCTGCGCGAGCAGCTCAACGATGCCATCTCGGGTGGCAACGTGACGCCCGCCGCCGACGTCGTGGTCGAGAACGCCGTCGAGGCTGATACCGAGGCTGCGGAGCCCTCGACCGAGGCATAATGCGCGCCGGGGATTTTGTCGGCGCCAAGATCTATCGCAAGCCTACCGAGGACAAGCGCATCAAAAAGGACGGCACGCCGCGCAGCCCTAAAAAGCTCGGAAAGATTCACTTTCCGGTCTTTACCCCGGGCGGTACGCGCGTGGTCGGCTTTATGGTCCGCCAGTCTGATATCGCGGGCATGATCGAGCGCCCCGACCGATTCGTAGCGCTCGACGCCATTGGTGTCTACGAGGGCGCCATTGCGGTCGATGACGTCAAGGACACGTACGATGCCGCCGCTGCCAAGCGCCTCGACATCAACCTGGACGATTGCATCATCTGGGTCGGTATGGACGTGCGCACGGAATCGGGCGACATCGTGGGCTATTGCTCGGACGTTGAGTTCAAGCCACGCTCGGGCATCGTGCAGACATTCTATGTGACCGCCGGTGCTGCTTCGAGTGTTTTGGTTGGTGACACGCAGGTGCCGCCGACGATGCTGCGCGGCTATGCGGACGGCGCGATGATTGTTTCGGACGAGGTCAAGTCGCTCGGGTATTCGGGCGGTGCGGCTGCCAAGGCCGCCGAGGCCAGCGTCGTGGTGGGCGACAAGGTCAAAAAGGGCGCCAAGGTGCTCGACGACAAGGGATCGGTTGCCGTGGACAAGGGCAGTCGCGCACTGGGCAAGCAGCTCGGCAAGACGCGCGGCATGTTCAAGGCGTTTAAGGACGAATACCAAAAGGCGAGCGGAGGCTCGTCAAAAGCTACAAAATAGCGACGTACCAAATGATGGGAGGCAAGCCGGAGACCTGTTGCTCCGGCTTGCTGTGTTTATGGGGGAGGGCACATGCGCCAAAACGGATCCAACTTAAACGGGCGTTCGGGTGCGCGTCCGACGGCGCGCCGCGACCTGGGGCAGCTGCCCAGCGGTCAGCGCAAGCGTCACCGTAAGCCCGGCGCGATGTATCTCAACCATAGCCGCGGCTTTAGCGACCGCAGCGCTCGCATCGGCAACAGCCGTACACCCCGTCGTTCGTCTCGCCTGCCCTATGCGCTCATTGCCGTGGGCTGTGCGCTCGTGCTGTTTATCGCTGCCGTCGTGGGCTACGTCAACCGCAGTGTGGACGTGGAACTTAACGGCCAGAAGACCGCGGTGCGCGTGGGCTCTACGCTGCAGAATCTCATCGACGACCAGGAGTTGACTGACACCTACGACGCAGGCGACCTGCTGGCCGTCGATGACAGCGTGCTCAAGCGCCATGGGGGCGAAAAGCTGTCGGTGAAGGTCGACGGCAAGCGCGTGAAGCAGGGCAAATGGGATAGCCGCGAGCTTGAGGGCGGCGAGAAGGTGACGGTCAAGGATGGCCGTAACACCTACGAGAAGCACGAGGTTCAGGCTACGGTTATCGAGCCCAAGCTCAAGGTCGAGGGTACGGGCGCTATCAAGTATGTGCAGACGTGGGGTGTCCAGGGCCGCTCCGAGGTGTGGGTTGGTGAGCAGTCGGGCAAGACGCAAGACCGCGGCGAGGTTGTGCCCGCCACCGATTGCGTCGTTGCGTGCGCCAGCGTGGCGCCCAAGGGCAACGAAAAGTACGTGGCGCTGACGTTTGACGAGGGTCCGAGCGGCGCCACCAAACAGATCTTGCGGGTGCTCAAGGAAAAGGGCGTCACCGCGACGTTCTTCCTTTCGGGCGATGCGGCCGAGGCCTCGCCTGCCACGGCCAAGGCGATTGTCGACGCCGGGTGCGAGATCGGATCCAACAGCTACAGCGACGATTCGCTCAAGGGTCAGGACCGTGAGGCGGTACGCGAACAGATCACGAAAGGCACCGATGCGATTAAGTCGGCGACCGGCGTGAAGACGATGCTGCTTCGTGCTCCCTACGCTGCCTTTGACGAGCAAAACTGGATTGATGCGATGGACCTGGTCTCCGCCGTGGTCTCGTGGAATATTGACTCGGGCGACTGGCTGCTCAACGGTGCCGACGAGCAGGTCTCGACGGTGCTCGATTCGGTGACGCCGGGCAATATCGTGCTGCTCACCGATAGAGACGAATGCGCCGAGCAGACGCTCGAGGCGCTGCCGCAGATTATCGACGGCCTCATTGCCGACGGCTACAAGATCGTGACGCTCAGCGACCTGGTCAAGACGGACACGGCATTGAGCAAAAAGCTCACCTCACTGACGAAGGCCACCATGCCCAAGGGCGCCGTGTTCCCCCAACTTGCCGAGGACGAAGATACCACAGAGTAGTCATTGGGTAGTCATTTAAGAACGTCCCCAATGACTATGTCACGGATGCGTCAGCGTTTGGTATGCCTGCAATGTGCAGCGCATAAATTCGATGCCGCAGGGCGATGCTGATGCTATAGTTACTGCGGTTAATGAGGGTCAAGAGAAAGGTTACAGGTGAAATCCAAACCTCGACCATACAGTCGATGACCCCATGCAGGTGCTTTTTGCGCATGCACGGGGTGTAAGCGTCGAGCGGCGTGCCGCCCGCGCATGCGTATACATATCCAGAAGCCCCCGGACGTCGCACATGCGGCCGCGTCCGGAGGAATAATGATGGGGAGCACCATTGAATTATCTGAGTGAGATGCTCAAATTGCCGGTCTTGGACGTCGATGGAGAAAAGCTCGGCGTGGTGAACGATTTTGGTATTGCTACCGGCGAAGTTTTTCCGCACGTGACGTCGCTCGCGTTCCGCGGTCCCGGCAAGACGCCGTTTATGATCAGCTGGCGCAAATGGGTCGACCGTATCGACGAGACGGGTGTACACCTTAAGACATCGGCCACCGAAATCCGTTTTTCGTACCTGCAGCCGACCGAACTCTTACTCGCCCGCGACGTGCTTAACAAGCAAATTGTCGACACGCAGGGCATGAAGGTCGTGCGCGTAAACGACATCAAGTTTTCCATGTCGGGCGAAAATCAGCTGCGCCTACTGGGTGCCGAAGTTGGCGCCCGCGGTCTGCTGCGCGCGATCAGCCCCACACTCGAGCATGTCGTCGAGGGCTTTATGAAGCACCTGGGCAAGCCGCTCAGCGAGGACATTATTGCCTGGTCTTACATGGACCTGCTCGATCGCTCGACTAAGAACATCCAGCTCTCGGTGTCGCACAAGACGCTTGGTGAGCTGCACCCTGCCGACATTGCCGACATCATCGAGCAGCTCGACCCGCGCCTACGTGCGCAGGTGTTTGCGCAGCTCGATACTGCCCAGGCCGCCGAGGCCATCTCGGAGTTCGATGACGACGAGCTTATGACCGAGATGCTCGAGGGCCTGTCCGACACGGACGCATCGTCGATGCTGGCCATGATGGACCCGGACGATGCAGCTGACCTGATCGACGAGCTCGATTACGAGAAGGCCGAGAAGCTCCTGCGCCTGATGGGCGTCAAGGAGGAGAAGGCGATTCGTAACCTGCTGGGTTATGAGGACAACACCGCCGGCCGCATCATGACCTCGGAGTTTGTCTCCCTGCCCGCCACGGCGACGGTCGGCGATGCCATCGAGGCGATTCGCAAACTCGATGAGGACTTCGAGAGTGTCTATTACGTCTATACCGAGGATCCGAGCGGCATGCTCACCGGCGTGCTCTCGCTGCGCACGTTGATCGTGACCGACCGCGATGCCACGCTGGGCCAGCTCGCCTATCGCGACCTGGTCTACGTGTCGCCCGACGAGGACCAGGAAGACGTGACGGACGAGATGACCAAGTACGACCTGGTTGCCATCCCTGTCTGCGACGAGAACCGTCATATCCTGGGCATCGTGACCTTCGACGACGCCATGGACGTTATCGCCGAGGAGCATCAGGAGGACCTGCAGATCGCCGGTGTCGGCTCGGGCGATAGCGCGTCGGACGACTCGACGAACGTGCTCAGCTGGTTCGTGCATCGCCAGTACTGGGTTGTCGTGTGGGGCATTGCCTCGTGCATCATGGCAACGGTGCTGGGGACGGCGCTCGGCTCCGCGCATCTGGTGGTGTTCCCCATGTGCGCCATGCCGCTCGTGCTGCTTGCTGCCTCGCGCATGGTGTCGTTCGTCAAGAACTACTTCTTGGAGTATGACGGTCACGACGACGAGCCCAAGCCATATCTGGGGTTCTTCTTCCAGAGCACGGGCATGGGCCTGATTCTGTCACTCGTGACCTATCTGTGCGCCCAGCTGGTGCGCACCGCCGCGTTTCCCGATGCGCCCATGTTTGAGGAGCAGCTCTTTACCGGCTGCTTTAATATCGCTGCCATCATTTGCCTGGTTGGCAACATGAGCGCCGTGATTTACCTGATGGTGCTGTTCTGGCGTGACGAGCATGACCTCAACACGTCGGGCACCGCCATGAACGTTATTGCCGTCATGATCTCGTGCGTAGCGTACTGCGCCGCTGCGGTGCTGCTCACCATGTCGGTCATTGGTTAGGTGGTCGCGTGCAAAATACCAAGCAAAAGTCGGGCACCAAGCAAAAGTTGACCATCGCGGCCATCTTTGGCGCTATGGGTCCCGGTCTGCTGGCGGCGCTTTCGGGCAATGACGCCGGCGGCATTGCAACGTATTCCAGCGCGGGCGCCAGCTATGGCTACAAGATGCTCTGGATGCTTCCCGTCATGACTGTGCTGCTCATCGTGACGCAGGAGACCGCGGCGCGCTGCGGCTGCGTCACGGGCAAGGGCCTGGCATCGCTCATTCGCGAGCGCTTTGGCGTGCGCAAGAGTGTACTTGCTATGGCGGCGCTGTTGATCGCCAACACGGCTGTGACCATTTCGGAGTTTGCGGGCATCGCCAGCGGCCTTGCTCTCTTTGGCGTGCCGGCGAGCATCTCGGTGCCGTTGGTAGCGCTGCTGGTGTGGATGCTTACCATGTCGGGTAGTTTCCAGCGCATCGAGAAGATTCTGCTGCTGGTAAGCTGCGTCTTCGTGACCTATATTGTCGCCGCGTTTATGGCTGGCCCCAACTGGGGTGAGGTCGCGGTCGACCTGGTCGTGCCTAACATTCAAAATGACCCCAGCTACGTGTCGCTCGTGGTCGCAACGATCGGTACCACCATCGCGCCGTGGATGATTTTCTTGGCGCAGAACAACGTGGTCGATAAGAACGCGGGCGAGGACGATATCGTGCTGCAGCGCATCGATACTGTGAGCGGCTCGCTTGCCGCCGATATCATTGCCGGCTTTATTATCATCACGACCGGTACGGTGTTGTTCCCGGCGGGTATTCAGATTAGCGATGCCGCCGATGCTGCCCGCGCGCTGGAGCCTATTGCGGGTCAGTGGTCCACGGTACTGTTTGCCTCGGGCCTGGTCGCGGCGAGCTTCTTGGCCGCCTGCGTGCTACCGGGCGTTACGTCGAGCGCTATCTGCGAGGCATTTGGCTGGGAGCGCGGTGCCGACCGCAGCTGGGACGAGGCCCCGGTTTACCGCGGCATCATTACGGCCATCATCGGTATCTCTGCCGTGCTGGTGCTTATGCCCGGCGTTGATCTGTTCCAGATTATGATGACCTCGCAGGTCATCAATGGCGTGCTGCTGCCTGTAGTCTTGGTATTCCAGGTGGTTATCGCGGCGGATCGCCACATTATGGGTGCCAACCGCAACGGCCGTGTGTGGAACGTGCTCACTTGGGCGACTATCGCCGTGATTACGGTGCTGACAGTCGTCATGTTTGTGCTGCAAGCGATGGGCTACAGCGCTTAGCGCCCACTTTTGCTTCCGAACAGGCCGCAGCGATGGGCTGCGGCCTGTTTTTTGCCCGCGACCTCTTGGGGCCGGCTCGAAAAGAGTGATTTTGGGTTGTTTGCTGCGGGCTATTTGTCGGTGCCCAGCTTGTGCGGCTTGAAGGCAAGCGCATTGACGAGTGCGTCGGTGGCAGACTTGACGGCTGCCGGCTGCGGATCGTTGACGTGATCCTCGGGATGCACGGGCAGGTCCTTCTTGACGGCATCGTGGATCAAGTTGAGGTACTCAGTCACGCCAGTGGTCGATAGGTGCGTGCCATCGCCATCGAACAGGTCGTTGCGGTTGGCGCTGTATCCGTACCAGTCGATAACGCGCACGTTCTTGTAGCGCGTAGCGGCGTTAGCGATGGCCTGGTTGGTAGAGCCAACCCACGGCTGCGGGCTGCGCGTGTTCACAAACACCACAATACGCTTATCTCCTGCATCGTCCATGATGGCGTCGATCTGGTCGTCGGTTACCAAGCCGTTGGTGCCCAGTGCAAAGACCACGATCTTGCCGGCAAGGTTCTGCTGGATATAGCCCTCAAATGTCGCGCGGCCCGCATCAAACTGGCGGCCCTTTTCGGCATCGATATGGCTGTGCGGGAACACACCGTCAAAGGTGTCTACGGCACGCAGCGACACGGAGTCGCCGATCATAAGCAGATCGTAGGAGCCATCGGGGAAGCCGTCGTTGTCCTTGTCGGTGTCGTCGGCCGCCTGCTGGTCGGTGGGCGCGGTGTTCTTGGCTTCCTTGTTGAGGACTTCGGCGCCCTCGCCGCTCAGCGCAGACGTCTCGGGCACAAAGATCAGGCCGCCCAGTGCAACGACCAATACGACAGCGCAGGCTGCGCAGACGGGGACGTGCGTGCGTGCCCAGTTGGCGGGCGTGGTGGTGCCATCGCGGAATTCGGCAACGGTGCGCCCAAAGGCGCCCTTCCTAAACGGCGTCTCGATAAAGCGATATGAGCATTCGGCCACGGCGACCACCAACAGCACCTGCAAAATGTACTGCCACCACGGTGTATCGTTGATGTTGGCGACCGGGTTCATGAGCAACAGCAGGGGATAGTGCCACAGGTAGATGCTGTACGAGCGCTTGCCAACCCACACGAGCGGCTCGGCGGACAGCGCGCGGGCAACCATTCCCTGGGGCTGCACGCAGGCCGCGATGACCATGAGCGTGAGGATGGAGCATAACAGCGTGCCGCCGCGATACTGGAACGCGGTGTAGCCGTTGGTGAGCGCGACCATGGCGGCAAGGCCAACCAGACCCACGACGCCCAATACATCGATGGATGCGGGCGAGGACCAAAAGCGCACGGGGGCGCTCGGCTGTGCCGGGGCGGTCTCGGCTGATTCGTCGGCCTTTTCGCCAGGCTTGCCCTCGGCGTTCTTGCCGTGCTTGGCGGCGCCAGCCAGGCGATTGAGCCCCAAACGATGGGCGAGACGAACCGGCGCCAGGTCGCGATCGGGGATAAAGGCCATCCAGGCACCCAGCAGCAGCGAGAACACGCGGGTGTCGGTGCCGTAGTACACGCGGCTGGGGTCGGCGGCAGGGTTGTAAAGCACCATCATGGCAAGGGCAGATACCGCGGCAAGGCCTAGAACCACGCGGCGCGTGTTGGGTTTGCTCACATGCATGGATACCATGGCAAACAGCAGCGGCGGCCAAATCAGGTAGAACTGTTCCTCGATGGCAAGCGACCAAAAGTGCGTGAGCGGCGAGGGGTCGCCCAGAGCATTGAAGTACGAGACGTTTTGGGCAATCTGCCACCAGTTGTTAAAGAACAGCAGTGACGGCAGAATGTCGGGGCGCATCTTGGTGAGCATCACGTGGTTGAAGACGGTGCACAGCGCACAGGTCACCACCACGACGGTTACCACGGCGGGGACCAGGCGACGGATGCGGCGGATCCAGAAGCTCTTGAGGTCGATGCGGCCGGTCTTAGCGACTTCGTTGAGTAGCAGGCGTGTGATCAGATAGCCCGAAAGCACAAAGAAGATCGTGACGCCGAGCAGACCGCCCTGCGCCCACGTGAGGTTGAGGTGATAGAGCACCACCGCGACGACGGCAAGCGTGCGCAGGCCGTCAAGGGCAGGGATGTAGCGGGACTTGGGGCGAGCAGGCGTCTGCTCCGCGGCGGGAGTGTTGGCGCGGCCCGCGTTGTTGGTAGAAGCGCGATGGGGGCTCGTGGTGCGTCGCGGCTCGTTGGCACGGCGTTCGCTCTTCACGCGTTCGTGCGGCGCCGGCTCGTTGCCCGTGCGGCGTCGACCGCGCGAGCCCGATTGCGAGAATTGTTCCATAAAACATCATCCAATGACGAGAATAATCAGCACGTATTCATTGTAGCTGCCTGCTCCTGTGAATGCTTGCTGCTGGCGCAACCTCAAGGGTGCGTTCACATCAAAGTGAACTAAAGTTATAGAGGTGCGAAGGCGCGCAATCGACGGTCGACGGTGGGTGCAAAGCCCGCAGATGAGGAGGTTTCCATGGCAGATCGCGGCATCGTTGCGGTGTTCGGCAGCATGAACATGGACCTTTCGGTGGCGTGCGAGCGCATACCGCGTGCGGGCGAGACCGTCGGCGGCAGCGGGTTTATCACCAACGCCGGCGGCAAGGGCGCCAATCAGGCCGTAGCTGCCGCGCGTATGGGCGCGTGCACGCACATGATCGGCGCGGTCGGTCGCGATGCGTTCGGTGCGTCGCTCGTGGCGGGGCTCCAAGGCGCCGGCGTGGACTGTGACTTTGTAGTGCATCGCGATGACGTGGAGACGGGAACGGCGACCATCATTCGCTGCGAGGGCGACAACCGCATCATACTGTCACCGGGCGCCAACCATGCGCTTGCGGGCGCGGACGTTGCCTGCGCGCTGAGGCGTCTGGTGGCCCATGAGCTCGACGGCGGCGCCAGCGAGATTGCCCCGGCTGCCGGAAGCGTCTTTATCGCCCAGGGCGAATGCGACCTTGCGGCGACGGCCGAGGCGCTTGTTTGCGCTCACGAGCTGGGGTTCTATACGGTCTTTAATCCAGCGCCCGCCTGCGAGCTGCCTGCGGAGGTCTGGCCTGCGGTCGACCTGGTCTGTCCCAACGAGACCGAGTGCCAGGTGCTGACGGGCATTCTGCCCACGGATGACGCGAGTTGCGTCACCGCGCTCAATGCGCTGCTCGACAAGGGTGCCGGGGCTGCGGTCATCACGTTGGGCGGTGCCGGCTCGGTTTCGCTCGGCGATGGCGGTGAGCTGCTGCGCATGCCGGCACTTTCGAGTACGGTAGTCGATACCACGGCCGCCGGCGATACGTTTATCGGCGCGTTGGCGGCGGCTCGCCTAGAGGGCTTGCCGCTCTTTGAGTGCATGGCCGCGGGTGCTCGCGCCTCGGCAGTGACGGTGTCGCGCCTGGGCGCTCAGCAATCGATTCCCATGCGCACCGAAGTTGAACATTGGTTTGGTTAAACGATAAAGACGGAGAAGCGGAGTAGAACAATGGCAATCAAGAAGCTGATCCTTGATCTGGATATGGGTGTGGACGATGCGATGGCGCTGGCCTATGCCATCGCGAGCCCCGAGGTGGAGCTCGTGGGCATCACCACGTGCTTTGGTAACGTGCGCGTCGAGCAATCGGCGCACAATTGCCTGGCGGTGCTCGATCTGCTGGGTCGTCCCGAGGTGCCGGTGTACCTGGGCGCCGACCGTCCTCTGCAGGCGACTGAGCCCTATACGCCGCCGGCGTCCACCGCGCTCATTCACGGCAAGAACGGCATCGGCGGCGCGAGCGTGCCCGCGTCGCCCTACGAGCCGGTGGGGGCGACCTCGGCCGACGGCAACGCCGCGGTCGATTATCTGATCGATGCCGCGCGCACCTATGGTCCCGATCTGGTCTACGTGGCGACTGGCCCGCTCTCCAACCTGGCGCTCGCCCTGGAGCGCGATGCGGCAGCGATGATGTCCATCGGCCGCGTGGTCGTGATGGGCGGCGCCCTTACCGTGCCCGGCAACGTGAGCGCGGGCGCCGAGGCCAATATGGCGAGCGACCCCGAGGCAGCCGACGCGGTGCTGCGCTCGGGCCGTAAGCTCACCATGGTGGGTCTGGACGTGACGCATCGCGTGGTGCTCACACGCCGCGACATTGCCGGCTGGACGGGCTCGGGCACCATGGCGGGCTGCGCATTTGCGAGCATGGTCGAGCACTACATTGGCTCGTACGAGATGAACGCACCCTACCTGGGTGGTTGTGCGCTGCACGATCCGCTGGCCGTTGCCGTGGCGATCGACCCCACGCTCGTAGGTGCGCTCGGCTGCAACCTGCGTGTTGATCTGCTGGGCGAGTACCGCGGTCGCACCATCTGCGATGAGCGCCGCCTGTCCGATCCGGACAAGAGCACGCTTGTGGCACTGACCGTGGATGCTCCGCGCTTCCTGTCCGAGTTCAAGACGCGTATGGCCCGCGTCCTGGGCTAAGTTGTCTTTTTGGGACGGGGCTTTTTTGACTGTTATGATTGGTGCGACCATTCGAACCAGCTAAAAGAGCCCGTCCCAAATTGACTACCGAGAGGATCTGCCATGGAGCGCATTGCGAGCTTTTCCGTTGACCATCTGTTGCTTGAGCCCGGCGTGTATGTGAGCCGCATCGACCGCGATCCGGCGACCGGGGCCGCCGTCACCACCTTTGACCTGCGCCTGACCACGCCCAACAAGGAGCCGGTCATGAACACGGCCGAGTGCCACACCATCGAGCACCTGGGCGCGACGTTCCTTCGCAATCATGCCGAGTGGTCGGGCCGCATTGTCTACTTTGGCCCCATGGGCTGCCGCACGGGCTTTTACCTCGTCGTATTTGGCGAGGTGACGAGCGAGGAGATCCTGCCGCTCGTGCGTGAGCTGTTCGAGTTTGTCGCCGACTTTGAGGGCGATGTCCCCGGTGCCGCTCCCGAGGAGTGCGGCAACTACCTGGACCAGAACCTTCCCATGGCTAACTGGCTCGCGCGCCGCTACCTCGACCGCGACCTGGCCGATATCGACGAGAAGCACCTGCACTATCAGCAGGCATAAGGGCTTTATCGTCCAAAACGCGCGCATTGGGCGCCTTCGCTTATGCGGGGGCGCCTTTTTGTTGATTGGTCGGGGCGAGCGTTCAAAATCGCTCATGTTTGTTCTAGAATGTTCGTATAGTCACATTTACGAACAGGAGTGAACATGCATATCTACTCTGTCAACGATCCCGAGTTCAAGTCCTATGGCAACGTTTGGGATAACGTTCCGTCCGAGCTTACGTCGCCCGTGCTCGAGGCGCTCTCTGCCACGCCCATTCCCGAGGGCAGCAAGTACGTTGCAAGTGCGCCGGAGCTCGAGGACGTCAAGGATGCCGATAAACTGGGCTTTCTCATGTTTGGCGGCCGTCCCTTCCAACTGGGCTGGTGCAACGGCCACAACACGCAGCTCAACTGCCTGGAGTATCACCGCGCCAGCGAGTTTAACCTGGGCGCCCGCGATTTTATTCTGCTCGTGGCACATCGCTGGGAGATCGAGGATGGCAAGCTCGACACCGCATGCGTCAAGGCGTTCCGCGTGCCGGCGGGTACGGTCGTCGAAGTCTTCAACACCACGCTCCACTACACGCCGTGCATGGTCGACGACGGTGGCTTCCAGGTGATGGTGGCGCTGCCCGCCGGCACCAACGGCCCGCGCCCCGAGGTCGCGGCCGATATGCCTGCTGCCGGCGACAGCTACTGCTACTGGAAGGCCGACAAGTGGGTCCTCTGCCACGCCGACAGCCCCAAGGCAGCCGAAGGCGGCTACGTAGGCCTCATCGGCAAAAATCTCGACATCACCGTGGACTAGCGCATCGCCCCAAACCACCACAAAGGTGCCTGTCTCCTTTGCGGTGGTTTGGGGCGGGCAGATATCGGGAAGTGCCAGACGGGGGAGGCTGCCGGGCGCCTTGCCCGTCTGCGGATTTTGGGACATGCGGCCCGCTTTTTCGACCCATCTGTCGGTACACTAAAAGCACTATGGGTACCCGCGAGCGACATATCGGCCACGCGGCCGCCCGGACCGCACCGGCTGCGGATCCCAGGGACGGCAGGCTCTTCGCCATGCCGCGATTCCTTGTTGGCATAACACATCAGGTGTACCGCCACCGCGTCTTTGCTATCGCCGGTGTCATCACCGCGATGTTCCTCATGCTTTTGGCAGTCTTGCCGGCGCTGTTCGCCTTCGACCCCAAACTTTCTAACGCCGTGCCCGCCTATAGCGAGGTGTCCGAAGAGGTCGTGGATGCGCTCGTCCATTCGAGCTCTCTGCCGTTGCTTGTTGCCGCAATTGCATTTTCGATCTGGGGCGTATCGGTCTATCTGCGCTGTTTGGACTATGTGTTGCGCCGCCGTCTTGTTGCCATCGCCACCATCTGCGCCCTGTGGATGATCGAAGTCATTCTCAAGTACAAGTCGTTCACGCCGTTCTATGCCACCGTGCTGTGGTACCTGTACTACGTGCCCATGACGCTCATTCCGCTGCTCTACCAGTTGTGCGGTCTGCGCCTTGCGGGCCTGGAGCAACACCGCCTGGGTCGCCGCTACTGCGCTGCGCTGTGGATTATGGCTATCCTGCTTATCGGATTTGTGCTCACCAACGATTTTCACCAGCAGGTCTTCCACTTTGACCGTACAAGCGACACCTGGAGCAACGATTACACGTACGGCTGGGGTTATTTCGCCGTCCTCGTGTGGACGGCCTTTAACTTTGTGGCCTTTTTTATCCTGGTGGGCCGGTCCTCGTCCTTTCGCATCCAACGTTTCTCGGGCACGGCGGCGCTCGTGCTGCTGGGCGGCGCGTTCTTTGCCATCTCATATGCGTTGCGCGTGCCCTGGGCATGGAGGCTCAACTTCTCGCTCGTCTATTGCGTCTTGTGCGTGGTGGCGATGGAAATCTGTCTCGATTGCGGTGTCGTTCCGTCATATCACGACATCGCCGGCATTTTCGACACCTTGCCGCTTGACCTCAAAGTTCTAACGCGCGACCTGCAGGAAGTCTATGCCACGCCAGTGTCAAAGCCAATGCCGGTAGGCGTGCGCGAGGAGTTGCGGACCCAGGCGCACAGCCGCGCCCATGCCTTTGCCGTGGCGTCCGATCCCGATGTGATGTACCGTGCCTTTCCACTGCTGGGCGGATCGGCCCTGCTTGCCCAAGACGTGTCGGATCTCAACGAGCTTAATCGTGAACTGGCACATCGTCGTATGGAGCTGCAGCGTCAAAATGAGCTGCTCGCCGCCGACTACGACCTTAAGACGCACCTGGCAGACCAAGAGGCCGAGACCTTGCTGGTCCAAGACGTGGACCAGGCGCTTGCCCGCGCGCTCGAAGGGATGTACGACCTGCTGAGCTCGCTGCCGCCGTTGACCGATGAATCGTCTTCGCACGAGCGTTACCGCATGCTGCAGCGCGCCAAGATGCTCGTCGCCTATTGCAAGCGCAAGGGGTCGCTCACGTTGGCACAGCACGGGGAGAGCGGTTTTGATCGCGACCGCATTCAGCTCATTGCCAACGAGCTCGCAAGCGACCTGCGCACCATCGATATCGATTGCGCCTCGATTATCGCCATACGGCGCCCGTTGCACGCCAGTACGGTAAGCGCCCTGTACGACTGCGTGTATGACTTTGCGTTTTTTGCCTACACCACCGACCATCCGGCGCTTATGTATCACTTGGGCGACCATGACCGATGCAGTGTCGAGCTACGCGCCACGCTTTTTTCCAACGATGATGCAGATCTTTCGCAGACGCCCGCTGCGCAAGAGCTCGAAAGCGCTTTGCAAGGGCGTAACGTGGCATATCGTCTTGAGGGCGAGCCCGGCCAGCTGCGCATGATCGTGTTGATGCCGCGGGCGGGTGAGTGACGATGCAGATTTCGCTCATCCTTCCCCAAATCGTTGCGCTCGATGTTGTCTTTGCCCTGGCTGCGTGTCTGCAGACGATCCACGTCCCGCTCATCGCATCGCGCCGCTCGTCCTATAACCGTAAGGTGATTTGTGCCTACGAGGCGAGCCTTGTGCTTCACCTGATGATTTCGGCGCTCATCTTATTCGCGTCATCTGGCTCGTATCTGGTGGCGCCGCTTGACGTTTGCGCCAAGGCAATGGGCGGAGCGTTGTGGCTCAATGCCGCAATCTTTGCCTATGGCGTGGTACTTATGGTGCACTATCGTCGCCCCGTCATGCTGGCCGAACTGTTGCTCGTTGTCGCCGTCACACCACCGGTGGTTTTTGCCATGGGCTCGGCGTGGACCGTTGTCCTTATCGCAGAAGGAGCGTTCTTCCTGTTCCGTTCCATCGCGGCGCTCTTGATGGACGTCCGTAACCGCCAGGAGGATATCACCGCGTTCTCGACGATCGAAACCATCAACGTGATTCCCGTGGGCATCCTGTATCTGGACCCGAGGGGCCGTCCGCTGCTCATGAACCGCTGCATGCGCAAAAACCTGGTGGAACTTCATATGCCCACCGATCTAGGTGACATGAGCGGCACATGGAACGACCTGCGCAAACTTAGCATGCAAATGCCCGAAAGCAGCCAGAACCGCGTGCGGATTAACTTGGACCGTTTTGGTGAGGCTCGCGCGGTGATCGAGATTTCTCCCGCCGAGATTCGCCTATTTGTGCACGACGAGGTTATGGTTTCGGGCCGCCTCTTTGAGCGCATTATCGGACTGGACGTGACGGAATACGCACACGCCTACGACCGCTTGGCGCAAGCAAACCACCTGCTTGAGCTTGCGGGCCAAGAGCTCCAGTCCCAGATCGAAGAAGTTAAAAAGGTTGCCGACAATGCGGCCTACCTACGTATGCGAGCCCGCGTTCACGATGTGATCGGGCAGCGCCTGTCCATTCTTCATCGCTATTTGGAGGAGGGGCGTCTGGACGATGAGTCGCTCGAGCAGATCGACCCGTTGCTACGCTCAATTGCCGCCGATTTGCGTAGTGGTGGTGCCAGCGAGCCTGCAGAGCAGCTGGGTGATATCGTCCATGCTTTTGGCCTGGTGAGTGTGCAGATCGATGTTGAGGGGGCGCTGCCTGAGGACGCGCGTGTCGCTGCAGCCTTTCTGCAGATTATCCGCGAAGCCTCGACCAATGCCACCAAGCATGCACAGGCCCATCGGGTCCATGTGCGCCTGTGGCGGGAGACGTCGGAAGACAGCGCTGTTGCGCGGATGACCGTTTCTAACGACGGCGCGCCTGCACCCGTATCGTATCGCGAGGGAACGGGTATCCCAGGTATGAGGCATGTCGCGCAAGATCTGGGTGGCAGCCTAGAGGTCCATGCCGCCCCGCTCTTTACGCTTGCGGTGTCCATCCCGCTCAACGCCAGCGCCACAGCTCAAAGGAGAAGCTCATGATCCGCGTCCTTATAGTCGAAGACCAGGCCATCCTGCGCGAGAGCCTGGCGCGTTCCGTTGGCGACCAGCCCGATATGACCGTTGTTTCCGCCATTGCCGATGCTTCCGAGGCCTTGGGTGTCGCGCTCAAGGAGCGCCCGGACATGATACTGATGGACGTATGCACCGAGCATGATTCCAACGGCATCGTGGCGGCGGCGCGCATTAAAGAACAACTGCCCGAGTGCCGCGTCATTATCATGACCGGCATGCCCGAGATCACCTTTGTCGATCAGGCCCGCGAGGCGGGCGTCGATAGCTTTGTGTACAAGAACGTCGGTATCGACGAGCTGTTCGCCGTGATGCGCTCCACGCTGGCGGGCTATTGCACGTTTCCCAAGCCGCCCGAGAGTATTTTTTCGGGTACGGCGGCACTCGACGATGTTGAGCTATCGATTTTGCGCCTTGCCTGCGAGGGCAAGAGCCGTCGCGAGATCGCGGCCGAGCTGTTTATGAGTGAGGGCACCATCAAGCGTCGCATCTCGGAGATCCTGAGCAAGACCGGCTACGACAACATCATGCGTTTGGCCGTGCGCGCAGTAACGGAGGGCAGCATCGTTCCCAATATGGAGCGCTAGCGCTCGTTACGCATCGGCACAAAAACGACGGGGCCGCAGGATCAACTCCTGCGGCCCCGCCTGACATGTGCGCGGATGTATCCGCCAATCCGCGGCCGTCGATGTCTGCCGCTACGCGATGGTTGCGCTGTAGGAGGCGACGTCCTCGTAGGAATCGGTCAGGTAGGCGTCGATGCCGATGGTCGTATTGACCAGGTCGTCAAGGCTGTCAAGCTCGCCGCTCGAGAACGTGAATTCCTCGGTGGCGCTGGTGCCGGGCATCAGGTGAGCCGAGAACCAGGGTTCCTTCATGGTGCCGTTGACGTTGGTCTTGCCGGAAGGAGCGTAGAAGGTCAGGTCCTTGTCGCTCTTGTTGGTGATGTTGACGACAAAGCCGATGTCGCCCCAGTCGTCCTTGAACTTCTCGGTGATGGTGATGGTGCACAGATCGTCATCGGCGACGGTGACGGCGGGGGAGATTTCGACACTCTGGACATCGTCGTCTTCGACGGCCTCATCGATCTCCTCTTCCTTCTCGGCGTTCTCGCGATCCTTCTTCACCGTACCGGACAGATCCTTGTCGGACTTCGTAAAGATAAGCTTGTCGCCTTCCACCTCGAGGACGAGCTTGTCGTCCTTGAGCTTCAGGTCGTGCGATTCATCTTCGGCGGTAATCGTTACGGTGGTGGCGTCCTTGGCCTCCCATTTCAGGTCGGCGACCTCAAGGAACATGTCGAGGACGCCCGTGCCGTCTTCGTCGAGGATCAGGATACAGTTGAGGCCCCACTCCTTGAGCATATCCATGTACTCATCGGTGAGCTCTTCGCCGTCCAAGGTTCCACCCGAGTACTGCCAGCTGCCGACGAAGTTGGCCTTGGGGTCTTTGCCGCCGCCGCTGCAGCCCGTCAGGGCAAAGGCGAGCGCCAGGACGCATGTCAGAAATGCGAGTACGGACTTTTTGAACGTTGTCTTCATGGTGTCCTCCTTCATCGAACGAAACCCATAGAAGCAAATGCGGGGGTGGCGGATCTCCCGCTCATTACCAGTTAGGGGCGCTAGGGCCTGGACGTTCCGCAGTTGCTGCAGAACTTGCCGCCGTTTTCGCTACCGCAGTTGGGGCAGAACCACTTGGCCGGTGCGGGGGCGGGCGCGGGACTGCCGCACTCGGAGCAGAACTTGCCGGTGTTGGTGGCACCGCAGCTGCAGGTCCACGTGCCGGCCGCGGGTGCGGCGGCGGGGGCCGGTGC
>NZ_JAWHPN010000003.1:0-117723 GCF_032584215.1 Collinsella aerofaciens | reverse complement strand
TCAGGGTCAACCAGGCGCGCGACAGGTGGGACCCGACTGCAAGGGTGGTGCGCCATATCCTGATGGCCGACGCGACTTACCGCAGCTTGGGATAGGTGCGGCATCACCCGTTATCTAAACTGTTAGACTGCCTAATAAACGTAGCAAGCGTTTTTGCCATTTGCTTTACAGTCGACCGATTGCGGTCGAGATTTCTTTGATTGTTTGTGAGGGATAATCATACCGAGCATACCAAATACAGGGGGGGGGCGGGCACCGTGGCTGGTGTCCGCCCCCCTGGCATGGAAGGTTTAAGCCTGTGTGATTTGCGAGCTAGCGTGCCTGCTTGACCTTTGCCGCTGCCTCGACAAACGACTTCCACAGGTTAAAGTCGGTCTCGAGCGTCTTCCACGTGTACTCGGGGTGCCATTGCACACCCAAGCAGAACGGCTGGCCTTCGACCTCGATGCACTCGGGAACGCCGTCGGTTGCCTTGGCGACCAAGCGCGTGCTTTTACCCAGACGCTCGACGCAGCAGTGGTGTGCGGAGTTGGTCTGGATCAGCCTGTGCCCGCCAACCGCGCGCTCCAACAGCGAACCCGGCACGACCTCGACGGGATGCACGGGGTCGTTGAGCACGTGGGTGTGGCGCCACTGCGTGCGGCCCTCGCGAGCGCCCAGGCTCGGCACGTCCATGCACAGGGTGCCGCCAGTGGCGACGTTGAGCAGCTGCGTGCCGCGGCAGGTGGTAAAGAGCGGCTTCTTGGCGCGAAGCACCTCGTTAACCAGCTTAAACTCAAAACGGTCGCGAATCTCGCAGCACAGCGTGGGATCGTAAGGACGCTCGTCGCCCCAACGTTTGGGGTTGACGTCCGGGCCGCCGGGAATAGCGACACCATCGGCGATTTCCACGTAATGACGGATGACCTCAATGTCCTCGGTGATGGACATCTGCAGTGGCAGGCCGCCGGCGGCAAGGATGGCATCGACAAAGACGCTTGCGATTTCCTCGTTGGGAGAGAGCGTCTCGCTTAAAAACGGCTTTGCATCTTCCCAGCGCGGCGCGACGAGGATGAGTGGGCGGTCGGCGGGGGCGACGTCGACGTGCTGGGTATAGGACGAGGAAGTACGTGTTCCGATCATAGGTGTTGCTTTCGAATCCGGGTGGACATGGCACAGGGGTGCGCGGGGCAAACGCTGGTGATGAATTTGCCCCGCGCGGCAATTGGGTTAGTGGCCCTTGATGGAGTTGAGGAAGTCCTGGGCGCGCTTGGTCTGGGGGTGGTCGAAGAACTCGTCGGGCGTGCCGGTTTCCACGATCTGGCCGTCGGCCATAAACACGACGCGGTCGGCCACGCGGCGGGCAAAGTTCATCTCGTGCGTGATGACGATCATCGTCATGCCCTGCTGTGCCAGACGGACCATGACCTCGAGCACCTCGTTGATCATCTCGGGGTCAAGAGCGCTCGTGGGCTCGTCAAAAAGCATGGCCTTGGGCTGCATGGCAAGCGAGCGGGCAATGGCTACGCGTTGCTGCTGGCCGCCCGAGAGCTGTGCGGGCACCTTATCGGCCTGCTCGGCAACGCCCACGCGGCTCAGCAGGTCCATGGCGCGCTCGCGAGCCTCCTCCTTGGAGACGCCCAGCACATCGACCGGCCCCAGCATGACGTTCTGCAGCACCGTCATATGTGCGAACAGGTTGAACTGTTGGAACACCATGCCCAGCTCGGCGCGCATACGGGCAAGGTCCTTGCCTTCTTGCGGCAGGGGCTCGCCCTCGATGAGGATCTCGCCCGAGTCGATGGTTTCCAGACGGTTGATGGTGCGGCACATGGTCGACTTGCCCGAGCCCGAGGGGCCGATCACAACGACGACCTCGCCGCGGTCGACCGAGAGATTGATGTCGTTGAGAACGTGCAGGTCGCCATAGTGCTTATCGACGTGTCTGAGCTCGATCAGCGGCTGATTGCCGGTGGAAGAGGTGCTCTGTGCCATGGTGCTCGGCTCCTTATGACTCGAAATGGTAAAGCGTTAGCGGATGATGGTCGCGCCGGTCTTGTGCGAAACATAGACAGCGGCCTTGTTGATCGCGACGTTGATGAGGATGTAGATGACTGCGATCACCAGGTAGACCGATACGAGGGCATCGTAGTTGGTAATGAGCACGCGGGCGTTTTGCATGAGGTCGGGGTAGCTCACCACATAGGCGACGGTGGTGTCTTTGACTACGACCACGAGCTGCGAAATCAACGACGGAATGATAAACCGAATCGCCTGCGGCAGCACGATTTTAAAGGTGATTTTAGCCTTGGAGAGACCGAGCGCCTGGGCTGCCTCGACCTGACCGCGCGGCACGGCGTTGACGCCGGCGCGGAAGATCTCGGCAAGTACGCCGGCTGCAGCGAGCGCGACAGGAAGCGTGAGCATCCAAAACGACGGCAGCGCGATCTTGTACTGGGGCAGCACCAAAAAGAAGAAGTAGATGAACAGCAGGCTCGGTACGCCACGGAAGAAATCGGTGAGCACGCGGCAGACCAGCTGCAGCGGCTTAATGTCGCTGGTACGGCCGAGCATAAGGGCTAAGCCCAGCACCAGCGCGATGGCGCCAGCGGTGAGTGCGACTTTAACGGTGCCCTCAAAGCCGGCAAGCAGGAACTTCCAGGTGGTGAGGTGCGTAAAGAAATACCAATAGTGGACCGAAAGCTGGCCGGTCACATAAAAGCGCTGCAGTACCAGGACGACGAGTGCGGCGACGGCAACAAGCGAGATGGCGGTGCCGATGCGAATCTTGGCGCGCATCTTGGGGCCGGGAGCCTCGTAGAGCGCATCGCGCATGGTAAGCGCAGGGGAGGAGTGCTTGCTCATCGGAGGATCCTCACCTTCTTATCGATGTAGTTGCCAATGTGGCTCACCACAAAGGCCGTGCCCAGGTAGCCGAGCGCCGAGATAAAGAACGCGGCGACGCCGCCAAGTGAGCGCGTGTTGATATAGCTCACCACGCCGGTGAGCTCCTGCGGCTTAAGCGGCACCTGGCTGCCGAGCGCAGTGGTGAGCATGACGGCGATAAAGAGGTTGGTCATGGGCAGCACGCTCGAGCGCAGCGCCTGCGGAATCACGATTTTGGCGAGGATACGGTTAAAGCTCATGCCGAGAGAACGTGCTGCTTCCACCTGGCCGACGCCGACGGTGTTGATGCCGCTCATAAAGTTCTCGGAACCAAAGGCAGAACCCAAGAGCACCGTAGCGACGATAACGCAGGTGCGGTAGGGCAGGACGACCTTGAGCGGTGGCAGCGCGTAGACGACGATAATGAGCAGCGCGATGCCGGGGATGTTACGAAAGACCTGGACATACAGGTCGCCAAAGACGCGCAGTGGCTTGAGTGGCGACACGCGCATCACGGTGACGGCGACGGCCAGCACCATGGCGATGGCAAACGACTCAAGCGTCATGCCCCAGGTCGCTAGAAGCGCGTCGATATAGTTCTGGCCATAGAGCGACCAGAGCTCGGAGAGACTCATGCGGACCTCCCGCCGATAAGGAAAGGGGCTCCCGCGTGTACGGAAGCCCCGACAACTCAGTGAGGAAACAGTTTATCGCAATAAAGCGCATCGTGCGTTTCCATATGGTTTCGTTGCGGCCGTTACCAGGCTCGCTGCCTAGGCCCCGATCTCGGGCAGCTCGGGAACATTGGTGTCGCCCGTACGGTCGCCGATGCAGATCTGCCACAGCTCAGTCCAGGTGCCGTCGTCCTCGATCTTCTTAAGGAAGTCGTTGACAAAGGCGACGCCGTCGGAATCGAGCGGCAGACCGATGCCGTAGGGCTCCTTGCTGCCGAAGGGCTTGCCGGCGATCTTGTACTTACCGGGCTCGCGGACCAAGGCGCTCTGCTGCATGTTGTTATCGATGACGTAGGCGTCAACGCGGCCCTGCTGGAGTGCCTGGCGGGCCTCCTCGTCGGTCTTGAACTCCTGCTGGCTGGCCTTGGGAGCGAACTCCTCCAGGATGGCGGGGCCGTTGGAGCCGGACTGAACGGCGACGTTCTTGTCGGCCAGGTCTTCGACGCTCTTGATGTCGTCGTTATCGGCAAGCACCAGGATGGCCTGCTGCGTGTAGTAATAGGGACCGGCAAAGGATACGAGCTTCTTGCGCTCGTCAGTGATGGTGTAGGTGGCAAAGACAGCGTCGACCTGGCCGTTCTGCAGGACGGACTCGCGCGTGTCCGAGGTCACCTGGGAGATCTCGACCTTGTTCTCGCCCAGAATGTAGTTGGACAGGAGCTGTGCGATACCGGCGTCGAAGCCGCGGGTCTGACCGTCTTTCTCGTTGAGGAGGGAGAAGAGCGTGGAGGTCTGAACGCCACCGATCTTAAAGACGCCGGCGTCCTTGACGGCCGTCGCCCAGGTGCTGGCGGCGACGGCGTCGTCATCGGCCTTGGGGCCGTCGTTAACGAGCTTGTCGAACGCCTTGGCATCGAGCGTGGCGGAAACCTCGGTATCCTCAGAGCCCTTGGAGGAGCCGGCGGCGGAACCCTTGTCGGCCTCGGCGCTGGTGTCAGAGCAGCCGGCAAGACCAAGGCCGGCGACGGTTGCGAAGGTGGCGGCAACGAAGCCGCGGCGGTCGAGAACGACCTGCTGGGAGAGGTTCTTGCTCATGGTAGAACACCTTTCTCAATAAAATCCCTAGCGGTTGAGTAGAGTTATACCCTATCGCGCTCAAATGGGTCAACACGAAATAACTCAGAAACATACTTACCTTATGGGTAATTCTACCTATCAAAAAGGGACAGGTTTATTTTGGCAGGTTTTATCTGGGTAAACGTCGCTTATTGCAGCTGAGATAGCGCTTTGCAGACGGCATGGTCGGTGCGGCGGCATGCCTTGCTGCTTTGTCTCAATCTGTAACAGTTAGACGAGGAAATGGGTTCTACCTGTTACAGATCGAGATTTTCACTTCAGGGGAATTCGAATGTCTCGATCTGTAACATCTGGACGGTCAAAAGGTCCCTATCTGTTACAGATTGAGACAAAGGTCTGGGACTACGACGTCTTGTCTCGATCTGTAACAGTTAGACGGGAATTCGGGCCCTAGATGTTACAGATCGAGATAATCGCGTCGCGAAAACAAAAACCTCCGCAGGGGGTGCTTTCCTTGCGGAGGTTTTCTTACTCGTTGAGTAGTCTTGCGGCTTCGGCGGCCATGTTCTCGACCGTCATGCCGTTCTGAGCGAGCAGCTCGTTGGGGTCGTAGCGGTCGGGGAAGCCCTTGGCGATGCCAAAGGTGCGCGTGCGCACAGGTGTGCAGGCCAGATAACATGCCACGCGCTCGCCCCAGCCACCGTCCAAGACGCCGTCCTCGAGGGTGACAACAACGCGATGCTCGGCGGCAAGACTGTCGAGGAACTCGCGGTCAAGCTCGGTTGCAAAGCGCGGGTTGACGAGCGTGGCCTCGATGCCGTACTCGGCAGCCAAGCGGTTTGCCACGCGCTCGCCCAGCTCAAAGAAATCGCCGAGCGCGAGCACGGCTACGTCGCGGCCCTGACGCACCACGTTGTAGCGAACGGCGCTGTAGTCGGTGACCTCGGCGGGCGCCAAATCGGGGCGGCTAACCAGGCCAATGCCCGGTACGCGGATCGCCACGGGATGCTCGCGGTGGTCGAGCGACCAGCTCAGCATGGACAGATATTCCTCCATGCAGGCCGGCGCCAAGTAGTGCATGTTGGGAAGACCGCCCAGCATGGAAATATCAAAGAACGAGAGGTGTGTCTCGGACGTGGTGCCAAAGATTGACGCACCAAACACCAAAATGGTTGCCGGGGCGTCGTTGAGGCACAGGTCGTGCCACAGCTCGTCGTAGGCGCGCTGCAAAAACGTGCCGTACACACCAAAGACTGGCTTGGCGCCCGAGCGCGCAAGCGCGGTGGCAAAAGTTACGGCGTGCTCCTCGGCAATGCCCACATCGACGAACTGTTTGCCGGCGGCAGCGCGAAGCTCGGGTGTAAAGCCCATGATGTAGGGTGTGGCGGCCGTGATGCCAACGACCTGTGGATCGCGTTCAATGGCGGCGCTGAGCGCCTCGCCCGTAATGTCGGCATAGGTGCGCGGCGCAGGCTCGCTCGGATGGCCCGGGCAGAGCTTGCGCCCAGTTGCCATGTCAAACGGACCCACGTGATGCCAGCGTTCGGGGTCGCTCTGGGCTGGCTCAAAGCCCTTACCCTTGGCGGTGGAGACGTGCAGCACGATGGGATGATCGATATTGCGCAGTTCCTGCAACGCGTCGACGAGGGCCAACACGTCGTTGCCGGCGTCCAAATAACGGTAGTCGAGCCCCATCGCGCGGAAAACGTTGCGCTCACAGGTACCGTTGCTGGCGCGCAGCTCGGCCAGATTGCGATACAGGCCGCCATGGTTCTCGGCAATGGACTGGTCGTTATCGTTGACGATGATGATCAGGTTGCTATCGAGCTCGGCGGCATTGTTGAAGCCCTCAAACGCCAGACCGCCCGAAAGCGAGCCGTCGCCAATGATGGTGATGACGTTGTACGCATCGCCCGCCAGGTCACGAGCGTGCGCCAGGCCGCAGCCCAGGCTCACCGACGTGGAGGTGTGGCCCATGGCGAACAGGTCGTGCTCGGACTCGTCGGGATTGGCAAAGCCAGAAGCCTCACCATAACGCTCCGGATCGATATAGGTATACGCGCGCCCGGTCAGCGCCTTGTGGGCGTAGGTTTGGTGCGAAACGTCAAAGACAATCTTGTCGATGGGGGAGTTAAACACGCGATGAAGTGCAACCGTAAGCTCAACGACGCCCAGGTTGGGGGCAACGTGCCCGCCGACAGCGGCGGAGCTTTCGAGGATTGCCTGGCGGATCTCGCCGCAGAGCTGCGGGAGCTCGGCGCGATTAAGAGCCTTGACGTCCTCGGGCGTTGTCGTTTGCGTAAGCAGCATCGTTGTGGGTTACTCCATGCGAATCGAGCGCCGGCGCTCCCTCGGCCGGCACAATTGCACAAGACAGTCTCGCACATTTTGGCGTTTGATATGTGACGGCGGCGCGGTAATTCGCCAACTGGTGGGGCAAAACGTTTTGTCCGATGCCATACTGGTAGATTCGATGATGATTTTATTCATTGCGTGCAGGCCGTGACTTGCCGTCGTGGGCTGCTGGAAGGAGGCAGCATGTCCGATGCCGTTCGTGCCGAGAAGATCGCGCACGAGGTCGACTATGCCGCCCGCCAGCTGGCTCAAGCGGGTCGCTTGGACCTGACGCGCGAGTTTATCCAGCATGGCGATGTGACGGTGTATACGCATGTGACCTCGGTGGCGCGGGCGAGTCTGTCCTTTGCCGAGCACTTGGGCCGTGCTGGCATTTCGATCGACCGTGCCTCGCTGCTGCGCGGGGCCCTGCTGCACGATTACTTTCTCTATGACTGGCACGATCCCGACCCAAGCCATCGGCTGCATGGCTTTCGCCACCCGTTTTTTGCCCTGGCGCGT
This sequence comes from Collinsella aerofaciens, assembly GCF_032584215.1. GTDB lineage: Bacteria > Actinomycetota > Coriobacteriia > Coriobacteriales > Coriobacteriaceae > Collinsella. The sequence continues at coordinate 110,251 of NZ_JAWHPN010000003.1, read as the reverse complement.
GCCGAGGAAGATTTTGAGCTGACGCCGCGCGAGCGGAATATCATCGTGCGCCATATGTTTCCGCTGGTGCCGGTGCCGCCGACGTGTCGTGAGGCATGGATTGTATGCCTGGCAGATAAATGGTGCGCGCTGCGCGAGACGGTCGCCGGCCGTCTGCGGCGCAAGGACGAGGCTGACGATGGCGTGAACAGCGAATCGAGTGAAAAGAGGAGAGGGTAGACGGTGGGAACCGCGATTGAAATGGCGTTTGACGGCGCGACGCTTGCCGCCTGCCCGCTCTCGGCACTGGTGCTCTCGTTTGCCTTCTACGGTTTTTGCGGCTGGGCGTGGGAGTCGACGGTCTGCGCCATGCTCAATCACGGACGATTTGCCAACAGTGGATTTTTGCTGGGACCGTGTTGCCCTATCTATGGTGTGGGCGGCATTGCCTGCTGGCTTTTGCTGCACGGGATTCCGGATGCCTCGAGCCAGTTTGTCGCTGCAGCGCTCGTATGCAGCGTGATTGAGTACAGCGTAGGCGTGCTGTTGGAAAAAACAACGGGCGCTCGCTTTTGGGACTATTCGCACCTGCCGTTTAACCTGCACGGGCGCATCTGCCTGTACTGGGCCTGCGCGTTTGGCCTGGGTGCGTTGTGCATTTGCCGTTTAGTGGAGCCGGCATTGCTGGGGCTGCTTGGCCATCTGCCGGTGCTGATTGTGCGGCTGTCCGCCTTTATCGTCGCGGTCGCGATGATGGTCGACGCGGTGTGCTCGTTGGCGAGCTGGCGGCGTCTGTCCGATCAGCTGGAGCGCGTGCGCGCCGACCTTGCGGACCGCATCAACGAGTCGCTTGCCGATGCGTCCGACTCCATGCTCGAACGTATTCCCGATTCGGCGATCGACTCGGTGGCACAGACGCATATCCGCAGTCGTGCCGTTAACGCGTGGCTGGCCGAGCTGGGCGACGCGACGCTCGATGCCCTTCGTGAGAAGGCTTCGATGCCGACGTTTATCTCGGATGGTGCTCGCGGCCTGGCGCTTGCCGCCCGCCGCGCGGCCGATACCGCGCCGAGCATGCCGCGTCCGTCACTCAGTCGTCGCCTTGCCGGCAAGCGCATGAGCCGTCCGGTACCGAGTGTGTCACTCAGTCGTCGTGACCTGCGCTTTTTCAATGCCTTCCCGCGTCTGCGCATCAATCGCTACGAAGGTGTCATCCGAGCTACCGACCTCCGCGACCGAGCCCGCGAGCTGTTCCGGCGCTAGCCGGGGCGGGGTGGGGCCGGCTCCTGTCGTCCTTGCGTTTCCCGTTGGTTTCGCGCCCGTTGCCGCGCCGTTTCCAAGATTGCGGCAGCATTTCCATTCGACAACGCCGCGTTTAACAACGCCGTATCTGGTCTACACCAGTTGCCCCTCGGCCGCATTATGGGCGCCGACAACGTTCATGCGACCAAGGGAGAGCGAATGTACGATACGGGATCGACAACGTTTATGCTCGTCTGCACCATGCTCGTGTTTTTAATGACACCGGGTCTGGCGTTTTTCTATGGCGGCCTGTCCAGGCGTAAAAATGTCATCAACACCATGCTCATGTGCTTTGGCGCCATTGGCCTGGTTGGTGTGCTGTGGATTGCTGCCGGCTGGTCGCTGGCCTACGGCGGCGACGGCTCGAGCCCGTTTATTGGAGGCTTTGACCAGCTGCTGTGCCTGCCGGTGCTCAACCAGGTGCTGCAGGCGGCCGAGGACAATGCTGCGGACGGTGCCGTCTACCCTCAGATTATCAACATCGCCTTCCAAATGGCGTTTGCCATGATCACTGCCGCTATCGTCACGGGCAGCCTGGCCGGCCGCGTTAAGTTTGGTGCCATGACGGCCTTCCTGGGCATTTGGCTGCTTGTGGCCTATGCGCCGCTCGCCCACATGGTCTGGGGCGGCGATGGCTCCTTTATCGGTGACATTATCGGCGCGCTCGACTTTGCCGGCGGCGACGTGGTACACATCTCGTCTGGTCTTACCGGCCTGATCCTCTGCTTAAAGCTTGGCCGTCGTCGTGGCTTTGGCATGGTGAGCTACCGTCCACATAACGTACCGTTTGTGGCGCTGGGCGCCGGCCTGCTTTGGTTTGGCTGGTTCGGCTTTAACGGCGGCAGCGAGTTTAAGGCCGACGCCGTGGCGGCACTTGCCATCCTCAACACCGTGACGGCCAGCGCGGCGGGCATGGTTTCGTGGCTTGCCGTCGAGCGCGTGCATACCGGCCGCCCCACGCTGGTGGGTGCCAGCACCGGTCTGGTTGCGGGTCTTGTGGTGGTCACGCCCGGGGCAGGCTTTGTCGAGCCGTGGGCAGCGCTGGTCATGGGCCTGATCGTCTCGCCCGTCTGCTACTTGGCCATCAGCCATCTTAAGACCAAGTTCGGCTACGACGATGCGCTCGACGCGTTCGGTTGCCACGGCATTGGCGGCATCTTGGGCGGCGTGCTCACGGGCCTGTTCTGCGTGCCGGAGCTCTCGTGGACCGGTAAGGGCGGCCTGTTCTACACGGGCGACGCGTCGCTGCTCATCTCGCAGATCTTGGGCATTGTGGTGACGGTCGCTATTGTGCTGGTGCTCGATTTGGTGATCGCCGCGGTGGTCAAGGTGCTGTTCCACGGCAGCCTGCGTGTGGACGAGGCCGACGAGGCGCTGGGCTTGGATGCGAGTCAGCACGGCGAGAGCGCATACCCCTCGTTCTCCGGACTCGACTAGCAGCTTCCCCAAGCACCGCACCTTGCCGTTCAATCGTCGCTCACGTACTTAAGTACGCTTCGCTCCTCTTTCACGGCAATCTGCGGCACTTGGGAAACCTGCTAAGACCAGTCAGTTGAACTTTTTGATCTCTGAGGTTGGTTTGCGGCATTTGGAAAACCCGTGCCACATGAATGAGCAATTCATTTCTTTATTAAAGAGAGGAATTCACTATGAAGAAAATTACGGCGATCGTTCGTGCCGAGAAGCTTGAGGTTCTTAAAGACGCGCTGTTTGCTGCCGATGTTCGTGGCATGACTATTAACCAAGTGCAGGGCTGCGGCGCGCAGCATGGCTGGAAGGAATACGTGCGCGGCAACGAGTTGCTTGTCAACACGATCCCTAAGGTGCAGTTCACCCTTATCTGCGCCGACGAGCACGTCGACGGAATTGTCGACATCATCTGCAACGCCGCTCGCACCGGTGCCGTCGGCGACGGCAAGATTTGGGTCGAGCCGGTCGAAGAAGTCATCCGCATCCGTACCGGCGAACGCGGCCCCGCCGCGGTGTAGGACAATCTTTCGCCTGACGGGCGTGCCCCTCTTGGGGCGCGCCCGTTCTCGTCTACAATATCGTGCAGACGAAGGAGAGGCACGCCCATGATCAAGATGTTTGCGAGTGACTTAGACGGAACGCTGCTGAACGCCCTGCACGAGGCGGATGGGACCATCCGCCGTGCCATTCGCGAGCTGACCGAGGCTGGCCTGCATGTGGTTCCCGCGACCGGACGCTCGACGTTGCCAATCGGCGAGCATGGCTTTACAGGTCTGGCACTCGACGCCTGCTGCTCCAACGGATCCATCGTGCGCAACAGCCACGGCGAGGTGCTCAAGACCTGGACCATCGACCCGCAGGTTACCGAGGAGCTGCTCAAGGCGTTTCCGAACATTTGCTTCGACTGCTCCACGCCCGACGGCATGTTCTCGAGCGGTTCGTTCGAGATGCACCAGGCGGGCTTTAAGAAGGACAGCCCTATCAAGCGCATCGTGATGCGCGGCATGCGCGCGCGTGGCGGGTATCACGAGGAGCAGTATTTCGATCAGTCAATCGGCGACATCCTGCGCCACGATGTGTGCAAGATCAACTGCCGCGTGACCTCGCCCGAGCTGGAGCGCGACCTTAAGGCGTATCTGGCCGAGCGCTCGGACCGCGTGGTCAACGCACCGTTCGATCCGGTGATGTTCGAAATCACGGACGTGGCGTGCAACAAGGGCGAGAGCGTGGCCTGGCTGGCGGGCTACTACGGCATTGCCGAGGACGAGGTTGCGGTCTACGGCGACGGCGGCAACGATATCGCCATGCTCAAGCGTTTCCGTCACAGCTACGCGACCAAAAACGCAAGCGATGCAGCTAAGGCCGCCGCGACCGCGACCATCGGCAGCTGCATGGTCCATGCCGTCCCCAAACACATGCTCGTCACCATGCGCAAGCAAAACTCCCGCACCATTATCGAATAATGTGACAAAGGGACAGCCCCTCTGTCACATGGGAGATGCCGGCTTTTGGCGTATAGGACTGTTACGCTTTCGCCACCAACAAATTTCGAGTTATTCGGCCTGTCGGAGGTCGTTAAATGGCTAAAGATGCCCTTTCAGGAACATTCATACCTCTAATGGTGTTTGATTCGGTGACGTAAGTGAGCAAATGGGCATGCATGCGCTCAAATAAGGACAAAAACTCTCAGATAATCCCGGCGGTGCATTTATGCAGAACCAGCAGCGTGGCCGAATAACTTGAAAAATGTAGGTAGCAGTTCGGCGACAAGCTCGGGTATGGCAAAGGAACCGTTCCTTCGCCATACCCGAGCTCCGATCTTCTGATATACGAACAAACATTCGCATATCTAACTGCGCTTTGATAGAATCGGTATCGTTGACGGCAGTTCCATGTGCCGGGCAGCGCCCTCCATCTGATGGGAGGTGATGCCCATGACCGATTTGATTGATTTCGTGAGACTTCTGACCGCTTTGGTCTCGTTCTTCACGGCGCTTGTCGGCCTTTCCGAGGCACTCAAGCAGCGTTCGAAGCGCAACAGAAGGGGTCGCCGCCGCTAAGGCGTTGACCCCCTAATGCAAACAACGGCGTTGCCCAGCCAGCTACAATTTGGGCTGCCGTCGACACTATTCTACCCACGAATGCCATTTCGGGCAATCGGTAATGCCGCTCCAAAAGCCAGGCGGGATGTGACAAAGGGACACTCCCCCTGTCACATCCAAAATATTGCCTTTACGTGTTGATGCACACGGTGTGCAATAATACTCGCACTGTGCAATAGCGCACAGGTTGAGTAACAAGGAGGACGCTTGTCCCAGCTCGAGAAATGCGATCGCCGGTCCCTTCGCTCGCAGCGTGCCCTTCGCCAGGCACTTGCCAGCGAGCTTGCCGAAAGCGGCGACCTTTCGCGCATTAATGTCGCGTCGCTCACCGAGCGCGCCGGCCTTACGCGCCGCACGTTCTATTCGCACTACCGCGATATTCCCGACTTTATCAATCAAATCGAGGATGGCTTGCTGGCCGAGATCCGTGAGCGCATTGAGCTCATCACCGCAGCTCAGCTGCCCGACCTCTATCACAACATCGATGAGCTCGAGCCGGCGCCCGGTTCGGTTGAGCTGCTGCGTTATCTTGCGGCCAACCGCGACTTAATCGGTGCGCTGCTGGGTCCGGGCGGCGACCAGGCCTTCATTAAAAGGATCATCGACACCGCTCGTGAGGCCGTGGTGCCGCGTGCGCAGACGGGCATTTTGGGCCTGGCGCTGGGCACGTTCTTTGACTACTACGTCACCTACGTCGTGAGCGCCGAGGTCGGCATGATTCAGCGCTGGTTTGAGCGTGGGCTCACCGAATCGCCCGAGGCCATGGCGCGCATTATGACGGTGCTCGCTTTTGTGCGCCCTGGTGACCTGTATGGCCAACCCATCGATATCAACGTGCCGGAATACGGCATGAAGCTATTGAACCTGCAGCTCGAGGACGCGGCCGACACCGCCGCAACCGTCGAGTCCAACAACTAAGAGGAGAGACAATGAGCAAACTCGTCGAGGGCATCAAGGACCGCATGGTCGCTGCCGCACGCGAGGCCGCGCCCACCGTGGTGGACGCCGCGCAGAAGGCCGCGACCGCGGCTGCCGAGAAAGTTGCTGAGGCAGTTGCCGATGCCAAGAACGCGGCAGGAAAGACGTCCGTCGCTAGCGAGTCCGCCACCGCCACCGAGCCCGTAGCCGCCGGCCGGGCCCCCGAAGGCGCGATCTTCAACCCCGAGAACGCTCGTGGCAACTTGCACCTGGGCATTGACGTGGGCTCCACCACCGTTAAGCTCGCCGTGCTCAACGACGACAACCAGATCGTTTACGCCAAGTACCAGCGCCACCACACCGACGTCCGTGCCTGCGCCCGCGACCTGTTCGAGGGCGCTGCGACCGTGCTGCCGACGGCCCAGATGACCTGCGCCATTACCGGCTCGGGCGGCCTACTGCTGTCCCAGTGGCTCGATCTGGAGTTTGTCCAGGAGGTCATCGCCAGCAAGCGCGCCGTCGAGACCCTCATCCCAGCCACCGATGTCGCCATCGAGCTGGGCGGCGAGGACGCCAAGATCATCTATTTCGACAACGGCATCGAGCAGCGCATGAACGGTACCTGCGCCGGCGGTACGGGCGCGTTCATCGATCAGATGGCAACCCTGCTGCACACCGACGCCAGCGGCCTCAACGAGCTCGCTGCCAACGCCACCACCATCTATCCCATTGCTAGCCGCTGCGGCGTCTTTGCCAAGACCGACGTGCAGCCGCTGCTCAACGAGGGCGCCCGCCCCGAGGACGTGGCTGCCTCCATCTTCCAGGCCGTCGTGACCCAGACCATCTCGGGCCTGGCATGTGGCCGTCCCATCCGCGGCAACGTCGCCTTCCTGGGCGGCCCGCTGCAGTATCTCTCCGAGCTGCGCCACCGCTTCTACCTCACGCTCAACCTGGATGAGGAGCACCGTATCGTGCCCCAAAATGCCCACCTGTTTGTGGCGAGCGGCGCCGCCATGGCGCACGAGTCCAACAAGCTCAGCACGTTCCCGCAGCTCATCGAGGCTATCGACAGCCTGGGTGACACGCAGGGTGCCGAGGTCGAGCGTCTGGATCCGCTCTTTGCCACCGACGAGGACTTTGCCGAGTTCAAGACCCGCCACGACCAGGAAGTCGTTCCCAAGGGCAAGCTCGAAGGCTACACCGGCCGCGTGTTCATCGGCATCGACGCCGGCTCCACCACCATGAAGGCCGCGCTCGTGGGCGAGGACGGTCAGCTGCTGCACACCTGGTACGGCAACAACAACGGCGACATCCTGGGCACGGCCAAGGTCATCATGGCCGATTTCTACAACCACATTCCCGCCGGCTGCACCATCGGCCATGTGACCACCACGGGCTACGGCGAGGCGCTGCTCATCGAGGCCCTCAAGGCCGATTCCGGCGAGATCGAGACCGTCGCGCACCTGCGCGGCGCCAAGGCGTTCCTGCCCGGCGTCGAGTTTATTCTGGACATCGGCGGCCAGGACATGAAGTGCCTGCGCGTCAAGGACGGCGTCATCGAACACATCATGCTCAACGAGGCCTGCTCGTCGGGCTGCGGCAGCTTTATCGAGAGTTTCGCCGTGTCTATGAACATGGACGTGCGCGCGTTCGCCGATGCCGCCATCCATGCTAAGGCTCCCGTCGACCTGGGCAGCCGCTGCACGGTCTTTATGAACTCGCGCGTCAAGCAGGCGCAAAAGGAAGGCGCCACGGTGGGCGACATCGCGGCCGGCCTGTCCTATTCCGTCATCAAGAACGCCCTGTTCAAGGTCATTAAGCTGCGCGACCCCAAGGAGATCGGCAGCCAGGTGATCGTCCAGGGCGGCACCTTTATGTCCGATGCCACGCTGCGCGCATTTGAGCAGCTCACCGGCGTTCATGCCGTGCGTCCCGACATCGCCGGCTGCATGGGCGCCTACGGTGCGGCCCTGCTCGCCCGCGATCGCGCCGGCGCCGACGGCACCTCGACCATTCTTTCTGCCGAGGACATCGCGCACCTCACCGTGACGCAAAAGCATGTCCGCTGCGGTCGCTGCTCCAACAACTGCCAGCTTACCGTCAACGACTTTGGCGGCGGTAGGCGCTTCATTACCGGCAACCGCTGCGAGAAGGGCGCCGGCCACAAAAAGCAGAAGACTGAGGCCCCCAACCTTTTCAAAAAGAAAAACGAGCTGCTCTTTAACCGCGAGATTCTGAGTCCCGACGAGGCCCCGCGCGGCACCGTGGGTATCCCGCGCGCACTCAACATGTACGAGAACTACCCCTTCTGGCACGCGTTCTTTACGCGCCTGGGCTTTAGCGTGCAGCTGTCCGACCAGTCGAGCAAAAAGACCTACCAGGCGGGCATCGAGTCCATGCCGTCCGAGAGCGTGTGCTACCCGGCAAAGATGAGCCACGGCCATGTGATGAACCTCATCGACCGCGATGTCGACTTCATCTGGATGCCGTGCGTGCGCTGGGAGCGCAAGGAGGATCCGACGGCTGGCAACTGTTACAACTGCCCCATCGTCATGAGCTACCCCACAGCGCTGGCGCTCAACATCGACGAGATTCGCGAACAGAACATCGAGTTCCTGTATCCGTTTGTGCCGTATCACGATAAGACCGAGCTTAAGCGCCGTCTGTACCAGGTGCTCGCCGTCGACCGTGTGGCCGATGCGCAAGCCGGTCGCGGTCGCGTGCGCGGTCCCAAGATCACGCGCTCCGAGGTCGATGCCGCCGTCAACGCTGCTTTTGAGGCCGATGCGCGTTTCCACGAGGACATCCAGACCATGGGCGAGGAGGCTCTTAAGTGGGTCGAGGACCACGGCGGTCACGGCATCGTGCTCGCCGGTCGTCCCTACCATAACGACCCCGAGATCAACCACGCCCTGCCCGAACTTATCTCGAGCTTTGGCTTTGCGGTCTTTACCGAGGATTCGCTTGCGCATCTGGTAAAGCCCGAGCGTCCGATTCGCGTCGTCGACCAGTGGATGTACCACAGCCGCCTGTACGCCGTCGCCCGTTTTGTGACGATGCGCAACGACCTGGACCTGATCCAGCTCAATTCCTTCGGCTGCGGCCTGGACGCTCTGACCACCGATCAGGTGCAGGAGATTCTGGAAGCCAGCGGCAAGATCTACACCGTGCTTAAGATCGACGAGGTGTCTAACCTGGGTGCCGCGCGCATCCGCATCCGCTCGCTCATGGCAGCGCTCAAGGACCAGGAGGCCGAGCGCCTGGCCGAGGCCACGGCCGCGGGCGAGGCCTACGAGCAAGGCGATGCCGCGCCGGTGGCGCCCTCCACGGATGCCCCCGCGTTCGCGAGCCGCAAGTACACGTTTGAGGCGCAGCGTGAGAGTGCTTCGACCGCGTGGCCCAAGGTGCCCTTTACCGAGCAGATGCGCGAGGAGGGCTACACCATCCTGTGCCCGCAGATGGCGCCGATTCACTTTGACCTGGTCAAAGAGGTGTTCCGCGGTGCCGGCTACAACTTGGAGCTGCTGCCCTCGACCGACCACGATGCCGTCGAGGCTGGCCTGCGCTACGTGAACAATGACATTTGCTATCCGTCGATCCTGGTGACGGGCCAGATTATGGAGGCCATCGAGAGCGGTCGGTACGACCTGTCCAAGACGGCCGTGGTTATCAGCCAGACCGGCGGCGGCTGCCGTGCCACCAACTACATCGCACTCATCCGCAAGGCCCTGCGCGAGAGCGGCCACCCCGAGATCCCGGTGATCTCGCTTTCGGCCGTGGCGCTCGGTGAGGACAACCCCGGCTTTAAGATTACGCCGGCACTGCTTAAGCAGGCAGTCTACGCAGTGCTCTTTGGTGACGTCATGATGCAGATGCTCTATCGTTGCCGCCCGTACGAGGCCACGCCCGGTGCCGCCAACGCACTCTACGAGGAGTACATGGCGCGCGCCCGCAAGCTGGCGCCTAAGTTCAACAGGCACAACTACACCAAGTTGTGCCGCGAGGCCATCCGCGCGTTCGACACCATGCCGCTTGTGGGCGAGGGTACCAAGCCGCGCGTGGGCGTGGTTGGCGAGATCCTGGTCAAGTTCCATCCCACGGCCAACAACCACGTGGTCGATGTCATTGAGCGCGAGGGCTGCGAGGCCGTGGTACCGGGCCTGCTCGACTTCTTCCTGTACTCCATGAGCAACGCCGAGCTTCAAAAAGACGAGCTGGGAAGCTCTGCCACGGCGCGCGCTAGCATGCAGGCACTCATTAAGCTGGTGGACTGGATGCGCACGCCGGTGGAGGAGATGCTCGAAAAGTCCCGCCGTTTCGAGGCGCCCGAGCGTATTGGCACCATGGCGGACAAGGCTCGTACGGTGCTTTCGGTGTGCAACAACATGGGCGAAGGCTGGCTGCTCACGGCCGAGATGCTCGACCTGATCGACCACGGTGCGCCCAACATCATCTGCACGCAGCCCTTCGCGTGCCTGCCCAACCACGTAGTGGGTAAGGCCGTGATCAAGGAGCTGCGCCGCCAGCATCCCGAGAGCAACATTGTCGCGGTGGACTACGACCCCGGCGCGTCCGAGGTCAACCAGCTCAACCGCATTAAGCTCATGATCAGCGTGGCCAAGGAAAACATGCGCGCCGGCAAGGGCTTTAAGCTCGAGAAGGTGGCGCCGCTCGCGATGGACGAGGTCACCGGCCAGATGCGTGCCCACGATGGCTGCGTGAGCTGCGGCTCGGTCGACGAGAGTGCCGTGGCGTCGGTCGCTGAGCGCCTGGGACGCGGCATTAAGAAGTAACTGGCCTGCTTTGGGCTAGATATGAGACAAACGGGCGGTAGCCGTACCGGCTACCGCCCGTTTTTGCTGGACATATGTTGCGTAAATCGTTTTTGTCGCAGCCTTCTGTGCACTCGAATTTCGGAAGTGCGGGAAAAAACGCGAACCTCCTGAGCACACCGCCTTTTTAGACTCTCACGACCTGCGGTTTTGTTGTAAAAAAAGCCGGTCTGGTCGGCGAACCCCGATTTTTCCCCGCACTTCCAAAACAGCGGTTCAGCAGCGTCAAAAAATGCCCTCAAAATCGAGAGTTAATGAACAGGTGTAGCCGTTCGCTGCAAATTACCGTCCGTTTATAGAACCCACCCCCAGCGTGCAGTCCCCTTACGGTTGAATAAATACACATCTATGGAATTACGTAAGAGAGGACTGTTCCTATGAGCTACAAGACCGTTTGTGTTGCCGGTGGCGGCGTGTTGGGAAGCCAGATTGCCTTTCAGGCTGCCTACTGCGGCTTCGATGTAACGATTTGGCTGCGCAGCGAGGGCAGCATCGGCCGCACCCAGCCCAAGATCGATCATGTGCGCGAGGAGTACATCGCGGCAATCGAGGGTATGGCGGATGGTACGGGCGGGTGGTGTGCCGGCATCGCCGATAGCGACCAGACCTTCGACAGGGAGACGGCGCTCGCCGCCGTCGAGCGTGCCTACTCTACGCTCAAGCTGGAGTTAGATCTTGCCAAGGCCGTGGCCGACGCCGACCTGGTCATCGAGTCTATGGCCGAGGACACCCGGGCAAAAATCGAATTCTACAAGAAGCTCGCCCCGGTCCTCCCGCAAAAGACCGTTGTCGTGACGAACTCCTCTACGCTGCTGCCGAGCACCTTTGCCAAGTACACTGGTCGCCCCGAGAAGTACCTGTCGCTGCACTTTGCCAACTCCATCTGGAAGAACAACATGACCGAGGTCATGGCCCAGAGCCAAACCGACAAGCGCTATTTTGACGAGCTCGTCGACTTTGCCAACGACATTCGCATGCTGGCGCTTCCCGTCAACAAGGAAAAGAACGGCTACCTGCTCAACTCCATGTTGGTGCCGTGGCTGCTTTCGGGCCTCGACCTGTATGTCTCGGGCATCAGCGACCCCAAGAGCATCGACCTCGCATGGACGCGCGGCACCGGCGCGCCTAAGGGCCCGTTCCGCGTGTTCGACACGGTGGGCATCCAGACGGCCTACAACATCGTTATGCAGTATCAGAAGGTGCCGGGCCTGGTGAGCCCGCTGCTCAAGAAGATGATGATGCCCTACAACTTTAAGGCCATGGCCTCCGTCCTCAAGAAAATGCTCGACGAAGGCAAGCTGGGCGAAAGTTCGGGCGAGGGCTTCTTCAAGTACTAAAAAATGATCCCTCGGGGACGGAGGAAAACGGAACATTTTCGGCCGCCAGCAGTGAGAAGATGGACCCAGAAATAGAAAGGAGTGACAATGGGCCGGCTCGGGCTTTGAGGACAAGTTACTGCAGGCCCAAGGCGATTTTTCGCTCAACGCGGGCCAGCACAGCGTGACGTATCTGCCGAGTTCCGATACGGCAACGACCAGTCGCTACCAGGTGCTGCTGTACGACAACAACTTTGGTGCGGCCGAAAGCTATCCCAAGTTCGACTGGGGCCAGCTGGGCTCCGCGGTGGTGACCGACTACAACAAGGGCACGCATTCGTTTGGGCGCATCTTTACAGTGGACGAGACGGCGCGCACCTACGAGCTTGTGGACCAGATTGCGGTGCCGTTCTCGGGCTACGTAAGCAGCGCGCAACGTGTCGGTGATTCAAATAGTATGCTCGTGGCATCGGGCCAGGCCAAGACCTTCACTGAGTATGACCGCTATGGACTGCCCATCGCCACCTACAAGATGGAAGCCGAGAAGTACATCTACCGCGTGTACAAGTACGAGCTATAGGGCTTGGCTGTGCCTGTGCCCCGCGGCTGCGCGCACTCGCGCCGGGTTTACCTCACGTTCCGCATTACTTCACGTCAAACTCCACGCGATCGAGCTCGGGCACATTGAGGTTGATGAGCTTGCGGGCGACGTGGCGGTCGTGCGTCCCGAGCGCCTCGCTCGTTGTCACATGGGCGACAGTTTGGCGCTCGACAATACCCTCCTCCTCACCTTCGGTGGCCGAGGTCTCGACGGCGACGGTGTAGTCCTTAAAGCCCGGCAGCACCGCGGCAAGCTCGCGCGTGGTTTCGGTGACGCCGTAGCCGTCCTGCACACCGGCCTGCGCCGAGCCAATGGAACCTGCGGTCATAACGATGCAGGGGATGGCAAAGATGGCCGTTCCCACGATGATGCGGCGGCGCACTTTGCGTGACAGCTCGTCGACCTCGGTGTCTTCCTCAGCGGTCACAATGCCGTCGCCGTTGAGGTCGCGCTTGAGCGGCACACGCAAAAGAAGCAGTACGGCTTCGGCAGCCAGCGCGATAAAGACCACGTTGATGCCAAACTCGTAGAGCGCCGAGAGAAACAGTGACCCGCTTGCGATGGCGATGCCGTAGCCCGCCGCGCACAGGGGCGGCATAAGCGCGGTCGCCACGGCCACGCCGGCGATGAGCGTGGCGGGTTCCTGGTCGCGTGAGTTGCCCAGCCCGCCTGCAAAGCCGCCTGCGAGTGCGACGGTAAGGTCCCAGACGGTGGGTGTCGAGTTGTCGATGATGGCCGCCGTGGTGGTGCCAAGGGGCGAGAGCTTAAAGTACAACGTGGACGTGACCAGGCAAAAGACCATCTGTAGAGCCAAGCCCGCGACGGCTTCGACGGTAATCTCACGGTCGAGCGTGGCGATGCCATATGCCATGGCAAGGACCAATCCCATAAGCGGGCAGATGAGCATGGCGCCCACGATGGCGATGTCCGAGTCGATATCGAGGCCGATGCTCGCGATGAGCATGGCGATGATGAGGATGCACAGGTGAGAGCCGGTCAGGCGCGCCCCGTTTACAAAGCGCTTGCGGATTACGTGATAGGGCGCGCGACCTTCGCGAATGTTGAATGCGCGCTTGAGGAAGCGGGTGATGTTTTCCATGGCTTCGCTATGGGCGGGGCGGATGCCGTGGCGCCGGTGATGGCGTTCGCGTAGTCGCTTGATCTGTTGTTTGTCGAGTTCCATGTCCACCTCGTTCCAGCGCGGTCCGCGCAACGCGCCCGTTGTCTTAACTCTACACCGTGGCGGGCGGGGTGTCTGTTGGATGCGGAATCCGATAGGGCGGATGACGCGGGAGCAAATGCAAATCACAGGCTCAATTCCATCCCGCGAAAATATGATGCACCAGCTCCTTCAAATGTGACGAAATTGTGAAGCATAGGAGCACGAATTTCAAAAAATACGCTGGTCGCCAATGTTGCGCAACAGAATTCAAAAATCGACAGCTACCGTTTGATACGTATGGATACATCCGTGTCAAAGGGAGAAAGCCATGGCAAACTACAGTCCACAACACTTTGAGCCTCGGGCCAAGGCCGTCAACGTCAAGGGCGTTGCCAACCGCGCCGTCGCAACCGTTTTGACGGCGGGCCTCATCGCTCAGCCGCTCATGTCGCCGCTGGCGGCAATCGCCGCACCGTCAACCGATAACGGCGATTCTGTTCAGGGGGGGTAGTTCTGTAGAGAATACCGTTGCCGCCGGTAACCAAGCGGTCGTAAAGACGGCTGCCCAGCTGGCCGAGGAGTCGGCAAAGCAGCTCAAGGACGCTCAGGCCGCCTACGATGCCGCCCAGAAGAAGGCCGACGCGGCGGGCCAGTCTCAAAAGCAGGCACAGCAGCAAAAGAATCAGGCCTCGCAGGCTGTGAGCGACAACGAAATCGAGCAGAACGCAGCAGAAGTCGCCGCGCTCCAGGAGAAGATTGACGAGCTCAAAGCCGCCGTCGAAAAGACCGAGCTGCAGCAGAAGAAGCTGGGCGACCTGAACGATCAGCTCGAACAGGCCAACAAGAGTGTCGAGGATAAGACCCAGGCGCTCAAGGACGCCAAGGCAAAGCAGGATGAGGCCAAGAAGGCCCTCGATGATGCCCAGGCCAAGCTCGAGGCCATGGGTATGGACGAGTACGAGGCCGCCAAGAAGGCCGTCGAGGACGCGCAGGCAAAGCTCGATGACGCCAATAAGGCCGTTCCTACTGCACAGGCCAATCTGGACCAGGCCAAGGCTGCCGAGGCCAACGCCCAGCAGGAAAAGCAGAATGCCGAGGCAGCTTTGACGACTGCCCAGGCCAAGAAGCAGGAGACTGCCGCTGCTCTCGCAGCCGCAACCACCGCGCGCGATAACGCCCAGCAGAAGTTCAACCAGGCGCAGGCCGCGCTCGATGCTGCCGTCTCGGGTACGGGTGTCGACCTGAGTGCGCTTGAGGCCGCCAAGAACGCTGCTGCTGGTGAGCTCAAGACCGCGCAGGCGGAGCTCAATGCCGCGACGGATGCCGACGCCACCGCACAGACAAATCTGCAGGCCGCCCAGGCTGCCGTCGCTGCCGCGCAGGAGAAGGTCAACGCCGCCAACGCTGCTGTGGCATCTGCCCAGTCTGCATACGATGCGGCAAACAAGGAGTACAAGGACGCGGCCAGTAAGCGTGACGCCGCGAAGACGGCATACGAGCAGGCCCAGCAGACCGAGACCGACAAGAAGGCGGAGTACGACCGACTCGTCGAGGTTTGCCAGCAGAAGCGTAGCGAGTGGGAGACGGCATGTGCTGAATCCACTACCGCCGAAAACGCTTACGATGCCGCGAACGCCGAGGTCGAGAAGCTTAACCAGCAGATTGCCGACCTCAAGTCGAACATGACCGTGGATCAAAATGTCATCAGCCAAGGCATGCTCGGTTTTATGAATTACATCATCGGCGGCAGCCAGTTCACAGCCACGCAGAAACAGAACGCCCGGGACGCCGTATCGATGCTGACCGGCGTCGATGACAAGGCCGAATGGTATGACAAGTACGTCGACCAGGACATGTCGCGCGACACCAACCCGCTTTCATTGGAGCAGATGCGTAACGCCCTGACATATCTCGACACCCAGAACAACCTCCGCAAGGCGAACGGTCAGTCGGCGCTCAGCGTTAGCCTCCGCATGACTGTGGCAGCTGCCCTTAATACATCGTATTCATCGAACATCTGGGGACACTCTGGCTGCTACTATGATAACGGTGAAAATCTTGCCGGCGGCGGCGGTGCATATACCGGCGGAGAGACTGAGGACACCCTCGGTTGGCCCTATACCGGTCTCTACACTCAGGAGAAAGAGGCATTCGATAAGTATGTCGCGCAGTATGGCGACAAACTCGGCAAATACCGATATGAGGCCTATTATATCTCCCAGAACTACAACAGCATCTATCAAGAGTGTGGGCATTATCTCAACATCATCGATGCCGGTACGAGGGCTATCGGCATCGCGACCGGTAGCGGTAAGAACACCGATTCCGAAGTAACCATCTTCGATTACAGCGCTGATGATACCCAAGCCGATTTCACTGTCTCAGAGTTCAAGAAGCTCCTCAACGACTATATCGATTCCGCTTACAACGCAGGCGGCACGCAGGAGCAGAAGGAGCAGCTGAAGCAGCTTCAGAATAAGCTGGCAGAGGCGCAAAAGAACTTCGGTACTACCAAGGAAGCTTACTTCGCAGCTGTAAATAAGCAGGATGCGGCACATGACGCCTATACCGCAGCCGACACGAACGTGAACACCGCCAAGGGCGAGTACGAGAAGGCTAAGTCCGGCACCGCCGCCGCGAAGACGGCATACAACGCCGCGAAGGACGCGCTCGGCGGAATCGACATCGAGTCCCTCAAGCAGAACCTCGATACCGCCAAGGGCGAGGCTGCCACTGCCCAGGCAGCTCTCGATAAGGCAAACGCCACGCTTGCTGACAGCAAGACGAAGGCAGCCGAGGCCGCTGCTCACAAGGCGAAGGCTCGCAGCGCCCGCGATGCCGCCAAGGCAAAGTCCGAACAGGCCAACGAGGCGTATGGCAACGCTACCGCTTCGGTCAAGGACCTTGCCGCCAAGCGCGATGCCGCCCAGGCGGACCTTGCGAATAAGCAGGGCTCGCTTGGCGATGCCAAGAAGGCCGACGATGCCGCCCAGGCTGGTGTAGACAAGGCCCAGGCTGCAGATGTCCAGGCCGCGACCGCTCTTTCGGACGCCAAGCAGGCAGTTGCCGCCAAGACGCAGGCCCTGTCCGACGCACAGGCGAAGGTCAAGGCTGCCGAGGGCGAGCTGGCCGGTGCAAACAAGGCCTTCGAGCGCTTCGCCGGCGCTCAGAAGGCGGTCGACGACGCCAAGACCGCCTATGACGCTGCCGTGGCCAGTGTCGCCGATGCCCAGAAGCAGCTCGAGGCCGCCAACGAAGCCGTCGTCGATGCGAACCTCGATATCGTCAAGGCCAAGGCTGAGCTTGCCAACGACGAGGCACTCAAGGCCGATCTTGAGGCCGTCGACCACAAGGCATCCCTTGCCGCGGGCACGACGGGCAACGAGAAGCTGGTCAAGCTGAACGCTGCCTACGCTCGCTATAAGGCCGCCGTCGATGCCGCAGCTGGCCTCAAGGCTGCTCTGAGCGATACCGATGCCAAGCTGTCCGATGCCAACGACGCCTATGCCGCCGCGCTTGCCGAGCTTGGCGATGCCAAGGATGCCCTGGCTGCCGCGCAGGCCGAGTACGACAAGTATCATCCCAAGGCTGAGCCGCAGGCCAAGGCTCAGGTTGCGCAGGCTGCTGCAAAGGCTCCTGTCGCCAAGAAGAAGGCAACGTCGGCCGCGCTCGCCCAGACTGGCGACAATTCCGCTCTTGCGGGCGAGGTGTTCGTCATCGGCGGTATCACCCTCGTGGCCGCTGGTGTGACGCTGAGCGATCGTCGTCGCAAGCAGATGTAGCGTTTCGAGCGTAGTTTCTGCAACGAACTTCAATTCATAACGGGACCGTCTCGTTAGCCAAACGATAAGGCCGGCGCGCTGTTAAACGCAGCGCGCCGGCCTTTCTTTGTTTCGATATCAAAAAGCCCGGTCGGCAGTCGCAAAAGCTACCGACCGGGCAAGCCGTAGGCAATATGGTTGCTGTCGAGCAGCTGCTCAGCTTAGCCCAGCAGGCTTAAGCCCACGGAGACAAACGCCAGGATAACGCCGACGATGGACTCGCCGCCGAGCAGGCCGCTGGCGACAACTAGGCCCTGTTCCTGGAAGGCGGCGTCCTTGGCAGCCCTCTCCTCGTCAGAAAGACCAGCGGTGGCGTCGCGGTGGGCGGACCACTTGTCGTAGGCGAGTTTGACGCAGGAGCCCAGGAATGCCGTGAGCGACATGTAGAACGGCAGGTACACGCCCAGGCCGATCATCATGGCCGGAATGCCGAGCCAGTACATGACGATACCGGCGATAAAGCCGCCAACGAACCACGGCACGCTCGGGATGCCCGAGACCATGGTGGCGACGACGCTTGCCTGCGCGGCAACAAAGCTCTTGTCGGGGCCGAAGGCGTCCGGGCCATAGGCGGTGACGAGCGCGACCATGACGGCTGCGGCGACCAGGGCGCCCACGATGCCGCCGATGGCTTGGCCGATCCACTGCGCACGCGGGTTGGTGCCCAGCACGGCGCCGGCCTTAAAGTCGTTCATGACGTCGCCCGCAAGGCCGCACGCCACGGCTACGATGCCGGCGATAAAGAACAGCTTGACCTGAGCGATCTGTGCAAAGGCAGCCACGATGAGCATAACGATGAGGCCAAAGATCTCCATGGGGTCGATGCCCGTCTGGCCGCAGCTCTGTGCGCTCATGATGGTGGTGACAAAGGTGAACAGCGTCACGATGACGGCCGGGACGGGACCAAGGTCGAGCGCGATGGCGACGATCACGGCGATGGCGGCAGCGCCCAGGCCGATGATGCCGGCGTCGAGCTTAAGGGAGCCCGAGATGAGCGACTGCTCGTCGGTGTCGGTGGAGCTGTCGGCGGCAAGACCGCGGACGATACCGGCGACCTGCGGCAGGATGTCCTTGAGGACGACGGCGACGCCAAAGCCCATCATGAGGCCCATGCCCAGGGACTTGACGATGCCCTGTGCAGTCACAACGTCGAACAGACCGGCAGCGGTGCCGCCCACGATGATGCCAAAGTTGCCCAGCAGCGCGCCGGCAAACCAGAAGGCGACGGGGGCGAAGCCCACGAGGAAGCCGACGGAGAGCAGCATGGGCGAGTTGTAGATGCCAAAGGTCACGCCGGGGATGTTGAGCGTGCATAGCATGCTGGGCACCACGCCCAGGGCGTCGCGCAGCACGCTGTAGATGCCTGCGATGGCCATGGAGCCAAAGAGCTGCTTGCCGGTCTTGCCGCCGGCCTCGGTCGCGCGCAGGGTCTGAGCTGCGGCGTTGCCGGTGGGGAACTCAAGCGCGGCGTCCACGATAAAGTGACGGTGGATGAGCGCGGTGGCCAGCAGACCCAGGATGGTGCCGGCGAGTGCCACGATAAACATGTCGAGCCAGCTGATCTGGTCTGCATAGCCCAGCATCCAGGCGCCCGGGATGGTAAACGCCAGGCCGCCGGCGACCATGGCGCCTGCGGACATGATGGTGTGGGTGACGTTTGCCTCGTTGAGACTGGCGTTACCCATGAGCTTAAGGAAGAACAGCGAGATGACGGCAGCGAAGACGATCGGCCAGGGGAGTGCGCCCATCTTGAGGGCGGTGTAGGCCGAGCTTGCCGTGATGATCACGCAGCCAAGGACGCCGATGACGACACCGCGCAGCGTGAGTTGCCCGCGCATCGAGGCGCGGTTCGAGGGATTGCTCATATAGAACTCCTTTGCGTATATCCGCTTCCCCCGGGAGCGCCGCTACGGATACGGCGCGGGAAGTCGGGTTACCAAGGGCCGCCGCGTGAGCTCGCGCGCGACCGCGCACCAGTATAGCCGCAAGCTAGTCATTTTGGGATGACTGGTTTAGGTAGGCGATATACTGCTGGGCAGACGAAAGGAGCGCCGACGATGCTTAATGGGTGCGCATATATATTGACGGTCGACGTGGGTAACACGTTCATTCGCTTTGGTCTGTTTGCCGAGGATTCGGCTGCGGCGCAGGAATGTCCGCTTGCGACGTGCGAGATCACGACGCCGTCGAGCATCACGGCCGATGAGGCTCGCATGAGGCTCGCGCAGGTCATGGGCGCGCTGTCAGCCGATGCGGGCGTGCCGGGTGTGCTCGTTCCCGCGGGCGCAGTGCTGAGTTGCGTGGTGCCGGCGCTCGAGCGCCCGTGGAAAGTGGCGCTTTCCCGCACCTGCACGGGGCGCGTGCTCACCGTGGGGCCGGGCCTCAAGACTGGCATGCCCGTCCACTACGACGACCCGGCCGAGATCGGCCCCGACCGCATCGCCGATGCCGTGGCGGCCCGTGCCGTCTACGGCTCTCCGTGCATCGTGATCGACCTGGGCACTACGACCAATATTGAGGTCATCGATGCGCGCGGAACCTTTGTGGGCGGCGTCATCGCGCCGGGTCTGGCGCTCGGTGCCCGGTCGCTTTCGGCCGCTGCGGCGCGCCTGCCGCAGGTTGAGCCTTCGGCGCCAACGCATGTGATTGGTCGCAACACGCGTGAGGCCATGCGCTCGGGCGTGGTTCTGGGCGAGGTGGCCCGCATCGACGGCATGCTCGACATGGTGCTCGCCGAGATGCGCGCGACCAAGGCCGCGGGGGAGGACAGCGTGCCCATCGTCATTACCGGCGACGATGCCGAGGCACTCGCGTCGCTGGTCGGTCACAGTCTGACGGTCGACGATGCGCTGACGTTGCGGGGTCTCGCCGAGCTCTACCGCATCAACCAAAAGCCCCGCCGCGTGTAAAGGTGAGGGCGCCGGTGGGACAAACGCCCCCACCTTTTACCTGCTACAATAGGTCAAACTATTGCGATTACGGAGGTGTCTGCCATGTCGGACGATCTTCATCAAACTTCGTCAGGCAAGCGCCTGGACGTCATTAGCTGGGACGAGTTCTTTATGAGCGTGGCCATCGCCGCGCAGCGCCGCAGCAAGGACCCCAACACGCAGGTGGGTGCGTGCATCGCCAACACCAACCACCGCATCCTTTCGGTGGGCTACAACGGTACGCCCTCGGCGCTCAACGACGACTTTTTCCCGTGGGGCACGAGCGATGACCCGCTGCAGGACAAGCATAACTACGTAGTCCATGCCGAGGCCAACGCCGTGCTCAACTATCGCGGCTCGCTCAAGGACCTCGAGGGTTCCACGGTCTACGTCACGCTGTTCCCGTGCCATGACTGCGCCAAGATTTTGGCTCAGGTGGGCGTGGGCGAGGTTGTCTACCTGGACAACAAGTACGCCGACACCGATGATGGACGCATCAGCCGCCGCATCCTCGACTCTTGTGGCATCAGCTACCGCCAGGTTATCGTCGATGTTCACATCGGCACCGAGGGGCGGGCTCAGCAGTAGCGCGTGGCAACGCCAGCTGGCAACAAAAGGCAGCCAAAAGAGCCCCGTCCCAAATTGACTACTCGTGAAAGTCGCGTCTGCGCGCATGGACGGCTCGTGAGCGGGTACACGGCTGTAGTAACATAGCTTCTGTCCGCGGGCGCGCCCGCGTAATTGTGAGAAAGGAGCCCCTGTGGCTGTTAACGAAGAGCTGCTTAAGAAGGTTCTTGAAGAGATTCGCCCCAACCTGCAGGCCGATGGCGGCGATATGGAGTATGTGGGCGTTGACGACGAGGGCGTCGTCAAACTGGAGCTGCAGGGCGCTTGCGCCGGCTGCCCCATGAGCTCGCTGACCCTGTCCATGGGTATTGAGCGCATCCTGAAGGAGCATGTGCCCGGCGTTACCCGAGTTGAGCAGGTCAATGCCTCCGGCGAGACCGACGATCTGTACGACGAGTACGCGCCGTTCTAAGCTGCGAAAGCTGCGGACGGCATACTCCGCATAGACGTTACGCCCAAATATGCGGCTGCGAGCGCAAGGCCCGCGGCCGCATTTGTATGTAGGGAGTAGGAGGGTCGACATGCTCAACGACTTCTACCATATGCTTGATCCTGTCGCGATCTCGGCGGGCCCCATCACCATCTACTGGTACGGCCTGGCCTACGTGGTCGGCGCCCTGCTCACGGCGGTCGTCATGTACCGCACGCAGCGTCGCTGGGGCCTTAACATCACGATTGACGACCTGACGAGTGTCGTGGTCGGCGTGGTCTTTGGCCTCATTATCGGTGCGCGCCTGTTCTACGTCGTCTTTTACGGTGATGGCTACTACTGGGCGCACCCGCTCGAGATCTTTGCCACCAACGAGGGCGGCATGAGCTTCCATGGCGGTTTGGTGGGCGGCATTATCGGCGGCGCGCTCGTGTGCCGCATGTACAAGCTCGACGCCTGGACCATCGCCGACCTTGCCGTTATCGGTGCTCCGCTGGCCTTATGTCTGGGACGCTGCGCCAACTTTGTCAACGGCGAGCTGTGGGGCAAGCCGACCGATCTGCCCTGGGGCGTGGTCTTCGGTGGCACCGCGGGCGATATGCCGCGTCACCCCTCCCAGCTCTACGAGGCATTTCTTGAGGGCATCGTGCTCTTTTGCATTCTGCAGGTGCTCAGCCGCAAAAAGCCGCTACTGCCCCAAGGTACGTTTATGGGCGTGTTTGTGATGGGTTACGGCATCGTCCGCTTCCTCATTGAGTTTGTGCGCGTGCCCGATGCCCAGCTGGGTTATCTGCTGGGAGGCGTCATCACCATGGGTCAGCTGCTGAGCCTGCCGCTCGTAATCGCGGGCCTGGTGCTCATCATCTTTGCTCGTCGTCGCAACCAACCCCAGCGCATCTACCTCGACGCCTAACCACCGCAAAGGGGACAGGCACCTTTGTGGTGATTCGCTGGGCAACGATGACAGAACCGTAACGTTTCCCCAGATAAAACCTGCCAAAATAAACCTGTCCCTTTTTGGCAGGTTTCTAGAAAGGCTCTTTGGACTGTGAAGGATTCCGATCTCTCCACAACGGCTGCGCGCGACGCTGCCCGCATCGTCTGGTTTAAGCGCTATCCCGCCAAGCAGACGCTCATCGCATTTTTGCTCGCGCTGTTGGCGACCACGGCGTTTTCCATCGATCCCGCCCCGGTGTCGAGCAACGCAGTCTTGGCGATTGACCCCAAAGCCTCGGGCATGCTGTACGTGTGCTACGAGGTGCTCCTCTCGTTTGCCGGCCATACCGACGCGGTCATGCTGCTTGCACTTGCCTGCCTGCTCACGCTACCGTTTCGCTACGTGTTCTTTGGCCGTGGCGACACCTGGCGCCCATCGATCATTCTGCCGTCGCTGTTCTTCGCCATCTGCATGGTGTTCGGCCGCAGCTACGATCTCACCGACTCGGCCGAGATTGTCCTTGGCGACAAAGCCCGCATCATCTGCGCCTGGATTGGCGGCGCGGGCTGGATGCTCTTGGCGGTCGTTGCCTTCTACCTTGCCTTTGAGTGTCTAGATTGGCTGAGCTCTCGGCGCATTCCGTTTTCCGAAGCGCACTTTGGCCGCGTATGGCGTGTGACTCACGCCGTGCTCTCGGTCCATCCCTTTGCCGGGCCCTTCCTGGTGCTTATGATCGCCTGGGCGCCCATGCTCATCGCTTCGCTGCCTGGCCTTTTTATGGGAGATACGGGTGCGCAGATTCGCCAGTGGTTCAACTATCCCAACGGCACGAGCGACTACCTGCGCCTACTCAACCCCAACGTGCTGCTCAACGGGCATCACCCCGTGGTGCACACGGCTATCATCGGTTCGTGCGTCCAGCTGGGGCTTTCGCTGTTCAACAGCGCCAACGCAGGTCTTGCCATCTACACCTGTGCTCAGTTCGTCATCACGGCCGCCTGCATGGCCTATTCCATTTCGTCGCTGCGCAAACTGGGCGTGAGCCTGCCGGTTCGCGGTGCGATCCTGCTGTTCTTTGCGCTTATGCCGATGTTCTCTAACTACGCGGCGTTGCTCACCAAAGACGTGCTCTTTGCCGACGCGTTCTTGGTGCTGCTGGTACAGACCGTCAAGCTCGTGGCATGTGGCTTGCCCCGTCGTGATGCCAATGTCGAGCGAGCGGGCGAACAGAGGTCCGTGCTCTTTGCGCGCCACGACTGGCTGCTGCTCGCTCTGGGCGCCATGGGTTCCACGTTTCTGCGCAACGGCGGCCTGGTGTTTCCCCTGGCGGCATGCGTAATCGCGGCGGCGTTTTGCGTATGGGACGTGCATGTGGCTCGTCATGCAGCCAAGCAGACTGGTGCTGCGCCTTCGGGCGCCATCCCGCGTTTCCGTTGGGTTGGCGTTCTCGCGGTGCTCGCGCTCTGCCTTGCCTCTAATATGTACTTCACCAAGGTCTTTATGCCGGCGCACGACATCACGCCTGGTTCCAAGCGCGAAATCCTCTCGATTCCGTTCCAGCAGACGGCTCGTTTCGTCCAAAAGCACGACGGCCTCAACTCGGGCGTCAACCCTACGGTTAAGGAGGACGGCACCATCGTGGAGGCGCCCTGCGACGGTTTGGTAACCGATGAGGAGCGCGCTGCGATCGATCGGGTGCTCAAGTACGAGAACCTGGGCCGCCGCTACAACCCCGACAAGTCCGATGCCGTCAAGAACTGCTTTAACGAGTACGCCTCGCAGGAGGACATCGATGCCTATTTTGAGGTATGGGCTCAGATGTTTAAGAAGGATCCCGAGTGTTATATCTCGGCGCTTATCAATAACTACTATGGTTATTTTTATCCGAGCGCGCGCGATGCCTGGGTCTACAGCACGGCGCGTAGTGCCGAGATCATGGCGCGTCCCGACAACCTCAAGTACTTCGACTTCCATCCGGTTGACAGCAACGTGGTGCGCTGGTGTGACCATCTGATCAACCTATACCGTGTGGCGGTGCAGCGTGTTCCCTTTATCTCGCTCACCATGAGCTCGGCCACCTATGTGTGGATCATGATCGCCGTGGTGGTCTACCTGCTGCGTCGTCATTCATGGCGTGCGCTGGCGATCTGGGTGCCGCTGTTGGGCGTACTCGCCGTGTGCCTGATTGGCCCGTGCAACGGCTCAACCTACATGCGCTACCTGTATCCGGTTATCGCCTGCATGCCCTTTGCCATCGGCGCCACCGTCACCCGCAGCGACTTCCTCTGGTTCTAACTTGGTGCATTGGGGTCAGGTTTCTTTGCGCCAAAGGGGCCATCATCACGACGCCTTCATTTTGGGGTTTATCTCGCAGGCCAGTAGGTATATCATAACGACGTTTGTTTATATTGCCCGAGCATCTGCGCTGGGCTTTAGGTCGAAACCGATAGGAGACACGTATGTCCGGACACTCTAAGTGGGCCACAACCAAGCATCGTAAGGGCGCGCAGGACGCCAAGCGTTCCGCCCTCTTCTCCAAGCTCAGCCGCAACATCACCGTTGCTGCCCGTCTCGGCGGTGACCCGCTGCCCGAGAACAACGCCAGCCTCGCCGCTGCCGTTGCCAAGGCCAAGGCTCAGTCCATGCCTAAGGACAAGATCAAGTCCGCTATCGACAAGGCTTTTGGCTCGGGTGCTGACGCCGCCGTCTACGAGAACATCGTGTACGAGGGCTACGGTCCCGCCGGTGTCGCCGTCTACGTCGACTGCCTGACCGACAACCGCAACCGTACCGCCGCTGATGTCCGTTCCGCCTTCTCCCACGCTGGTGGCAACCTGGGCACCTCCGGCTCCGTCGCCTTCCAGTTTGAGCGCAAGGGCCAGATCGTCGTCGCCAAGGAGATCCTGGACGAGAACGCCAAGAAGGAGACCATGATCGCCAACGGTGCTGCCGGTGACGAGGATGAGTTCATGATGGCCATCGCCGAGGCCGGTGGCGAGGACTACGAGGACGCCGGCGAGGAGTGGATCGTCTGGACTGCTGCCAACGACGTTATGGCTGTCTCCAAGGCGCTCGAGGAGCAGGGCGTCCAGGTCAAGGGCTCCGAGACCACCATGGTCCCGACCACCCCGACCGAGGTCTCCGGCGCCGATGCCAAGAAGGTTCAGCGCCTCATCGACCGTCTTGAGGAGCTCGACGACGTCCAGGATGTTTACAGCACCATGGACATGACCGACGAGGTCATCGCTGCCCTCGAGGAGGAGTAGCGCCCGCACGGGTTAAGCCGTGCATATCTGGGCATAATGAAGCGAGCATGCAAGCCTCGTGGAATAGATGAGCCGGATCCGCGTGCGTAGAGCACCGGACCCGGCTCTTTTATAATGATGCGAACCGTTTTGCATTTCGAGAGCCGAGATTTGAAGGGAGCGCCACGTGCGCGTACTCAAACGAGCCCTAGCGATCGTGTATCTTGCCGCCGCCATCGTGGCGCTGGGTACGCTTGTCTGCCAGTTTTGGGGGCCGTATACGTATCGCTTTATGCTGCTGATGCGCGACCCCATGCCGCGCATTGTCGTGACGGCATGCGGCGGAGTTGTGGCGATTGGCGTGCTGGTAAGCTTCTTCCGCCTGATGTTTGCTCGTCGCGAGCCGTCCTGCGTGCATCCGGCGGGGGAGCGCAATATCGAGGTCACGCTCGCGGCGCTTTCTTCGTGCGCCAGGGCTGCTGCAGAGCGCGACGATCGCGTGATGATCGAGCATGTCGAGGCCCGCGTCCAAGGTTCCGACGATTCGCACGTCCGTTTTAAGGTCGAGGCTATCGCGCTTGACGATAAGGACGTGGCATCTCTGGCTACCGCGATGCAGCAGCGCATTGAGGAAGCTTGCGACACCATGCTCGGCACGCCGGGTACGACCACGCGCGTCCGTTTTTTGCCGTCCAAGACTACCGTCCAGACCGTGGAGGTTTCCGGTGAGTGATACCAATCAAGATAAGACCGCTCGTACGCCGCGCCTGACGATTGACCAGAGCGCCACGCCGGCGAGCGAACCTGTTGATTCCAAAGCAGAGGCAACTGAGTTACAAGACGCGGCGGCCGCGGATTTTGATGAGGCCATGGGTCTCATCAAGGGTACGGGGGCAGCCATCTGGAGCTATGCCGTCCGTCATCCCAACACCACGCTTGGAGCCGTCGCTGGTTTTGTGCTCGCCGTGCTGGTGCTCACGCTCGGCCTGTGGGACACGCTCGTCATCGCATTCTTTGTGCTGATCGGCGCCGTGATCGGCCAGATTCGCGACGGCGAGAACGGTATCGTCAACTTCTTCGGCCGTCTGTTTAGCGGCCGCTAATATGAATTCGACTGTCGCATCCGCGGCAGGCATAAGGAGGAACCATGGCTTTTAACACGAAGGTCGATGTGGCCGATACCGAGCTCGAGGCAGACGAGACCGTCGCCGCCGAGGCGGAGGACGTAACGCTCGAGGACGAGGCGCTCGTCGAGGCCGAGTCCGCCGATGACGCGGACGAGGATGGTGAGGAAACAGACGAGTCCGAGGACTCGCTGACCTATTCCAACGGTGTGATCGAGAAGATCGTCGCCATGGCCACCCGCGAGGTGCCGCACGTCCTGGGCATGAAGGGTAACCTTATGCACTTTGTGCAGGAGCAGTTTGGTGCCGAGAATCTGACCAAGGGCGTGACGGTTGAGGTCACCGATGACAATCGCGTGGTCGTCAACATCTCCGTCATTATCGAGTACGGCGCCTATGCGCCCGCGATCTTCGACGATGTCAAGGCACGTGTCACTGAGCGCCTTGCCGCGATGACCGGCCTTGAGGTGGCGGGCGTCAACCTGCGCATCGAGGACGTCATCACCCCCGAGGAGTACGAGCACCGCACCAGCCAGCACGAGTAACCTTCCAAAAAGAGACAGGTTTGTTTTGGCAGGTTTTATCTGCGAAAACGTTAAACGGCCGACCGCGCAAGTAAAAGCGTGGCCGGCCGTTATTTGTATGCCCCCCGATGTAGGCATACCGCTCGTCTAACTAGGGGTTGCAATCGTCGCGTTCCGCGTTACCCTAATGGGCGCATTGTTTCCAAATTGTTAACGAGGGGTTGCCGTAATGGCCGACGAGCACGAAACAGAAAGCAAGGCATGGGCGATTGAGGCCGCCGCGGCAGAGGCGGCATCGCGTGCTGCCGAGGAGATGCATCGTCCTCCCGTGGTGCCGATGGAGCGCGTGGTTGATCGCACCGATATCGAGCGCGGCGAGCGTGTCGGTCAAAAGCGCAGCCAGGAGCCGGGCTTCCCGCGCTTTTTTGCCGAGCTCAATCTGGGCCTGATTCTTACGGCCTTCGCCATCGTTGCGTTTAAAACCCCTAATCACTTTGCTTTTGGCGGCACCTCGGGCGTGTCGGTCATTCTGTCCACGCTGTTCCCGACCCTGCCCGTCGGCGTCTTTATGTGGATTATCAACGCGGTTCTCGTCGTTTTGGGCTTTATCTTTTTGGAGCGCAAGGCAATCCTGTGGAGCGTCTTCGCCTCGTTTGCGCTGTCCGCCTATGTTTCGCTTTTTGAGCTCTTTATCCCGACTGATGTCTCGATGACGGGCGATATGTGGCTTGACCTGTGCTTTGCCGTGATCCTGCCGGCGCTCGGCAGCGCCATTGTCTTTGATATTGGCGCCTCGACGGGCGGCACGGACATTCTCGCTATGATCCTCAAACGCCGCACCACGCTCGAGATTGGTCGCGCACTGCTGTTGGTCGATATCGGCATCGTGGCCATCGCGGCCTTTTTGTATGGCCCGCGTGTCGGTCTGTATTGCGTGCTCGGCCTGTTTGCCAAGACGCTTGTGGTCGACAAGGCCATCGAGAGCATTCACCTTCGTAAGGTCTGCACAGTCATTTGTTCCGAGCCCCTTAAGGTCGAGGAGTTTATCGTCAAGCATCTCAACCGTACGGCGACCATCAGTCGCGGCTACGGTGCCTTCTCTGGCAAGTGCGTGACGGTGATCATGAGCGTGCTGAGCCGTCGCGAGGCCGTGCAGCTGCGCCGTTATGCGCGCGAGGTCGATCCGGGTGCCTTTATCACGATCGTCGACAGCTCCGAGATTGTCGGCAAGGGCTTCCGCGGAACGAACTAGCACAGACGTATTCAACGAACCGCCTGCTGGCGCCGTGTATCTTGCAAATCGGTCATCTTTGAGTATTTGACCCCACATTGGGCAATAATGATGCTAAAGACATCGTTTGCGATCCAAGTGATTTGTTCAAGATACGAAGGGATGATTCTATGTTCTGCTCGCAGTGTGGCGCCCCCATGGGCGATAACGACAAGTTCTGCGGCGTGTGTGGTGCTCCTAATGCCGGTGCCGCTGGCCCCGCTCCCCAGGGACAGCCTCAGCCCCAGCAGTTTGTTCCGCAACCGCCCGTGGCGAATGCGCCAAAGGGCTGTGTGGCTCAGGCGTTCCAAGATATGACCAAGACTCCGGGCGTGCTTCAGCGTGTATGCCAAATCGCGTTTTTGCCGGCGCTGATTTGCGTTGTGTCAGTGCTCGTGTTGTTTATTCCCGTTATTGGCGGCATTGCGGCTGCCATCGGCTTTTTGGCAGCTTGCATTGCGAGCGTGTGCGGTTCCGGCTTTGGCATCGAGTGGGGTCGCGATCTGTCGCTTAAGATCGATGACGGCATGGATCGTCCGCTGATGCGTTCCACGTCGTTTGGTCTCGGAGTCTTTTCGAGCGTTATTTCGGTCGTGCTCGAGGTTATCGCTGCCATTCCCGTTATCGGTGTAGTGCTTTCGCTGGTGGAGGGCGTGGTAATTGGCGCTGCGGGCTCGTATTCTTATTACGGTTCTTATGCGCTCGAGGCTGCGCTGTTCGGTTCGCTTGGCCTGCTTGTCCTGGCGCTAATTGCCTCGGCGATTCTGGGTGTCTTCTTTAAGATGTTCGCCGACATCGCCGTGATGCACTTTGCGGTGACCGGGCGTGTCGAGAGCGCGTTTTCGCTCGATAAGGTCTGGGCGGCGTTTAAGCACAACAAGACCAAGCTGTTCTGTGCTTCGTTCCTTCCCGAGTTTTTGACGGGCCTGGTCGCCAACGTTGTCACATGGATCTTGACGGTCGTCTTTGGCGCCATTGCCTCTGTCGGTATGTATAGCTACTACTATCGTCCTACGGGTATTGAGGCAATTGTTACCGGCGGTGGCGTCACGCTCGCGCTGTTCTTGGTGCTGGTCGCTTTCGTCACCGTATTTCTTACGGTCTTTGGCAAGATGCTCAAGCACCGTGCCGTTGGCTATTGGGTTGCACGTTATGCAAGCGAGTGGGCCGACGAGGACAAGGACGACGTCCTGACTTTTGTATTGCCCTTCGAGAAGAAGTCCGCTCCCTCGGGTTACAGCGCTCCGGATGCCGAGCCCGCACCTGAGTCCGAGCCCAAGCCTGAGCCGGCACCTGCACCCGCTCCCGCGACCGAGCCTGAGCCGGCGCCCGAGCCTGAACCGGCGCCCGAGTCTGAGACGGCATCTGAGCTTGAGCCTGCGCCTGAGCCTGAGCCTGAGCCTGAGCCGGCACCTGCACCTGAGTCGGCGTCCGAGCCAAGCTCCGACGAGGAACCTCAGGACGAGTAGTCATGCCGTCTGCCATTTGGGGACGGGGTAGAAATAGTAGAAATAGCGCTTGAAGAATGAGCGGGGGCGGACGTGTCGAAACGTCCGCCCCCGCTTTGACATCGCGATGTGGCTATGACTGCGAGATGCCAGCGAATCGATTACTCGTCGTGCTTCTCCTCACGGCGTGCAGCAGCGCGTGCGTCGTGGATGCCCTTGATCGCGGCATGGCGAGCCGTTCGGGCATCATGGATGGCGTCGCGAGCCTCGGCGGTCGTCGCCTTGGCAGAGCGCAACTTGGCGGCCAGATCGGGGTTGGTTTCGGCGACCGCGGTAATCGCGGGGCCGTCGAGCTCCTCTTGCGTGGGCTCGGCCAAAAAGTCGATAGCATACTGGGCGGCCACCATGGAGCCCTTTGCCAGCACGGTCTCGTCGATCTTGTAGAAGCAGGAATGTTGGGCGTACGTGGCGCCAATCTTGGGGTTGCGCGTACCTACAAAGGCGAGCACGCCCGGTACGCGACGCAGGTACTCCGAAAAATCCTCGCCCGAAAGCGTGCCGCGATAATGGCCTTGGCCGGCGGGGCCCAGACACTTAATTACAGCCTGACGGCAGCGCTCGCTCGAGGCCGCGTCGTTTTCGACCTTGTAGTTGGCGATGGTGTAGTCGGTGAGCTCTGCCTCGGCGCCCAAGGCGGCCGCGGTATGCTCCACGATGCGGCGCATGAGCTCCGGCATTTCCTCGTGGGTCGAATCGCCGTAGGTGCGCACCGTGCCGGCGAGGTAGGCCGTGCCGGCGATAACGTTGCGTGCGGTGCCGCCGTGCAGCTCGCCGACGGTGATGACAGCCGGCTCGTAGGGGCTGATCTCGCGCGAGACGATGGTCTGCAGGGCGTTGACGATCTCTGCGGCCACCATAACGGCGTCGTGACCGCGCTGGGGCATGGCGCCGTGGCACGAGGTGCCGCGTACGTCGATACGGAACCAGTCGGTATTGGCCATGCGCGGTCCGGGCTCGCAGCTCACGGTGCCGGCGTCGACCTCGCTCCAGATGTGCGCGGCGTAGGCGCCATCGACGCCGTCGAGCACACCCGTGCCGATCATGAGCTTGGCGCCCTGGCCGTTTTCCTCGCTGGGCTGGAAGACGATGCGGACCTCGCCGTGGATGTCGTCGGTCATATGGCGCAGGATTTGCAGCGTGCCGAGCATCATGGCGATATGGCAGTCGTGGCCGCAGGCGTGCATACAGCCCTCGTTGACGCTGGCGAACTCCTCGCCAGTCTGCTCGGTAACGGGCAGGGCGTCGATATCGGCGCGCAGCAGGATGCGGCGGCGTGGCGTGCCGTCCTCGCGATAGGCGTCGGGCGCGGTGCCGCGAAGCGTTGCCACCAGGCCCGTCTTAAGGGGACGCTCGTAGGGGATATTCATGGCGTCGAGCTGGTTGGCGATGTCGGAGGTCGTGCGCTCCTCGGCGAGGCTCAGCTCCGGGTGCTTATGGAAGTGCCGGCGCTGCTTGATGATATATGGTTCAAACTCGGTAGCGATATCTTGGATGGCCGCGGTGACGTCGTCAGCCGCGCGAGCCTCGGTCGCCGCCATAATCTGCTGTGCCTTGGTCTTCGTCATGGTCGATTTGCTCCTTGCTGGGTTGATCGCAAAATCGTACAGGCTCTCTCCAGTATGCCACCTGCCGCTAGGGCTGGTAAAGTTGCCGTTTGCCGCTTGGGGTTTTGTTACAAGGGCGGGGGAGTACACTCGGGGGTGTTGAATTTCCTGCCAGAGATGGGGATGCCCATGCAACATATCGATCGGATTATCCGCTCCAAGAACGTCTTTACCGCGCAAGACGGCATCGATACCACCCGCGAGCTGGCGATT
Source organism: Collinsella aerofaciens (assembly GCF_032584215.1). GTDB lineage: Bacteria > Actinomycetota > Coriobacteriia > Coriobacteriales > Coriobacteriaceae > Collinsella. The sequence continues at coordinate 78,336 of NZ_JAWHPN010000003.1, read as the reverse complement.
GCCATCGCAGGCGACCGTATCGTCGCAGTCGGTGCGCCCGATGACGTGATCGCCGCCGCTCCTGCCGCTACGTCGGTTATCGACTACGGCGAGCAGTTTGTCTGCCCCGGTTTCCATGACGCTCATCTGCACTTCTTCCATACCTCGGTCGGTTCCTCGCCGTACATGCTCATGGATATGGGCACGTCCGAGGCGGCGCTGGTGCAACATGCGCTCGAGTTTTCCCAGGACCTGCCCGACGACGCTTGGGTTGTGACGCAGGGCTGGCGCGACTACCGTTGGGACCCGCCCGAGCATCCTACCAAGGCGTCGCTCGATGTGGCATTCCCCGATCGTCCCTGTGTTATGTATTCGGGCGACGGGCACACGCTGTGGCTCAACAGCCGCGCACTCGATGCACTCGGCGTCACGCGCGACAGCGAGCCACCAGCGGGCGGTAGCTACGACAAGGACGCAAACGGCGAGCTCACGGGCATTGCTCACGAGGCGGCTGCCATGCAGCTGCTACCGCGCTGCCTTGAGTGGCTGGGCGAGGATCGCATCGCAAGCGCTTACGCCGATCAAATGAGGCGGATGGCCGAGCAGGGCATCACCTCGATATGCGATATGTCGCTCATGCCCATGCCGGGCTGCGATTTTATCCGCGACGACGTCTACGACAAACTGCAGGCAGCCGGCAAGTTGGGCATCCGAGCCCATTTGTTTCCCACGCTGCTGGATGACCAATCGCGCTTGGAAGAGCTGCAGGTACGTTACGCGAACAACGCGCTGCTTTCGGCGCCAGGCTTTAAGCAGTTCTTCGACGGCGTGTCGAGCGAACACACGGCCTATCTCACCGAGCCCTATACCAACCCGCGCTTCCCGGGCGATCAAGGTCGCCTGACGGTTCCTGCCGAGCGCATGCGCAAGCTGGTTCTGGCGGCCGCGGAGCGCGGCCATACCGTGCGCATCCACGTCATCGGCGACGGTGCGATTCATGCCGCGCTGGATATCTTCGAGGAGGCCGCCGACCTGTACGGCCTGCCCCAGCACGGCCATAACACGCTCGAGCACCTGGAGAACCTCTTGCCCGAGGACATCGATCGTCTACGCAAGCTTAACGTCGTTGCCTCGAGCCAGCCCTGTCACATTACACTCGACCCGGGCGGCCCCGAGCGCGATCTGGGCCTGGAACGCAGCCGCATCATGTGGCCGTTTGCGACCTATAAGCAGCGCGGCATCCGCCAAGCCTTCGGCACCGATAGCCCCATCACAGCTGTTACAAGCATGAACGTGCTCTACACGGCTATCACGCGCCAGGATCCCAAAAGCCACTGGCCCGAGGGCGGCTGGTTACCGAGCGAGCGCATCGATGCAGCAACAGCCCTGCGCAACTACACCCTGGGCAGCGCCTATGCAGCGGGCGACGAGCAAAACCTCGGCAGCTTGGAGCCCGGCAAGTATGCCGACCTGGTGGTTCTGGACCAAAACCCGCTCACCATCGACCCCCAAGAGCTCCAGGCTACCAAGGTTCAGACCACCTACCTGGCAGGTAACTTGATTTACGAGCGCTAAGTATTCATGCCGTACCGTTAAGCGCGGCTCGGGCAGCCTTTTTGGGATAGCGCTCGAGCCGCGTTTGCGTTTTGGTGGGGATCCACCATGAGCGTCCCTGCTCTGTTGGATTTGGGTGCGGGGCGGAGGTGCTGCTGCCCCGCGCTCAATTTGAATACCAGCAATGCTATCTCTTGGTGTTTTGCATACTTCCCATTACAGATTGCATAAAAAGGCTGGGATGTCCTTCCTGATCCTGATGTACCCCCGCCCGTGCCGTGCAAAAAACGGAGTATTCAGCACCGCGAGCTCTGCCGGTGCCGCTGCAGTCGGGTGGCATTGCGGAGATCGACGTCATTTTGGGGTCCGACGTGGCGCGAGGCATGCTTGCTTGTCTCGACGAGGCCTGTCTGCCGACCCAAATCGCCGGCCGAAGGCTACCGTGGGACTAATTAGATGCGCCCGGTGCGTATGCATTTGTCCCGGCCTGCTGAAAACTCCCAAAAATGCACGGTGCTCCCCAGGGGACCCGTGCGCGCAACGAAAACCATGCCCATGTCGCTATCTGCATCGCCATTTTGCTGCACTGACTTTTCTGAATGCCGGGCCCGAATTAGTTAACCTAGCTCCCGGGGCGGACCGGAGGGCATGAAGTTTGTCGCGAGTTCCGCACGCAAAGGAAAGCACTTAATGTGCTTTCCGTCTTGCGCAGGACTGTAGAGCAGCAAACTTCATGCCCTCCGGTCCGCCCCGGGAGCCACTGCTAAGTTATCCCCCGGCATTCAGAAAATCTAAGTGCCAAAAAATAAGATTTTTTGACTCCGTGTTGTATAACCCGCCATTCGTGGGTACCATTCAACGCGTACGCAAACAAAAAGGGTTAATTCGCGTGGTATAACCGCGCGGCCCAAAAAGGAGGAGACAAGCATGTCGTCTTTGAAGCCGCTTGCAGATCGTGTTCTGGTCAAGCCCGACGAGGCCGAGCAGAAGACCGCTTCTGGTCTGTATATCGCCAGCAACGCTCAGGAGAAGCCGCAGCGCGGCACCATCGTTGCCGTTGGCGCCGGCAAGGTCAACGACAAGGGTGAGCGCATCCCCATGGACGTCAAGGTCGGTGACGTTGTCATCTACGGTAAGTTCGGTGGCAACGAGGTCAAGGTCGACGGCGAGAAGTATCTGCTGATGCGCGCCGACGACATCTACGCTGTCGTTGAGGCCTAGTCTCGTCAGAATCTCTGATTCGTCTTTGAACGCGCCCGCCGCATAGGACTCGGAAGCGGCGACGCGAGTCACGTTTCTTTTGGAGGATTACCTACCATGGCAAAGAACATTACGTTCAACACCGATGCCCGCGCTAAGCTTGCCAAGGGCGTCAACACTCTGGCCGACGCCGTTACCGTCACCATGGGCCCCAAGGGCCGCTACGTTGCGCTGCAGCGCACGTTCGGTGCTCCGACCATCACCAACGACGGCGTTTCCGTCGCCAAGGAGATCGAGCTCGAGGACAACATCGAGAACATGGGCGCTCAGCTGGTGAAGGAGGTCGCCACCAAGACCAACGACACCGTGGGTGACGGCACCACCACCGCAACCCTGCTCGCCCAGGCCATCGTCAACGACGGTCTGCGCAATGTCGCCGCTGGCGCCAACCCGCTGGCCATCCGTCGCGGCATCGACAAGGCCGTCAACGCCGCCGTCGCCGAGATGAAGAAGCAGGCCAAGCCGGTCGAGACCAAGGAGCAGATCGCTTCCGTCGGTACCATCTCCGCCGGTGACCCCGAGGTCGGCGAGAAGATCGCCGAGGCCATGGAGGTCGTGGGCAAGGACGGCGTCATCACCGTCGAGGATTCCCAGACGTTCGACATCACCATCGACACCGTCGAGGGCATGCAGTTCGACAAGGGCTATGTCTCCGCTTACTTCGTCACGGACAACGACCGCATGGAGGCCGTGATGAAGGATCCGTACATCCTCATCACCGACCAGAAGATCTCCAGCGTTCAGGACATTATGCCCGTTCTCGAGGCTGTCCAGCGCGCTGGCCGTGGCCTGCTCATCATCGCTGAGGACATCGACGGCGAAGCTCTGCCTACCCTGGTCCTCAACAAGATCCGTGGCGCCCTCAACGTCTGCGCCGTCAAGGCCCCGGGCTACGGCGATCGCCGCAAGCGCATCCTCGAGGACATCGCCGTCCTCACCGGTGGCCAGGCTGCCCTGGACGAGCTGGGCGTGAAGGTCGCTGACATCACCGCCGATATGCTCGGTACCGCTAAGTCCGTCACCATCTCCAAGGACAACACCGTCGTCGTCGGCGGCGCTGGCTCCAAGGAGGCCATCGACGCCCGTATCGCTCAGATCAAGGGTGAGATGGAGAACACCACCTCTGACTTCGACCGTGAGAAGCTCCAGGAGCGCCTGGCCAAGCTCTCCGGTGGCGTTGCCGTCATCAAGGTCGGCGCTGCTACCGAGTCCGAGCTCAAGGAGATCAAGCACCGCGTCGAGGACGCCCTGCAGGCAACCCGCGCTGCTGTCGAGGAGGGCATTGTCGCCGGTGGCGGCGTCGCCTTCATGGATGCTGCTCCTGCGCTCGACGCCGTTGAGCTCGACGACCCCGAGGAGAAGATCGGTGTCGACATCGTCAAGAAGGCTCTGACCGCTCCGGTCGCTACCATCGCCAAGAACGCTGGCTTTGAGGGCGCTGTCGTGGTCGACAAGGTTGCCGAGCTGCCCGCCGGCCAGGGTCTCAACTCTGCCAACGGCGAGTGGGGCGACATGATTGAGATGGGCGTCCTCGACCCCGTCAAGGTCAGCCGCGTCACCCTGCAGAACGCTGCTTCCGTCGCCAGCCTGATCCTCATCACCGAGGCTACCGTCTCCGATGTGCCCAAGAACACTCAGCTTGAGGACGCTATCGCTGCTGCTACCGCTGGTCAGCAGGGCGGCGGTATGTACTAAGGCCGACAAGGTCTAGAACTCCCACCGGGAATCCGGGGGCGTGACGGGGGCTTCTCTCCGGAACGTCCTCGGATTCCCTGCGTTTACGGCCTTGAGGTCGGCGGGCGTAGAAGGACGTGGTCGATAGGAGTACGTGTCCCTTCGCTGTTTCGCGCTTTGCGCGAAAGGCGCGCTACTTTGGGATGGGTGGGGAACGTGGTTGTTGCGGCAACTGATCCCCGCCACAAATTACCCTTGGCATACTTGCGCGAAAGCCTACTGGTGCTACACTTGCAAGTGCTGTTTCAGGGCGGGGTGAAATTCCCCACTGGCGGTAAATCGGGCGGTGCCAAAGGGGTGCCGTGGCGCAGGCGAGGCGTCTGCGACCGAGCCGATGAGTCCGCGACCCGTGCGTGTGTTGGTTCGCATGCCGGCTGAACTGGTGAGATCCCAGTACCAACGGTTAGAGTCCGGATGAAAGAGGCAGGTGATCTTATGTCTGAACAGTCGCAGCATATCCATTTTGAGAACACGAATAGGTGGAGCACCAAACAGCTCGTTACCATGGCGCTGATGTGTGCCTTGGGCGCCCTGTTTATGTACGTGCAGCTGCCTATCCTTCCTTCGGCGCCGTTTTTGACGTATGACCCGTCGCTGGTGCCGGCGATGGTGTGCGGGTTTGCGTATGGTCCTGGCGCCGGCACTGCTGTTGCCTCTATGGCAATCGTTATCCATGCGCTCACCACGGGTGACTGGGTCGGCGCGCTTATGAACCTGGTTGCCACGCTGGGCTACATTCTGCCCGCGGCTATCGTCTACCAGAAGATGCATACCTATAAGGGCGCCGTGATTGGCCTGGTGCTCGGCGTCATTGCCGCTACGGCGCTGTCTATGGTCGCAAACCTTACCATTGGCGTATGGTTCTGGTATGGCTCGGTAGATGTGATCGCCCCGCTCATGATTCCTGCCGTACTGCCGTTCAACCTTATCAAGACCGTGCTTAACTCGGTGTTGACGCTGGCGGTGTATAAAGCGGTCTCCAACCTCATCACGCCTAAAAAGGACCAGGTCAAAGGCCGCGCATGATTGAGTGTCGGGGCGTTTCCTTTAGCTATGACGGTGCCGTGTCGGCACTCGACGGTGTCGATCTGAACATCGAGGACGGTGAGTTTTTCTGCATCCTCGGTGGCAATGGGTCGGGCAAGTCGACGTTTGCCAAGCATCTGAATGCGCTGTTGCAATCCGATGCGGGCACGGTACGCATCAACGGCATGGATGCATTCGACCCCGAGCTGGTCTACGACATTCGTTCGACCGTGGGCATGGTATTCCAGAATCCCGACGACCAGCTGGTGGCAACGCTTGTCGAAGATGACGTTGCGTTCGGTCCCGAAAACCTTGGCGTGCCATCGGCGCAAATTGCGCAGCGCGTACGCGAGGCGCTGAAGGGCGTGGGCCTGGTGGGCTTTGAGCGCCACGAGACCCATGCGCTTTCGGGCGGCCAAAAGCAGCGCGTGGCGCTTGCCGGCGTGCTCGCCATGGAACCGCGCGTGCTCATATTGGACGAGGCTTCCTCGATGCTCGATCCGCGTGGACGCAAGGGCCTCATGAAGGCTTGCCGCGCGTTGCACGCTCGCGGCATGACCATCGTGATGATTACGCACTTTATGGAAGAGGCCGCCGAGGCCGATCGTGTCGCGGTGTTTCGGGCGGGGCACGTTGCCATGCTCGGTACGCCCGAGGAAATTTTGACGCGGGCGGATGAGCTTGCGCAGCTCAACCTGGATATGCCGGAGTCGTGTCGTCTGGGCATGGCGCTTCGTACGAAGGGCGTGCCTGTTCATGCGCAGGTGCGCGAGGTGGATATGGTCGCTGAGATTGCGCAGGCTTATGCCGAGCGGAGTGGGGCAGACACCGCGGGACAGTCTTCCGCATCCCAGTTGGAAATCGCTGACGGCGCTGTTCCGGTAGACAACGAGGACAACGCGTCGGAGCCCGTCATCGAACTATCCCATGTTTCGTACAGTTATTCGCTCAGTCCGCGCGAGCGCCACCGCTGGCACAAGCGCTCGGCCACTGCGGACAAATCGAACAAACAGGCTCTCTGGGGAAACGACCCAAGCAGCCCGTGGGCGCTGCGCGATGTATCGCTGACGGTGCGTCGCGGCGAGTTCCTGGGCTTGGCAGGTCATACCGGTTCGGGTAAGTCGACGCTGGTCCAGCATCTCAACGGTTTGATTCGCCCCCAGGAGGGATCCGTTCGCGCGCTGGGGCTCGATCTGTCAAACAAGAAAGACGCCGCCGCGGTTAAGGCCAAGGTCGGCGTGGTGTTTCAATATCCTGAGCGTCAGCTGTTTGCCGAAACCGTGGCGCAGGACGTGGCGTTTGGTCCGCATAACCTTGGCTTGCCGCAAGATGAAGTCGACCGTCGTGTCGAGTCATCGCTCTCACGCGTGGGCCTCGACCTTTCCACGGTCGGGGACAAGAGTCCCTTTGAGCTTTCGGGCGGTCAGCAACGGCGTGTGGCATTCGCCGGCGTGCTCGCCATGGAGCCCGAAGTCCTGGTGCTCGATGAGCCCATGGCGGGGCTCGATCCGGCTGCGCGCAGGGATTTCCTTGAGCTTATCGATCGACTTCACCGCGATGGCCTGACCGTTGTCATGGTTTCGCATAGTATGGATGACCTGGCCAATTGCTGCGACCGTATCGTCGTAATGAACGAAGGCGCGGTGTTTGCCGAGGGAACCCCCGTGCAGGTGTTTGCGCATGCCGATGAGCTCAAGTCGATCGGCTTGGGCGTACCTGCTGCTCAGCGCATGGCGTTGGCGCTCGCGGAAGCGGGCGTGCCGCTGCGTCGCGGCGGGCTCTATACGGTTGAGTCGCTGGCAGACGAGTTGGTGGACCTGCTAATCGGTCGCTCGGGCGGTCCTTCTAACGTCGCGGACATTGCTAAATCCAAGACGGTCGCGCGAGAGGAGGGCTGCTAATGGAGGCGTTTTCGTTTGGCAGCTACTATCCCGGCGATAGTGCGATCCGCCGCCTGGACCCGCGAACTAAGTTGCTCTTGGGCTTTGTGTTTCTGATCACGACGCTCACAGTCAGCAGCTTCCGCGGACTGGTCCCGGTCGCAATCTTCGTTGTCCTGATCTATACCGTGTCCCGGGTGCCGTTGCGCCGGGTCCTATCATCGATGGCGCCGCTGCTGGCAATCGTCGTCGTGGTCGCGGTGCTCAACTTGTTTACCGACCAGAGCGGGCGCATTCTGTGGCAGCTCGGCTTTTTGCAGATAAGCGAGGGCTCGCTGCATTCCGCCGCCTTTATGGCGTGCCGCCTGACCTTGATGATGGCCGGTATGAGCGCTATCACGCTCACCACGCCGACGCTCGACCTCACCGCGGGCTTTGAGCGCCTGCTCGCACCGTTTGCGCGTGTGGGACTTCCTGCGCACGAGCTCGGCATGATCATGGGTATCGCGTTGCGCTTTATGCCGCAGTTCGCTACCGAGATGAAGCAGACGGCGGACGCGCAGGCAAGCCGCGGTGCACGCGTGACGGGAGGCCCGCTCGGCGGCGTGCGTATGCTCGGCAGTGTGGCGATTCCGCTGTTTGCGGGTGTGTTCCGCCATGCCGAGACGCTGTCTGCTGCCATGGATGCACGCTGCTATCACGGCGAGCAGGGCCGCACGCGCCTGCATGCGCTTGCATTTGGCCGCGGCGATACGTTGGCGGCGGTGGTGACGGCGTTGCTGCTCATCTGCGTCATCGTCATCAATCTTCAACTTGTTTAGGCGCGATTCGGGCGCAAGAAAGGGGTCCCTATGACCGACAACGACCGCACGGCTCAGCTTGAGCGCGCCTGTTCGTATCTCAGGCGCATTCCGGCGTGGTATCTGGCCACGACCGATGCAAGTGACGGGCATCAGCCTCGCGTGAGGCCGTTTTCGTTTGCCATGGTCGATGACGGTAAGTTGTGGTTTTGCACGTCGCGCGACAAGGACGTGTGGGCGGAGCTGAGTGCGAATCCCAAGTTTGAGGTATCGGGCTGGAAGCCGGGGGAATGTTGGATCGTATTGACCGGCGAAGCCGCACTTGAGGACGACGCAGTTGCGAGCGACAAGGTGCGTCAAGCGGGTTTTAAGCACATGGTGGGCATTGGCGAGGAACACGAGAGTGCCAACGACGGCCGCCTTGCTTTCTTTTCGGTCCGCAATATTGCCGCGCGCTTCTGTGATATCGACGGCAGCGAGGAGCGCCTGGAGCTCTAGCTCGCACAAACCAGGTTCCCAAACTAACTAGTACAGGAGGAAACGTGGACGGATTGAATACGGTGTTGGAGTATCTGACGTCGGTGCCGGCATGGTATTTGGCGACGAGCGTTGACGGACAGCCTCATGTGCGTCCGTTTTCGTTTGTGCAGATCCAGGATGGCAAGCTGTGGTTTGTAACAGCGCGCACCAAAGATGTGTGGCAAGAGCTGCTGCAAAACCAGCGCTTTGAGGCCACGAGTTGGTGGCCGGGCCATGGCTGGCTCATCTTGCGCGGGCGTGCCGGCTTGGATGACCGGGCTTTAGACGAAATGCGCGAAGCCGGGTGGAAGCATCTAGAGCACCTGGGCGAGCACTATGAGGGGCCTAACGACCCCACGCTCGTCTTCTTTAGCGTCGAGGATCCCGAGGCTTTTATCTGCAATCACGACGAATGGGTGCCGGTCGAGCTCTAGCCAGCTGGCTCATCCTAACAACTTGGTTTTCGCATGGGCGGGCCCCGTATTGACCGGCGCCGTTAGGAGCGCCGGTCAATACGGGGCCCGCTCCATTTGTCAATTCCTTCAAGCGAATGTGTCGGGAATGTTTCAATGCATGAATATGCAAGCCATTTACGTGTTCATGCATCTTTTGGTGCTAAAGTTTCAACCCACTTCATAACGACCGCTGCGAAATGCGCATCGGTGCATAAATCGCAGACAAGGAGTCTGATATGTCTTTGAAGGTTGGAATCGTCGGCGCGGCTGGATATGCCGGAGCCGAGCTCATTCGCCTCGTGCTCGGTCATCCCGAGTTTGAACTTGTCGCCATTACGTCCAACGCCGATGCCGGCCAGCCGTTGTCTGCGGTGTACCCGAGCTTCACCGGCGTAAGCGATCTTGTCTTCACGACGCATGATGCCCCCGAGCTCAAGAACTGCGACGCGGTATTTTTGGCCGTGCCGCACACCGCCGCCATGGCGCAGGTGCCCGCCCTGCTTGCCGCAGACGTTTCCTGCTTTGATCTTTCGGCCGATTACCGCCTGAGCGATCCGGCCGTGTTTGAGGCATGGTATGCCGCCGAGCACACGAGCCCCGAGCTACTCAAGACACGTGCCTTCGGCCTGCCCGAGCTGTTCTGCCAGGACTTGGAGACCGCTGCTTCCAGCCATGCTGCTGGCAGGCCCGTGTTGGTCGCCTGCGCCGGCTGCTATCCCACCGCAACGAGCCTTGCTGCCGCTCCTGCCGTGCGTGCGGGCTGGGTGGCCGAGAACGGTCCCGTGATTGTCGATGCCATCAGCGGTGTGACGGGTGCCGGCAAGTCCTGCAACGCTCGTACGCATTTTTGCAGCGCCGACGAGAATTTGGAGGCCTACGGCGTGGGCAAGCATCGTCACACGCCCGAAATCGAGCAAATCCTTGGTCTAACAGATCGCGTCGTCTTTACCCCGCACCTGGCACCCCTCAAGCGCGGTCTACTCTCTACGGTAACGATGCCGCTTGCGCCGCAGGCTATCGATACCTTTATCCTTGAGGACGTTGTCGACTATTACAAGCAGTTCTACGCTGGACGCACCTTTGTGCGCGTGCTCGATGCCGGCCAGCAGCCCAAGACGGCTTCGGTCGTCGGCACCAACGCCGCCCAGATTGGCCTTGCGTTCAACAAGCGCGCGGGCGTGCTGGTGGCGACGGGCGCCATCGACAATTTGTGCAAGGGCGCTGCGGGCCAAGCAGTCCAGTGCGCCAATATCGTCTTTGGCTTTGACGAGCGACGAGGCTTGCCCACAGTGGCGTGCCCGGTGTAGCACATTCGATTGTTAACGATTTGGTAGTCGGGCATCGAGTGGGGCGCCACTTTTAAGCTGGTCTCATGATTGCGACTGGCGTGGCGCACCAACCGATGTCCGTTTTTTGTTTGACATAAGGAGTCATAAAGACGATGAATACCGACCTGATTGATATCAAGATTCGCGCCGTCGAGGGTGGCGTTACGGCAGCGGCCGGCTTTAAGGCCGCAGGCATCCATGCGGGATTCCGGAAGAATCCCGAGCGCTTAGACTATGCGCTCGTCATGCCCGATAAACCCTGTCCCGGCGCCGGCATGTTTACGACCAACCGCTTTTGCGCGGCGCCCGTGCAGGTGAGCCGTGCCAACCTGGGCGGTGCGGACAAGGGCTACGGTATCATCGCCGGTGTTTCAATCAACTCCGGCAACGCGAACGCCGCCACGGGCGAGACCGGCCTTGCCTGCGCGCGCGAGACCTGCAACATCGCATCGCAGGTTATCGGCTGCGAACCCCAGCAGATCCTGGTTGCCTCCACGGGTGTGATTGGCCAGATTCTGCCGATCGACACGTTTGAGACAGCCATTCCTGCTGCCTACGAGGCGCTCTCCGCCCACGGTGGCGCCGATGCCGCTCGCGCCATCATGACGACCGACACGCACTCCAAGGAGTACGCCGTGTCCTACGTCAGTGAGGCTGCGGGTCATGCGGGCAATGTCTATACGGTAGGCGGCATGTGCAAGGGCTCGGGCATGATCATGCCCAATATGGCCACCATGATCGCAGTTATCACCACCGATGCCCCCGTCGAGCCTGCGGCACTTCATGCCCTGCTGCTCTCGACCGTCAAGCAGACCTTTAACAAGGTAACGGTCGATTCCGACACCTCGACCAACGACACCTGCATCATGCTTGCCTCCGGCGCCGCTGCCGCAGATGCCGAGCCTATCGTCGAGGGCTCCGATGCCTTCGACGAGTTGGCATTTGCCGTGCACGAGGTGTGCGAGAGCCTGGCGCGCAATATCGCCGCCGATGGTGAGGGCGCATCCAAGCTTGTTACGGTCAACGTTACCGGAGCCGCCAACGACGAGGAAGCTGATATCGCCGCTCGTGCCGTTGCCAACTCGCCGCTCGTTAAGACCTGCATCGCCGGCCACGACTGCAACTGGGGCCGCGTTGCCATGGCGCTTGGCAAGTGCGGCGTGAAGTTTAATCAGGAAGACGTTTCCATCGACATGATGGGCATGCCCGTCTGTCGCGACGGTCTGACTGTTCGCTTTGACGAGGACGAGGCTCTACGACGTTTCGAGGCGCCCGAGATCGTGATCTCGGCCGACCTGGGCGCAGGCGACGCGGCAACGACCGTGTGGACCTGCGACCTCACGCATGAATACATCTCCATCAACGGCGACTACCGTTCCTAGATTCCAGGCACGCTGCGCATCTTGCCGCGATTGCGGACAGCGGAGCACGGCGCGATAACGATACGAAAGACGAGGCAGATTATGAAATTCGCACGCGATTGTCGTTCGAGCGAATCCAACGAAGCAACCGCGCAGCTGCTGTTCGAAGCGCTGCCGTGGATTAAGAACCTGACCGGCAAGACGGTTGTTATCAAATATGGCGGAGCCGCCATGGTTGATGAGCAGCTGCGCCGCGACGTGATGAGCGACATCGTTTTGCTCAAGATCATCGGTATGCGCCCCGTCATCGTGCACGGCGGCGGCAAGGCTATCAACGAGGCGCTGAGCCATTACGATATTCCCGTCGAGTTTAAGAACGGCCAGCGTGTGACCACGCCGGCGACTATGGATATCGTGCGCGAGGTGCTGGGCGGCAAGGTCAACCAAGAGCTGGTTGCTGCCATCAACCACCACGGCAACCTGGCCGTGGGCGTGTCGGGCAGTGATGCCGGCACGCTCATCGCCGAGCCGCTCGACCCCGAGCTCGGTCGCGTGGGCAAAGTGACGCGCGTCAACACCGACTATATTGAGCGCTTACTCGATAGCGAGTACATCCCCGTCATCGCTACCGTCGCGGCGGGGGAGGACGGCGGTTTCTTCAACATCAACGCCGACACCGCCGCCGGTGCCGTTGCCGCGGCGCTCCACGCGCATAAGGCGATCTTTTTGACCGATGTCGATGGTCTGTACAAGGACTTTAGCGACAGGGACTCGCTTATCTCCAACCTAACGCTCGACGAGGTTAACGAAATGCTCTACGGCGGCGAGGTCGATAAGGGCATGATTCCCAAGCTGCGTGCGGCCGTCGATGCGCTTGCCGGCGGCGTATTTCGTGCCCACATCATTAACGGTACAACGCCGCATTCGCTGCTCCTGGAGCTGCTGACCGATGCCGGCGTCGGCACCGTGATCCATTCCACCGAGACGGCTTACGAGTTCGATACGCATCCGCATCCGCTTTCGACGTTTGCTGCGCGTCTGACCGAAAACCTTGACGAGATCGAGAGGCTTCAGACGGTCTAGCTGACCCGTAGCCGCCCCATTCCTGCACCCATAGCCCCGCGCCGTCTGGCGCCCAACGAAAGGCATCCCATGTCACTTGCAGCTCAGCAATCGCTTGAATCCCATTACGTTATGCATACCTTTGGCCGCTCTCCGGTCGAGTTTGTCGAGGGTCACGGCATGAAGCTCACCGGCGACGATGGCCGTGAGTACCTCGACTTTCTTGCCGGCATCGGCGTGTGCAGCCTAGGTCATGGCGACCCGGCCGTGCTCTCGGCGCTCGAGGCACAGACCAAAAAGCTCATGCATGTCTCCAATTACTTCTACATCGAGCAGCGCGGACAGGTCGCGGCGCTGCTGTCCAAGCTTGCTAACGACGACGTAGATGGTGCGCGCGTGCTTGCCGATGCCATTGTCGCCGGCGATGAGACCACGGCAGCTGCTCTTGGTGCCCCGGCTGCGGATGAGCAGGTTTGGGAGACCTTCTTTGCCAACTCTGGCGCCGAGGCCAACGAGGGCTCGATGAAGCTCGCGCGCCTGTACGCCAAGCGTGCCGGTAATGGCGGCAACACCATCGTGTGCATGCGCGGCGGCTTCCACGGCCGTACGCTCGAGACCATTGCCGCCACCATGCAGGATTGGCTGCAGGACAGCTTCCGCCCGCTGCCGGGTGGCTTTGTGGCCTGCACGCCCAACGATGTGGACGAGCTGCGTGCGATCTTTAAGCAGCTGGGGAGCGAGATTTGTGCCGTGATGCTCGAGCCGATCCAGGGTGAGAGTGGCGTGCACCCCATGACCGAGGAGTTTATGGCTACGGCGCGCGACTTGGCGCACGAGGTGGGTGCCGTGCTTATCGCCGACGAGGTCCAGTGCGGCATCTTCCGCTCTGGCAAGCCATTTGCATTCCAAACCTATGGCGTGGAGCCCGACATTATGAGCCTTGCCAAGGGCATTGCCGATGGCGTGCCCATGGGTGCCGTAGTGGCAAAGAAGGAGATTGCCGACGTGTTTAAGCCGGGGGACCACGGCTCGACCTTTGGCGGTAGCTGCTTGGCCGTCGCGGCGTGCGCCGCGACGCTCTCCGCGCTCGTGCGCGGCGATTATGCCGACCATGCTGCCAAGGTGGGCGCCTATATGGAGGCAAAGCTCGCCAAGCTGCCGCACGTGACCGAGGTACGTGGCCGCGGCTTGATGCTCGGCTGTGATTTGGATGATGCCGCGGGCGACGCGCATGATGTTGTTGCCCGCGCGCTGGCCGCCGGTGCCGTGATCAACGCTACGGGTGCGCATACGCTGCGTTTCCTGCCGCCACTTGTCTGCGAGGAAGCCGACGTGGACAGCCTGATCGAGATACTGTCGGGTGTCTTGGGCTAACGCGGTGCAATAACTCAATTTGGACCGGGTTCCGGACTGCGGACGTGCCCTATGCGGCATGATTCAGCGGTCTGGAGCCCGTTTTGCCTTAGATTTGCTAAGGCAGGGAGACCTGCTGGTCAAAAAACATCAAATATGAGTACTGTTACCGATTTGGTAGCAGCAATTTTGGACTAATAAGGCCAGATAGCAAGTCGAAATGGCGATGAAAGCATGATTTTGATCCAACTGTTAGTCCTTATAATGGACATATGTTGCGTAACTTAAGCAAATATTGTCTTTTTATATGTTGCAAACAAAGTAGCAGTACTCATTTTTGCCATTTTTTGGCCACGGCCTTTGCGACAGATGTGCTGGCGGGTTCGAATCCCTCTGCGATGGGCCTGAAAAAGGAAAGGCCTCCATCGCTGGAGGCCTAACAATTCAGTGGTGGGCGATGAGGGATGTCCGCGTGCGGCTGGCGCCGCCCGCGCCCCGCTTCGTCGCTCCGCTCCTCGCGTGCTGCGCTGGAAAACGCTTCGCGTTTCCTCAGCTCCGCACCCTTGCGGGTTCGAATCCCACGCACCGGGCACAAAAAAGAAAGGCTCCCATTGCTGGGAGCCTATCAAATCAGTGGTGGGCGATGAGGGATTCGAACCCCCAGCCTTGTGCGTGTAAAGCACCTGCGCTAACCGTTGCGCCAATCGCCCGTGAGAAGAGAGTATAGCAAAACAATCGCCCCATTCACCTCATATCCATTAAAGGTAACTGGCGCGTGTCACAGCGGAGCTGATTCAGTTGAGATTGCCTGAACATTCCGCCCCTCTTTACGCCCTCGGGTATACTCAAAAGCTACTGATTTGATTTGACGCCCAGCAACAGCAGAGGGGATAGTATATGTGCGGTTTTGTCGGTTTTGTCGGTGGGACGGATAACCAATCCGAGGTGCTCACCAAGATGATGGACCGCATCGTCCATCGCGGTCCCGACATGGGCGGTCAGTTTATCGACGGCCGCGTTGCCCTGGGCTTCCGCCGCCTGTCGATCCTCGACCTGACCGAGGCTGGCGCCCAACCCATGGCCAACGAGGACGGTAGCGTCGTCATTGTCTTCAACGGCGAGATCTACAACTTCCAAGAACTCCGTTCCGAGCTCGAGGCCAAGGGCTACAAGTTCCACTGCGGCGCCGACACCGAGAGCCTCCTACACGGCTACGAGGAGTGGGGCGAGGCCGTCCTCGATCGCCTGCGCGGTATGTACGCCTTCGTCATCTGGGACAAAAAGAAGAACAAGCTTTTTGGCGCCCGCGACATCTTTGGCATCAAGCCGCTCTACTACTATCCCATGGCCGATGCGGGCGACGGCGCTCCGGGCGTGCTCTTTGGTTCCGAGATCAAGAGCTTCCTGGACTACCCGCACTTCCACAAGGCGGTCAACAAAAAGGCCCTGCGTCCGTACATGACGCTGCAGTATTCGGCAACCGAGGAGACCTTCTTCGAGGGTGTCTACAAGCTGCCGCCGGCGCACTACTTTACCGTCGATATCCCGACCGGCAAGATGAACATCGAGCGCTACTGGGATTGCGATTACTCTGCCGTCGAGAAGCCGTTCGAAGAGTATGTCGATGAGCTGGACGAGGTCGTACACGAGAGCGTCGAGGCCCATCGTATCGCCGACGTCAAGGTCGCGTCGTTCCTCTCCGGTGGCGTCGACTCTAGCTACATCGCCGCTTGCCTCATGCCCGACAAGACCTTCTCGGTGGGCTTTGACTACAAGAACTTTAACGAGACCAACTACGCCAAGGAGCTTTCCGATAAGCTCGGCGTCGAGAACGTTCGCAAGATGATTACCGCCGACGAGTTCTTCGGTGCGCTCGAGGACATCCAGTATCACATGGACGAACCGCAGTCCAACCTGTCTTCCGTGCCGCTGTGGTTCTTGGCCGAGATGGCCCGCAAGGACGTTACCGTCGTGCTTTCGGGCGAAGGCGCCGACGAACTCTTTGGCGGCTACGCCTACTACGAGGATACGGTCCCGGTGCGCAAGTACAAAAAGATGGTGCCGCTGCCCGTCCGTCGCGCGCTCGGTAACCTGGCGCTGCATATGCCGTACTTCAAGGGACATAACTTCCTGGTCAAGGGTGCCGAGATCCCCGAGAAGTCGTTCCTGGGACAGGCTCTGGTATGGCCGGAGCGCGAGGTCGACGGCGTGCTCAAGCCCGAGTACAACACCGGCGACGGCGCCTTCGAGCTCGCTGCACCCATCTACGCACGCGTGAAGGGTCAGCCCGAACTGGTCAAGAAGCAGTACCTGGACATGAACATGTGGCTCCCGGGCGACATTCTGCTCAAGGCCGACAAGATGTGCATGGCACACTCGCTGGAGCTGCGCGTGCCCTTCCTGGACCGCAAAGTCATGGAGTTCGCCGAGCACATTCCCGACCGCTACCGCATCAACGAGAACGGCAACAAACAGGTACTCCGCCACGCTGCCAACAAGTCGCTGCCCGATGAGTGGGCCACCCGTCCCAAGGTGGGCTTCCCGGTGCCGATTGTCTACTGGCTGCGCGAGCAAAAGTGGTACGACTATGTCAAGGAGTACTTCACCGCGCCGTGGGCAAGTGAGTTCTTCAATACCGACGAGCTCATGCACCTGCTCGATCTGCACTTTGCGGGCAAGGGCGATTTCCAGCGCAAGATCTATACGCCGCTCGTGTTCCTAGTGTGGTACAAGCGCTTCTTTATCGACGAGGGCCAGCCTTCTGTTCAGGCTGCCTAGTCTCGGCCTACGAATGCCTGCGCGTAACGGCTCCTCCGGGAGCCGTTTTTGCGCGAGCACGTTTCAGTTACTATGAAAACCGTCCCTGCCAAATGGCTGAGAAAGGTGAAAGATGCACCATTCGGATTCCGCGACCGTGACCACGGTCGATACGCTTGCCAAGCTGCTCGATGTGTGCGGCGAGCTGCGCGCATCAGAGCAGGTTGACGAGCGTGCCGTGACCGGTTGCTCGTTTGATTCGCGCGCGGTCTCGGCAGGTGACGTGTTCTTCTGTAAAGGTGCTGCCTTTAAGCCCGCGTTTTTGAGCATGGCGCTCGATGCGGGCGCCGTCGCATTTGTGTGCGAGGAGTCGCTGGTCGAGTCTCTGGAGCCGCTGGCGAAGGAGAGCGGTGCTGCGATGCTGGTTGTTGATAGTGTTCGCACGGCCATGGCCCTGTTGCCGCCGGAGGTCTACGACCGTCCCGACCACGACGTCAAGATCGTGGGCATCACCGGCACCAAGGGAAAGACCACGGCCGCTTTTATGCTCCAGTCGATTATCAAAGCGGCGGGCGAGTCCTGCGGCATGATCGGCTCGGTGAGTACCGACGATGGTATCGAGTGCTACGAGAGCACCAATACTACGCCCGAGGCCCCCGAGGTTTGGCGCCATATCGCCAACTGCCGCACGTCCGGTCGCCAGTCCATGGTCATGGAGGTCTCGAGTCAGGCGCTCAAGTACCAACGCGTCGAGAATCTGCCGTTTGACGTGGCGTGCTTCCTCAACATCGGCCGCGACCACATCTCGCCGATTGAACACCCCACGTTTGAGGATTATTTTGAGAGCAAACTCAGGATCTTTGACCAGGCAAAGACCGCCGTGGTGAATCTGGGCACCGAAGAGGCCGACCGTGTGCTGGAGGCAGCGTCGACGGCCGAGCGCTTGGTGACCGTTGGCGTCGAGCATCCCGAGGCAAGCCTGTGGGCGAGCGACGTACGCATGGTCGGCTTTAGCATCGAGTTCAACTTGCATGGCCTGTGTGCCGACGAGTCCGAGGCGGGGGAGAAGATCCTGCTGGGTATCGCGGGAGACTTTAACGTGGAGAACGCGCTGGTCGCTATTGCCGCTGCGCGCGAGATCGGCATCGGTATCGATGCCATCAAGAAGGGCCTCTCCAAACTGCGTGTGCCGGGCCGTATGGAGGTCGTGGAGTCGAAGGACGGCCGCGTGATCTGCGTCGTTGACTATGCGCACAACCAGCTTTCGTTCCGTTCGCTTTTCTCGTCGGTCAAGCGCGCGTTTCCCGCCAGCCCGGTCATCGCGGTGTTTGGCGCTGCCGGCGGCAAGGCGCAGGAGCGCCGCGAGCAGCTTCCGCGCGAGGCCGCACCGTATTCCGACCTGATGATCTTTGCCAATGAGGACCCGGCTCACGAGGACCCGATGAAGGTCTGTCGCGAGCTTGCCGAACATGTTCCCGACGATACGCCGAACAAGATCATCCTCGATCGCGAAGCTGCCGTGCATGCGGCGTTCAAGGCGGCGCGCGAGGAGTACGTCAACCCCGATGCTCCCACCATTGTCTTGCTGCTGGCAAAGGGTGACGAGGAGCTCATGCACGTGGGCGACGAGTTCGTGCCCATCGAGAGCGACCTTTCGCTGGCCAATCGCCTGATCGATGTTACCCAGTTTGACTAATGAACCATGATGGCGGCGGTGCCCTGAGTGCGCTGTCGCCATAAGCGTGTTCTCTCAATCAAAATATGCCGTCCAAGTCCAAACCCTTCTACGTAAACGGAGTAACCATGTCCCACAATACCCTGCCGACCGTCGCTGAGCTTTCGGGCGAGATGCGCGAGCGCTTGGCCAAGGTCAAGTACGTCTTTACCGACCTGGATGCCACGATGCTCGCACCCGGCTCGTGCGTGCTGCGCGACAACGACGGCAACCCCTCGACCAAACTCGTCGAGGCCGTCGTGGCGCTCGCTCGCGCTGGTATTCAGGTGGTTCCCACCTCGGGCCGCAACCGTACCATGATCCACGAGGACGCGCGCGTGCTCGGTCTCAACTCCTACATCGGCGAGATGGGCGGCCTGGTCATGTACGACCTCAAAGCCAACGATTGGGAGTATCTGACCGGCGACATGCCCTACGACTCCTCTTGCGGCCTCACGCCGCACCAGGTGATCGAGCAGACCGGCGTGTGCGAGAAGATCCTCGCCCGCTGGCCGCACAAGATCGAGTATCACAACGACATGTCGACCGGCTACAAATACCGTGAGGTCACCGTCGGCATGCGCGGCGATGTGCCCGACGATGAGGTTCAGGCCATCCTGGACGAGGCCGGCTGCGGTCTGATCTGGGCTTGCAACGGCCATCTGACTCACCTGTCCAAGCCGACGACGCTCGAGCTCGATCGCGTCGAGGACGGTCGCGCATTCAACATCAACCCCGCGGGTCTCAACAAGGGCGTCGCCATTGCGCGCTTCTGCGAGCACCTGGGGATCGAGCGCGAGGAGACGCTCGCGCTCGGCGACTCCGAGTCCGACTTCTACATGGCCGATCACGTGGGCACGTTCTGCCTGGTCGAGAATGGCCTGACGAGCGCCGGCGCGCCCGAGTTCCTGGCTGCTTGCGAGAACGCTTTCGTTACGCGAGGCAAAATTGTCGACGGTTGGGCGGCGACGGCAGAGCTGCTGGTCGCGGCGCGTTCGTAGCGCGGCGTCGCCGCACTTGGACATGTCTTTTCGAGAGAGACTGGTGAGGTAATGTCCGATATCGAGAATCCGGCAGGCGACACGCGCCCGATTGGCGTGTTCGATTCTGGTTTGGGCGGTCTGACGGTTGCGCGCGCGATCGCGACGGCGCTGCCGCACGAGTCCGTCTACTACTTTGGCGACACCAAGCGCTGCCCCTACGGCACGCGCACCGAGGATGAAGTGCGCTCGTTTGCGCTGCAGGCGGGTCGTTGGCTTTCGAAGCACGACGTCAAGATTATGGTCATCGCCTGCAACACGGCGACCGCTGCGGCCTTGCGTTTGGCCCAGCAGGTGCTCGACGTTCCCGTGATCGGTGTGATCGCGCCGGGTGCCCGTGCGGCAATCAACAGCACGCGTACGCGTCGCGTGGGCGTGCTCGCCACCAACCTCACTATTCGCTCGGGCGCCTACACGCGCGCCATTCAGGATCTAGATGCCGGCGTCGATGTATACGGCTGTCCTGCCTCGAGCTTTGTCGAGGTTGTCGAACACGAGCTCGCCTCGGGTGCACACCTGCAGGAACAGTGGCTTGAGAACGAGGACATCTTCGATACGCCTGCCGTGCGTGCGCTGGTGGGTGCCACGGTTGAGCCGCTGCGCGACCACGGTATCGATACCGTGGTGCTTGGCTGTACGCATTTCCCGCTGTTGGTGGGACCTATCCGCCATGCGCTGGGGCCTGGGGTGCGCGTCGTGAGTTCCGCCGAGGAGACCACGCGCGAGCTGACCGATATCCTCACGCGCCGCGAGCAGCTGGCGGGCGACGCAGCCGAGCCGCAACATCGTTTTGCAACGACGGCCGATAATATTGCCGAGTTTGCGGTGGCGGGCAGCTTTATCTTTGGTCAGCCGCTCAAGAGCATCGAACATATCGATATCGATGAGCTGAAATAGATGTAAGGCAGCCGCCAAAGCCTTCGCCACATCTTTTGCCGAAAGGATATTTCTATGGAGTACATGCAGGTCAACCGCGCCAACGGCCGCGCCGCCAACGAGTTGCGCCCCGTTAAGCTCACCCGTGGCGTCATGAAGCACGCCCACGGCTCGTGTTTGGCCGAGTTCGGTGACACGCGCGTGCTGTGCGCCGCCACTATCGAGGAGGGCGTGCCGGGCTGGCGAAAGGGAGCTAAGGCCGGCTGGGTGACCGCGGAATACGCCATGCTGCCGGCGTCGACCGGCAAGCGCTGCAAGCGCGAGCACGCCAACCGCAAGGGTCGCTCCATGGAGATCGAGCGCCTCATTGGCCGCAGCCTGCGTACCGTCGTCAACATGAAGGCGCTCGGCGAGTACACCGTCACCGTCGACTGCGATGTGATTCAGGCCGATGGCGGCACGCGTACAGCGAGCATCACCGGCGCCTGGGTGGCGCTGCACGACGCCCTCGCCATGTGGGTCGAGGCGGGCAAGATCGAGCGCATCCCGCTTACCGGCCAGGTGGCTGCCATCTCTATGGGCGTTGTCGACGGCAATACGCTGCTTGACGTCGATTATTCCGAGGACAGCCATGCCGAGGTCGACATGAACCTCGTCGCCACCGACACTGGCGAGATGATCGAGCTCCAGGGCACCGGCGAGCAGGCGCCCTTTGACCGCAAACGCCTCAACGCCCTGCTCGACCTGGGCGACAAGGGTATCGCCGAGCTCATCGAGCTTCAGCGCCAAGCCATCGCCTAACCTGCCAAAAGGGACAGGTTTATTTTGGTAGGTTTTATCTGCTGAAATGCTGCGTTGAAAGGTCCGATCGCCTGAGAGGGGAGAGGTCAAGTGCCCAAACGCCCCTCACGCGGCTTGCTATAGAGACAAGGAGGCCAGTCATGGCACTTGAGAAGATTGACATCGACACCCTCGACCCGGCGGCGACCATCGTCGTGGCAACGGGCAACGCCCATAAGCTCACCGAGATCGAGGCCATTTTGGGCAAGGTCATGCCCGAGGTGCGCTTTGTGGCGCTCGGCCAGCTGGGTGATTTTGAGGATCCCGAGGAAAACGGCACGACGTTTTTGGAGAACGCCATCATCAAGGCCCAAGCCGCGGTTGAGGAGACGGGCCTTATGGCCATTGCCGACGATTCGGGCTTGGTCGTCGACGCGCTGGACGGTGAGCCCGGTGTGTATAGCGCGCGCTATGCGGGCGTGCACGGCGACGATGCCGCCAACAACGCCAAGCTTCTCGTTAACCTGGAAGGCGTGGCAGATGAGGACCGCACCGCGCGCTTTATGAGCGTCGTCGCGCTCATCGACACGGACGGTCTGGTTACCTATGGCGAGGGCGCCTGCGAGGGCGTTATCGCGCACGAGGGCCGCGGCGACCATGGTTTTGGCTATGACCCGCTGTTCCTGCCGGTCGACACGCCGGGCAAGACCATGGCCGAGCTGACGGCTGACGAGAAGAACGCCATCAGCCATCGTTTCCACGCGCTCGAGCATCTGTCCGCCAAGCTGACGGGCGAGGAGTAGGCCATGCGTGCGGTGGTGCAGCGCGTGCTCAACGCCGGCGTGACGGTCGACGGCGAGTGCGTGGGCCGCATTGGACGCGGCTATCTGGTGCTGCTGGGCGTGGGCCACGGCGACACGCGCGCCGAGGCCGACAAGCTGTGGGGCAAGCTCCGCGGCCTGCGTATCAACGAGGACGAGAACGGCAAGACCAACTTGGCGCTTGCCGATATCGACGGCGAGGTGCTCGTGGTGTCGCAGTTCACACTGTTCGCTGACTGCCGCCACGGCCGCCGTCCGTCGTTTACGGATGCCGGCGCACCCGATGTTGCCAACGAGCTCTACGAGTACTTCCTGACGCTTGTGCACGAGGACGTTGAGCATGTAGCGCACGGTATCTTTGGCGCCGACATGAAGGTCGACCTGGTCAACGACGGCCCATTCACCATCGTCTTGGACACCGACAACCTTTAGGTTACGCGGTTTTACCAAACCGCGTAACAACTGGTCATGCGAGGTTGTCGTCTGGTACGTATTTGGGACCGGGCTTATTTAGCTACTTGCGTATGGCCACAATAGGGTGCTATAGTATTAGAGTTTTGTCTATCTTAGGGGTATTATCCCCTTTTTGAATTGCACCTTCTGGAGGCCCTGTTCATGGAAGAGATGGAAGTCAATCACGTCGACGACATCCACGAGAAGCTGACCGATATGGTGGGCGATCGCGTCAAGGTGAAGGCCAACATGGGCCGTACCCGCGTCGTCGAGCGCATGGGCACCATCAAGAGCGTCCACCCGGCCGTCTTCATTGTCGAGGTTGACGAGCGTCGCGGCCGCAAGTCGCGTCAGTCCTACCAGTACATCGATGTCCTCACCGGCCAGGTCGAGCTGTTCGACCCCGAGAGCGGCGAGCATATCTTTACCCCGCTCGACAATCAGCTCGAGGAGCATTAACGGTGACCGATCGGTCCCTGACTCTTTCCGCGCCGGCAAAGATTAACCTCTACCTGGGGGTTCATACCGAGCGCGATGACCGCGGCTACCACAGGGTCGATTCCCTGATGGCAGCCGTCGGTCTTTCCGATACCGTGACGGTCACGCCGGCGCAGGCGCTGACCGTCCAGACGGTTCCGGCATCAGATTTTCCCATGCAAAAGAATACGGCGTATCGGGTTGCGGTTGCTATGGCCGAGCATTATGGTCGCGAGGCAAACATCTGCGTGACGATTGAGAAGCGCATTCCATTGTGCGCCGGCTTGGGCGGCCCCTCGACGGATGCGGCCGCGGTCATTGTCGCCTTGGCGGAGCTCTGGAGCATTGATCGCACCGACCCAGCGCTCGACGATATTGCGCGGGGCATTGGTGCCGACGTCCCGTTCTTTTTGCACGCGAGTCCTGCGTTCTACGTAGGTGGGGGAGACGTGCTGGCAACTGAGTACCCCGCGCTGCCCGCGACGCCCGTCGTGCTGGTCAAGCCGCGCGAGGCAAGCGTTTCGACAATTGAAGCCTATCGACGTTTTGACGAGACCCCGGTGCCTGCGGACAAGCCCGGCGCGATAGCTTCTGCCTTGCGTGCTGGTGATGCCGAGACGGCATATGCACTCATCCATAACAACCTTGGTGTCATTTCCGCACAGATGGAGTCGCAGATTCAAACGGTCCTCGACTGGCTGCGTAAACAGGACGGAACCGTTGCTGTAGATGTGTGCGGATCGGGTGCCTGCTCGTTTGCCATTTGCGACACCGCTGCCACGGCCGAAAGGCTTGCCGATGCTGCCCAGCAAAATGGCTGGTGGGCCTGCGCGACTGAGCTTATTCCCAACACGGTTCAAATCGACGCGCCAAAGAAATAAAAATTTCTCTAGCACGCGGCGAAAATCTTTGTTACTATAGTCGAGCTAACGGGTTGTGGCTCAGTTTGGTAGAGCACTGCGTTCGGGACGCAGGGGTCGCTGGTTCAAATCCAGTCAACCCGACCAGAGCATGAGGAGGGACCGCTTCTTGCGGTCCCTTTTTTTAGCTAGTGTTGTGATACCGCGATACCCGCGGTATACTCATTCGAGCTTGTCTCGCTGTATTGTGGAGGTCTACATGTTTGGACTGAGGGCTCCTGAGCTCATCATTATTCTCGTCGTTGTCCTGATTATCTTCGGGCCCAAGAACCTGCCGAAGCTCGGCAAGTCCCTCGGCTCTACCGTCAAGAATATCCGTGAGGGTATGGAGGGCGACGATAAGGCCGAGACCAAGCAAGCCGAGGAGGTCGTGGTCGAGCAGTCCGAGGAGGACAAGGAGATCGCTGAGCTCGAGGCCAAGCTCGCTGCTGCCAAGAAGAAGCAGGCAGAGGACAGCGACGCGGACGCAGAGTAGTCCCATCCCTTTGGGGTGAGCACCTGACCGGCTTGCCCGCAGGCTAGCCGGTCTTTTTCGTTTTGTTGACAGTTGATTGTTTGATCAGAGTTGGGGAGATATCCGTATGGACGCAAGCCAGATCGTACTGACCGCTGAGGGCCGCCAGAAGCTCGTCGAGGAGCTCGCTTGGCGTGAGGGCGATTACGCCAAGGAGATCGTCGAGGACATCAAGGAAGCCCGCGCGTTCGGCGACCTTTCGGAGAACTCCGAGTACGATGCCGCCAAGGACAAGCAGGCCCAGAATGCTGCTCGTATCGCCGAGATCCAGGCCATTCTTGCCAACGCTCAGGTTGCTGCCACTACGGGCGATCTGACCGTCTCCATCGGTTCCACCGTTTCGCTGATTGATCCCAACGGCGAGGTCATGGAAGTCACGCTCGTCGGTACCACCGAGACCAACTCGCTCGAGCACAAGATTTCCAACGAGTCTCCGGTCGGTCACGCCATCATCGGTCACGGCGAGGGCGACTCCGTCGAGGTCGTTACGCCTTCCGGCAAGACTCGCGTCTACACCATCGCCAAGATCGCACGCTAGACCACGGTCCCGCGTAAAGGTATGTTTTCGCTCCCTGGGACCGAATCCTGGGGAGCGTTTTAGTTTGAGGAGCTAACTTATGGCAGAGAACCAGAACGCCGCCGATCAGGCATCGACGCTCAACGACGAGCGCGCCACCCGCCTGGCCAAGCGCGCCGCCCTGTTCGAGGCGGGCCAGAACCCCTATCCCGAGCACTCTGAGCTTGAGGACTACGTCGCCGATATCGAGGCTAAGTACGCCGAGCTTGCCGATGGCGAGGACACCGAGGACGTCGTGAAGATCGCTGGCCGTGTGGTCGCCAAGCGCGGTCAGGGCAAGATCATGTTCATCGTCGTGCGCGATGCGACTGCCGAGATTCAGCTGTTCTGCCGCATCAACGACATGGACGAGGCTGCCTGGAGTACGCTCAAGGCCCTCGACCTGGGCGACATCCTGGGCGTGACCGGCGTGGTCGTGCGCACCCAGCGTGGCCAGCTTTCCGTTGCCCCTAAGAGCGCGACCCTGCTTGCCAAGGCCGTTCGTCCGCTGCCCGAGAAGTTCCACGGTCTTTCCGACAAGGAGACCCGCTATCGCCAGCGCTATGTCGACCTGATCGCCAACGACGACGTTCGCGAGACCTTCCGTAAGCGTTCGCAGATTCTCTCCACCTTCCGTCGCTTTATGGAGTCCGACGGCTACATGGAGGTCGAGACCCCCATCCTGCAGACCATCCAAGGCGGCGCTACTGCCAAGCCGTTCATTACCCACTTCAACGCGCTCGATCAGGAGTGCTACCTGCGTATTGCCACCGAGCTGCACCTCAAGCGCTGCATCGTCGGTGGTTTTGAGCGTGTGTTCGAGATCGGCCGCATCTTCCGTAACGAGGGCATGGACCTTACCCACAACCCCGAGTTCACCACGATGGAGGCCTACCGTGCCTTCTCCGACCTCGAGGGCATGAAGGCGCTCGCCCAGGGTGTCATTAAGGCGGCTAACAAGGCCATCGGCAACCCCGAGGTCATCGAGTACCAGGGCCAGACCATCGACCTTTCTGGTGAGTGGGCCAGCCGTCCCATGACCGACATCGTCTCCGACGTGCTCGGCAAGCAGGTCACCATCGACACACCGGTCGAGGAGCTTGCTGCCGCCGCGCGCGAGAAGGGCCTGGAGATTAAGCCCGAGTGGACCGCCGGCAAGATTATCGCCGAGATCTACGATGAGCTGGGCGAGGACACCATCGTCAACCCCACGTTCGTGTGCGATTACCCCATCGAGGTCAGCCCGCTTGCCAAGCGCTTTGAGGACGACCCGCGCCTGACGCACCGCTTTGAGCTGGTTATTGCCGGTCACGAGTACGCCAACGCGTTCTCCGAGCTCAACGACCCGGTCGACCAGGCCGAGCGCTTTGCCGCTCAGATGGCCGAGAAGGCCGGCGGTGACGACGAGGCCATGGAGTACGACGAGGACTACGTGCGCGCCCTCGAGTACGGTATGCCTCCCGCGGGCGGCATTGGCATTGGTATCGACCGCGTGGTCATGCTGCTTACCAACCAGGCTTCTATCCGCGACGTGCTGCTGTTCCCGCACATGAAGCCCGAGAAGGGTTTCCAGTCCGGTGCCGCTGCCGCCAAGGCTGCCGAGGCCGGCAACGCCGCGAGCCCGTTCGTTAAGTCGCTTAAGCCCACGCTCGATTACTCCAAGATCGCCGTTGAGCCGCTGTTTGAGGAGTTCGTCGACTTTGATACCTTCTCCAAGAGCGACTTCCGCGCTGTGAAGGTCAAGGCATGCGAGGCCGTCAAGAAGTCCAAGAAGCTGCTGAACTTTACGCTCGACGACGGCACCGGCACCGACCGCACCATCCTCTCCGGTATTCACGCTTATTACGAGCCCGAGGACCTGGTTGGCAAGACCTTGCTCGCCATCACCAACCTGCCTCCGCGCAAGATGATGGGCATTCCCAGCTGCGGCATGCTCATCAGTGCCATCCACGAGGAGGAGGGCGAGGAGCGTCTCAACCTGATCCAGCTCGACGCTTCCATCCCCGCCGGCGCAAAGATGTACTAGGGGGTTACGCGGGTTTACCAACCCGCGTAACCAGTTGACGCTGCGCGCCGCCCAGGGCGACAATTTGTCATTCAAAAGGCAAGGCATGACCAGAAGGTCTATGCCTTGCCTTTTTCATGCCAACTTGTTCGCCCTGGACGTCGCTCGCTGTCCGTCCTCTACCTGCGGCGTTGACTTGGTTGACACTTAGAACATCGATGTAGTCATTGGGGACGTTCTTAAACGACTGCCCAACGGCTGTTGAGCACATGGCTCGCATGACAGCCGTCTCTTTTATGTTTCCTTTAGCCGTTGCTGCCTAGGATGGGGGTTAGTCGGTAGGAAGGGAGCGTCTATATGGACGACGCGAGCGAGCGTTCAATCGAAGAGGACATGCTCGATCAGTTCAATTACTTTGATGATGAGGACGAGGAGCTGATCGACCGTCGCGAGCCAGCGCCGCTTGATTCCTTTGATCTGGTCGATGAAGAGACTGATGAGGTTGAGGACGAATCAACGGAGCCCCCACAGCCTTCGCGCCTTGACTCGCTGCTTTCGAGAGCCCCCATGCACCACGGCGTTCGTGCCGGCGCGCTCCATATGAAAACTGACTGGCACCAGATCGTGACGGCAGGCGATGAGCTTGCCGTCGATGCGCCGCTCACCGATAAATCATCCATCATCTGCCGCACCGGCATGCTTATGCTGGCAAGCGGAACGGGTGCCTGGCGCGTGCGCGATACCATGAATCGTGTTGCCGCCGTACTCGGTGTCACCATCCACGTTGACTTAAGTCTTCTGTCGTTTGAGTGCACCTGCATCGAAGATGGCCACTGCTTTAACGAGGTTGTCAGCCTGCCCACAACGGGAGTCAATACCCATCGCATTTGGATGATGGAGAGCTTCTTAAAGGAAATCGAGACGTATGGGCGCCGGTTTACCGTGCACGAATACCACGAGATGCTTAAGACCGTTGAGAGCTCAAAGCCCGATTACTCTCCCTGGCAACAGGGCCTTGCGGCAGCCTGTGCTTGCGGCGCCTTCGTCTTTTTGCTCGGCGGCGGCCCTATCGAGATGGCCTGCGCATTCGTAGGCGCTGGTGTTGGCAACTTTGCTCGTTCCCATATTCTCAAGCAAGGCCTTGGTCAGTTCAGCGCGCTGACGACCGGCGTTGCGCTCGCTTGCGTTTCGTATCTGCTGGCATTGCTCGGCCTTGGCCAGGTCATACCGGGGGCAATGTCGCACCAAGAAGGCTATATCGGCGCCATGCTCTTTGTGATTCCCGGCTTTCCGCTCATTACGGCGGGCCTCGACATCGCCAAGCTCGACATGCGAAGCGGTATCGAGCGCCTTTCATATGCCGTATCGATTATTGTGATGGCGACGCTCGTAGGTTGGATGGTTGCCGAGTGTGTTGGCCTGGCGCCGGACGACTTTGCCCCACTGGGCCTTTCGCCGCTTGCCCTTACGCTCCTACGCGTGGTGATGAGCTTCGTTGGCGTATTCGGCTTCTCGGTGATGTTCAACAGCCCGGTAAAGATGGCCGCGGCAGCTGGGTTGATCGGCGCCGTGTCCAATACCCTGCGTCTGACCCTTGTCGATGCGCCGACGATGATTCCCTTCCTGGGCCTCAGCACGGGAATGCCTCCCGAGGCAGCAGCGTTTATCGGCGCGCTGGTATCGGGTCTGCTGGCAAGCTTGGCCGAAGTCAAGCTCACCTACCCGCGTATCGCCCTCACGGTGCCTTCGATTGTCATTATGGTGCCGGGTTTGTATCTGTATCGCTCGATGTATTACATGTGCACCTTCGACACAGTCAATATGCTCGGCTGGTTTGTGCGCGCAGTGCTCATCGTGGCGTTTTTGCCCGTTGGCCTGGGTGTGGCGCGTACGCTCACCGACCCTCGCTGGCGCCACACCAGCTAATTGGTGCAAGGGAGACAGGTTACTTTGCACCAAATGAGTTGCGGTGAAATAGGGACTGAATTGCTGCTTAAAGGGTCAAAACAGTCCGTATTCCACCGCAACTTATGGGGTCGGGGGATTATCGGTGCCCTGCATCTTCATAAACTCAACGCTTACGAAGCGCATGCGTTTCGTGCTAGGCTGGTTCCACCACATAAGTAGTCGCAGACGCGCGTACCACGGGCGGGCGAGATGAAGTTCCAACAGCTCCATCTTGCCCGCCCGTTTTTGTTGCGTGGCGCCGCGGTACAACACAGAGAGGAATCTGCCCTTTATGCCTATCAACAAACGAGAGAGCCTGCTGTTCACCTTTATCATGTGCTTTTGCATGGTGCTCTGGATGAGCATCTACAACGTTGCCCTGCAGCACGGGGCCATCAACGGCGAGGTCGTTGCCACTGCGTGGCTCGGCTTCCCCGTTGCCTACATTTTTGCCATGTGCTGCGACTGGTTTGTTGCCAGTCCCCTTGCCAAGGGTTTCGCTTTTAAATTCCTGGTCACGCCGGGCAAGAGCTCGCCACTTGCCATGACGCTCGCCGTCAGCTCCTGCATGGTCGTTCCCATGGTCATCATCATGTCGCTGTACGGTGCCTGTGAGGGTCTGACGCACATGCCCGGCGGCATCCTTGCGAACCTGTATTCCGTGCCCGCGATCTGGATGATCAACATCCCGCATAATTTTGTGATGGCGCTGCCGTGGAACCTTTTGGTAGCCGGTCCGATTTCCCGCTTCGTCTTCCGTCGCGCCTTCCCTGTGGGGACGGTTTTCGAGGAGGAGCATGCCGAGCTCTTGGAGCAGGCTATGGCTCCTGAGTGCGAGTAGCTCGCTTAGGGATCTGCTGAGCGCGGGCGACTTGCTTGGTTGGAGCCCTAAGCGTGGATAGCTCTCTCGGCGACATCGCGGGCGTGAGCGGTGCGCATGACCGGAGGGCCCGTGCTGCTCCGTTGCCCGACGTGCTAGCGCGCAGAACAATCTGTTGGTGCATTCGGCGGCTGCTGAAGCGTTTCGGCAGCCGCTTTTTATACGGAGTTTAAATACAACAGTCTGTTGTATTACGTAGAGTGGTATATCTCTAGCGGGAAAAATGCGAGAGACGGAGCATTATGGCGTTGCTAGTAGGACTGGACGTAGGGTCGACGACGACCAAAGTTTACGCGATGCACGAAGATATGACCGAGGCGTGGTGGGGATATCGCCGCCACGGGGCGTGTCAGACAGCGAGCGTGCGCGCCATGCTCGGCGAGCTCGCCGAGCGCTTTCC
This sequence comes from Collinsella aerofaciens, assembly GCF_032584215.1. GTDB lineage: Bacteria > Actinomycetota > Coriobacteriia > Coriobacteriales > Coriobacteriaceae > Collinsella. Next base: position 47,885 of record NZ_JAWHPN010000003.1, on the reverse strand, counting down.
CCATGAGTCACTGCGCGTTGCGGTGACCGGCTCGGGTGCGCGCGATATCGCGACCGCGCTGGGCGCCTCGTACGTTCAGGAGGTGGTCGCCAACGCGCTCGCGATCAGCAGGTTCTATCCGCAGACGCGCTGCGCCATCGAGCTGGGCGGCCAAGACGCCAAGATGATCTTCTTCCGCACCAACGATAAGGGAGACATCGAGGTTGCCGACATGCGCATGAACGGCTCGTGCGCAGGCGGTACCGGTGCATTTATCGACGAGATGGCAAAGCTCATGGGGGTCGGCACCGAATCGGGCGAGTTCGAGCAGCTCGCAAGCCGGGGAACGACCGTCCACGAGGTCTCGGGCCGCTGCGGTGTGTACGCAAAGACCGATATCCAGCCGCTGCTCAACGAGGGCATTCCTACCACCGACCTGGCGCTTTCGGCGCTTCACGCGGTCGCCCGCCAAACGATCGGCGGTCTGGCCCAGGGTATCGACATCGAGCCGCCGGTAATCTTCGAGGGCGGTACGCTCGCCTACAACCCCACACTGGTCCGCGTGTTCCGGGAGCAACTGAATCTATCGGACGATCAGGTTATCGTCCCGCGCGATCCGCAGATCATGGTCGCGCGCGGTGCCGCCCTGTCGCTGACCGACATGTTCGCATCGTCCCAACCGATCGACCTTCCCGACGCTTTTGTCCGGCTGGATAAGCTCGAGACGGTCGCGCCCGCAAGCGGGGAGGGACGTCTTGCCCAGCCCTTTTTTGCCACACCTGCCGAGCAGGCGGATTTTACGGCACGCCATGGCAAAGAGACGCCGGCAAAGGGTCCGGATGCGTATGCGCCCGGAGAGACGGTGCGTGTGGCGCTCGGTATCGATTCGGGGAGCACGACGACCAAGTTCGCCCTGGTCGATGAGGCGGGTGAGCTTGTCGATTCGTTCTACGCGTCTAATAACGGCAGACCGCTCGACGTCGCCCAACAGGGTCTTGTCAGCTTGAAGAACCGCTGGGAGACAGCGGGAGTCACGCTTGCGATCGATGCCGTGGGCACCACGGGATACGGCGAGGAGCTTTTCGCGCGCGCGTTCCACGCCGACTACCATACGGTCGAGACGGTCGCGCACGCCCGCGCCGCGTGCGCATGCGTTCCCGATGCGACCTTCGTGCTCGACATCGGCGGACAGGATATGAAGGCCATCTGGCTCAACCACGGCGTGCTGACCGATATCGTCGTCAACGAGGCGTGCTCTGCGGGCTGCGGCTCGTTCCTCGAGGGTTTTGCCAAAAACCTCGGAATAGCCGTTGAGGATATCGCGACCGAGGCATTTTCGTCCAAAGCCCCCGCCGTTCTCGGCAGCCGCTGCACGGTGTTCATGAACAGCAGCGTCGTTTCCGAGCAGCGGCGCGGTAAGGGTCCGGGCGACATCATGGCCGGTCTCTGCCGTTCGATTATCGAGAACGTGTTCACCAAGGTCATTCGCGTTTCAAATCTCAACCGTCTGGGCGACAAAGTCGTCGTCCAGGGCGGCACGTTCCGAAACGACGCGGTGCTGCGCGCATTCGAGCAGTATATGGGCAAACCCGTCACGCGTGCGCCCCACCCGGGGCTGATGGGCGCTATCGGTATCGCCCTGCTCGCGCGCGAGGAATGCCGCAAGGGCGACGCCGGCACGTCGTTTATCGGGCTCGATGCCGTGGAGCGCTTCGAGCATCGCGAGTTCGGCGGCGTTACCTGCCGTCGGTGCAACAACCGCTGCCAGCGCGCGGTCGTGGCATTTGGCGACGGCTCGCTTTACGTCACGGGCAATCGCTGCCCGCGCGGCGGCGCCATCTCATGGGATGAGCTCGTGCGCGAGGTTCCCGCGGCGGAGGAGCTGCGTCCGCAGGGTGCTTGCGAGGCACAGGCACCCGGCACGGGGCGCGACCGGACCGCGGCTGCCCCCAATCTCTTTGTCGACCGCGAGAAGCTGCTGTTCGAGTCGTACCCCACGGTTCTCGTCTGCGGGGGGCGCGATGTCACGATCGGCATTCCCCGTGTGCTCGAGTTCTGGGACACCATGCCGTTCTGGTCGACGTTCTTCAGCACGCTCGGCTTTAAGGTGCGCGTCTCGGGACGCAGCACCAAGGCGATGTACGAGCGCGGTCTGGCGCACGTCACATCCGACACCGTGTGCTTCCCGGCCAAGCTCGTCCACGGGCACATCCGCAATCTCGTCGACGCCGGCGTCGACCGCATCTTCATGCCCATCATCACGACGGTACCCACCGAAAACACCGCCTCTACCAGCGAGTGGATGTGCGCCGTCGTAAAGGGATACCCCTACGTGATGCGCAATTCCGATAACCCGGAGGAGCGTTTCGGCGTTCCGTTCGATACGCCGCTGTTCCACTGGTACGACGAGGGCGACCGAAACCGCCAGCTCAAGGCGTGGTGCAAGGAGACCTTCGATATCGATGCCGACCTGGTTGCCAAGGCGACCGAGCAGGCGGACCGCGCGCAGGAGACGTTTGAGAACCAGCTGCAGCTGCGCGGCAGGCAGGTGCTCGAGAACGTGCACGAGGACGGCGGCTACGCGGTGGTGATCGCTTCGCGCCCGTACCACAACGACCCGCTGGTCAACCACGGGCTGCCCAAGCTCTTCTCTGAGCGCGGCATCCCCGTGCTGACGCCCGATGCGGTGCCGGGGGTCTGCAACGTCGATCTTTCCAACAGCCGCATCGACATCGTGAACAACTACCATGCGCGCATGCTGTCGTGCGCGGTCATCGTCGCATCGACGCCCGAGCTCGAGCTCGTGCAGATGGGCAGCTTCGGCTGCGGCCACGATGCGTATCTCACCGACGAGATCGCGCGCATGATGGGCGAGATGGGCTCCAAGGTTCCGATGATGATCAAGCTCGATGAGAGCGACGTCGCCGGTCCCATGGGCATTCGCGTGCGTTCGTTTATCGAGTCGGTCAACCGTCGTCGCGCGGAGGAGCGTGCCGAGGGCGCCCGGGTGCACGCGGTCCATCCGCTCGACGACCCGTATAAGGTCAAGTACACCAAGCGCGACCGGCACGACAAGATCGCGCTGGTCCCCAACACCTCCCATGCGTTCTGCAGGCTCATGACCGCGGCGATGCGCAATCAAGGCGTGCGCGCCGAGGCCCTTGATATCGGGCGCGAGGATGCCATCCGCCTGGGCAAACGCTATGTGCACAACGACATCTGCTTCCCCGCGCAAATCGTGATCGGCGAGGCGCTCGCGGCACTCGAGAGCGGTAAGTACGACCTGCACGACGTCGCCGTGGTGACTGGCAAGTATATCGGCGACTGCCGCCTGACGCACTACATGCCCCTGCTGCGCCGCGCGCTCGACGACGCGGGATACGACTATGTCCCGGTGCTCACCAACGACGACGTCGATGCCCACAATGCGCATCCGGGCTTCAAGCTCGGCCTTGGCCCGAGCATCCAGATCGCCTACGGTCTTCCCATGATCGATGCCCTCGAGGCCATGCTTAGGCGCATCCGTCCCTACGAGCTCGAGAAGGGCGCGGCGGACGCTGCGTTCGACCGCGCGCTCGATGAGGTTATCGAGGGCATGGAGCGCTCCGGGCTGAGAGGCCAGGCGACGGGCTTCAAACGCGCGCTTGCGATCATGGACGCCGTTCCGTACGACCGCTCGAACCCGCATCCGACCGTTCTCATCGTGGGCGAGTACCTGCTCAATTTCCATCTCGGCGCCAACCACGAGATCGAGCGCTACCTCGAGGACAACGGGCTCGAGGTCATCGAGGCGCGCATGACCGACGTGATCCGCAAGACCTATTTCTACAAGCATGCGCAGTCGCGCGAGTTCCACGTCGACCTGTCGCTGCCCGAAAAGGCCTGGTACGCCACGGCGGACAACCTGTTCGAGCTCGCGCACGACCGTTGCGACCGCCTGGGCGCGGCGAGCCCGCTCTACGAGCCGCCGACGCGCATGCCCGAGCTCGTGCGCGCGAGCGATAAGATCCTGCACCATACGTTCGATGCGGGCGAGGGCGTGCTGATTCCGGCGGAGATTCTCGAGCACGCCAAGCGCGGCTGCCGCAACTTCGTGATCCTGCAGCCGTTCGGGTGTCTGCCCAACCATGTCGTGGGGCGCGGGCTCATCCATGCGCTCAAGGAGCAGTATCCCACGGCGCAGTTCCTGCCGCTCGACTACGATCCCGACGTGAGCTTCGCCAACGTGGAGAACCGTCTTCAGATGCTCATCATGAACGCCAAGGCGCAGGGGTGCGGTGAGGCGCATGGCGAGACCGCGTAAGGACGCCGATGCGCCCGATGCACGCACCCGTATCATCGAGGCGTTTTGGGAGCTCATCGAGAACAACAGCATCTTCGAGCTGTCGGTTGGCGAGGTGACCCGCGCCGCCCAGTGCAATCGCGGAACGTTTTACTACTATTTTCACGATTTCGATGAACTCGTCGCCATCGCCATAGCCCAGCTGCTGCAGGATAACGAGCTCATCACCGATGCCCTCTGGCATTTTTCGAGCGAGGGCGACCTTTCGGCGTTCGACCGGCGTGACGTCCGCTGCCTGCTGCGGCGCATCGTCATCACCATGAGGGCGGGTGCCGCCGAGCAGGTCGTGCAGGGCATCCATACGATCATCATCGACCGCGTGAGAGAGATCGTCCACCCCGACGGAGAAGAGCTCAAGGCAGATTCGAGCTTTGCGGTGGGCTTTCTGGTCTCGGGCATCATGGGCTTTGTGATGGCGGTCGGCTTTGCCCGGGAGGGCGGCGAGGAGATAGACCTCGAGCAGCCGGGGGACAGCGCGTGCGCGTACCTGAGGGCGGTCGCCATGCAGACGGTGGAAACGGTCGCGCAAGTCGAGGGCGTCGATACATCCGAGCTGCTCGAACGCGTCTCCAAGGAGGCCGATGCCTATCGCGCATCGCGTGCGACGAGTCCCGACGTGGTGAAAGACGCCTAGGGTTTCTCTTGCGGGGCGCCTGTCGCGCATCGCGCGGTGAGTCCCGCGATGCGGTCATAACCTGCATTCATGTGAGCCGGGTTTATAGATATTCCTCCAGCTGTTAACATAGACAACCTGTGGGTAAAGAGACAAAAGCGCCGCCGACGGGCGGGCGTTTTGATTTCGATGAACTCATGTAAGGAAACGAGCATGTTAGATAGATTTACCGATCGAGCGCGCAAGGTCATGTCGATGGCCAAACAGGAGGCGCTCGATCTGCACTCAAATAAGGTGGGCACCGAGCACCTGCTGCTCGCACTCGCCAAGGAGGACGAGGGCATCGCTGCCGAGGCGCTGCGCTCGCTTGATATCTCCTACGACGACATCATGGACACCCTCAAGGAGGTCCAGACCACGGTTCCCGAGCCCAGCGAGGAGACCGAGGCTGCCAAGCTTGCCTTTACGCCGCTCGTCATTAGCGTGATGGAGCGCTCCTTCCGCGTGGCACGTGAGAACAACCAGACCTACGTGTCGACCGAGCACTTGCTGATTGGCATCGTCGAAGAGGGTAACGGCATGGCCATGGACATCCTCATGCGCCTGGGTGTGTCGTCCGCCTCCATCAAAAAGGCTATCGAGAAACTTACCGCCAAGGACCAGGACAAGAAGCGTCCGCTCGCCGGCGCCGGTGCCGGGCGTCCCGGTGCGGGCCTGCCGTTCTTTAGCGGCTCGGACGCATCGCAGCAAAAGGGGAGCGGCACCGATACGCTTAAGCAGTTCGCCACCAACCTTACGCAGAAGGCGCGCGACGGCGAGCTCGACCCTGTAATTGGTCGCGAAAAGGAAGTCCAGCGTATGATGGAGATCCTTTCGCGTCGCACCAAGAACAATCCGCTTATCTTGGGCGACCCCGGCGTGGGCAAGACGGCCATCGTCGAGGGTCTGGCTCAGCAGATTGCAGCTGGCAACGTGCCCGAGAACCTTATGAACCAGAACATCTGGACGCTCGACCTGCCGGGCCTCGTTGCGGGCGCCAAGTATCGCGGTGAGTTTGAGGAGCGCCTCAAGAACGTGATCCAGGAGGCCACCGAAGCTGACGATGTCATCCTGTTTATTGACGAGATGCACACCATCATCGGTGCCGGCTCTGCCGAGGGCTCCATCGACGCGAGCTCCATGCTCAAGCCCGTGCTCGCGCGCGGTGCCTTCCAGATTATCGGCGCCACCACGGCCGAGGAATTCCGCAAGTACCTCACCAAGGACCCGGCCTTCGAGCGTCGCTTCCAGACCATCGATGTCGAGGAGCCGAGCGTCGAGGACACGGTCAAGATCCTGACCGCGCTCAAGCCGCGCTACGAGGAGCACCACCATGTGCGCTATACGCAGGGTGCTATCGAGGCCGCCGCGAACCTCTCCGACCGCTACATCCAGGATCGCTTCCTGCCCGATAAGGCCATCGACCTCATCGACGAGGCCGGTGCCCGTGCTCGCATCGCCGCGAATCGCGCGCCCGAGCCGGTGCGCGAGGCCGAGCATCGCATAGAGGAGCTCAAGGCCGCCGCGCAGGAGGCCACCGAGAGCGACGACATGAACAAGGCCGCCGAGATCACCGAGCAGCAGAAGGCCGCCGAGATCGAGCTCGCCGAGGCCAAGGCCGCCTGGACCGCCGAGCTCGACGCCAGCCCGCTCACCATCGACGTGAGTCAGATTGCCGACATCGTGTCCGTGACCTCTGGCGTGCCGGTTTCCTCGCTCACCGAGAGCGAGAGCCGTCGCCTGCTGCAGACCGAAAGCGTGCTCAAGACCCGCATTATCGGCCAGGACGAGGCCGTCGAGGCCGTCGCCAAGGCCGTGCGCCGCAGCCGCTCGCCGCTCAAGGACCCGCGTCGTCCCGGTGGTAGCTTTATCTTCCTTGGTCCCACCGGCACAGGCAAGACCGAGCTCGCCAAGACGCTCGCCGAGTACCTCTTTGGCAGTAAGGACGCGCTCATCAGCTTCGACATGTCGGAGTTCGGCAGCGAGTTCGAGGTCTCCAAGCTTATCGGTAGCCCTCCGGGTTACGTGGGCCACGACGAGGGCGGTCAGCTTACCAAGGCCGTTCGTCGTCACCCGTACTCGGTCGTGCTGTTCGACGAGATCGAGAAGGCGCACCCCGACATCTTCAACATTCTGCTGCAGGTGCTGGAGGAGGGTCGTCTGACCGATAGCCAGGGCAAGACGGTTGACTTCCGCAACACCGTGATCATCATGACGTCCAACGTGGGCGCCCGCGAGATCGCGCAGGATGCGAGCGTTGGCTTTGGCACCACCGGCGAGCAGGGCCTCACGTCGAGTGAGATCCGCGGCCGCGCGATGGGCGAGCTCAAGCGCCTGTTCCGCCCCGAGCTGCTCAACCGTATCGACGACATTGTGGTGTTCCAGAAGCTCTCGGGCGAGAATCTCACCAAGATCGCGCACCTGCTGGTGGACGACCTGCGTCAGCGTTTGATTGCCAACGGCATGAACATCAAGCTCACCGATGCGGCCTATGACAAGATCGTGGCCGAGGGCACCGACCTCACCAACGGTGCGCGTCCGCTGCGCCGCGCCATTCAAAAGCTCATCGAGGACCCGCTGTCCGAGGAGCTTCTGGCCGGCGAGTGGGGCGAGGGCGATACCGTCCTGTGCGACGTGGCCGATGGCAAGTTTGTCTTTAGCCACGGTACGGGCGAGATCCCGGCACCGCGTCCGGTGGGCACGCTCGGTGGCGATACCGCCCCGGCGGCACCGCACACCGGCAACGCCGCGCCCGTGAGCGGCGGCGTGACCTCGGGCCCCGGCGGCATGATGCAAGCCGGTTCCGGCGCGCTGTAGGGCGTGGCGACAATTTGATACGCGCAATCGAGGCGCTCTGGCAAGGGCGCCTCGATTTGTAGAGCTGCGGAAGTTGTGACCGTTACGCTATACGGTCCACCGTTAGCCGATGATGCGAGGGCGCTCGGCGTTTTCGACTGGTTTATGCACGCAAAGTCTGGGAATATACAAGTCGCATGTCTTACTGTCTAACCAGTTGCGCCAAGGAGGCACCATGGACTACAAGATTACCGGCTACGAGCCCGCCCAGCTGTTCCATTTCTTTGAGGAGGTCAGCGCGATCCCCCGTGGGTCTGGCAACGAGAAGGGCATCAGCGATTTCCTGGTCGCGTTTGCCAAGGAGCGCGGTCTCGATGTGTATCAGGACGAGGTCTACAACGTCATCATTCGCAAGCCCGCATCTGCCGACGCCGAGAATGCCCCGACCGTAATGCTGCAGGGTCACATCGACATGGTGTGTGACAAGCTGGGTTCCGTCGAGCACGACTTTACGACCGACGGTATCGACTTGGTCGTCAAGGACGGTGTCCTCACCGCTAACGGCACCACTCTGGGCGCCGACAATGGTATCGCCGTCGCGCTTATGCTTACCGTGCTCAACGACGATTCGATTGCCCATCCGGCCCTCGAGTGCGTGTTCACCACCGACGAGGAGACTGGCCTGGTCGGCGCCGAGACGCTCGACAAGTCCCAGATTAGCGCCCGCACCATGATCAACCTTGACTCCGAGGAAGAGGGCGTTGCCACCGTCAGCTGTGCCGGCGGCGTCGTCGTTACCTACACCTGCCCGATCGCGCGCGAGCACAAGACCGGTAGCACCCTCACGCTCGACATCTCCGGCCTGCTGGGCGGCCACTCCGGCAGCGATATCAACCTGGAGCGCGGCAACGGCAACCTCATCATGGCCCGCATCATCGACCGCCTGATGGTTGCCGGCGAGCCCGCCATCGTTAGCTTTAACGGCGGCACCAAGGACAACGCCATCAACCGTGAGTGCAAGGCTGTTCTGGTCTACGCCGACCACGCTGCCGCCGAGGCCGCGGCCCAGATCGCAAAGGGCATCATCGCCGACGTCACTGCCGAGCTCGAGGTCTTCGACCCCGGCTTTACTTGCACCGTCGAGATTGCCGACGACGCCGAGGTTGAGGCCATGGACCAGAAGTCCGCGCTTGCCCTCATCCGCGCCCTGCGCCTTGCCCCTAACGGCGTGATTCGCCGCAACGTCGCCACCGACGGCTCCGTCGAGGTTTCCTCCAACATCGGCGTGGTCGCCACCTCCGATGACGAGGTCAAGATTATGCTGTCCCCGCGCTCTTCGATCACCTCGCTGCAGAACGAGTTCAAGGACCGTCTGCAGACGCTGGCCGATGTCCTGGGCTTCGACGCCAAGTTTGAGTTTGAGTATCCCGGCTGGAGCTATGCCGAGCATTCGCCGGTTCGCGACGTCTTTGTCGAGAGCTATCGCGAGCTCTTTGGCTCCGAGCTGCGCATCGAGTCCATTCACGCCGGCCTTGAGTGCGGCCTGTTTGCCGAGGCCCTGCACGGCCTGGATGCCATCGCCGTGGGCCCGACGCTCTCCGATGTCCATACCCCGGACGAGAGCATGGAACTCGCTTCTGCTGAGCGCTTCTACGAGCTGCTCATCGACGTGCTCAAGCGCCTCGCTGCGTAAAGGTTGCGCTAGCAGCAGTCCGAGCCACGTGCTGGTGGATTGCAAATGACATTACGTGAGGGGGCACCCGAGCTTTTGCGACGGGTGCCCCCTCTCTTCTTTTGGGAAATGGGAGATTACGGACACCTAGCCCATATCCGCCTTGATGAGGTCGAGGGTGCGCTGACAGTTTTCGCAGACGGGGCCGAGCATATGCTCGCGCAGGTCCGCCATGCCGGGCAGGTCGGCGTATTCGACCATGACCTCTTCCATGCAAATAGGTACCTCGTAGGCGAGGTCCATCATGGTCGCAAAGCAAAACTTCTCGGATAGCCCGGCATCGGTGAGTGCCGCCTCCAGCGCGGGGTCGCCCATACCGTGGTATCGGCGGATAGCGCCTGGACCGATGCGCCCCACACGATTTTCGCCGCCAACGCTCATGGCAAGGCGCGCCCGGCGGCGCATGCGCTCGTATGCCAGCCCCGATGCGACATCGTACATTCGAGCCATCATGGCTGCGCCGTCGTTTCCAAGGAGCAGGGAATAGTTTTTCGCATGCGCATCCGGTGCGCCGATAATGGCGTTGAAGAACAGTATCTGCGTAAACAGATACAGGTTAAGTTGATGGTGGCTCGTATTTACGAGGAGCTCTTGAATGTCGCGTGTGGTCGGGCCGCCGTCTGCCGTGTACTTTTGGGCGGGCATCACCCCAAGTGCCTGACAGAGGTCTTCTTGATGTAGGCGCCTGATCGTTCCGTCTTTGACTTTCACGCGGTCATAGCGCTCAACAATGAGGGCAGGTTCGTCCTCAAACATACGATATTCGACGTTTGCCGTTGCGATGCCGGCGCGCTGGGCGCTTTTCATGCAGACAAACTCATTGAGAGCCTCGAGTTTAAAACCGATAACGCCATTTTTGAAAATATGCGTCGTGGGCGAGGACCCCATGCATTCGCACCAGCGACCGTCCATGAGTGCGAGAGCGAACTTGCCCTGATTGCCTCCAAGTGACCAACTTTCATCTAGGCCCATCCACGATGCATTGCGGTCATCTCTGATCGACTTGAGGCGGAGAGCAATTTCGTGGTCGTCTATGGGGCGGTATTCGCCGGAGCGATGCAGGACGGCGTCGATATCTTCTTCGGCACAAAATTGCACGCCGCCCGGACAGTCGAGTCCGATACGGCTGAGTAGTGCGATGGGATTGTTGGGCCTAACGTCGAATTCCGCGGCAATCGCTTTTCGTTGGTCCTCGCTGTCGGGTAGAAGGCCAAACAGGTACGGATTCATGACCTGTTGTCCGTATGCGCGATTCGATACGGGTATGTTGGTCGATAGGGCTGGCCCGTCATAGTCATGATCGTAGGTAAAGCTGATAAGACCGTTCTCATCTTGCGTGAGCGTTCCAGCAGGCACGCCGCAAATAATGGTCCGAAGTGATGTTCTGGCCATTGGCTATTTCCCTTCGGGCTTGGTTTTGCTAGATGCGTTTGCGGCAATCGAGACTCCGAGATTGGACATGGCGAAATCGGCGAAGACCTCGTCGTAGAGTGCGGATGTAAAGGGGACATCTGGAAGAGCCGGAATGGCGGTACTACGACGGTTGCGATGATGAGGACGTTGAGTGTGATGGCGCCTGGGGATGCTGCGAGGCAGCGGATTGGCATGCGGGGCGTCGACTGGTCGCTCGTTTTTCGCTTCGCCGATATCCCCTTGTGCTGCGAGTGCCAGTCCAAGAGCGTCGAAAATCGCCAGCAACTTGTCGAGTCGAATGCCGGTGGCGTCTCCTAGCTCGAGCGATGCGAGCAGGCGCTCCGAAACACCGGCCTTTTTGGCGAGGGCGGCACGGGTGAGACCCTGAGTCTCGCGTGCCTGGCGCACGTAGATGCCAGCTTGGCGCGGTGTGGTGATGGGAAGGGTATCCACGGCTATCTCCTAACGTGCAGACTTTTGCATATTAGTATGACATGCAAAAGCCTGCACGAATAGTCATTATGCAAAACTCTGCATGAGACTCCTACATTGACGTTGGCTTATGAGAGGCGTTTTTTATATCGCGAGGATCCCTAGATGCTCAAGCAAGATCTTAAGCCCGATGAGGATGAGCACGACGCCGCCCACGATGGTGGCGGGTTTTTCGTAGCGCGCGCCAAAGGTGTGGCCGATCGCTACGCCGGCAACGGAGAAGATGAACGTTGTGACGCCGATAAGCGATACAGCGGGAACGATGTCGACCGAAAGCGCGGCGAACGAGATGCCCACGGCCAGGGCGTCGATTGAGGTGGCGATGGCGAGGATCAGGTACTCGCCTAGGTCAATCTTTTCGGCATCCTTGCCGTCGCCTCCATCCTCGTCTTCGGTAAAGGCTTCCCACAGCATTTTGCCGCCGATGAAGGCCAAAAGGATAAAGGCGATCCAATGGTCGATGGGTCCGATGAAGCCCATGAATTGACTGCCGAGCGCCCATCCGATTACGGGCATGCCGGCCTGAAAGCCGCCAAAGAACAGGCCGAGCACCACGGCGACTTTAAGGTTGATCTTCTTCATGCCAAGGCCCTTGCAGATGGAAACGGCAAAGGCGTCCATCGAAAGGCCAACGGCGAGCAACACGAGCTCTGCGAGTCCCATAGTCTGGCTCCCTCTCTGCGGGCGGGCCCGCGTGTACCTCTTGGGGGAGTAACAAAAAAGACCCGTGGCGTACGCGTTGCGCGCACAGCCACGAGTCTCGTTCATTAAGGCAAGCCAGGCCGCATCGGCCAGTGTGTTGACTTGCCGCGCCACCGGAGGCGAACCCGATCACGCGACTACTCCCTCATTTATGCGAATCCCGATGCTACCACATAAGCAGCTCATTTGGATTGGGCTCTCAGCTGTGTTCGCTCATTCTGTAAGCATCGGATTTTGCGGGCGTCACAGGGGCAAACCGTGAGAAACTTATTGACGTTTATGGAGCGTATACGATGGGAGCGATGCCTTGGATAAGAACGAGCTGCAAAAGCGTATGGAACAGGCCATCCGCCTGACGGCACCTGGTCAGCCGATCCGCACCGCCCTCGACATGATCATCGCCGGTCACCTGGGCGCCCTTATCTGCGTCGGCGACACCGAAAACGTGCTCGCTGCCGGTAACGACGGCTTCCCGCTCAACATTTCGTTTACCTCGAACCGCCTGTTCGAGCTTTCCAAGATGGACGGCGCCATCGTTATCGATGGCGACCTCACCCAGATCCTGCGCGCCAACTTCCACCTCAATCCCGATCCCTCGCTTGCCACGAGTGAGACGGGCATGCGTCACCGTACTGCCGCTCGCATGTCGGTGCTCACCGATGCCATCGTGATCTCGGTCTCGGCCCGTCGCGCCGTCGTTAACGTGTACGTTCACGGCAAGAGCTACGAGATCCAGCCCGTCACCACCATCATGAGCTCGGTCAACCAGCTCGTCGCCACGCTCCAGACCACCCGTCAGTCGCTCGACCGCTCCTTGCTGCGCCTGACGGCCCTCGAGCTCGACGACTACGTCACGCTCGCCGACATCACCGGCATTTTCTCGAGTTTCGAGATCATGCAACAGGCAAAGACCGAGCTTAAGGATTGCATCGTCAAGCTGGGTAACCAGGGCAAGCTCGTGCAGATGCAGCTTGAGCAGCTCGCGGGCTCCAGCATGGATACCGAATACGACTTGATGATCCGCGACTACGCAAGCGATTCCTCTGAGGCCAACGCCGAGAAGATTCGCGCCGAGCTGAGTCGCATGACGCCTAAGGACCTGTCTGACCCGCAGCACGTGGCGGCAGTTCTGGGCTATGACGACCTGGACGAGGACTCCGTCATGACACCGCTGGGCCTGCGCACGCTTTCGCGCGTGTCCGTCGTGCGCGACGGCGTGGCCGAGAAGATCGTCGACGAGTACGGCTCGCTGCAGGAGCTCATGGATGACATCAGCGAGGATCCGGAGCGCCTGGGCGACTTTGGCGTCAACAACCCTGCCATTCTTGCGGACTCGCTGTACCGCATGAAGGGCACCAAACAGGGGAACGCATAATGGCGCCCGTATGCGCCGTGGTCGTTGCCGGTGGCAGCGGCCAGCGCTTTGGTAACCCCGGCGGCAAGCAGCTCGTTAACGTGGCGGGCCGTCCGCTTATGAGCTGGTCCATCCGCGCGTTCGATCGTAGCGACAAGGTCGGCCACATTGTAGTGGTGTGTCCTGCCGAGCGCCGTGCCGAGATGCGCCGCCTGGCCATCGACCCGTTTGACTATGACACGCCCATCAGCTTTGCCGATGCCGGCGATACCCGTCAGGATTCCACCCGTGCCGGCGTGCATGCGGTTCCGGCGGGCTTTGAATACGTCGCCATTCACGATGGCGCTCGTCCGCTCATTGCGACCGAGGCCATCGACCACGCTATCGACGTGCTCGTGAGCGACCGTGCTCTCGACGGTGTCGTGTGCGGCCAGCCCGCGATCGACACGCTCAAGATCGTCGATGGCGACAATATCGTCGAGACGCCGCCGCGTGAGCTCTATTGGGCCGCGCAGACGCCGCAGATCTTTAGCGTCGATGCTATGAAGCGCGCCCACGCTGCAGCCATTGCCGAGGGCTTTACCGGCACCGATGATTCGTCGCTGGTCGAGCGCATGGGTGGGCGCGTCCGCTGCGTCCAGAGCCCGCGCGATAACCTTAAGGTGACGGTGCCCGAGGACTTGCGTCCCGTAACCGCGATCCTGCTTGGCCGCATGGCCGAGGGAGAGGACCTTCCCCATGTTCAGTAACCTGCGCATTGGCCATGGCTACGACGTTCACCGTCTGGTGGAGGGGCGTCGATGTATCATCGGCGGTGTCGACATTCCCTACGAGCGCGGCCTGCTGGGCCACTCGGATGCCGATGTGCTCGCGCACGCCTTGGCCGACGCCATTCTGGGCGCCTGTCGCGGGGGAGACATCGGCAAGCTATTCCCCGATACCGACCCCGCCTATGAGGGTGCCGATTCGATGGTGCTGCTCGCCCGCGTAATGGACTATGCGCGCGAGCTGGGCTTCGAGTTTGTCGATGCCGATTGCACCATTGCCTGTCAGCAACCCAAGATCACCCCGCACCGCGATGCCATGCGCGCCAACCTTGCCCATGCCCTGGGCGTTGACGTCGAAAACGTGGGCGTCGCCGCCACTACGACCGAAAAGCTCGGTTGGGAAGGCCAGGGCGAGGGAATCGGCGCCTGGGCCGTCTGCCTGCTACAGAAAACCGTTAAGGAGTAACGAATGCGTATCTACAACAGCGCTACCCATAAAAAGGAAGAATTCCAGCCCATCGAGTCCGGCAAGGTCCGCATGTACGTGTGCGGCCCCACGGTCTACGACAACATCCACATCGGCAATGCCCGCACGTTCATCAGCTTTGACGTGATCCGCCGCTGGCTCATCGCGAGCGGCTACGAGGTCACATTCGCCCAGAACCTCACCGATGTCGATGACAAGATCATCAAGCGCGCCAACGAGCAGGGCCGCACTGCCGCCGAGGTCGCAACGGAGTTCTCCGACAAGTTCATCGGCGTCATGCGCGCCGCCAACGTGCTCGATCCGGATGTGCGTCCTCGTGCCACCAAAGAGATCGGCCCCATGATCGCCATGGTCAAGACGCTTATCGAGCAGGGCCATGCCTATGCCGCCGATAACGGCGACGTGTACTTTGCCGTGCGCAGCGATCCCAACTATGGTCAGGTCTCGGGCCGCAACATCGACGACCTTATGGTTGGCGCGCGCATCGAGGAGAACGAGGACAAGAACGACCCGCTCGACTTTGCCCTGTGGAAGGCCGCCAAGCCCGGCGAGCCCAGCTGGCCGAGCCCCTGGGGCGAGGGCCGTCCCGGTTGGCACACCGAGTGCGCCGCCATGGTGCATCGCTACCTGGGCACTCCGATCGACATCCACGGCGGCGGCTCCGACCTTGCCTTCCCGCATCACGAGAACGAGTGCGCTCAGGCCACCTGCGCCTGGCACCAGGGCTTCTCCAACACCTGGATGCACACGGGCATGCTGCTGGTAGACGGCGAGAAGATGTCCAAGTCGCTCGGCAACTTCTTTACGCTGGCCGAGGTCCTCGAGCAGCACTCCGCTGCCGCCCTGCGTCTGCTGATGCTGCAGACGAGCTATCGCTCGTCGCTCGACTTTTCTTGGGAGCGCCTGGAGGGTGCCGAGAACTCGCTCACGCGTATCGCCGGTACGGTCGAGAACCTGCGCTGGGCCGCGAACCACGCGACGGCCGATGCCGATGCGGCTGCCGCCGAGGCGTTTGCCGCCAAGGCCGCTGAGACCCGCGCCGCCTTTAAGGAGTGCATGGACGACGACTTTAACACTGCTGGTGCCATGGGTGCCGTCTTTGGCTTTGTGACCGAGTGCAACCAGTACTTGGAGCAGGCGGGCGACGCTGCCGACAAGGCCGCAGCGCTTGCCGCCGCCGACACGCTGGCCGAGCTGCTCGATACGTTTGGCGTTGAGCTTCCCGAGCCCAAGGTCGAGCTGCCGCTGGGTCTGCTGGGCGTTGCCGCCGGTCTGGTTGCCTATACGGGCGACGACGTGGACGAGGCTGCTGCCAAGATTCTCGAGGCCCGCGCCGAGGCCCGTGCCGCCAAGAACTGGGATCTGGCCGACGCCATCCGCGACCAGCTCAAGGACCTGGGCCTGACGATTGAAGATACCGCCGCCGGCACTCGTATCAAATCTCTCTAATCCCCGCGGGTTTCCCAAGCACCCGACCTTGCCGTTCAAACCGTCGCTCGCGTACTCAAGTACGCGTCGCTCCTCTTTCACGGCAATCTCGGGCACTTGGAAAACCCGTACCGACCGCCCGAATTAATATTCATGGGCGGTCGTTTATTTTGTTTCGTTTGATAGTTGTATTTAGGAGGTCACTTTATGGCCGACAATCGCAAGCGTGCGCCTCGTGGCGGCAAGCAGGCCGCTTCTGGCTCGCGTCCGATTCGCCGCAATGACCGCGCTGCCGCTCCCAAGGGCCAGCGTGATCGCACTCAGGCCACACGTCCGCAGCGCGATCGCAACCGCGACGCTGTCCAGGCTCCCAAGGGCGAGTTTATCGAAGGTCGTCGTGCTGCCGCCGAGGCGCTGCGCACTGGTTTTCCCATCAAGTGCGCGCTCATTGCCGAGGGCGGGGAGCGCGATGCCGCCTTGTCGCGCCTGGTCGACGACCTCAACGCCGCGGGCGTCCGCATTAAGTATGTGCCGCGCGCGCAACTCGACGCACTGTCGAGCCATGGCGCTCACCAGGGCATTGCGCTCGAGGTGGGCAACTTCCCCTATGCCGATGTCGCCGATATTCTCGACCGCGCAGGCGAGGGCCCGGCACTTGTCGTGGTGCTCGACCACGTGACTGACGACGGCAACTTTGGCGCCATCGTGCGCTCCGCCGAGGTTGTGGGCGCGGCCGGCGTCATCATCGCCAACAAGCGTGCCGCCGGCGTGACCGTGGGCAGCTACAAGACTTCAGCCGGCGCCGTCATGCATCTGCCTATCGCGCAGGTGCCCAACATCGCCCGTGCGCTCGATGACCTCAAGGCCGCTGGCTTTTGGGTGGGCGGTGCCTCTGAGCACGCCGAAGGCAGTTGCTGGGATGCTCCCTTCGAGGGTCGCGTGGCGCTCGTCATGGGCTCCGAGGGCGACGGCATCTCGCGTCTAGTGCTCGAGAAATGTGACTTTTTGACCAAGCTTCCCCAGCGCGGCATGACCGAGAGCCTCAATGTTGCCCAGGCGACTACGGCCCTCTGCTTTGAGTGGCTGCGCCGCAACGCCGGCGAGCTCATGGGGGAGGAGTAGCGCATGTCCAAGAAGAACCGTGCCAAGTCCAAGGCCAAGCGCTTTGGCGAGGGCTCGGCCAAGCCGATTGTTTCGGCCGCGACCTACGGCGTGGGCGGCAATGCGTTTGCGCAGGCTATCGCCGACCCAGTCTCGACGGTGCACTCCAACAAGCCCGAGCTGCTGGTGGTCGACGGTTACAACGTGATCCACTGCACGCCGCGCTACGAAAAGCTCGTGTACGACCATTCCGACGATCCGTATTCCAGCGACGTCCACGATATGGCGCGCACCGCCCTCATCAACGACGTTGCTGCCTTTGCCCAGGGCCGTTACGAGGCCGTGATCGTGTTTGACGGCGCGGGCAATATCTCCAGTGAACGTCCCAACCTGCCGGCCCGCGGCGTGCGCATCGAGTTCTCGCCGACGGGTGTTTCAGCCGATACCGTGGTGCAAAAGCTCTGCATCGAGGCGCGCGAGGAAGGCCGCGCATGCTCCGTGGTATCGAGCGACGGCACGATCCAGGCCGTCGTCATGGGCAAGGGTGTCACGCGCATCTCGAGCCGTATGCTGGTGGACGAGATCAAACAGATCGACAACGACGTGCACGAGGCCGAGGAGGCCCCGCAGATCAAGATGACCCTGGGCAGCCGTCTAAGCCCCGAGGCCCTGGCCAAGCTCAAGGCGTTGCGCGGACGGTAGGGGAGTTGGCGGGGCAATGCTGCCTTGCTAACTCCATTCAGCGATGTCGATCATTCTTTCGAGGCGCCACGTTAGCGCTTCTTTTAGATATGGCAACCTTGCCGTGAGCGCGTCGTTTCTGGACAGAATCTCGATTGCCTCGTCAACGAAGCCTTCGAGTTTGTCCCCGTCAAACCAGCTCATATCCTCAACGAGCAACATTTGTTTGGCGGGGCTTGAATGAAATTGTGCGCTGGTAAAACTGTGCTCTCCCGCCCTAAGCTCCTCTAGTGATATGTTGCACCAGAGCGATGAGCCCGAATCGAAGATGGGGGCTGGTCTGCAGACCAGTGAGTTGACGTTTCGCACGAGGCCGAAGTTGCGCCAATGACGATCGTAGTTGGCAATGATGTCGTCACATACGATCATGCGGTCAAGGGCGTCTTTTATATCTGTCGCTCCAAGCTCCTCGCAGTTTGCTACATACCGTTCGTAATCGGTTAGTCGCTCGTCTGCATTTGCCTGCTGGTTTACATAGAACGCAGGGACATACTCTTCTTCATCAGTTAAGAAGACATCGCATATGCTCAGGGCGGAAGTGCCCGTGCCCTCGAGCGAGTAAGGCACATAATCGCAGGTGTTTAGGATGCGACGGTGAAGTGCAGTCGCCACCATTTCGTTATAGGGTTCCTGGTTTAGATGCGCACCTGCCTTGTGGAGGATTCGACGGTCACCCTCGCATGTCCAGTACTTTTGAAGATTGCCGTCCGAGGTGTTGTCGGGCTTTGCGGCAGCTGCCTTGCCCTCTGGGGCGAAGGACGCGATGCTGAGAGAGACGTCGTCAAAAGCATTATTGAAGAAGTTAATATCTTCCCACGCGAGACCGGAGCCTTGGGGCCTTATCCAATACTGGTCGGATAAGGAGAGGCCTAGATTTCGCTGCACGAGTTCATCGGGAACATCGACTGCGGCTTCTGCAAGCAGGGAGGCTAGCCCAATGCGTGCGAGCGGGATACCGCGGCCGCGCCACCAGATGCGGAAGGAGTCGAGCGATATGGGGCTATTAGGGCCAAATACTCCAATAGGGGCGTGGGTACGATCGACGTCGGCGCCGATGTGGGTAAAGTCTTTTCGCGATGTGCTGTAGACCAGCTGGGCGACTTCGTGGGTGCGGTTCATGAGGGTGAATGCGATCTCGCTCTTACCGTGGCCGCGGCGGGGACGTCCCCCCGTTTTGGTCACGGAACGGAGTCGCGTGTCTACGCTGTCTTTGTCGATAAGCCACACGCCAGAAGCCTTGCGGGCAGTTAGCGCGCCGTTCCTAATGAGTTCCTGCACCCTGCGCGGGGTGATGCCGAGCAGTTCGGCTGCTTCCTTGGTAGTCAACATCGCGAAACCCTTCGCCAAAACGAATAGTTTTATATAGCCAATTGTAATTAAAACTATTCGTTCTGGCGAAGGGTTTTAAGATGTGGTCGGTCAAAGGGCCTGTTGCGCCTCGTCCGCAATTCCTTTATTCTTAACTGGCTTCGCGCGAAAGCGCCAAGTGTGCCAGTGTGGCGCAACGGTAGCGCAACTGATTTGTAATCAGTGGGTTGCAGGTTCGATTCCTGTCACTGGCTCCATGAGAGTTTCGGGCTCTGTTCCCTTGTGGGACAGGGCCCGTTTCTATTTATGTCGATAAGTCAGCGTGTTTGGCGCCAACCAAGCTTCAGGTTTGTCTCGGTCCGTAACACGAGTGGGCTGAAGACCCTCCTTATAGTTACAGATCGAAACATTGCCAAGGGAAGGCCGATAACATCTCGATCCGTAACACGAAGAGGCTGAAAACCGTTCTTACTGTTACAGAATGAGACGTAAGCGGGGGTTTCTGCGAAACATCTCGATCTGTAACAGATGGGGGAGAAAATGTTCTCTAAATGTTACAGATCGAGACATAGGCCGGGGCGAGGTTGGTCATCGTCATCGAGCGTGGATTATCGGACACACGAGCGTGGAAAATCTTCCGCCTAGTGAATGAGCGTGGATAATCTGCTGGTTTGGGCCCAGTGACACGCCAAAGGTGGGAGATTATCCACGCTCGATTTTGCTGGGAAGAGCAATCTTCCGTCTGGGAAGCTCCGATCTCGACCTATATATAGGTGCAAATAAGCCGGTATCGAAGTTCGATACTGAAGGTGTACTCCACTACACCAAAGTGTTACCTCGGGAAACGTCACCTCAGTATCCAAAACCACCGTCCTTCATATCCAAACTCAACAAAACCGCAGGTCACAGCTATATAGATACGCCCGGCACCGTGTATTTAGAGGTTTTCGTTGACAGCCCCCAAGGTTGCATCGTATTATCTTTTTCGTTCGCGGGGGCGGCGGTCCAAAAGACCAAAGGACCTGCGGATACTTGAACGATTGGGAGTTTGCCCGAGTGGTTAATGGGGACGGGCTGTAAACCCGTTGGCTCTGCCTACATAGGTTCGAATCCTATAGCTCCCACCCGTCAAGTGCCTGTATAGCTCAGTCGGTAGAGCACTTCGTTGGTAACGAAGAGGTCACCAGTTCAAGTCTGGTTGCAGGCTCCATCCGGCGGTGTAGCTCAGTTGGTTAGAGCACACGGTTCATACCCGTGGCGTCACTGGTTCGAATCCAGTCACCGCTACCATAGGTAACACGGTGGCTTCTCAATAGTATGTTGAGAGGCCACTATGGTATAAAGGCAAAGTCCCGTCCGGGGACGACCTGTTTAGAGGAGGGCTTTATGGCCAAAGAGAAGTTTGAGCGCACTAAGCCGCATGTTAACATCGGCACCATTGGTCACGTCGACCACGGCAAGACCACGCTGACCGCCGCCATCACCAAGGTTCTCTCTGAGACCGAGGGCTGCAAGGCTGACTTCACTGCGTTCGAGAACATCGACAAGGCTCCCGAGGAGCGCGAGCGCGGCATTACGATCTCCGTCTCCCACGTCGAGTACGAGACTGCTGCCCGTCACTACGCTCACGTTGACTGCCCGGGCCACGCTGACTACGTCAAGAACATGATCTCTGGCGCTGCTCAGATGGACGGCGCTATCCTGGTCATCGCTGCTACCGACGGCCCCATGGCTCAGACCCGCGAGCACATCCTGCTCGCCCGTCAGGTCGGCGTTCCCTACATCGTCGTCTTCCTGAACAAGTGCGACATGGTCGACGATGACGAGCTCATCGACCTCGTCGAGATGGAGACCCGTGAGCTCCTCTCCGAGTACGATTTCCCCGGCGACGACATCCCCGTCATCCGTGGCTCCGCTCTGGGCGCTCTCGAGGGCGACGCCAAGTGGATGGACGCCATTCGCGAGCTCATGAAGGCCGTCGACGAGTACATCCCGACGCCTGCTCGTAACAACGACCTCCCGTTCCTGATGGCCGTTGAGGACGTTATGACCATCTCCGGCCGTGGTACCGTTGCTACTGGCCGTGTCGAGCGCGGTGAGCTCAAGCTCAACGAGCCCGTCGAGATCGTCGGCATCAAGGATACCCAGAACACCGTCGTTACCGGTATCGAGATGTTCCGTAAGTCCATGGACTTCTGCGAGGCTGGCGACAACGTCGGTCTGCTGCTCCGCGGCATCAAGCGTGAGGACATCGAGCGCGGCCAGGTTCTCTGCAAGCCCGGTTCGGTTACCCCGCACACCAAGTTCACCGGCGAGATCTACGTTCTGACCAAGGAGGAGGGCGGCCGTCACACCCCGTTCTTCGATGGTTATCGTCCTCAGTTCTACTTCCGTACCACCGACGTTACCGGTACGGTCAAGCTCCCCGAGGGCACCGAGATGGCTATGCCTGGTGACCACATCACCATCGAGGGCGACCTCATCCACCCGATCGCCATGGAGGAGGGCCTGCGCTTCGCTATCCGCGAGGGTGGCCACACCGTCGGTTCGGGCATCGTCTCCACGATCATTGAGTAAATTAGCTCTTTGATATAGCTGACTTAGAGAACCCGGCACTTATATGGGTGCCGGGTTCTTTTCTGCAATGGATATTGAGCCGTTGCTGGTGTCGAGAGGATCGATAATGGTCCTGGATGCACCGTCGATTAGCTCTCGATGGCTTCATTGATGTGTTCCAAATATGAATGGATCCACCGAGAACCAATTGACTCGAGGTTTTCATTGACAGCACTTACGTGGAGCTGATAAAGTAACAACTCGTGCCCGTACGGGGCGGAAATGAAAGGTTCAGGATACATGCGTACTCTAGTTACTCTTGCGTGCACTGAGTGCAAGCGCCGCAACTATACGACCACCAAGAACAAGTCGACCATGCCTGATCGTATGGAGATCAAGAAGTATTGCCCCTGGTGCCGTCACCACACGCTGCACAAAGAGACTCGCTAGTCTCTAGTCACATACGCCAGTAGTTCAATTGGTAGAGCATCGGTCTCCAAAACCGAGTGTTGAGGGTTCGAGTCCTTCCTGGCGTGCCAGTCATTATTCCGTAAGCTCCCACTTGGGGGCTTACGGTTTACTCATGTATAAGCGCATCGCGCGGAGGTAACCCAAATGGCCAACAAGAAGAACAAGAAGAAGGCTCAGCAGCCGGCACCTGCCAACAAAGCTGCCGCCAACTCCAAGGTTGAGGCCAAGAAGGCCGTTGCCAAGAAGAACGAGAAGGCTGCGAAGTCCAAGAAGAACGAGAAGCCTGGTTTCTTCGCCCGCACCAAGAAGTATTTCGCTTCGGTCAAGTCCGAGATGAAGCGTGTCACGTGGCCCGATAAGAAGGAGCTCGTGAACTACTCGGTCGTCGTCTGCGCTTCTCTGGTCGTCGTCGGCGTCGTCATCGCTCTGCTCGATGCTGGCTTTGGCGAGGCTCTTGCTCTGTTCTCTGGATTGAGGGGCTAAACCATGTCTAAGCGTTGGTACGTCGTTCACACTTACTCTGGATACGAGAACCGCGTTAAGTCCGATCTCGAGCATCGCATCGAGACCATGGGCATGCAGGACCGTATCTTTGATATCGAGATTCCTATGGAGCGCGTCACCGAGATTAAAGAGGGTGGCAAGCGCGAGACCAAGGATTCCAAGATTTTCCCGGGTTATGTCCTGGTCCGCATGGAGATGGATGACGATGCTTGGACGTGTGTTCGTAACACGCCTGGCGTCACCGGTTTCCTAGGCGGCAACGGCAAGCCCGCTCCGCTTTCCCGCGACGAGTACAATAAGATGACTCGTCGTCCCGGTAAGGGCGATTCGCCCAAGCGCACCTCGGTTGATATTCAGGTCGGCACGTCCGTCCGCGTCACCGATGGCCCGCTTACCGACTTTGATGGCAAGGTCTCCGAGGTTAACACCGAGGCTGGCAAGCTCAAGGTCACGCTGATGATCTTTGGCCGCGAGACGCCGGTCGAGCTCGACTTTAACCAGGTCGCTGTCATCGCTTAAGTTTTCGTCCGTTCGCGCGAGCGTGCTTCTTCTGTGACTGCTCATCTCAGGAGTGCTTCTAACACGTGCGTGCTTACGATATAGCAAGTACTTCACACTCGTGATTCGAAAGGAATGACCATGGCTGAGAAGAAGGTTGCCAACGTCATTAAGCTCCAGATTCCTGCTGGTGCAGCTAACCCCGCTCCTCCCGTCGGCCCCGCCCTGGGCGCTGCTGGCGTGAACATCATGCAGTTCTGCCAGGCCTTTAACGCCGAGACGCAGGACAAGAAGGGCGACATCATCCCCGTTGAGATCTCTGTCTACGAGGATAAGTCCTTCTCCTTCATCACCAAGACCCCGCCGGCGGCTCACCTCATCAAGAAGGAGCTGAACCTCAAGTCTGGTTCCGCTAAGCCCCAGGCCGACAAGGTTGGTCAGCTCTCCCAGGAGCAGCTCACCAAGATCGCCGAGATCAAGATGCCGGACCTCAATGCCAACGACATTGACGCCGCCAAGAAGATCATCGCCGGTACCGCCCGTTCCATGGGCGTCACCATCGCTGAGTAGCGATTTCTTATGGTAACGACGGGTGCTCCGACCGGGGCGCCCGTTAAATGTGTGCAATAGGGCACACGATACGATGTGGGAGGGCTCACGCCCGTTTAACCACAGGAGGTAATGCACATGGCTAAGCATGGTAAGAGCTATAACGCCGCTGCCGAGAAGATCGACCGCGCCACGCTCTACACCCCCCTTCAGGCTGCCAAGCTCATCAAGGAGCTCGACACCGCCAAGTTCGACGAGACCGTCGAGGCCCACTTCCGTCTGGGCATCGATACTCGTAAGGCTGACCAGAACATCCGTGGTTCCATCTCCCTGCCCCACGGCACCGGCAAGACCGTTCGTGTTGCCGTCTTCGCCGAGGGCGAGAAGGCCCGCGAGGCTGAGGCTGCCGGCGCCGACATCATCGGTTCCGACGAGCTCGTCGCCCAGATTCAGAAGGGCGAGATCAACTTCGACGCCGCTATCGCTACGCCGAACATGATGGCCAAGGTTGGTCGTATCGGTAAGATCCTTGGTCCCCGTGGCCTCATGCCGAACCCCAAGCTCGGCACCGTGACCATGGACGTCGCCAAGATGGTCTCCGAGCTCAAGGCTGGCCGCGTTGAGTATCGTGCCGACCGCTACGGCATCTGCCACGTGCCCCTGGGCAAGAAGTCCTTCTCTGAGCAGCAGCTCGTCGAGAACTACGCTGCCCTGTACACCGAGATTCTGCGCGTCAAGCCCTCTTCTGCTAAGGGCAAGTACGTCAAGTCCATCTCCGTGTCTTCCACCATGGGTCCTGGCGTCAAGGTCGATCCCGCTGTCCAGCGTGACTTCCTGGCTGAGTAACTAACAGTTACTGCCTGAGCAAAGCAAGCATTGCTAAAGAAACCCGGTTCTGCCCCGTGCAGGACCGGGTTTCTTGCTATCGCGTCAAAACCACCTCAAAGGGGACAGTGTCCTCTTTGTGGTGGTTACCAGGGGGTTCTGGCAGTTGAGGACTCGATGGCATCGTGGCGTTTGAGCTCGCGGCGCATGGTTTGCGAGTTGAGCCAAGCTGCTTGCCAGCCGCGGATGGGGTAGCGCGTCTGGTCGAGCTCAAACTGCGTATAGCCGCAGGCGTTGATGATCGTCGTTCCACACGCATGCTGCCGTTCGCGCTGAAAATCGCAACCGTAGCTTTTGTGCACATGCCCGTGCACCATGTAGTCGGGATTCCAGGATTCGAGTGCTGTGTTAAAGCACTCGAATCCTCGATGCGGTAGATCGTCCAGATCACCCATACCGGCGGCGGGTGCATGGGTAAGCAGAATGTCGCACCCGCCGACCATCCTAACCTTACGCGACAGCTTACGCATGCGCTTGGACATCTCGCGTTCGGTGTACATGTTGGCGCCGTCGCGATAACGCATGGACCCGCCAAGGCCCGCAATGCGAATCCCTCGGTACGTGTACACGCTGTCTTCCACGCAGATACATCCGCCCGGTGCATGACGTGCGTAGCGGTCATCGTGATTGCCGCGCACGTAGATGAGCGGTTTGTTGATGACCGTAACCAAAAACTCAAGATAGTCCGGGTCCAGATCGCCGGCGGACAAAATCAGGTCGACTCCCTCAAAGCGTTCCTTGCGAAAGCACTCCCAAAGGCATCGTTCTTCGGTATCGGCTATGGCAAGGATTTTCATAGGGCAGGGACTTTCGGCTCATCGTCGAGCTGCGGAATGGTGCCTACCACGTTGTCCGCCAGCCAATTTATCTCGACAATCTGCGTGCTCGGCAGCGGAGGGAAGCCTTCGATCTGTACCACGCCGTTCTGGCTGTGGAGCTCGCCGCCAAAGGGGTTGATGGATCCCTCAACAATGCCATTGCGGAGGAGCTGAACAAGCTTGCGCGTCTGATAAGGCAGGCCCGGAGCGTAGCGAATGTCGATAACGCCGGAGCTCATGCCGTACCAGTAGTTGACGGCGCGCACTTGGTTGTCGTCGCTGGTCTCGTCCCACGTGCCGTGAAGAAGGCTGCGAACGATGAGCTCGTAGTAACGGCCCCAGTTCCATACGGGCATGGCGATGCCGGTGACTTTGCCGTCGACCAAGCGGTGAAGCCCGTAGGCCGTTGGGTCTTCGAGCGACTTTGACATGTCAGCGCCGGTCATGACGCTTACGCCTTCGCGGCACATGGCTTCGGCAAGACCACCGGCGGGAACATCGCCCCAGGTGAGGATGACCTGCGCGCGCGGGTCGAGCAGCGAGGCGCCAATCGCAAAGGCGTTGATCTCGCTGAGTGCGCCCGAGGCGAAGACCGACGCGTGGTAACCGATGCGGTGGTTGTCCGCCATGCTGGCCGCAAGGGCGCCCAGCAGAAACTTGGCCTCGTACATCTTGCCAAAGTACGAACGGACGATTTGATGGGGAAGGCCGATAGAGCAGTTGAGGAACCGAACCTGGGGATACTCAACGGCAGCCCTGAGCGTGTATTCCATCAGGCGGTGCGAGGTCGAGAAGATGACGTTTGCTCCATGTTTGACAGCCGTTTCCACGGCGGCGTAGAACACATCCGGATCGTGACAGTCCTCGAACGCCTCGGTGCGCACGATACCGCCAAAGTGCTCATCGAGATACTGACGCCCTTGGTCGTGCAGGCTGTCCCAGCTCGACGTCGCACAGGGGAACTCATGGATAAAGGCGATGCGCAGGGGGTTGGCCGTCGAGTAGACGGTCTTGCCCATAAAGAAGTTGAGCACGCCAGAGGTGGACTTGGCGGGCGTCTCCTCCTCGTCGACGCTCGGTGCTTCGACAAGATTGACCTTGTCCTCGTCATTTTTGCCGGCAATGACCAGCTCGCGCCAGATCTTGCACAGGCGGTTTACGACGATATCCGTCGCCGTATCCAGCAGGCGGTCCTGGTTGTACACATTGAGGTAGACGAGCATGGCGTCGGCGGGCGTAATGTCCAGGTGATCGCCGCCTGCGCGAAGGTAGGCACGCTTAAAGAGCAGGAAAGTGTGGCGCAGGTAGTCGACCTTTTTCTGCGTCCATTTTTCGATAAGGTTCTGACCGAGCATCTTGGCGAGCGTTTCGTAGCTTCCCTCACGCGAGAACTCGATCTCGTATAGGGGGCAGACGCGCCAAAACGCGCAGAACTCGCCGTACAGGCGGCTTTCGACGGAATCCCATGTGCCGGGGTAGAGACGGGTGACCTTGGCCGAAACCGTCGGGGCGTCTAGGAATTTGAGGACACTGACGCGTTTGTTGCCTTCCTGGACATAGAACCGATGCATGAACTCGGTGACGATGATGGGGTCGCGATAGCCCTCGGTTACCTGGATGTCGTAGAGGTTGGACCACTTGCGGGCGAACTCGGTGCTAAACGGAAGCAGGGGCATAAAGTTACACGAAAAGGCGGACTGACGGCCTTTGGTGACCGTGCCGACGACCATTTCGAGCGGAATATCCCGCAGGCCGACATTCTCTCGCTGACCTAAGGGGAGCTGAGCAACCAAGCTGTCGAGGTCCGTAAGGTATGGATGCTCGCTTTGGCTAATGGCGCGTCGGCGTCCTTGCTCGCCGCGCTTGCGTGCTTGACGATAGGCCTCTTCCATGATGTTGCTCCCTTAGTCGTTTAAACAACTATATAAACCATGGTACCACGAATGAAAACCACCACAAAGGTGCCTGTCCCTTTTTGGCGGGTTAGGCGATGATAGGGGCGATGGCGCGGATGCAGGCGTCGGCTGCCGTGAAGGTGGTGCTGTCGTCGCTGACGATAAAGATGATCTTTCCCTTGATGCCAAAGTCGCCGATTTCGCTAAAGAGCACGTAGGGCTCTTTGTCAAAGCCCGAGATGGGCGAGACGGCCGTTTTGGTTGCGCTCGTGAGCTCGTCTGCCAGCGCGTCAAGGGAAGCCCACTTAGACGTGTCCTTTACGGCAACGGGCACGGCCACGCGTCCAAAGGGCATCAAATGCACGAGCGTGTTCTTGGAGATGTTGGAGTTGGGCACAATGATGGTCTGTCCACAGGCATCCTCAATCGTTGTATGGCGCCAAGTGATGTCTTGGACCACGCCCGACACACCGCCGACCTCGATATTGTCGCCGGGCTTGATGATGCCCATAAAGGTCACTTGCATGCCGCCGATAAGGTTTGAGAGCGTGTCCTGGAAACCCAGGGAGATGGCGATGCCGCCGACGCCAAGAGCGGCGACGAGGGCGTTTGCATTAATGCCAAAACAGTTGTCGAGGATAAAGCTGCCGCCGATCATCCAGATGACGGCGCGCGCGATGTTGATGAAGATACTCGATGCCGGTAGCGGGTTATCGTCTCGGTTAAGCAGATGGTTCAGGGTCTTGGATACGACCTTGGCGGCGACGGCGGTGCCTATCGCCAAGATGACGGCCCAGATGATGTTGTGGACCCACCGTTGCTCAAAGAAATGAAGAATCGGCTCAAACAATTCCATGTAGGGAAACCTCCTAATGATCGTCCAACCATGATACCCACCAAGAAGCCCGTCCGATCAAATTCGGACGGGCTTCTGTGCTCGATATAAAGTTTACGCGGTGGGGCTGCAAGGCCCGGCGGTGTAGCTTAGCGTCGACGCTTCCAGATAATGCCGAGCATGATGACGATGATGCCGCCGATAAGGCACGCGCCAACTACTGCCAGCGTGCGGTCTCCCGTTGCGGCGAGCTTACCGGTCGTCTTCTTGGTGATGACCTTCGTGGTCGCCGTGTCCGTCTTAGGCGAGGGCTTAGGCGTCGGGGCCGGTGTGGGCGTGGGGTCCACGGCAGTGGAGCCAAAGCTGATGGTGCCGGCGAGCCCGGCCATCTTGCTCTCCCAGCCGTTCTGCCCAATCAGCGCCCTCAGCGCCGCCTCGCACGTGCCCCACTCGGTGTACTTGGTGGCGTTTGCGAAGGTGGGGAAGTCGGTCGTGTTGGTGATGATGTAGTTGTTGGTGGCGACGGTATAGGTCTTGGTGGGATCGAGCGTGCTGCCGTCTTTGGTGAGTGTGGCACTCACAATGCGCTTGCCTTCGGGCTGCGTCCAATCAATCGTCACGTTGATGCCGCCAAAGGAGAGAACGCTGCCAGAGTCATCGCGCCACTTGTACTTGTCTTGCGCCTCCTGCTCGGTGTGACCGGCCGTCACATAAGCCTGCTGAAGCTCGTAGCTGTCGTTGCAATCGTCGCTAATTTGTAGCGAGTGCTCGAGCGCTGCGAGGAAGTCCGCGCCGGTCATGGTCCAGGTCTCCACGGTGTTGCCGTAGGGCGAGATGGCGATGACGTTGCCGGCGGTCACGTTGCCCGCCGCGATGCCGCCGCGGATGCCGCCAGCGTTTTCGATAGCGAGGTCTGCGCCCGTCAAGGCAAGATAGGAGCCGCAAATCACGTGGCCGATGGTCTGGGCTTTGGTGGTGTCGTCCTCCTTGCTGGGGCGGAAATCGGTGGTGCGCACCATTTCCCAACCATGCGTGCCTGCGGCGTCCTCGCCGTAGAAATAGTTGGTGGTGGATGTGCCGAGCACCTTGTTCGATTCGTTTTCAAAGGCCTCGTCGAGCGGCTTGATCTTGTTGCGGACGGCTTCAAGGCAGCTTTGGTAGTCGGAGCCCTTGTCGGGGTCTGCCAAAAGGTCGTTGACGTTCTTGACGGTGTAGAGCTTCTCGTCGCTGCCGTCTGCAGGGACCGTGACCGTGTCATCGTCGGTCGTCTCGGTGCCATTGGTGTCGTACTTGTACGGAATGGAAAGCAGCCCCACCTCGGCAAAGGCGCTGCCTGCCTCGACAACGTGGATCGTCTTGCCGTCGGCTCCCGTCACCTTCTCGTTAAGGTTGATGTGCTCGTGGCCTGCGATAAGGGCATCGACGCCACGGAGCCGCGTGGCAAAGGTCTTTGCGTCGAGCGTGTGCGCGATACACACAACAACATCGCAGCCCTCCTTGCGCAGCTGCTCTGCCTCGGTATTGATGGCGTTCGTGGCACTCGAGAACGACGTGCCCGCGACCAGGTCCGCGCGCAGCGAGGATCCCAGCGACTCATCCATGGCACCCACGACGCCGACCTTGATTTTGTAGTCGAATGTGGAGTGATCCTCGCTATCCTCCCAGGTGCGATCGAGCGTTTTCGTGATGCTCGAGCTCCATACGCCGCTCGTAGACTTCGCGTTCGCGCAGAGCATGGCGAAGGGCGTGCCGGCGGTGCTGTAGCCGGTCATGGTGCGGAGCTTGTCCGCGCCGTAGCTCCAGTCGTGGTTGCCCGGCGTGGTCGCGTCGTAGCCGTCTACATAGAAGGTGTCCATGAGCTCGGCGATGCTCTTGCCCTCGCTCATGGTGGCGAAGGACTGCCCGTGGAAGGTGTCGCCCGCATCGAGCAAAAGATCGGGGGCGCTGTTTTGGGCGCTATAGAGAACCGCCAGCCCATCAAAGCCCACAGTGCCGGTGCCCTTGCTTGCGTTGTAGCTGTACTTGTAGCTGCCGTGGATGTCGTTGGTGTGCATGACGGCCACGGAGCCGTCAATAGCGGCGGGCAGGTTCCCCGCGAAAGCGAGGCTTGGGATGCCTGCGAGCGTGCCGGCAAACAACGCGGCGGCTAACGCAAAGCGGGGGAGTCTTTTCATGGCAGTTTCCTTAGTCCTTAGCCAGAATGTCTGGTTGAATATCGGATTATCGACATAATATGCGAAAACCGCCGCAAGGACGTCTGTCCCTTTGCGGCGGTTTTGACGTTTGCGCAGATAAAACCTGCCAAAATAAACCTGTCCCTTTTTGGTAGGTTTAGCTTAGCAGCATGCGGTCGTTGGCGAGCTCGCCGCCCGAGACCTCCTCGAACTTCTGCAGCAGGTCGGCTACGGTGAGCGACTTCTTCTCATCGCCCGCCACGTCGTAGATCACGTGGCCTTCGTGCATCATGATCAGACGGTTGCCCAGACGGATGGCGTCGTTCATGTTGTGCGTGACCATGAGCGTGGTCAGGCGGTTCTCGTCGACGATCTCCTCGGTCAGGTTGAGCACCTTAGAGGCCGTCTTGGGGTCGAGGGCCGCGGTGTGCTCGTCGAGCAGTAGCAGGCGCGGCCTGGTGAGCGTGGCCATCAGCAGGGTGAGTGCCTGGCGCTGGCCGCCCGAGAGCAGGCCGACCTTGGCGTTGAGACGCGTGTCCAGACCAAGGTCCAGGCGCTTGAGCAGCTCAACGTACTCATCTTTCTCGGCCTTGGTGACGCCCCACGAAAGGCCGCGACGCTGGCCGCGACGCTTGGCGAGGGCCAGGTTCTCGGCGATCTGCATGTCGGCAGCGGTACCGCGCATGGGGTCCTGAAACACGCGGCCCAGGTACTTGGCACGCTGCGACTCGCTCAGGCGCGAGATGTCGGTGCCGTCGAGCTCAATAACGCCCGAATCGAGCGGGTACACGCCGGCGATCATGTTGAGCAGCGTGGACTTGCCGGCGCCGTTGCCGCCGATCACGGTTACAAAGTCGCCGTCATTCAGGGTGAGGTCGACGCCGGTGAGCGCGCGCTTCTCGGTGACGGTGCCCTTGTTAAAGGTCTTCTTGACGTGCGAGAGCTTAAGCATCTGCCTCATCCCCCTTCGTGTAGGAGCTGCGGAGCTTATAGCGCTCCCAAACCACGGGCACGCACAGGGCCACAGCGACAATTACGGCGGAGAGCAGCTTCATGTCGTTGGCGTCCATGCCCAACTGCAGCACGATGGCGCGGATAAGGAAGTACACCACGGAGCCAAAGACGGCGGAGGCAAGACGGACGCTAAACTGCGTGAGGCCGCCGGGCAGCAGACGGCCGAGCACCTCACCGATAACAATGGCGGCAAGACCGATAACGATGGCACCGGTGCCCATACCAATGTCGGCATACTTTTGGCTCTGGCAGATGAGCGCGCCCGAAAGGCCGATGAGGGCGTTGGAGAGCACGAGGGCGATCATCTTGGTGGAGTTGGTGTTGACGCCCAGAGCGCGGATCATGTACTCGTTGTTGCCGGTGGCGCGCAGCGCCGAGCCGATCTCGGTGCCAAAGAACCAATACAGGATGGCAACGATAGCCACGGCGAGCAGTATGCCCAAGATGATGGCAACGGTGGACTGCGGCAGACCGGTCATATTGCTGACGGCCGAGAACACGGTGCCCTTGGCAAGAATGGGCGTATTGGACTTGCCCATGATGCGCAGGTTGATGGACCACAGGCTGATCTGGGTGAGGATTCCGGCGAGGATCGCGGGAATCTCGAAGACGGTGGTCAGAATGCCCGTGACGGCGCCCGCGATGGCGCCGGCGCACATGCCGGCCAGCACGGCGAGCAGCGGGTCGACGTTGTTATTGACGATGAGCACGGCGCAGACACAGCCGCCGAGGGCAAAGCTGCCGTCGCAGGTCATATCGGGGATGTCGAGCAGGCGGAACGTGATAAACACGCCAAGCACCATAATGCCCCAGAGGACGCCCTGCGAAACGGCGCCCTGCAATGCAATGAGCATGCTTCATACCTCCTAGGATAGGGTGGACACGTGATTCACCATAATAGCGGTAACAATGCATAGAAGAGTTACGGACAGACGTTTTGTTTTACCTGAAACAAGCAGGGCGGACGCCGGTCTATAGCGCCCGCCCCTGTGGCTCAGATATTGAATAACGCGGCTAAAGCGCGAGCACGGGCTCTAGACGCATGCCGCGTATGGCATTACGCGTCCAGGGCGGAAAGGTCGATGCCCAGGGCCTCGGCCATTTCGTCGTTCTTGACGACGACCAGGTCCTTGCTCGAGAGGTGCTTGATCGGCATATCCTCGGGCTTGGCCTCGCCCTTCAGGATCTTAACGGCCATCTCGCCCGCGGCGTAGCCCAGGTCCTCATAGTTGATGGAGAGGGTGAACAGGCCGCCGGCCATGCACATACCCTCCTCGCCAGTCACGAAGGGAAGCTTGTTTTCCTTGCAGATCTGGCCGACCTGCGAGGCACCCGCGGCGATGGTATTGTCGGTGGGGGAGTACAGCGCGTCGACCTTGCCCACGGCAGACTCGACGACGGACTGAATCTCGTTGGAGCTCGAGACGGTGAAATCGGTGTACTCCAGGCCCAGCTTGTCGAGTTCCTTCTTGGCGGCCTTGATCTGGACGTCGGAGTTGGACTCGGCGGTGCAGTAGAGCAGGCCGACCTTTTTAACGTCGGGCAGGACCTTCTGCATCATCTCGAGCTGCTCGGCGACCGGGGTGAGGTCGGAAGCGCCCGTGACGTTGGTGCCCGGCTTGTCGTTGTCCTGGACCAGGCCGGAGGCGGCGTAGTCGGTGATGGCACAGCCCACGATGGGGATATCGGCCGTGGCGCCGGCGGCAGCCTGCGCGGCGGGCGTGGCGATGGCATAAATCAGGTTGACGTTGTCGCCCACAAACTTGTCGGCAATGGACTTACACGTGGACTGGTCGTTCTGGGCGTTCTTCTGGTCGATCTTGACCTTAAGGCCGCTCTTCTTGATGGCCTTGACGAAGCCGTCGTTGGCGGCATCGAGCGCGGAGTGCTCGGTGAGCTGCAGAACGCCGATGGTGTAGTCGGAACCGGCGGCAGCGGAGCCGGAACCAGAGTTGCCGCCGCATCCGGCGAGCGGGGCGAGCGCGAGCAGGCCGGCGGAGACCAGAAGGCTCCTGCGGCTGATGGTGATGTCCTTCATATCATTACCCCCAGTATAAAAATGGCTGGAAACACTGCACTGGGACAAAGTGCAAGTGGAACTATAGTAGCGCTGATGTCCATTTTTACAACAGCCTGGCGGGTTTTTTAATACAGAATCGGATGGGCGGTGCGGGTAGTCGAATGGGCGGCGGAGGGTCTTATGCGGCGGAGGAGGCGTCGTCCTCGTCTAGGGCGGCGAAGAGCTTCTTGCCGTCGAGCAGGCGCGTGCTGACGTTTCTCATACGGGCGATCTCGACGGTGCGCAGCGTATCGTCGGTGCCTCGGGCGTCGTAGACCGTTCCCAGCAGATACGAGATGCCATCGCGCTGCCTGATGGCAAAGGGACGGAGTGTCATCCGTGCTGCTTCGGTTTCGCCGCGTGTCGTGACGCTCGAAATATCAAAACTCACCGTGGTTCCGTGGTCGATGGCCTGCTCGACGAGCTCGCACGTGTCGATGCGCTTGATGGGCGTGCGTGTTGCCTTGGTAGCCTTGCTGCCTGCGCTTGGAGCGGGTTCGGGTGTATCGAGGTAGCCGCGAACGTCGGCGCTCGCCATGGCAACTAAGTGCTGCGCCATGCTCTTGCGGATAGCGATAGGCGTGGAGCGGTTGCGCATGACCATACCGTGGAGCCGGATGATCTCTTCATCGGTGAGCGGGCGGGTAAGAAGTTTGTAGCCCACGCCGCGTTTGTACTCAATTTCGTATCCGGCATGGCGAAGCGCGGAGATGGCGGTGTAGATGCTGCGCCGCGCCGCCGAGATGGGCATGCGGGCGGGGTCGTCAGGATGGGCGAGGCGCCGGATCAGCTCATCGGAAAGCATGGCCTTGTCTTCGCCGGTGTTTTCGCTCAAGAGCTGCAGGATACGAACGGCGCGATAGGCTGCCATCGAGGCGGCGCCTCTCGTCGTGGTGTCGTAGGTTTCAACAGCGGCTTCGGTCATGGTGCCCACGTCCTTTCCGTTTTGGGTGGCGACGGTATGGAGCCTAGGACGCGGGGCTTTCCCAGGGGCGCAGGGCGCTCTGGGCGGTCGGTAGTCGTCGGCAAACGGCGGGTCGAGTTTTCAACAGCCCTGCTCAACTGACCAAAACCTTGCCAAAAGCTTGACGGATGCTGTTGAAAAAAGCGCCTCTCGACCGATGTCGAGAGGCGCTTGTGCGATGAGCGTTGGCGTGTGGCGACGCGAGCTAGCGTCCGACGATTAGAAGTCGGCGTTGCCCACGGTGCGCGGGTGCGGCAGGACGTCGCGGATGTTGCCCACGCCGGTCAGATACATGACCAAGCGCTCGAAGCCCAGACCGTAGCCGGCGTGCTTGCAGGAACCGTAGCGGCGCAGGTCAAGGTAGTACTTGTACTGCTCGGGATTCATGCCCAGGTCCTTGATGCGGGCCTCGAGCAGATCCAGGCGCTCCTCGCGCTGGGAGCCGCCGATAATCTCGCCGATGCCCGGCACCAGGCAGTCGGCGGCGGCGACGGTCTTGCCGTCTTCGTTCATGCGCATGTAGAACGCCTTGATCTCGGCCGGGTAGTCGGTCACGAAGGTCGGGCGCTTAAAGTGCTCCTCGGTCAGGAAGCGCTCGTGCTCGGTCTGCAAGTCGATGCCCCAGCTGACGGGGTAATCAAACTGGTGGCCAGCAGCGACTGCCTGCTCCAGGATCTCGACGGCCTCGGTGTAGGTGACGCGGGCGAAGTCGGAGTTGGCGACATGGTCCAGGCGCTCGAGCAGACCCTTGTCCACAAACTTGTTGAGCATATTGAGCTCGTCGGGGCAGGTTGCCATAACGTCCTTGAGGACGTACTTGAGCATGGCCTCGGCGTTATCCATGTAGTCGTTAAGGTCGGCAAAGGCCATCTCGGGCTCGATCATCCAAAACTCGGCGGCGTGGCGCGTGGTGTTGGAGTTCTCGGCACGGAAGGTGGGGCCAAAGGTGTACACGTCGCCAAAGGCCATGGCAAAGTTCTCGGCATTGAGCTGGCCGGACACGGTGAGGCTTGCATGCTTGCCAAAGAAGTCCTGGCTCCAGTCGACCTCGCCGGACTCGGTGAGGGGCGGATTTTTGGGGTCGAGCGTGGTCACGCGGAACATCTCGCCGGCGCCCTCGCAGTCACTCGTGGTGATGATGGGGGTGTTGACGTAGACAAAGCCCTGCTCCTGGAAGAAGCGGTGGATGGCGGCAGCCGCGACAGAGCGGATGCGGAACACGGCGCGGAACAGGTTGGTGCGCGGGCGCAGGTGCTGCTGGGTGCGCAGGAACTCGACGGTTGCGCGCTTCTTCTGCAGCGGGTAATCCGGGGCGCTCGTGCCCTCGACCTCGATGGAGGTGGCAGAAAGCTCGAAAGGCTGGGGCGCATCGGGGGTCAGCTTGACGGTGCCGGTGCAAATGAGTGCGGCCGAGACGTTTTGATGGGCGATCTCGTCGTAGTTGTCGAGTGCCTCGCGGTTCATGACGACCTGCAGGTCGCGGAAGCAGCTGCCGTCGTTGAGCGTAACAAAGCCAAAGTTCTTCATGTCGCGGACGGACTTGACCCAGCCGGCGACGGTGACGGTCTGGCCGCCGAGCGACTCGGCATCGGCATAGAGCTGCGCGATTTTGGTGCGGTTCACGTATCCTCCCATAACGGTTGAATGATAGTTATCCATACAGTTCGATATTCTAGCAGCTCGGCTCATTTGAGCTATACAGATAAAGCATTGGCGGGATGGTTTTTCAAACGAAAAGCGCCCGCGGCCAAATGGTCGCGGGCGCTTGACGAGGTGCCTTTTGGCTGTGTGGCGTGGGGCCTGGCTACTTGGTCTTGGCAACCAGCAGCGGGTCGCCAAGCTTGACGAGCGGGTTGCCGCCGATAAGCGTTCCAGACTCGCCGACATGGTCGATGCTCTTAAGACGATCGAGCTCGGAGACGATGACGGTCACGATGTCCTCGTGACCAGCGGCCTTAATGGCCTCGCGGTCGAAGCTGATGAGCGGCTGGCCTGCCTTGACCACATCGCCCATCTCGACAAAGCGGGCAAAACCCTTGCCGTTCATTTCCACGGTGCCCAGGCCAACATGGATGAACACGCGCAGGCCGTCCTCGGTGATCATGCCGATGGAGTGGTTGGTGACAGTGGTGGCACCGATGCGGCCGTTGGCGGGCGCATAGATGGTGCCGGTAATGGGCTCGATGCCATAGCCCTGGCCAAGCATGCCCGAGGCGATCGTCTCGTCGGGAACCTCGTTCAGGTTGACGAGCACGCCGTTGACGGGGGCATAGATGACGCCTTCGCGGGTGGCGAAGCTTGCTGCGGGCGGAACGGACGCCTCGCCGGTCGAGGTGAAGGTGGACTTAAGCGAATCGAGCAGACCCATAGTTGCCTCCAACTTAAATAGGCGCATATCGCGCGTTTGGTTTGCCGGAAACGTTTCACATGTGTTTCGCGGCTTGGTCAACGCCCCTATTCTACGCTGCTCAACGATACCTCTGAACTGGGATTATGTGATATATCAGTTGAAGGGAAACTTATTGCCGGAGTGTTTCTGCGCCACGGGTTCAAGTGGGGTACGCTTGAAGGCGAAAAACAAGGGCGCATAATTTGCGCGAAGGGAGCACATATGATTGTCGAGAACCATGCGCTGTGGGGCGAGGAGTCGACCGAGGATTATCCGGCGACGTTTACGTATTTGGGTGCCGAGCCGTTGCCCGATAAAC
This sequence comes from Collinsella aerofaciens, assembly GCF_032584215.1. Classification (GTDB taxonomy): domain Bacteria; phylum Actinomycetota; class Coriobacteriia; order Coriobacteriales; family Coriobacteriaceae; genus Collinsella. The sequence continues at coordinate 10,661 of NZ_JAWHPN010000003.1, read as the reverse complement.
CGAATGGCCGCCGCCCCGCGGTGATTATCTGTGGCGGAGGTGCGTTTACGCATATCGCTCCGCATGAGCAGGATCCTGTGGCGTTTGCGTTTTTGGATCACGGTTACCAGGCCTTTGTGCTCAACTATGTCACGAGTTCTACGGGTGACGTGAGCTTTCCGCACCCCCAGGCAGATCTTGCCAAGATGGTCGCCACGGTGCGCGCCAACGCCGACGAGTGGCATGTCGATCCTAAGCGCGTGTGCGTCGTGGGCTTTTCTGCTGGCGGCATGATTTGCGCCTCGCTGGCAACACAGTGGAAGACCGGCCCCTTTGCGGCACTTGCCGGGGCGCGTCCGGACGACATTCGTCCCGATGCCGTGGTGCTGGGCTATCCATTGCTCGACTTTGCCTATGTGCGCGACATGCAGACGCGCGATCCGCGCATTGACTTGCGTGTGCCCAAGACGGGCGGCAAGACGGGGCGCGATTTGCTCAACGACTACCTGTCGATGGTGACGGGCGGCGAGGCAACTGACGAGCATCTGGCCGACATCTGCCCCACCACGCATGTTTCGCGTCAGATGCCACCGACCTTTGTGTGGGGCGTGTCCGACGACAAGACGGCGCCGATCGCGCAGGTCTACCCGTTTGCCCAACGCATGGCAGAGGAGGGCGTCCCTTGCGAGATGCACGTCTTTGACCAAGGTGGTCACGGCCTTTCGCTCGGCAACGCCAACACCGCGGTCGACAACGAGGACAAGCAGGTTTCCGTCCGTCCCTGGATCCGCCTGGCCTTCCGCTTCCTCGAGCGCCATCTGTAAGAGTCCCGGCATCCAAGCCCTTCAATAACTTGCGGTGAAATAGTTCCTATCTGGGGCATCAACCAGCCCATCCAGGAACTATTCCACCGCAACTTCGTTTTTGATGCCCCGCCCGGAAACTGCGCCCCAGTTTTGCCTTTCAAGGTGGGACGCAGTTTCCCATAGGGCCTCGACTGGGAAAGCGCGTTCCGTTTCGAGCGGGGATTCCGGGATGCATTTTCCGTAAGAGGCCTGTTTGGGAAACCATATCCCGTTTCGAGCCGGAATTCTGGGATGTAGTTTCCCCGAGAGGCCTCATCGGGAAACTATGGCCCTGAACTCTCCTGCCTGTCCCCATTGCGCCAATTTGCTGATTGAACGTCGTTGTGTGTTCACGCTATCATGTAAGTTTAAAATTGGTTAGCCATGGCAAACGGTTAGCCATGGTGAACATAAATGCAACGCCCTGTGGGCGTCGGGGGAGGAACACGGACGTGAAGCTCGATACGCTCGAGATCGGAAAAGACGCCGTTGTCGCATCGGTGGCATCGGACGATCAGGCACTCCGACAGCATATTTTGGACATGGGCCTAACGCCGGGCACCGAAGTCACCATGATGAAGTACGCCCCCATGGGCGATCCGCTCGAGATCCGCCTGCGTGGCTACGAGTTGACACTGCGCAAGGACGATGCCGCTCGCATCGAGCTCGTGGGTATTCACGACACCGATACAGGTCCGCGCGCTAACGCCGCAATCGGCACGACGGAGCATCCGGCCCTGGGCGAGGGGACGTATTCGCCCCGTGCGGCAAAGACGGCCGTGCCCGAGGGCGCGCCGCTGCACTTTGCCCTCGCCGGCAACCAAAACTGCGGCAAGACCACGTTATTCAACCAGCTGACGGGCTCCAACCAGCACGTCGGTAACTTTCCCGGCGTGACGGTCGACCGCAAAGATGGCACCATCCGTAACCATCCTGAGGCGAGCGTTACCGACCTGCCCGGCATTTACTCCCTGTCGCCGTACACAGGCGAGGAGGTCGTGAGCCGTCAGTTCATCCTCGACGAGCGTCCGGACGCCATCATCGACATCATTGACGCCACCAACATCGAGCGCAACCTGTACCTGACACTGCAGCTCATGGAGCTTGACCGTCCTATGGTCATCGCGCTCAACATGATGGACGAGGTGACCGCCAACGGCGGCGCCGTAGACGTCAACTTGCTCGAGAGCCTGTTGGGCGTGCCCGTTGTCCCCATTAGCGCTGCCCGCAACGAGGGCATCGGCGAGCTGGTGGACCACGCGCTGCACGTGGCGCGGTTCCGCGAGCGCCCTGGTCGCCTGGACTTTTGCGCGCCCGACGGTCCGGACGGCGGTGCGCTGCATCGCTGCATCCACGGTATTGCTAACCTGATCGAGGACCATGCCGTGACGGCGCACATCCCGGTGCGCTTTGCGGCGACCAAGCTGGTCGAGGGCGATGAGCTGGTAACCGAGGCGCTTCACCTGGATCGCAATGAGCTCGACGCTATCGAGCACATCATTACCCAGATGGAGGGCGAGGCCGGCACCGACCGCCTATCTGCGCTGGCCGATATGCGTTTTAGCTTTATCGGCGACGTGTGCGGGCGTTGCGTCGTCAAGCCGCACGAGAGCCGCGAGCACGTGCGCTCCGTCAAGATTGACCGCATCCTGACAGGTCGTTACACAGCCATTCCGGCGTTTCTGGTGATCATGGGCCTCGTCTTTTGGCTGACGTTTGGCGTGATCGGCGCGGCGTTGCAGGGACTCATGGAGGACGGTATCGCCGCCATCATCGCCTCGGCCGATGCGGGCCTCAAGGCGTTCGGTACCAACGACGTGGTGCGCTCGCTGGCTGTCGACGGCGTGCTTACGGGCGTGGGCAGTGTGCTGACCTTCCTGCCGATTATCGTCGTGCTCTTTTTGTTCCTCTCCATTCTGGAAGACTCCGGATACATGGCGCGCGTGGCCTTTGTCATGGATAAGGTGTTGCGTCGCTTTGGCCTGTCGGGCCGCAGTTTCGTGCCCATGCTCGTCGGTTTTGGCTGCACCGTGCCGGCTATCATGTCGACCCGTACGCTCCCATCCGAGCACGACCGCAAGATGACGGTCATGCTCACGCCGTTTATGAGCTGCTCAGCCAAGCTGCCGGTTTACGGCTTGCTGTGCGGGGCGTTTTTCCCGCAGGCGACGGTTCCCGCCATGGTCTCGCTCTATCTGATCGGTATCGTGGTCGGCTGCGTCGCGGCTTTGGTGCTCAACCGCACGGCATTTAAGGGCGACCCGGTGCCGTTTATCATGGAGCTCCCCAATTACCGCCTGCCGAGCGTCAAGACGACGGTGATGCTGGCATGGGATAAGGCCAAGGACTTCATCACCAAGGCCTTTACCATTATCTTTGCCGCGACCGTGGTCATCTGGTTCCTTCAGACGTTCGACATCCGCTTTAACGTGGTCGCCGACCAGTCGCAAAGCCTGCTTGCCGGTCTGGGCAGCATCATCGCGCCGGTGTTGGCCCCGCTCGGCTTTGGCGACTGGCGCGCCTCGACGGCGCTCGTCACGGGGCTCATTGCCAAGGAGAGCGTCATCTCGACGCTCACGGTGCTTTTGGGCGCAACCTCTCCCGCGGTGCTGTCAACTATGTTTTCGCCGTTTACCGCTTACGTGTTCCTGGTCTTTACGCTGCTGTACCCGCCCTGCGTGGCGTCCATCGGCGCCGTCAAGAGCGAGTTGGGCGCGCGCTATGCCGTGGCTGTATTCGCGTTTCAGGTGACGGTCGCCTGGATCGTGGCGTTTGTCGTGCATTCGGCGGGCATATTGCTGGGGTTGGCTTAGTTATGAATTGACGGCGCAACCTCTGTGTATCGAATTGTTTTCGGCCCCGCATCTGTACTGACGGATGCGGGGCCGTTGCTATATAATCGCCTCCGCTCAAAACGATTGGAGACGTTATATATGACTCAGACAAGGCAAGACGGTATCACGCTCAAGCAGTGGCTCCCGCTCATCGGGCTCACCTGCTGCGCGTTCGTGTTCAACACGTCGGAGTTCATGCCCATCGGCCTTCTGACTGATATCGCCGCATCGTTCTCGCTCACCGAGGCCCAGGCGGGCATCATGATCTCGGTCTATGCCTGGGGCGTCATGCTGCTGTCGCTGCCGCTCATGGTGTTCGCCTCGCGCTTTGAGTTCAAGCGGATGCTGCTGGGCGTGCTGGCCGTGTTCTCGCTCGGTCAGTTCCTGTCCGCTGTGGCGCCGACCTATCCCATCCTGGTCTGCGCGCGCCTGGTGGTCGCTTGCGCACATGCCGTGTTCTGGTCAGTCGCCTCGATTATGGCCTCGCGCCTGGTCGACACTCGCCACGGCGCGCTCGCCATCAGCATGATCGCCACGGGCTCGTCCATCGCGCAGATCTTTGGCCTGCCTCTCGGTCGCGCCATTGGCTTGGCCGTGGGCTGGCGCATGACGTTTGCCGTGGTCGGGGGCCTCTCAGCCATCGCGGTCGTCTACCAGGCAGCGGTGTTCCCGGCCATGCCGGCGGGTGAGCGCTTTACCGTCAAACAGCTGCCCGAGCTGCTCAAGAACCCGCTCCTCATCGCGCTCTACGCAGTCACGGTCTTCATGGCGACCGGCTATTACGCAAGCTACAGCTATATCGAGCCCTTCCTGGCGCAGGTCGCGCACGTCGATGCGGGCGCCATCACCATGACGCTGACGGCGTTTGGCTGTTCCGGCTTGGTGGGCAGCTGGCTGTTCAGCCGCCTGTTCGACGGGCACCGTTTTCCGTTCCTTGCTATCACGCTCTCCGGCGTGCCGGTGGCCCTGCTGCTCATGGGGCCGGCCGCATCGTCGCTCGTGACAGTGCTTGCCGTCTGCGCACTGTGGGGTTGCTGCGCCACGGCCTTTAACGTGGCGTTTCAGGCCGAGCTCATCAAGCACACGCCGGCAGATTCGTCGGCCGTCGCCATGTCGATCTTCTCGGGCCTGTTTAACCTCGGTATTGGCACGGGCACCGCAATCGGCGGCGCCGTGGTTTCGGGTCCCGGTATCGCTTGGATCGGCTTCGCGGGCGGGGCGATTGCCGTCGTGGGCGTCATCCTCGCCATCACGGTGATGTTCCCAGCCATACGCCGCGCAAAGCCCGTCGCCTAGCCACATCCTCCTCATCAGTTGCGGTGAAATACGGACTGCTGGGCCCAATAAACCCGGCAAACAGTCCCTATTCCACCGCAACTTATTTTGGGGGAGGGGATGCGCGGCGGGCATACAATGGATGTCGTTGTGTTGAGCTTACCGGGAGGCTGTTATGTGGGCATACGAGACGACGTTCTATCAGATCTATCCGCTGGGCTTTTGCGGGGCTCCGCGCGAAAACGCCGCGCCCGTTGCCGAGGATGAGCTCGCCCAGGCTGCCAACGCCGCGCCCAACCCCGATGCTCCTATCATGAAGGTCGCCCAATGGGCCGCCTACATGCAGGAACTCGGCGTTGGCGCTGTGCTCATCAACCCACCGCTCGAATCTGATAGCCACGGCTACGATACACGCAGCCTGCGCCATATCGACCGTCGCCTGGGTGGGGACGCCGACTTTGCCGCCGTATGCGACACGCTGCATGCCCATGGCATCCGCGTGGTGCTCGATGCCGTCTTCAACCACGTCGGCCGCGGTTTTTGGGCCTTCCGCGATGTGCAGGAGCGCAAGTGGGACTCGCCGTACAAGGACTGGTTCCACATTAGCTTTGACGGCGATTCCTGCTATGGCGATGGCTTTTGGTACGAGGGCTGGGAAGGCCATTTTGAGCTTGTGAAGCTCAACCTGCAAAATCCCGCTGTGGTCGATTACCTGCTCGAGTCCGTGCGCCGCTGGGCCGAGGTCTTTGGCGTCGACGGCCTGCGCCTGGACGTTGCCTATATGCTCGACCGCGACTTTATGCGCCGCCTGCACGTCTTTACCCGTGAGCTCAAGCCCGACTTTGTGCTGATCGGCGAGACGCTCCACGGCGACTACAACCAAATCGTCAACGACGAGATGCTCGACTCCTGCACCAACTACGAGTGCTACAAGGGCCTGTACTCCAGCTTTAACTCGGTCAACATGTTCGAGATCGCCCATTCGCTGCACCGCCAGTTTGGCGGCGATCCGTGGTGCATCTACCGCGGCAAACATCTGCTGTCGTTTGTCGACAACCACGATGTGCCGCGCCTGGCAAGTATCCTCACCGACAAGTCGTGTCTGCGTCCCGCCTACGGCATGCTCTTTGGCATGCCGGGCATCCCGTGCGTCTACTATGGCAGCGAGTGGGGAATTGCCGGCGAAAAGGGTGGCCCCGATGGCGACTGGGCGCTGCGACCTGCGCTCAATGAGCCTGCGCCCAACGAGCTGACGGCGTTCATCACGCAGCTTGCGCACCTTCGCTCGGCCGACGACGCGGCTGCCCGTGCTCTCAACTACGGTGCCTATCGCAACGTGGTGATCCAGAACAAGCAGCTGCTGTTCGAGCGCGCCTGTGACGGCGCGACGGTACTCGTGGCGGTGAATGCCGTGAGTGAGCCTTACACCTTTGGCGCCGGCGAACTCAACGGCTCCTTCGTCGACCTGCTTGCCGACGATGCGCCCGCGGTCGAGCTGACGGGTACCCTTGATCTTGCACCCTACGAGGTGCGCTATCTGTTGAGAGCCTAGCCCATGGCAACGTCTGACGAGGGCTATCAACATATTGAGCATGGGTTTGAGCCCGTGTTTGACGAGCGCTCGCGCGTTTTGGTGCTCGGGTCGTTTCCCTCGGTGCTTTCGCGCGCCAATGCCTTTTATTACGGCAACCCTCAGAATCGCTTTTGGCGTGTGATGGCCACGTGCCTCGGTATGCCTGTGCCGCCCAACGAGGGCGATCCTTTGGCAAGTGGTGAGCCCGCGACGCTCGATGCCTCCATTGCCGCCAAGCGGGCCATGCTGCTGAACGGCGGCGTGGCCCTGTGGGATGCAATCGAGAGCTGCGACATTAAGGGCTCGAGCGACGCGAGCATCCGCAACGTTGTGCCGGCACATATCGAGCGCATTACCGATGCCGCGTCGATCGAGGTCGTTGTCTGTAACGGCGGTACGGCAGGGCGACTCTACAAACGCTACTTGCAAGATCGGACGGGGCTGCCTGCCATCGTTCTGCCCTCGACAAGTCCCGCCAATGCAGCATGGTGTCTGGAGCGTCTTGTTGAGCGTTGGCACGAAGCCGTTGACTGGGCTGTTATTTAATTTAGATTTTTGTTTGAGCGTGGGCGCCCAGACGTTTCAGAACGCCTCGCCAGATCGGCGCAGGCACGGCTGGCTCGGCGCAAACCATGCCGTCGGCGTCGACGTTGGCGGCATTGCCTCCGCCAAGTCGCTGTGCATGCTCGACGGAGCAGCCCATGCGCACAGCGCCCACGAGCTTGTCCATGGCCTCAGAAAACGGTCGCCGCAAGAGTCCCATGCGCGGAGAGCGACGAAGCGCCGCAATGCCGCTGCCGGCGCAGATGGCAACGCCGCCACACCACAATTGGTCATGGCGCTCACATGCCTTGTGCAGGCGAACGGCGGTCCCACGCGCCTGCTCAGTGCCCTCTTGTGCGGCTCGAATCGCAGCATAGACGCGCGTTCCCGTACCGCCAAAGCGCTCAAGTGCCTGCTCGATGGCTGTCAACATCTCATCGTCAGCCACATCTTCAATGGCCAGCACGATGCCATCGGCAACGCTGCCGGCGTCATTTGCCTTCAAGTCGACCGGGCGGGGGAGTACGGTGTCGGAAAGCTGAGCATAGGCGGCGATGGCATCCTGCAGGTCCCAGAGCAAAAACTCAAGATCGGAGCTATTGGGAATGCTGATATACGCAATGGTTTGCAGCGTTTTTGGTACATCGCCGCGTGCGGTCGTCTCCATGTCGCCTCCTTTCCGGTTGGTTTCCGTTTAGGTTACACCGTCTGGCGGCGCCTAGCCGCGCTATCCTAGTGCAACCCTTACGAAAGGAACGCCATGCGCCTGCCCATGAATACTTCGCTTGCCACGCTCAAGCCCTCCGGCATCCGCCGGATCAACGCACTCGCCGCGCAGCATCCGGGATGCATTGCGCTCGCGCTCGGCGAGCCTGATTTCCCCACGCCCGATGTGATTAGCGCCGAGGTGACCGTCGCGTTGGACCGCGGCGACACACACTATCCGCCCAACAACGGCCGTCCCGCCCTGCGCGAGGCGCTGTCCGCATATATGGGCGACGCGGGCCTTTTGTTTTCTGCTGACGAGGTCATCCTGACCGATGGCGCGACCGAGGCCCTGTCGGCTACGTTTATGGCCATGCTCAACCCCGGCGACGAGGTCATCATCCCCACGCCGGCCTTTGGCCTGTACGAGAGCATCGTCGTGGCCAACCATGCCAAGACGGTCTTTTTGGATACGGAGCCCGCGCAATTTCAGATTGACGAGGAAGCGCTTCGCGCCTGCGTGACCCCGGCGACCAAGGCCATCGTTATCTGCTCGCCCAACAATCCCACGGGCTGCATTCTCAACGCGGCATCGCTCGACGCCGTGGCGCGCGTAGCGGAGCAGGCGGGCATCTACGTAGTCTGCGACGACGTATACAACCGTCTGGTCTATGTGGATGGCTACGAGCGATTTGCCCAGCGCCACCCGGAGCTACGCGAGCAGACGGTGGTCATCGAGAGCTTCTCCAAGCCCTGGGCCATGACCGGCTGGCGCTTAGGTTGGCTCGCAGCCGCAGCCCCCGTCATCGCCGAGATCGCAAAGGCTCACCAATACTTAGTATCGAGCGCCGTCTCCTTCGAAATGGACGCCGCAGCCCGAGCCCTGACCGTCGACCCCACCCCCATGCTCGAAGTCTACCGAGCCCGCCGCGAACGCGTGCTCGCAGCCTTAGACGCCATGGGCCTCGATGTAGTGGAACCGGCAGGAGCCTTCTACACCTTCCCCAGCATCAAACAGTACGGCCTAACCAGCGAAGACTTCTGCATCAAAGCCATCAAAGAGGCAAACGTAGCCCTAGTCCCGGGCGACTGCTTCGGAACCGAAGGCCACATCCGCCTAAGCTACTGCGTCTCCGACAAAGACCTGGACGAAGGCCTCCACCGCCTGTCCACCTTCATTTCGACTTTGTAGTCCTCAGGGACGCAACACATCAGCCCACCGACCCAAGCATTATGAGTGGGGCGTGCCGGCCAACGTAAAACCGGGCTGCCCCATAGTTGACGCAGGCACGCGCCGCCGAAGGCCAGGCGCAAGGTTTTCGTAGATTCCGCACGAGCCGAAGAGCACTTAATGTGCTCTTCGTGCGAGCCCAGGACTTGACCGAGCGAAAACCTTGCGCCTGGCCTTCGGCGGCGCGGCCGGATGGTGGAATTGTGTACAGCCCGGTTTTCCGTTGACCGACGCCGGGGTCCCCGCCATAATACTCTCGGTTCACGCACGAATCCGCTGCCAGAGACAGCCGGCGCAAACGGGCTTTGCCCGCGAGCTTAATGGGATATCCCGCCAGCCGAGGTGGTCGAGTAGATATGTCTTCTCGCCCCCGTCGCTCATGCAGCGCGGGGGCTTTCTTTTTGGACATGCCCCCGTCACGTCCTTGTGGCGGACCGTGCCCGGAAAGAATTCGAGGAGGTGTAATTCATGCCCCAGCAGTACAAAATCGACAAGGTTGCAGAGATCGAGTCCCGTATCGCCGAGAACGCTGGTCTGTTCGTCGTCAACTACAACGGTCTGACGGTTAAGCAGGCTCAGGAGCTGCGTCATCAGCTTCGCGAGTGCGGCGCCGAGATGAAGGTCTACAAGAACAACCTGGTCAAGATCGCTCTCAAGAACCAGGAGCAGCCCGAGCTCGACGAGATCCTCGCCGGCCCCGTCGCTTATGTGTTCTACGAGTCCGAGCCGGTCGAGGCCGCTAAGGCCCTTAAGGACTTCTCCGCTAAGTCCAAGGGCGTCCTTGAGATCAAGGGCGGTATCTCCGACGGCAAGGCCGTTTCCGCTGATGATGTTAAGGCTATCGCCGAGCTGCCCACCAAGGATCAGCTTCTCGGCCAGATCGCCGGTCTCATCTCCGGTTTCGCTCGCGACATCGCTGTCTGCGTCAACGGCGTTTCCTCTGGTCTCGCTCGTTCGATCCAGCAGGTCTCCGAGCAGAAGGCAGCCTAGTTGCTGTTTTCACCCGCGGCGGCAACGCCGCACCCCTGGCGCATTCGCGCCGTGTTTTAACTGATCTCCGTGCATCCGCACGGAAACCGAAAGGACTTAGAAATGGCTAAGCTTACCACCGATGAGATCATCGATGCTCTTAAGGAAATGACCCTTCTCGAGGCTTCCGAGCTCGTCAAGGCTATCGAGGACACCTTCGGCGTTTCCGCCGCTGCTCCTGCCGCTGTTGTCGCCGCTCCTGCTGCTGGCGCTGCTGAGGCCGAGGAGAAGACCGAGTTTGACGTCGTGCTCGAGGGCTTCGGCGACAACAAGATCCAGGTCATCAAGGCCGTCCGTGAGCTCACCAACCTTGGCCTGAAGGAGGCCAAGGAGGTCGTCGAGGGCGCTCCCAAGGCTGTTCTCGAGGGTGCCAAGAAGGAGGACGCCGAGGCTGCCAAGGAGAAGCTCGAGGCTGCTGGCGCTGCTGTCACCCTCAAGTAATCAGGCTTTCTCGCCAGATTTCTTTGCAGACGGGGTTCGCATTGCGAGCCCCGTCTTTTTTGTTTCAAGACTTTAGTCCGCTGGCCGCGCAGCGGCCAGCTTTAAACCACCCGCTACGCGGGTGGAGACAAACGGCTTTACAAAGCCACCCCTCCGACCGATATTGACGATTGTTCAGGCCGTCAAGAATTCGAGTCGAAGGGGTG
>NZ_JAWHPN010000002.1:0-128422 GCF_032584215.1 Collinsella aerofaciens | reverse complement strand
CACCCCTTCGACTCGAATTCTTGACGGCCTGAACAATCGTCAATATCGGTCGGAGGGGTGGCTTTGTAAAGCCGTTTGTCTCCACCCGCGTAGCGGGTGGTTTAAAGCTGGCCGCTGCGCGGCCAGCAGACTAAAGTCTTGAACAAAAAAAGCCGCTCAACCAGCGGCTTTTCTTATTTCGGCATGAAAAAAGGCGACCGCCCTGTGTGGACGGTCGCCTTTGTTAATTGTTGTGAAGTTTGCCTTAGGCGCGAGTCTTAATCTCCTCGGTCACCTTGGCAACAAACTCGTCAACGCTCATCTGAACGGTCTCATTGGAGCGATCGCGGACGGAGATGTTGCCGGCCTCGACCTCCTTCTCGCCAAGGATAAGCATGTAGGGCACGCGGTCGATGCTGCGGGCCTCGCGGATCTTGTAGCCGATCTTCTCGTCGCGGTCGTCGCAGACCACGCGGATGCCGGCCTCCTCCAGCTTGGCGCACACCTCGTGGGCGTAGTCGCGGCTCTTCTCGGAAACCGGAAGTGCCTTGACCTGCACGGGAGCCAGCCAGGTGGGGAACTTGCCCGCAAAGTGCTCAATCAGAATACCGATAAAGCGCTCGATAGAGCCAAAGCACACGCGGTGCAGCATAATGGGGCGCTTCTTGGTGCCGTCGGCGTCCACGTACTCCAGATCAAAGTTGAGCGGCATCTGGAAGTCGAGCTGCACGGTACCGCATTGCCAGGTACGGCCGAGCGAGTCCTCCAGGTGGAAGTCGATCTTGGGGCCGTAGAAGGCGCCGTCGCCCTCGTTAACCTCGTAATCCATGCCCAACTTCTCCAGAGCAGTGCGCAGGCCCTCCTCGGCGCGTGCCCAGTCCTCGTCGGAACCCATGGAGTCCTCGGGGCGGGTGGAAAGCTCAACGTGGTACTTAAAGCCAAACTTCTGGTACACGGAGTCGATGAGGTTGACCACGCCCACGATCTCGTCGGTCAGCTGGTCGGGACGCACAAACAGGTGGGCGTCGTCCTGGTTAAAGCAGCGCACGCGGAACAGGCCGTGCAGGGCGCCGCGCAGCTCGTGGCGGTGCACCAGGCCAATCTCGCCGGCACGAATGGGCAGCTCGCGATAGGAGTGCGGCTTGGAGGCGTACACCAGCACGCCGCCCGGGCAGTTCATGGGCTTAATGCAGTACTCTTCGTCGTCGATGACGGTGGAGTACATGTTGTCCTTGTAGTGGTCCCAGTGGCCCGAGGTCTTCCACAGCTGCTTGTTCATGATGAGCGGCGTGGAGATCTCCACGTAGCCGGCCTTGTGGTGGATCTCGCGCCAGTAGTCCAGCAGCGTGTTCTTAAGGATCATGCCGTTGGGCAGGAAGAACGGGAAGCCGGGGGCCTCGTCGCGCATCATAAAGAGGTCCATCTCGCGGCCGATCTTGCGGTGGTCGCGCTTCTTGGCCTCCTCCAGCATGTGCATGTGCTCGTCGAGCTCTTCCTTGGTGGCAAAGGCGACGCCGTTGATGCGGGTGAGCATCTTGTTGTCCTTGTCGCCCTTCCAGTAGGCGCCCGAGACGCCGGTGAGCTTAAAGGCCTTGAGGGCCTTGGTGTAGCAGATGTGGGGGCCGACGCACATGTCGATGTAGTCGCCCTGCTGGTAGAAGGTGATGCGGGCGTCGTCGTCCAGGTCACCAATGTGCTCGACCTTGTACTTCTCGCCGCGCTCCTCCATAAGGGCGATGGCCTCGGCACGGGGCTTCTCAAAGACGGTGAACTTGAGGTTCTCCTTGACGATCTTTTTCATCTCGGCCTCGATCGCGGGGAAGTCGTCCTCGCTGATCTTGACGCCCTCGGGCAGGTCGACGTCGTAATAGAAGCCGTTGTCGGTCGCGGGGCCGTAGGCAAAGTCGGCCTGGGGGTACAGGCGCTTGATGGCCTGCGCCATGATGTGCGCGGCAGAGTGGCGGATGACGTGCGTGACCTCGTCCTGCGGGAGCTCGGCCACCGAACCGTCATTGTAGAGTGCCTTCATGGGTATGTTTTCTCCTCTCGGATGCCTGATGCAAGTGCGTGCGATGCGCTCGGCGTTTTTGACTTGCATCATTATAGGCAGGTTGCCTTGGTATACAAGCGCCCGCCGCACCTTAATGGCACGGCGGGCGATTTTCTACGCATGCTTCATCGTGTGGGGGCGGGGCGCGGGGTGCGCGTGGCTTGCGCGGGACGCACGGTGCCCGTGGCTTGCGGCCGGCCCGGCGATGGATGCGTTACTGGATGCGAGTTCGGCAGTAGGGGCAGACCTTCCAGTGCGCATCGAGCGGGCGATGGCAGCTGGGGCAGACATTGCGAACCTGGGTATCGCACACCGGGCAAACGACGAAGTCCTTCTCGATGGGCGCGCCGCACTGCGGGCAGGTGCCGTACTGGGCAAGCTGGCGCTCGCGCAGGGCCATGTCCAGCTCCTGCTCCTCGCGGTCGGACGCGTAGGAGTGCGGGCGCAGGACCAGGTAGGCAATGAGGCCTACAAACGGGATGAGAGCGATGATGCCCCATGCCACGTAGGCGCTGGCGCCGCGGCGGCGCGCGTCGATGAACACATAGACGACCGACAGCACATACAGGGCGATGATAAAGCCAACGAAAGCATAGACGACGCCCATAAGCTGCGGCGACATGAGCTCGGAGATGTACTTGGACATTACGGGTACCTTTCGGAATATTAACAGTCCGTGCAAGTTTACCACGGGGTTTGTTTATATGGGACTACGGCTGGATACGGGGCTGGCGCGGACACAAACATCTCAATCTGTAACAAGTGGGAGCGGAATCCGGGTCTAGATGTTACAGATCAAGACAAAACTTCAACACGGTAGCCGGCAGACGAGGTTGTCGACGTTACTGTGCCTCCCCTCGCCTGCCGTTGGCGGGTGTTGCGGGGCTGTTCGCCGCATTGCCGCCGCACTGGGGGTGTGCAGACCGTAGGATAGTCCTATTGACAGCCTGTCAACTTGTCTGGGAGGCACCGTGGCAGAAACGTTTGATATCGCAATTGTGGGCGCGGGCATTACTGGGTGCGCCATCGCGCGGCAGCTTGCGCGGTTCGACCTGTCCATTTGTGTGATCGAGGCGGCCAACGATATCGCGCTGGGAGCTTCGAAGGCCAACGGCGGCCTGGTGCATGCTGGTTACGATCCGGCACCGGGCACGGTAAAGGCGCAGGTCAACGCTCGTGGTTGTGAGCTATATGGCACGTGGGCCCAGGAGCTAGGCTTTTTGTTCCGCCGCACCGGTTCGATGGTGCTGGGGTTTAACGACGAAGACCGCGCACACCTGGAGAAGCTGCGCCGGAATGGACTGGCCAACGGCGTTCCCGAGCTGTCGACCGTCGGCCCCGACTGCATCCACGAATTAGAGCCGCGCGCCAGTGCCGATGCAACGTGCGCGTTGTGGTGCCCCTCGACTGGGTTTGTCGACCCGTTTGAGGTTGCCATCGCCGCGCTGGAGAACGCCGTGGCCAACGGGGTGACGTTTATGCGGTCCGCGCCGGTGGAGGCGATTGAGGTTGCTGCCTCGGATGACAAAGCTGCGCGCTTTACGCTGGCGACGCCCGCTGGCAACGTGCGCTGCCGCTACCTAATCAACGCCGCGGGCAACGGCGCCGCCGACATCTCGCATATGGCGGGCGCCGAGGAGTTCCAGATGGTCTGGCGTCAGGGCAACATCGTGGTGCTGGAAAAGGAGCTGCGCACGCTCATGCCGCTCTACACCGTGCCGACGCCGGTGTCGAAGGGCGTCATCGTGACGGGCACCGTGCATGGCAACACCGTGATCACCGCCACGGCTGCCGTGCGCGAGCCGGGCGACACGCAGACCTATGCGAGCGATGTGAACGCGCTGCTGACCGGCGCGCGCAAGCTGGTGCCCGACCTGGATACGCGCCGCGTGGTGCGCGCATTTGCCGGCGGGCGTCCGGTCATTCAGGGAACAAACGACTTCTTTATTGGAAAGTCGACCGTGGTGCCGGGACTTTTCCAAGTCGCGGGCATTCAGTCGCCGGGCGTGGCGAGCGCACCGGCCATTGCCGAGCGCATGGAGCTTGTGATGCGCGAGGCGGGCGTGGAGCTGCACGAGAGGGCGGACTGGAACCCAATTCGCCGCGCGCCGGACGACTTTGACCGCGCACCGCTGGCGCGCAAGGAGGAGCTAATCGAGTCCGAGCCCGCGTGGGGACAGATCGTCTGCCGCTGCGAGACGGTGCCCGAGGCCGAGATCGTGGCCGCGATCAGACGCCGCCCAGGCGCGGTTTCGGTCGAGGGCGTCAAGCGCCGCTGTCGTGCCGGCATGGGTCGGTGCCAAAGCGGCTTTTGCCAGAGCCGCGTGGTGGCGATTCTTGCACGCGAGCTGGGGTGCGACCCCAGCGAGGTGCTGTTGGAGGATACCGGATCTTGGTTGGTTGAGGGACCGCTAAAGGGGGTGCGCTAGGATGGCGACGTTTGATATGCGCGACGGACGCGCGGAGGCCGGAGCTGTAGCGTCGGTGTCGCCGCAGGCCTTCGACGTGGTCGTCATCGGCGGCGGACCCGCTGGCATGGCGGCTGCGCTTGCCGCACATAATGCCGGCGCCCACGTGGCCATCGTGGAGCGCGAGCAGCACCTGGGCGGAATCCTCCGCCAGTGCATCCACCCCGGCTTTGGCCTGTCGCACTTTAAACAGGAACTCACCGGTCCCGAGTACGCGCAGCGCTTTATCGACCAGGTGCACGCAACCGACATTGCGCTGTTCTTGGACAGCATGGTGATCGGGATTGATTCAGGCGAGGGCGCGGATGTGCGCGCGCTGGATGCGGACAAGGCCGCGGGAGCCGCCGCAGTCCATACCGTCACGCTCATGAGCCCTGCCGGCATGCTGCAGCTCACCGGACGCGCGGTCGTCCTTGCTATGGGGTGCCGAGAGCGCACGCGCAGCGAGATCAAGATTCCCGGCAGTCGTCCCGCCGGCGTGTTTACGGCCGGCCTGGCGCAGCGATACATCAATATCGAAAACCTCAAGCCCGGCTCGCGAGCCGTCATTTTGGGCTCGGGCGATATCGGGCTGATCATGGCACGTCGCTGCACGCTCGAGGGGATTTCGGTCGAGGGCGTATACGAGCTCATGCCGTACGCCAACGGTCTGCGCCGCAACGTCAAGAACTGCCTTGACGACTTTGGCATTCCGCTGCACCTGTCCACAACCGTCACGCGTGTGATCGGACACGATCGCGTGGAAGCAGTCGAGGTGAGCCAAGTCGACGAGAGCCTGGCGCCCATTCCGGGGACCGAGCGCGTTGTTCCGTGCGACACGCTACTGCTTTCGGTGGGTCTGATACCCGAGAACGAGCTTTCGGTTGCCGCGGGCGTTGAACTTGACCCGCGCACGCGCGGCGCAGTGGTGGACCAGAGCCTGCAGGCGGGCGTGCCGAGCATCTTTGCCTGCGGCAATGTGCTGCATGTGCACGACCTAGCCGACAACGTGACGACCGAGTCCGAGAGGGCTGGCGCAGCTGCGGCGGCGTACGCGCTGGGTGGCAACACGGATGCTGAGGCGGGTGCCGCGGACGCGGTCTGCGAGCTCACGGTCTCCCCCGCCGGCATTGCGAGCTACGCGCTGCCAGGACGCATTACGGCCGTGGCGCTCACCAAGCTCAACTTCCGCGTACGCCGACCCGTCGACGCTGCCCGCGTGAGGATCTTGGCCAACGGCGAAGAGCTGTTCGCCGGCAAGGTCCGCGCGTTTAAGCCGAGCGTTATGGAAACCTTCCCACTGCCGGCGAAGGTGATTCAGCGTGCACTCGACCTGGGTGCCAGCGAGATTGTCCTGTCCGTTGACCCTGTTGAGGGGGCGTAAAGCCATGAGCACGAACGCAATCGAGACGCTGCAGTTCAACTGCACCACCTGCCCATCCGAGTGCCTTCTGACCGTAGAGGTAAAGCGTGACGCAGACGGCGCCGTGGCAGAGGCGCGCTCCGTGACCGGCAACAACTGCCCGCGCGGCGATAAGTTCGCGCATCAGGAGCTCACCTGCCCCATGCGCGTGCTCACCACCACCGTGGCCGTCTCCGGCGGCGACGAAGCCCTGCTCCCCGTGCGCACCGCCGAAGCCATCCCGCTAGAACTCCACGCCCAAGCCATGAACCTCATCCGAGGCCAAGTCGTCAACGCCCCCATCCGCATTGGCGACGTCGTGCTGGAAGACCTTCTCGGCACCAGCATCGACCTCGTCGCCAGCATGGATATCGACCGAGTCTAAGTAACTAATTAGGGACGGGCTCTTTAAGCTACCCTGCCATCCACCCTGCCCTCCTCAGTTGCGGTGGAATAGTTCCTGATTTCCGCCAAACCCCGGCATCCAGGAACTATTCCACCGCAACTATCCTTGGAATTGGTATTTAGCTTGTGCCTACTTTAGTGCCATTTCAAAACTATGCCGGATTACGGGGCTGATTCGGAGACCCCCATCCATACCGGCAATTTTCGATTTTTGATAAGCCGTCTACCTGCGGTTTTAATTTCGCGATTCTTCTCATGGTCAAGTAATACAGGTCCAGCCCCGTAATCCACCATACTTTTGAAACCAGCCCATTTGGAACGGCCCTCTTATGACTACTTTTGCCCGATCATTCTGCATGTTGGACACAGCTAAAATAGCCCCGTCGCAAATTGACTACCCTGGCATTGGGGATACCATGGTGGCACCCTAGCGAAAGGATGTTTCATGGCACATGTCGATGACCGGCGCGTGGCGCGCGTGCTCGATGCGCTCGAGGCTCAGCACCCCGGCGCACAGCTGCTCGTAAACGACCCGTGGTCGATCTATTACCTGACCGGCTTTTATGCCGATATGTTCGAGCGTTTTTGCGGTGTGCTGCTCGCGCGCGATGACGAGCCCGTAATCTTGGTCAACGCCCTGCATCAGCTGCCCGAGTACGACAATGCCCGCGTTGCCTACCACACCGATACCGATGTCGTGGCCGATGCCATCGCGCGCGAGATCGATCCGACCAAGCCGCTTGGCATCGATACCGTCATGCGCTCCGGCTTTTTGATGCCCCTTCTGGAGCGCCATGCCGCCAGCGAGTTTTTCCTGGGCGACTTTGCCGTCACCGCCGCACGCACCTACAAGGATGCCGCCGAGCAGGAGCTCATGCGCGCGTCCTCGGCCGCCAACGACGCCGTGATGGCCGACGCCATCAAGCTCGTCCACGAAGGCGTGACGGAGCGCGAAATTGCCGACCAGATGCTCGGTCTGTACCGTAATCACGGCTGCGAGGGCTTTAGCTTTCCGCCCATCGTGAGCTTTGGCGCCAACACTGGAGACCCGCATCACGAGCCCGACGACACCGTACTCAAGCGAGGCGACGTGGTGCTGTTCGACATTGGCGGACGTCGCCGCAACTACTGCTCGGACATGACACGCACGTTCTTTTGGGGCGAGACGGACGAGGAGACGGCACATATCTACGACATCGTGCGCCGCGCCAACGAGGCCGCCGAGGCGCTCATCGCCCCGGGCGTGCGCATGTGCGACCTGGACCGCGCCGCACGCGACGTGATTGAGGATGCGGGCTATGGGCAGTACTTTACGCATCGCCTGGGACACTCGATCGGCTTGCAGGACCACGAGCCGGGCGACGTTTCACTCGTCAACGAGCAGGTCGTAGAGCCGGGCATGACGTTCTCCATCGAGCCGGGCATCTACCTCCCCGGCCGCACCGGCGTCCGCATCGAGGACCTGGCCCTGGTGACCGAGAACGGCGTCGAGATTCTCAACGCCTACCCCCACGATCCGCTCCGCCTAGACTAGGCAATGCGGCAAAGGGACAACCCCTTTGCCGCATCCTGCCAAGGCTTCGCCACAAAAACGGCCTATCTACTACGTTTAACCCGCACGGGTCGACCATAACCGACTTTTCGCAAAATCCGCAAGCCATCTACCTGCGGTTTTATTTTTGCATTTTTCGAAGTGGTCGGGGGTAACCGGTCAAACGTAGTAGATAGGCCCAGTTCGTGACAAGCAAGTCAATGTGAGGTGCAGGGTAGCTAAAAAGCCCCGCCCCAAATTGGCTGCTTTTAAGTTGCGGTGATATACGGACTGTTTGAGGCTTCTGGCTTGTAAAACAGTCCGCATTTCACCGCAACTGATGAGGGGATGGGTTAGCGGAGCAGACCGGCTACTTCGCCGGCTAGGGTGATGGTGCCGGCTGCTACGAAGGACTCGCCCGCGGCCTTGAAAGCCGCGAGGGCCTCGGGCACGCTCGGGTACACACCGGCAAGCTTATCGGCGTCCACAAGGGCGGCGAGCTCCTCTGCCGGCAGGGCGCGGTCGGAATCGGTCTGGGTCACGACTACGCGGGGGAACGCCGGAACCAAAACGTCAACGATACCCGCCACGTCCTTATCGGCCAGCGCGGCACATAGCAGCGTGGGGCGATTCTCCACGCACGGATCGATCTCGTCCAACGCGCTCACAAAGTTCTTGCAGCTCTGAGGGTTATGGCAAGCGTCGATCAGCTTGAGCGGATCAGTTCCCAGCACGTCAAAACGACCCGGTGTGGGACAACCCATAAGCGATGCATCCAACGCCTCGTGGTCGAGCTCACGGCCAAGATACCCCTCGCACAGCATAATCGCACACGCGGCATTCTGCGGCTGATAGGCCGGCTTGACCATGCTCGACGTATAGATCGCACGCGGCGTGGTGCAGCTAAACTTCACTGTATCACCCACGTGCTTCGGCACCTTGGTCGTGGCATGGTTCACCACCAGCGGCACAATGCCGCACTCGCGACAACGTGCATCCATCACGCGCTGAACACTTGCCTCATGCGTACCCTCGCCCAAAACAACCAGGCGCCCAGACTTAATAACCGCAGCCTTCTCCCCCGCAATGGCCTCGAGCGTATCGCCCAAAATACGTGTGTGATCGAGCCCAATGCCCGTAATGGCAACGGCCACGGGATCGGTCGCACTCGTAGCATCCCAGCGTCCGCCCATGCCAACCTCGAGTACGGCAACATCCACCGCGGCCTCGGCAAACACTACAAGCGCGGCAGCCGTCAGCAGGTCAAACGGCGTGATGGTATAGGCGCGCTCCCCCGCCGCCACACGGTGCGCATTCACCCGACGCCCCGCCTCAACAGCGGCAGAAACGCCACGGGCAAAGGCCTCGTCGCTCACAACGCGCCCGTCAACCTCCATGCGCTCGGGATAGCGCACCAGCTGCGGCGACGTATACAGCGCGGTCTTGAGCCCCTCACCACGAAGAATGGCAGCCGAAAAACGCGTGGTCGAAGTCTTGCCATTAGTACCGGCAACCTGAATGCAATCGAAATACTCGTCCGGACGCCCCAGCTCATCGAGCATATCGACAACCGTCTCAAGCAAAGGACCAGCATCCCCAGAAATCCGCCCCGTATCAGCAGCCAGCCCCACAGCCTCATCAAACGAAAGCAACTCAAACGAGAACGGCACAGAATACGACCCCGAACGCTTAGGCATAAACCAAAGTCCCCTCAACATAAAAAGAGGCCCGAATCAACAACGAGCCCCTCCCATACAAAATATCAGCCAAACACCGCTTTGCAGCGACCTCAAGGCCACAACCAAGTGGCCCTAAACTACCAGTTGCAAACAACCACGTAAACGAACTAGGAACGGCCCGATGCTTTGCTCGCCGCAAGTTCCGCACGCAAAGGACAGCACTTAATGTGCTGTCCGTCTTGCGCAGGACTGTCCGCAGCGGAGAGCAAAGCATCGGGACGCGCCCCTCAGTCCACCTTACGAGAAGTCAGCAACCTGAGCAGTCAGCGCCGCCAGGATCTCCTTGAGCTCAGCTGCACGGTCCCTCTTCTTCTGGACCACCGCGGGCGCAGCCTTGGCCACAAAGCCCTCGTTCGCGAGCGTCTTCTCGCAGCCGGCGAGCTCCTTCTGGGCCGCGGCAATCTCCTTCTCCAGGCGTGCCTTCTCGGCCGAAAGGTCAACCTTGCCCTCGAGCACCACAAAGACCTCGACGCC
Source organism: Collinsella aerofaciens (assembly GCF_032584215.1). Classification (GTDB taxonomy): domain Bacteria; phylum Actinomycetota; class Coriobacteriia; order Coriobacteriales; family Coriobacteriaceae; genus Collinsella. The sequence continues at coordinate 118,395 of NZ_JAWHPN010000002.1, read as the reverse complement.
GCTATCGACCACGGCAATGCTCGCAGCCGGCTTCTCAACATCGGTACCCATGACCAGCGAGGCGGTGTTGGCCAGCGGCTCAATAGTCGAACGCAGGCTCTCGAGCTTCTCGATGTCCTCGGCACCGGCGCGCACGACCACGTCGAGCTCGGCCTTGGGGCTCAAGCGATAACGCGAACGGGTGGCGCGGGCGGCGGAAACGACAGCGCGACAAAGCTCAAACGCGCGCTCGGCGTCCTCGTCGACATACTTAGCGTAGTCGGCGGGCTCGGGCCACTTGGCGATCATGAGCGCCTCAGCGCGATCCACGTTACCCTCTGCATCCAGGTCGAGCACGCTCGCCGGCATGTTGTCCCAAATTTCCTCGGTGACAAACGGCATGAGCGGGTGCATCAGGCGAATGGAGGTGTCGAGCACAAAGATCAGGTTGCGCTGAGCCTGCAGACGGCCCACGCCCTTCAGGCGGGCCTTGGTGACCTCGACGTACCAGTCGCAGACCTCATTCCAGAAGAACTGCTGCACGCCGCGGGCCATGTCGCCAAAGGTGTAGTTCTCGATGCCCTCGGTGACCATCTTCACGGCCTTTGCCAGGCGGCTGAACATCCAGGCGTCGGCCGGCGTCTCCACGACGGGCTCGCCGGGCGTGTAGCCCTCCATGTTCATAAGCAGGAAGCGGCTTGCGTTCCAGATCTTGGTCACAAACGACTTAGCCTGGTCGGTACGCGGGCTGTCGATAAGCTTCTTGGTCTTCTTGTCGATGTTCGCGTCGAACTTGACGTCCTGGTTGTTGGTGCAGAGCGTCAGCAGGTTGTAACGCATGGCATCGGCACCGTACATGCCAATGAGGTCCATGGGGTCAACGCCGTTGCCCTTGGACTTGGACATGCGGCTGCCGTCCTTGGCAAGGATCGTCGGGTAGATGACGACGTCCTTAAACGGCACCTCGTCCAAGAAGTACAGCGAGCTCATGACCATGCGGGCGACCCACAGCGCGATGATGTCGCGCGCGGTGACGAGCGCCGTCGTGGGGTGATGTCCCTCGAGCAGCTCCGGCTTTTGCGGCCAGCCCTGCGTGGCAAAGGTCCACAGCTGCGAGCTGAACCAGGTGTCCAGCACGTTCTCGTCCTGATGCACGTGATGGCCGCCGCACTTGGGGCACACATCGGTGTCCTCGGTAAGGGCGTCCTCCCAGCCGCAGTCCTCGCAGTAGAACACGGGGATGCGATGGCCCCACCACAGCTGACGGCTGATGCACCAGTCCTTAAGGTTTTCCATCCAGGTAGTGTAGGTCTGCGTCCAGCGCGCGGGATGGAAGGTGACCTTACCGGAGTTGACGGCGTCGAGCGCCGGCCCCTTGAGCTTGTCGACGGCCACAAACCACTGCTCGGACAGCCACGGCTCCAGTGCGGCGTCGCAACGGTAGCAGTGCATGACGGAGTGGTCGTGATCCTCGACGTGATCGAGCAGGTCGTGCTCCTCGAACCACTTGATGACGGCCTCGCGGCACTCCTCACGGGTCATACCGGTGAACTCGCCATAGCCCTCGACGACCACCGCGTGCTCGTCGAAGATGTTGATCTGCGGCAGGTCATGAGCCTGACCCATGGCGTAGTCGTTGGGGTCGTGGGCCGGAGTAACCTTAACGAAGCCGGAACCGAAGTTGGCATCGACATGCCAATCCTCAAAGATGGGGATCTCACGGTCGACGATGGGAAGCTTGACGGTCTTGCCCACGAAGGCGGCCTTCTCGGGGTCCTTCGGGGAAACGGCGACGCCCGTGTCACCGAGCATGGTCTCGGGGCGCGTGGTGGCGACGACGATGTAGTCCTGGCCGTTGACCGGCTCGGTCAGCGGGTAGCGCAGGTGCCACAGGTGGCCCTTCTCGTCCTTGTACTCGGCCTCGTCGTCCGAGATGGCGGTGGTGCAGTTGGGGCACCAATTGACGATGCGCTTGCCGCGATAGATCAGGCCGTCATGATACCAATCACAGAAGACCTTACGCACGGCCTGCGCATAGTCCTCGTCCATGGTAAAGCGCTCGTTATCGAAGTCGACGGAGCAGCCCATGCGCTTGATCTGCTCGACGATGATGCCGCCGTACTCGTGGGTCCAGTCCCAGCAGGCGTCGACAAACTTGTCGCGACCGATCTCCAGGCGGCTAATGCCCTCGCTCTTGAGCTTCTTGTCGACCTTAGTCTGCGTGGCGATACCGGCGTGATCGGTTCCGAGCACCCAGCGCGTGGACTTGCCGCGCATGCGGGCCATACGAATGATGGCGTCCTGGATGGAGTCGTCGGTAGCGTGACCCATGTGAAGCTTGCCGGTAACGTTGGGAGGCGGAATGGTGACGGTGCAGTCGCCCACGCCCTCACGGCGCTTGTAGTAGCCGCCGTCGAGCCACTTCTGCAGGATCGCCGGCTCGTTGGTCGACGGATCGTAGTTCTTGGGCATTTCTTCCATATATCTCTCCCTGTCCCGCCGGCGTGTCCGCCTGCTTGGTTTTCGCTCGGTCAGGTCCTGGCTCGCACGAAGAGCACATTTAGCGCTCTTCGGCTCGTGCGGAATCTACGAAAACCAAGCAGGCGGACATGCCTTAGGTATCGATTACTTCAGTCTGATATGACTTCGCCGAGGCTTAAACAAACACACAGAATAACACAGGTAGTTGGGGTTATTGCGTATATATAAAATAGCCTCCGACCACGGATGGTCAGAGGCTATTTGCAAGCACGTTTTTGGCTGGTTTACCCGTAGATGCGTTGGGGCTGTTCTTCGCCCTTTACGGAGGCTTCGGTCACGATGACCTTGACGACACCCTCCTCGCTGGGGAGGTCGAACATCGTCTGCTGCAGCACGTCCTCGCAGATGGAGCGCAGGCCTCGGGCGCCGGTCTTGCGGGCGAGCGCCATGCGGGCGATCTCGTGCAGAGCCGCGTCCTCAAACTCAAGTTCAACGTCCTCGAGTTGGAACATCTTGCGGTACTGGCGCACCACGGCGTTCTTGGGCTCGGTCAGAATCGACACCAGGTCGTCCTCGTCGAGCGCCTGCGTCTGGGTGACGACGGGCGTACGGCCCACGAACTCGGGGATCATGCCAAAGGCGTTGAGGTCCTGCGGGAGCACCTGACGCAGCAGGTCGTTCTCGTCGACCGAGGTGGGGCCGGCGATCTCGGAGTTAAAGCCCACGCCCTTGTTGCCCACGCGATCGGCGATGATCTTGTCCAGACCCACAAAGGCACCACCGCAGATGAACAGGATGTTGGTCGTATCGATCTGCAGCAGCTCCTGCTGGGGATGCTTGCGGCCGCCGGTGGGCGGAACGCTGGCCACCGTGCCCTCAAGGATCTTAAGCAGCGCCTGCTGAACGCCCTCGCCCGAAACATCGCGGGTAATGGAGAGGTTCTCGGCTTTGCGGGCGATCTTGTCGATCTCGTCCACGTAGATAATGCCCACCTGAGCGCGCTCAATGTCGCCATCGGCAGCATTGATGAGCTTGAGCAGGATGTTCTCCACGTCCTCGCCCACGTAGCCGGCCTCGGTAAGCGCGGTGGCATCGGCGATGGCAAACGGCACCTCGAGGATGCGCGCAAGCGTCTGGGCGAGCAGGGTCTTGCCGGTACCGGTGGGACCGAGCAGCAAAATGTTGGACTTGGCGAGCTCCACCTCGTCCATATCATCGTCGAACTGCGAGCCAACGCCGTCGTCAAAGGCAGACACCGCGGCGCCGCCCTCGATCACGCGGCGATAGTGGTTGTACACGGCCACCGACATGGCGCGCTTGGCGTCCTCCTGACCCATGACATAGGCAGAAAGCTCGTCATAGATCTCGTGCGGCGTCGGCACGCGTGTGATGACCTGGCGGTCGTCCTCGAGCTCAAAACCCTCGGTCTCGGGATCCACGGCGGGCTGGGATGCAGCCTGGCCGTGGTCGTTGAGGAAACCCGGCAGCTTGCCGTTGCGGGCGGCGTCCATAAAGTCCGAAGCCAGCGACTCCTCCAGAATCTCGGAACAGGCGGCGACGCACTCGTCACAGATAAAGATGTTGGTCGGGCCCTTTACGAGGCGACGGACCTGGCCCTGCTCTTTTCCGCAGAAGGAGCAGCGGATGGGGTTGCCGTTCTCGTCAAAGTTGTCCTGCATGTTTCCTGCCATCCTAGGCGTCCTTCGCGGCGAGATCGCGCGAGGTGACAATACGGTCGATCAGACCGTAGTCGAGGGCCTCGGCAGCGGTCAGGTAGTTGTCGCGCTCGGTGTCGGCCTGGACCTTCTCGATGGGCTGGCCCGAGGCGTCGGACAGGATCTGGTTGAGCTCGCGGCGAGTCTTCTTGATCTCCTCGGCAACAATCTCGATCTCGGTCTGCTGACCCTGGGCACCGCCGCTGGGCTGGTGAATCATGACCTTGGAGTGCGGCAGGCAGAAGCGCTTGCCCTTGGCGCCGGCCGAAAGCAGCACGGCGGCCATGGACGCGGCCATACCGACGCAGATGGTGGAGACCTGCGGCTTGATAAAGTTCATGGTGTCCAGAATCGCCAGGCCGGAGTAGACCTCGCCGCCGGGCGAATTGATGTAGAGCGAGATATCCTTCTCGGCATCCTGGCTCTCAAGATGCAACAGCTGGGCAACGACCAGGTTGGCGCTGACGGAGTTGATCTCCTCGCCCAAGAAGATGATGCGATCGTTGAGCAGGCGCGAATAGATATCGTAGCTGCGCTCGCCGCGCGGCGTCTGCTCGATAACGTATGGCACGAGGGCGGAATCGAACTTAGCGATCATACGCATCTCCATTTCTCTCTTGCGGACCAAATTGGTTCTAGATAAACGTACGGTGCCCGCATGCTATGCATTGGCTGGCACCGTACGAAGCAACCGGATAACCGGTGTATAACTTTACCCCATCACGGGCGCACCCATGCGCTCGCGGGCAAGGTGGCGAGAATTACTCGGCGTCCTTGGCGGTCTCGTCGACCTCGGTCACCTTGGCGTTCTCGACCAGGTGGTCGACGGCCTTGGAACGACGGATGGACTCGCGGACGGCAGGCATGCGGCCATCAGCGATGAACTCAGCCTTGGAAGCCTCGACGTCCTTGACGCCGGCCTTCTCGAACTCGGCGTTGATGTCGTCCTCGGTGACCTCAATCTTGAGCTCGCGGGCGAGGGCGTCGAGGGCCAGGGACTCACGGGCAACGTCGTTGGCCTGCTTGTGCAGGTCGCCGATGAACTGCTCCATGGTCAGGCCGGAAGCGGGCAGCCAGGTGTCCAGCGTCATGCCGCGGGCAGCGAGGTTGGACAGGAAGTTCTGGCCGAGCTCCTCAAAGACGGACTGCTCGTAGTCCGCGTCCATCTCGTCGAGCTGCAGACGCTCGGCGAGAGCGGAGACGCAACGGTTCTCCTTCTCGGCCGGCAGGCGGGAAGCCTTGTCCTGCTCGATCTCGATCTTGATGGCGTCGCGCATGGCGTCGATGCTGTCGAAGCCGAAGTCGGACTTGACAAGCTCGTCGGTGAGCTCGGGGGTGTTGCGGACCTTGATGCCCTTGACGGTGACCTCGACGGTGTGGGTCTCGGCCTCCTCGCCCTCCTCGACCTCGTCGGTCCAGGTGACGGACTTGACGTCGTCAACATTAGCGCCGATCAGGGCCTCGTTGAACTCCTTGGGGTTGCTGTCGCTACCGGCGATGAGCATGCGGCCCTCGGCGGCAAAGTTGTCGGCGTTCTCGACGGCCTTGAGGTCGACGGTGACGTAGTCCTCGGCCTCGACGGCGCGACCCTCGACGTCCTCGAAGGTGGCACGGTAGTTGAGAAGCATCTCAACCTGGTTGTTGATCTCGGACTCGGTGACCTCAGCGGGAGGCATCTCGATCTCGACGGCGTCGAAGGAGGAGAGCTCAGCGGCGGGACGCAGGGAGAACTCGACGGTGTAGGTGTAGTCCTCGTGATCCTTGGCGAGGTCGAGCTCCTTGTAGTCACCGCTCTTGGTGGGGACGATGTCCAGCTCGTTGAGGACGGCGGGCTCGTTGGCGGCGATCAGGTCGTTGGTGGCCTGAGCGAGGGTAGCCTCGGCGCCAAGAGCGGAGTCGATGACCGGACGGGGGGCCTTGCCGGCACGGAAGCCCGGGAAGCGGTACTTCTTGGCGGTGTCCTTGTAGGCCTTCTTGATCGCAGCGTCGACGTCGGCGGCCGGGATGGTGACCGTAGCGGTGAGCTTGGCGTCCTTGACGTCAGAAGCGGTGATGTTCAACACGTTCCTCCTCATACTGCCCAGCTTATCTGAGGTGCTGGTACCTTTATGCAACAAAGAGTCGCGACGGCCGAAGCCGACGCAGATGCGTTGGTGCGGGCGAAAGGACTCGAACCTTCACGGGAATCCCACCAGAACCTAAATCTGGCGCGTCTACCAATTCCGCCACGCCCGCATGAACGCACAGACTAGGAATGATAGCAGATACGAACGACAAGCGCACGCACACCTTTTACAAGCTCACGACCTCACCACGAGTGCAAAAGGCGGGACGAGTTGCCCCGCCCCGCCAATTACGACTTGTAAGACTTGTTCGCCGACCCGCTACTCCCCCAGCAGGGCCTTCTCGGGCGTGATCGGAAGCGAGCGGACCTGGTGTCCGGTGGCGTGCGCCACTGCCGAGGCCACGGCGGCGAGCGGCGTGTTGATGACGACCTCGCCGATCGACTTGGCACCAAACGGGCCCGTCGGCTCGTAGCTCGGCTCAAAGGCCACGCGAATGCTGCCGATATCCAGGCGCGTGGGTAGCTTGTAGCTCATAAAGTTGCCGGTGCGCAGGCGACCGCGGTCGTCGTGCTCGACGATCTCGTAGAGCGCATGGCCTATACCCTGGGCAATGCCGCCCTCGGCCTGGACGCGCGCGAGTGCCTCGTTGATCACGGTGCCGCAGTCCACAGCCGCCGCGTAGTCCACCACAGTCACCTTGCCGGTGGCCTTGTCGACCTCGACCTCGGCAATACCGGCCATAAACGGCGGAGGCGATACGGGCAGGCAGGCAGAGGCGTGCGAGGTCAGCGCGTCACCGCCCGCGATGTTCTTGACGCACAGGTTGGCAAAGTCGCGCAGCGTGAGGTAGCGGTTCTGCTCGCGCGCGGCGCGCTCGTCGGACAGGCGCACGTACTGACCATCAAAGACCACATCGGTGGCATCCACATCCCACATCTGGGCGGCCTTGGTGCAGATCTTCTCACGCAGCTCGGTCGCTGCGTTCTTGGCGGCAAGGCCCGTCACGTACGTGCCCGAGCTCGCGTACGAGCCGGCGTCGAACGGCGACACATCGGTGTCCACGCCGCGCACCACGATAAGCGAGCTCTCCACGCCCAGCTCCTCGGCGGCGACCTGCGCCAGAATCGTGTCGACGCCCATGCCGTTATCGGTGGCGCCGGTGCCGATGGTAATGAAGCCGTCCTCTTCCAGGCGCATGTCGATGCCGGCGATGTCGACATTGGAGATACCCGAGCCCTGCATGGTGAGCGCACAGCCCAGGGCGCGCACGCGGTCGCCCAGGTCCACGGCTAGCGGCTTGTCGCGCCAGCCGATCATGTCCATCGCGCGCAGCAGGCAGCGGTCGAGCGCGCAGGCGTTGAGCTTTTCGTTGTAGTACTGCGGCATGACCTCGCCCTCGCGCACAATGTTCTTAAGGCGCAGGTCGGCGGGGTCCATGTGCAGCATGTCGGCGAGCTCGTTGACGGCGCTCTCCACGGCAAACTGGCCCTGGGTGGCACCGTAGCCGCGATATGCGCCGCCGCGGTTGGTGTTGGTGTAGACGGCGTCCCACCTAAAGCGGCTCGCCTTCACGTGGTTGTAGATGGGCAGGCTCTTGTGACCCGAGAGGCCGATCGTCGTGGTGGCATGCTCGCCATAGGCCCCGGCGTTGGACAGCGTATGCAGATCGATGGCCGTGATGGTGCCGTCGTTCATGGCGCCCAGCTTAACGGTCATCTGCATCTGGTGGCGCGAGTTGCCCGCGGTGATGGTCTCCTCGCGGGTATAGCAGCAGTAGCTCGGACGGCCGGTCTGCTGGGTGACGAACGCCACGAAGATCTCGCAGCAGCCCGTCTGCTTGGAGCCAAAGCCGCCGCCGATGCGCGGCTTAATGACCTGCACCTGCGACTGCGGGATATCGAGCGACTGAGCGACCATGCGGCGCACGTGGAAGGGCACCTGCGTAGAGGTGGTCACCGAAATGCGGCCGAACGCGTCGGTGGTCGCGAAGGCACGGAAGGTCTCCATCGGCGCGGTCTGGGTAGCCTGGCTGGTGTAGGTGCGGGTGAAGACGATGTCGCTCTGGGCGAAGGCCTCGTCCAAGTCGCCAAAATCGCTGGTACCGCTGCATACCAGGTTACGCGGAACATCGCCGCCCTGCGGGAACATAAAGGTCACGTCGCCCTCGGGGTGGACCACGATGTCGTTATCGAGCGCCTTGGTAAAGTCGAGCAGGGGCTCGAGTACCTCGTAGTCGACCTTGATGAGCTTGAGCGCCTTGTCGGCGGCCTCCTCAGTCTCGGCGGCGACGATCGCCACCTCCTCGTTTTGGTAACGGACGAGGTTCTCGAGAATCAAGCGGTCGTAAGGACTCGGCTGCGGATAGCTCTGACCGGCGATGGTAAAGCGGCGCTGGGGCACGTCCTCGTAGGTGTAGACGCCCACCACGCCGGGCACCTTCAGTGCGCGCGACGTATCGATGGAGCGAATCTTGGCGCGGGCATAGGGGCTGCGCTTGAGTTTGACGATGAGCGCACCGGCAGGTACCAGGTCGCCCGTGTAGACGGGACGACCCTCGAGCAGTGCCTTCGAGTCCTTCTTGGGCTGCTTGTGGGTAATCTGCTTGTACGCGACACCGTCGGAGCTCGTGTCGTTGACGGGCAGCTCGGGCATCTCGAAGCCCACCTTCACGCCGGACTCGTTGAGAAAGCGGACGATGGCGCGCAGCTGACTCTCGTAGCCGCTGCAACGGCAGAGGTTGCCGGCAAGCTGGCGCGACAGCTCCTCGCGCGTGGCGACGAGGCTCGGGTCCTCCTTGGCGGCGCGGGCAAGCGCCAGCACGTTCATGATGAGGCCGGGGGCGCAAAAACCGCACTGCTCGGCGCCTTCGGCAGCCATCGCACGGGCCAGCGCCTCAGACTCGGCTTTGAGGCCCTCGAGCGTGGTGATGGTGTGGCCCTCGACGCGAGCGGCGGGAACCGAGCAGCTCAGCACCGGGTCGCCGTCGAGCCACACCGTGCACAGGCCGCAGTTGGTGGTCTCACAGGCGCAGCGCACCGACGCACAACCCTGCTCGCGCAACAGTGCAAAGAGCATGGTGTCGGGGGCAATCTGAACCTTGACCTTACGGCCGTTGAGCGTAAAGGAAAGATCGATGAGTTTGGCAGCCATTAGCGCACCTCGCTAGAATCGACGCCGGGCACGCGGCGGCAGGAATACTCGTCCGTGGCGAACTTAGGGATCTGCACGGTCTCGAGCTCGCGGGCAAGCGCGGCAGAAAGCTCGATGCCGGCGGCGCGGCGCACGGCCTGAATCGCCAACGGTGCCGAGATGCGGCGGCGGTAGTCGGCCGAGCCCCACAGGTTGGTGCCGTAGCCCAGCGAGCGCACGGATGCGGCCAGGGCGCGAAGCTCGTCCTCGGAAGGATGCTCGTTGGTAAGGCCGCACGCCTCGCCCTGCAGCAGGGTCGCGCGCAGCGGGCGAGCGCCCACGGTGACATGCCAGCTGTTGTCCCACCAGGCGGCAGTGACGTTTAAGGAGGGGAAGTCGGTCGCGGCCTTGCGCACGGCCTCGTAGCTTGCACGGTAATCGTGCTTAACGACTACGATGTGCTCGATCACGTCGCGCACATAGCCCATGTCCGCGAACTCGGCGAGCGGCACGCGGCCGGCGCCTGTCAGCTCAACATAGGAATCGAGCGCCAGGAAAGCCGAGAGCACGTCCGAGAAGCCAAAGCGGCCGTAGATGCTGCCGCCCACCGTGGCGGTATTGCGCAGCTGCACGCCCACGATATCGTGGACGGCGAACTCAAAGACGTTGTTGACAAGCGCGTTGAGCCCGGCATGGCGCTCGAGCTGGCGCAGGGTGCACATGGCGCCGATGCGAAACTCGGTCTCGGTCTCCTCGATCTGATCGAGTCCGCAGGCCGAAAGGTCAATCGCCGTCGCCACGCGACGCGAACCCAGGCGCATCCAGATGCCGCCGCCCACAATCTTGTTGTTGCGGTTCTTCTGTAAGAGCTCATAGGCTTCGGCCGCGTTTCCAACACGGACGTAGGTACCGAACTTGAGCACGTTCTCCCCCATCTCTTCACTTGTCCAGTACTTTTAAGTGTACCAAACGAGGGGCCGCACACCGTTTTAGGACAAAATCCACCCACCCATCCATAACTTGCGGTGATATACGGACTGATTAGCCGTTCTGGGACGCTTAACAGTCCGTATATCACCGCAAGTTATGAGGAGTCCTCCGGGATAGAAAAGGCTCCCAGCCGGAATGGCTGGGAGCCTCATCACATGCTATGTCGAGCGTAGATTTAGCAGACGCCCTGGGCGAGCATAGCGTCGGCGACCTTCAGGAAGCCGGCGATGTTGGCGCCCATGACAAAGTTGCCCTCCTGGCCGTACTCCTTGGCGGTGTCGTCCACGTTGTGGAACATGCCGCGCATGAGCTGCTCGAGCTTGCCGTCGACCTCATCGAAGGTCCAGGACAGGTGCTCGGCGTTCTGGCTCATCTCCAGGCCGGACACGAGCACGCCACCGGCGTTGGCAGCCTTACCGGGCATAAAGGCAACGCCGTTCTCCTGGAAGTAGGTCGTGGCCTCGATGGTCGTGGGCATGTTCGCGCCCTCACCGACCACCTTGCAGCCGTTGGCGACGAGCGCCTGGGCGTCCTCGAGCAGCAGCGTGTTCTCGCGAGCGCAGGGCAGCGCGATGTCGCAGGGCAGCTGCCACACGCCGCGGCCGTCGCCCTCGTGCCACACGGCGTTGGGCTTCTCGTCAACGTACATAGCGAGCGTAACGCCCTTGTCGTGGCCAGAGCGCTTCTTGTTGTAGATGTGCTCGAGCACGGTGTAGTCGATGCCGTCGGGATCCTCGACCCAGCCGTGGGTATCGGAGCAGGCGAGCACCTTGCCGCCGAGCTGAGTGACCTTCTGGACCGCGTAGATAGCGACGTTGCCGGAGCCGTGAACGACGACGTTCTTGCCCTCGAAGGAGTCGCCGCGGCTCTTAAGGTACTCGTCCACAAAGTAGGCCAGACCGTAACCGGTGGCCTCGGTACGGGCGAGCGAGCCACCAAAGGAGAGGCCCTTGCCGGTAAGAACGCCGGTCCACTCGTTGGTCAGGCGCTTGTACTGACCGAACAGGTAGGCAACCTCGCGGCCGCCAACGCCCAGGTCGCCGGCGGGAACGTCGGTGTTGGGGCCAATGTGGCGATAGAGCTCGGTCATGAAGGACTGGCAGAAGTGCATGATCTCGTTGTTGGACTTGCCCTTGGGGTCAAAGTCGGAGCCGCCCTTGCCGCCGCCCATGGGAAGGGTGGTCAGGCTGTTCTTGAGGATCTGCTCCAGACCCAGGAACTTGAGCATACCCAGGGTGACCGTCGGGTTAAAGCGCAGGCCGCCCTTGTAGGGTCCAATGGCAGAGTTGAACTCGACGCGGTAGCCGCGGTTGACCTGGACCTTGCCCTGGTCGTCGACCCAGGGGACACGGAACATGACGATGCGCTCGGGCTCGACGAGACGCTCCAGCAGGGCGGCCTCCTCGTACTCGGGGTGGGCGTCGAGCGCCGGCTGAATGGTGCCGAGGATCTCGGTCGCGGCCTGGATGAACTCAGGCTGCTCGGGATAGCGGGCCTTGAGCTCTTCGAGAACTTTCTGCGTGTAGCTCATGCTTCCTCCAATAATGGGAAACGAAAATGTTGGTCGCGGCACCCTATGCGCCGCGAGCTTTATCGTGTATGGATAATATCGCACTGTTGCGGCAAAGTTTCGCATAAGCCGACGAGCAGATGTTTCATTTTGATTACGATGCAGGTAGAAGCGTTTTTGAGTGTCTGACGCGCAAAACCCGTGTTTCAAACCTGTTTCGTCCACGTGTTCCAAACCACCACATTGGGGACAGGTACCTTTGTGGTGTGGGTGGTTAGAGGACGAGCTGATGGTAGTCGGCGGGGGTTATGCGGCCTTCGGTGGCAGCGCGGAAGGCGGCGAGTGCATCGCCCGAGAACGGCATGGCCCAGCACAGCCCGCAGCCGGCGGTGATGGAGCCGGGCAGTGGCATGATGCGCCCGGGCACACCGGCGGCAAGACACAGCTGTTCGCATTCCATCACATCGAAGGTGCTATCGAACGAAACGATAATCTTGCGCTCGTGGTCGAGGGCATCACCGGACGGGCCTTCGTGATGTGCCTCGCGATACGCCGCGGCGGCCGCTTCCTCTTCCGCAGTATGTCCACAGCCACCGCAGCCGCAGGTACAGGGCTCGGAACCATCGCAAGTGCAAGGCTCTCCCGTGTCGGGACAAATATCGTGAGACATGGCAACTCCAATCGTCTAGGCGAGTAACTCGGCCGCCGCAAACTCCTCGGGCGTATTGACGTTTTCGAAGCAGAGCGTGGAACCGGCAACCTCGACAATCTGGGGCTCATCCAGATAGCCGGCATGGACCTGGTCGATCAAACAGCGGATGCGTTGGCGGTCCTTGTCGAGCAACTCACGGGCAACCGGCGCGCAAGTCTGGCGGCGCCACACGGCGCAAAGCGGCTCAATCCCCCGCTCCTCGCGCGGCACGCACACATCGAGCGCCTCGGCCTCAACATGATCGGCAAGCGCGCCGATGAGTTCCGGCGAGACAAACGGCATATCGCAGGCGACGATCGCCACGAGCGGCAATCGGGCCGCGGCCAACGAGCTCGCGATGCCGCGCATGGCACCCGCCGGCCCCTCAAGGTCCGACACTATTCGCGGCACCAGACCGCCAAACGCGCGCTGCTCAAGATAGACAAGCTCGCTGGGACGCGAAGTCGTCACGACTAACTCGCCGGCAACTGGCGCCAGCCGACCCAGCACGCGCTCGATGAGCGGCTCGCCGCAAAACAACATCCGCGCCTTGTCGCAACCCATGCGCGACGACAGGCCGCCCGCCTGGACGACGCAAGAAAGATCGGCTCGTCTTACGGTAGTCATACGGCAAAACACCCCCATCGGCATGCTCGAAACCCGGTGCACGAAGCTAAATGCAGCCGCCGAAATAGCGGCGCTACGAAAAGCTCGTGCAAAAACAAAACAGCGCCTTTGCGGCACGCAGCAAGACCGCGAGCACAAAAGCGCTGGTAGCGTATGGCGGGAACGTATGTGAATCGAACACATCCAAGACGTTTTGCACGCCTCGCAACGGTTTTGAGGACCGCGGAGCCCACCGGAGCCCATCCGTTCCCAAGTGCGCCGGTATTTTACCAAACCGAGCAGGCCCCATCCCAAAAAGACGAACAAGAAGTTGCGGTGGAATAGTTCCTGTATTTGCTGCCAAAGCCCCCAACTAGGAACTATTTCACCGCAACAGAGGAGACGGGGGCAGGTGACCGGCCTAGCGCAGGGAGCGCAGGCCGCCGGCATCCTTGTCAAGGACTGTGAAGCGTACGGCATCTAGATGCTCAAGGATGCTGATGGCGCGCTTGCGCGACACGCCCAGGGCCTCGCGCAGCACGCTCGTGGTGGCTGCGCCGCCGGCTGCCTCAATGGCGGCTGCGACGAGCTCACGCGCATGCGACTCCGCGGTGGCGGACAAGGCAACGTCGCGTTCGACCTTAACAATCGAGCGGTTAAGCGAAAGCTCGCGCAGGGCGCGCGTCATGGTGTCGCGATCGAGCTGCAGTTGCTCGCCCACCTCGGGCAACGTCGGTGCATCGAGGCCAGTTTCGTCCAGCAAGGAAACGATCCGCTCGCAAGCCTCTCGCACCACGCGTGCCGCCGCGGCGGCCGAATGCGGATCGAATACCTCGGCGCCCTCGGCGGCACACACGCCACGCGAGCAGCCCTCGGCAATCAGAGCCGCGGCAACGTCTTCGTCAGCGGTAGGCCACGCAGCATGGGCAACGGCGCCAGGCGTAAAGCCCGTCTCCTTGGGAGACGCCGCATGCATGGCTGACAGGGTCGCCGCCAGTGCATCCATCGCGGCGTCGAGCACCACGGCGTCCGCCAGGAGGTCCGCATCACCCACGACAAGCTTGCGAACGGAGCCCTGCGCCACCAGCCCGCGCAGTGCGGCATCGACCTCGCCGACACCAAGATCCAAAGCCTCGGCAACATCAACCGCCGTAACCGGCAGCGTCTGCAACGCTAGCCAAGCGCCCACACCGCCCGCGATATCGCCGGACTCGAGCGCCGCGTACAGCATGCACTCCCCCTCAGTAAGCTCGCGCGAGCGACGGCAGCGCGACAACAGCACGCGCCCGCCGCCAACAAGCATCACGGGCGAATAGGACAGCACCACGGCATGGTCCCCGGCACGTAGCGGCAGCGAGTTTTCCAAGCGCACCTGAACGATACGAGTCTCGCCCACCGCCATGGGGGCCTCGCCCTCCATGAGCATGATGCGGCCGACGACCTCGGCCGTACCGGCCATCACGTGCACGCGCGCACCCGACTCGAGCACACGCGGCTTGGCGCCCTCGCGGCCCAGGTAGGTGAACGTCATCAAAAAGCGCAACGTCTGACCAAAGCGGTCCGCCACGCCCAGCATCTCGCCACGGTCAAGCGCCGCGATACCGTCACCAACCAGGTTGAGCGCCACGCGTTGCCCAGGCAGCGCGCGCGGCGTATCGCCATGAACCTGAATCCCGCGTACGCGGCAGGCCGTTCGCGACGGCAGTGCGACGAGCTCATCGCCCACCGCAACCGGCGCATCGTGCAGCGTTCCCGTCACCACGGTGCCGGCGCCCTTGATCGCAAAGCAGCGGTCGATGGGCAGACGCGGTGCGCCATCGGCGAGCTCGGCACGGGCACGGCAGGCATCCCAGCAAGCGGCAACCTGCTCGTCGAGCGCAGCCAGCAGGTCATCGATTCCCGCGCCGGTCTTGGACGACACAGGCACGATCGGCGCGTCCGCAAACACGGTACCCGACAAAAAGTCATCGACATCGAGCTCGGCAAGCTCGGTCATCTCGGCGTCGGCCAGGTCGCACATCGTCAGCGCGACCACCATGTGTGTGACGCCCAGCAGCTCCAGCACATGCACGTGCTCGCGGGTCTGCGGCATCACGCCTTCGACGGCCGATACCACCAGCACAGCAACGTCGATGCCCGTGGCACCCTGCACCATGGCGCGCAGATAATGCGCGTGGCCCGGCACGTCGACCAGGCCAACGATCTTGCCACTCGGCAGCGCCAGCTCGCCAAAGCCAAGCTCAACGGTCATGCCGCGACGGCGCTCAACCTCCAGACGGTCGGGGTTTTTGCCCGTCAGTGCCTCGATGAGCGCCGACTTACCGTGGTCGACATGGCCCGCCGTGCCAACGATAACGGGACACTCCACCAGCACTTGAACCTCACTCATCGTGCAACCGCCTTCTCAACGCACGCGACGAGCGTCGATGCCGCCGTCTCGATATCGCGGTCGCCCACGAGTGTGCGCACATCAAACAAAATGCGGTCGTGCGAGGCGCGCGTGACGACCGGCGTATCGAAGTCTTGGACGAGAGAGCGCTTGAGCGCGTAGAGGGACAGGCGCCCGTCGACCGGGCAGACGGCCACGCACATCGTGGGCAGCTCGACGGTAGGCAGCGAGCCGCCGCCGGGAGTCGACGACTCCTCGACGATTTCCACCTGCACGGCGCACGGGCAACCCGCCTTATCGAGGCCCGCCACCATCAGCTCGCGTAGTTTGCGTGCGCGACGCTCCAGATGAGCCTGCGGAAGCGTGAGCATATTGAGCACCGGCACCTCGCGATGGGCCACATCCGCCCCATCCATGTAAATGCGCAGTGTAGCCTCGAGCGCCGCCAGCGCGAGCTTGCCCGGGCGCAGGGCACGCATAAGCGGATGCGACCCGCAGGCCTGGACCAGATCGCGACGGCCCATGATAATGCCCGCTTGTGCGGCACCGAGCAGCTTATCGCCCGAGCACGACACGATATCGAGCCCCGCCGCGACCGAAGCCGGCGTGGTTTCTTCGCCGCCGCGCACCAAGATGTCGTCGGGCAACAGCGCGCCCGACCCCTGGTCCTCGTAGAACAACAGACCATGCTTGTGGGCCAGGGCGGCGAGCTCCCTTGAGCTCACTTCCTCGTGAAAACCCTCGATGCGATAGTTGGAAGGATGAACCTTGAGGATCATTGCCGTTTCGGGCGTGATGGCGCGCTCATAGTCGCTCAAATGCGTGCGGTTGGTGGCCCCGACCTCAACGAGCTTGGCACCCGAGGCCTCCATAACATCGGGGATACGGAAACTGCCGCCGATCTCGACAAGCTCGCCGCGGCTGACGATAACCTCTTTGCCCGCGGCATGAGTCGCCAGCACTAGCAGCACCGCGGCGGCGTTGTTGTTGACCACGAGCGCGTCCTCGGCACCGGTAAGCGAGCGGATGAGCTCCGCGGCATGTTCCTTGCGCGACCCGCGCGAGCAGGTGTCCACGCTGTACTCGAGCGTGCTGTAGCCGCGCGCGACCTCGGCCACGGCCTCGGCGGCCGACTCCGCGAGCGGAGCACGGCCCAGGTTGGTATGGATGACCACACCCGTGGCGTTGACGGCGGGACGCAGGCTCGGCAGCGCGGAGCGATGCGCACGCCACTCGATGGCCGAGGCCAGCTCGCGCCTGGAACGCGGGGCGGCACCGGCGCGAATGGCGGCGCGCTCCTCGTCGAGCTCGGCCGTGACGGCAGCATGGACCACCGCGTCGCAGGTCTCCCCCGCCGCCTTCACCACCGGCCACTCGGCAAGCAGCTCGTTGACGGAAGGAATGGCGCGCAGGCGGTCGCGCACCTCATCGGACATGTTCTGGCTATCGCTCATGTGCAGCCTTTCAAAAGAAACGTGGATCAGTCGAATACATCAGCTGAGTCAATTACTCGTCATTATCCCCGCGCGCGACAATCTTTTCCACGCGAACGGCGTTTTCCTGAGTAAGCGCGGCACCCGTCAACGGGTCCCAGCGCAGCGGTGTGTGGTCGAGCGGCCCGACGCCCAGGGCCTGCCGGCCACCACTCTCAGCACCCAATGCGCGCCCACCGGGAGCAGCCGACGTAAAGATGCACGCCGGATGCAGATACGGCGTCGTCTCCACACGCACGCGGTCGCGGCCCATATCGCTCACGAGTTCGACGATCTCGCCGTCGGCGATGCCCATATGCGCAGCAGCATCGACATTCATCTGCACGGCATCCAGGTCCGACCCAGCCTCGGCGGCACCTTGGGCTGCAAGCCTTCGCGAGGTGTGCGACTCAAAGGGACGGTTGCCGCTAATGAGGCGAAACATCCCCGGGCCAGGCTCCACCATGGGAGCGATCCAGTTGGGTACACGACACAGGCCGGCTCGTTCCCATACGTCGCTTGCCAGCGCAATTTTGCCGCCGTCCAGTGGAATCACGGGCTCACCTGTGCGCGGCGGCAGCGGCACGCCCGTATCGACCCAACCGCGTTCCTTGAGCTCGTCCAGATCGATCCCAAAGGGCGCCACCTGGGCAGCCGCAAGGTCGTCCGGCGTAAAGTCGAAGTACTCGCCTACGCCGCAGGCCGCAGCCAACCCGGCAAAGATCTCCAGACCGGGACGCGTGTCGTTATGCAACACGGGCAGCACGGCGTTGCGGTAGAACAGGCGCGCATCGTTGGCACCTGTCACCGTTCCCACGCCACGGTCGGCCTCCAGATACGTCACGTCGGGCAGCACGAAGTCAGAAGCACGCGCCGTCTCGGACCAGCGAATATCAATCGTCACAAGCAAGTCGAGCCGCTGCAAAATACTCAACCAAGCCTGTGCATTGCCATAGCCCGCACCGGGGTTACTGGCATAGACGATGAGCCCACGCAAATCGCCGGCAAGAATCGACTGACCGATGGTCGTGCACAGGCCGCGCACCGGATCGACCAGTGGATAGCGCTCGGACCCCAGCTTGGGCCCACGCGGCACCGGCGGCGTCGCGAAACGCACAGGATCCAAGTCGCCCAGCGCAAGCGGTGTAGGTGGATTGAGCGCGCCGCCCACATGCCCGATACAGCCCAGCAGCACATCGACCAGACAAATCGCGCGCGCAGTCTGGGTGCTATTGGCATACGCGATACCGATGCCGCCATGAAAGCCCGCATCCACCACAGCGGCGGGCACGGCGGCAGCCAAATCACGCGCAGTCGCACGGATATCGTCCGCCGGCACGTCGCACATCGACTCGGCCCACTCGGGCGTCCAAGCACGGGCCGCCAGCGCCAGCTCGTCAAAACCCGTGGTATAGCGGGCAACGAACTCGTTGTCGTACAAGTCCTCGGCAATGAGCACATGCGCAATGCCCAGCAACAAGGCCAAGTCACAGCCCGGGCGCACGCGGAGCCAGCGATCGGCAAGCGCGGCGGAGCCGCTGCGCCGGGGGTCGACCACGATGATCTTCGCCCCGCGCCGGCGTGCATCGTTGAGCGCATCGACAGCCCCCATCGTCGACGAATCGACGATGGAACGCCCCAGATACATGATGCAATCGGTATGCGCCAGGTCGGAGGCGGGACTATAGCCCAGGCTGTGTTCCCAACCGGTAAGTCGGCTTACCTCGCAGGCGCCATCGGCACCGTATACGTTGGGCGAGCCCAGCGCATGCATAAAACGATACGCCCAGTAGCGGTCGAACGAGGGCACGCCGAGCGTCATGCCCAGCGCACGAGGCCCGCACTCGTCAACAATCCCCAAAAGACGCTCGGCAATCTGAGCAAACGCCTCGTCCCAGGTAATCGCATCAAACCCCGAGCCATCCCGGCGGCGTCGCATGGGGTGCACAATGCGGTCGCGCTCGTCAAACGGCATTGCCAGGCGATGCCGTCCGCGGGCGCAGAGGGCACGCGCCGCGCACGGATGCCCCAGCACCGGCAATTCGGCCACCACACGACCATCCTCAACGCGTGCCGCAAAGGCGCAATCGGCATAGCATCCCCCGCATGTGGTCACCACAGCGCGACCGTCACGCTCCACAGCAGATGCCATCTCGATTACCCCTTTCACAGGTCAAACACAACAGGCCAGCAGCACGCCAACGAGCCCCAGACCCAAAAAGCCTCCCGCACGGCAACGCCCCGCGGGAGGCCCAACGTCAAACAGACGGTACCTTACGCCTCGGACTTCTTGGCGTAGACAAACCAGTAGCCGAGCGCGATCAGAACCGCGCCGCCCACGATGTTGCCCAGCGTGGCGGCGGATAGATTAAACGCAATACCCGCGACGTTGAGTGCATCGGCGCCGGCGACCTTGGCACCATAGCCGCACGCGTGCATCACGGCACCCATGGGCAAAAAGTACATGTTGGCAACGCAGTGCTCAAAACCGCAGGCCACAAAGGCGGCGATGGGCAGCAGAATGCCCACGACCTTATCGACCACGGTCTTGCCGGCGGTACCGATCCACACGGCCAGGCACACAAAGATGTTGCACAGGATACCGCGGAAGAAGATCGTCACCCAGTCGATCGTCACCTTGCCGGCGGCGACGCTCACCATGGAATTGGCGACCGCCTCGCCGTTGAGCTTATAGATGCCGGCCATGTACACCAAAAAGACGATGAACAGGGCACCGACAAAATTGCCGACCCACACGACGACCCAGGCCTTGAGCATCTGAGCCAGGGTGATCTTTTTGCTCTTGAGCGCGCAGACCATAAGCGAATTGCCGGTAAACAGCTCGGCGCCGCACACCAGCACCAGCACCAGGCCCAGGCAAAAGCACAGGCCGCCCACGACGCGCTGGGCACCCCAGCCCAGCGTGCCGTCGCTCAAAAACACCGTAAAGAACAGGCCGCCGAAGGCGATAAACGCGCCGGCGAACATTGCCAACAGAAAGGCCTTAGCGACCGGCAGGTTAGCCTTGGTCACGCCGGCGGCCTCGGTCTTGGCCTCGATCGCGGCGGGCGCCAGGCAATCGGGAGCGGGGTACTCCACCTTGGAATCTGCCATGTCAATCACTTCTTTCCTAATCAGCAGGGACAAGCGCTCCTATTGCTCTTGCCCCAAGCGGACAAAGTGGGAAAAGTCGTTGGCGGCCACGGCGTCGTACACGGCGTCGACGGCCTCAAAGACCTCCGGGGACATGGGGTTATAGAACTCCGTATCGCCCGGCTGAATCCCTATGAAGACGATATCTTCGCACGATTGCTCGATTTCCTCGATCAGAATCGACAAAGGGAGCGAATGCGTGGTGAACATCGACTTGCGGGCCACGTCACGTTTGTCGAGCAAGCGGATGGCGCCGACGGGCAGCGCCATGTCGGCGGCATCGACCAAAACCAAACGCGGCGGACGTTCACGCTTAACCTCGATGATGTCGTCCTCGGGCGTTTGCCCGCCGTCGATGGTGTACCAACCGGCGATGGGCGCGTCCTCCATCTTTTTGGAGAGCACGGGGCCGGCGGCATCGTCGGCACGCAGCACGCTTCCCGCCGTGAGCACGATACCCGCAAACGGGGCGCCGTTCACACGTCCATCCACAACGCGATCCATTACTGCAACCTTCCCGTCAGATACACACCCGACACATCGCGCACGCGCTCCACCAAATCGCAGAACTTCATTAAGAACGCGACCTGCTGGGCATGCAGGCCAAAGTCGTCGTCGAACACCGAGATGCCGGCCTTGGCCGACCCGCGAAAACCGCGCTCGTCGAGCAGCGCATCGCAGGCCTCGAGCAGCGACGGCACCGCCGCCTTGTCGAGCTGGCACTCGCCAAAGGAGCGGATGGCCTCGAACTTGGTTTTGGCCTCCCCCTCCGGCAGCGCGTCGACGAGCGAATAGAACACGTTCACCGGCACCGACAGGCGCGGCTCAAAGCAATCGAGCACGCCGGTGTGGTGGCCCACGGCGAGCGTGTAGTACAGCACGTCGCAGGCCTCCTGGGGAACGTCTTCCTCGGTCTCCACAAACTTACGCGTGAGCTCATAGAAGACCACCTGGTCGGGCGCATGGCCCAGGCAGGGGTCGGCGACGCCCTCGGCGGCCTCGTCGCTTGCGCGCGAGGCATCGCCAAAAGAACCGCCGAGCATGCCGGGACCCGCAAAGTAACCAGAGCGGTCCGTGAGCTCCATCTAGCGACCTCCGGCCAGCACCAGATCCTGCAGCGCCGAGTACACCTCGACGCGGCGCGGATCGTCCTGCTTGTCGATGAGCAGCGCCATGGCACCGCGGATATCGCCCTTGGGCGCGCCCTCGAGCGTATCCATAAACTCGTTGGCCAGATCGCGGCCGTAACGGTAGCCGCTCATGGCGCGAGCCTCGCGCTCGATGGCAACGCGCAGCTTGTACGGCACGCCGGGGTGCAGGATATCGGCCTGCTCGCCGGCGGCCTCCACCGTGGTCTCGGCATGGAGCTTTTGGTCCAGCAGACCGAGCGCCATGGCAAAGCCGTAGACGGTCTGCGCAGGGCTGGGCGGGCAGCCGGGAATGTAGACGTCGACCGGCAGAATCTTATCCGTGCCGCCCCAGACGCAGTAGTTGTCGTAGAAGATGCCGCCGGTGCAGCCGCACGCGCCATAGGACACCACGATCTTGGGATCGGGTGCGGCCTCAAACGCGCGCAGGGCCGGCATGCGCATGGCACGCGTCACGGCGCCGGTGTACAGCAGCACATCGGCGTGACGGGGCGAGGGCACGACCTTGATGCCAAAGCGCTCGACGTCGAAGACGGGCGTGATGGAACCGAAGATCTCGATCTCGCAGCCGTTGCAGCCGCCGCAGTCGACACGGTAGACGTACACCGAGCGCTTGATCTTCTTAAGAAGGGTCGCCTTGGCCTTCTCGATGCTCTCGTCGAGCTCGATCTTGGTCGGGCGGTACTGAAGCCGCTCGGGCAAAAGCGTGGGTTCGGCCATGGTTACTCCTCCTTCGTTTCAAAATCCATGATGATGCCCTCGACCGGCGCCGGACCGGCGGGAATCTCGGGCGCATCGGGGTTGAGCTCGCGGTCGATATACTCCGGGTTCACACCGTGGCCGCCCAGATACTCCATGCCGGGGCCCTGGGGCTCACCGGACGCAAGCGTCTCGTTGGCAGCCATGCCGTGCGCGTTGCCGGTCTTTACGGCCGAGGCGGCGCGCAGGGCGTCGAGCTCGCGCTTACACTCCTGGCACATACCGACGGTACGGGCGGCCTGCTCGGCCTCCATGCCGCCGGCCTTTTGCAGCAGGCGCTTGGCGTAGTCGATCTCCTTGTGCGGGGCGAACGGCTTGCCGCAGCGCGAGCAGTGCTCGAGCGTGTAGACGCTCTTGCTGGTGAGGTCGTCCTTGCTCATGACGGCCAGCTCAAACTCCTCGGTGAGCTTGATGGCCTCCATGGGGCAGGCTTCCTCACAGCGGCCGCAAAAGATGCAGCGACCGTAGTCGATCGACCAGGTGATGGTATCGGCCGCAAGGTCGGTGTCCATGCGAATGGCATCGGCCGGGCACGCCACGCCGCAGGCTCCACAGGCGATGCAGAGCTCGGCATTGTGCTCGGGCTTGCCGCGCATGTCCTTGTTAGTGGGGAACGGCGCAAACGGGTACTTGACCGTCGCGTCACCGGCCTTGGCGTTAACCTTCCAAAGCTTCAGCATATTAGAGCGCCTCCTCATCGAGCGGAGCGGCCATGGTGCCCTCGCCCGCAAGCGGCGACTTGTCGCGCCAGACGTTCTCGAACTGCTCCTTGTCGAGCACGTGGTCGCGCTTGGCGGCGACATCGGTCACCGTCACGCGGTCGGTGCAGGAGTAGCACGGGTCAAGCGAGCCGACGATCAGCGCCGCGTCGCCCACGGTGTTGCCGCGGAACATGTAGCGCAGGACCGGCCAGTTGCTGTACGTGGCCGCCTTGGCGCGCCAGCGGTAGCACTTCTGGTTGTTGCCGAGCATGGCCCAGTGCACGTCCTCGCCGCGCGGAGCCTCGGTGGCGCCGATGGCGTACTTGTGCGGGGTGTACTCCCAATCCGTGGTGAGGATGGGGCCCGACGGGCAGTTCTCGAGCATGGTCTCGATCATGTCGATCGAATCGTAGACCTCCTGGATGCGGACGGCGGTGCGGCCGAAGGCATCGCAGGTGTCTGCCGTGGCAGCATGCATCTTCTGAACATCCGGATCGGCGTAGCCGTCGAAGGGATGGTCGAAGCGCACGTCGCGGGCATAGCCCGAGCCACGCATGAGCGGGCCGACCGGCGAGAAGTCACGTGCGATCTTGCGGTCCAAGATGCCGATGCCGCTCGTACGCTCAATAAAGTTGGGCGTGGAGAGCAGCATGTCGACGAGTTCCTGAACCTCGGAGCGCAGCTGGTGGATGGTCGTGAGCGTGGAGAGCTTCTGCTCGGCCAAAATGTCGCGACGCACGCCGCCGATCACGTTGAGGCCGTAGGTCTTGCGGTGACCGGAGAGCTTCTCGGCCAGGTCCATGGACTTCTCGCGGACGCGGAAGAACTGCTGGAAGCCGGAATCGAAGCCCGTGTAGTGCGACGCCAGGCCAATGTTGAGCAGATGCGAGTGCAGACGCTCGACCTCGAGCATGATGGCACGGATGTACTGGGCGCGCGACGGGACATGAATGCCCTGGGCGCGCTCGACGGCCTCGGCATAGGCCACCGAGTGGGCGCAGCCGCAGATGCCGCAGATGCGGTCGGCGAGGAACGTCACAGCGTCATAGTTCAGGCGCGTCTCGGCGACCTTCTCCATGCCGCGGTGCACATAGAACAGACGGTAGTCGGCGTCGACGATCGTCTCGCCCTCGGCGAACAGGCGGAAGTGGCCGGGCTCGTCGGAGGTAATGTGCAGAGGGCCCATGGGGACGAGCGTGGTCTCCTTGCCCTTGGTGTCGGCCAAGAACTCGTAGTTTTCCATGTCGCTCGCGGGAGCGGGACGGAAGCGGTAGTCCATGGAGTCCTTGCGCAGCGGGTACAGGCCGCTGGGCCAGTCATCGGGCAGCACCAGGCGGCGACGATCGGGCAGACCTTCGGGGATCAGGCCGAACATATCGCGCAGCTCGCGCTCGCCCCACACGCAGGCGGGGACGAACGGCGTCACGGACGGGAACGTCATCTTGGCGGGATCGACCTCGGTGCGGACGGTCACCCAGCCGGGATCCTCCCCCTCCATGGAGATGACGTAGTACACGGCGTAACGGCCGCACAGGCTGCGCTCATCGTTGCCGATGATCACGGGAATCCAGCCGTAGCGCTCGTAGTACAGGTAGTGGACGGCCTCGGGCAGCTTGTCCTGCTTGACGGTGATCATCAGCTGGTCCTCGCACTGCCACTCAACCTTCTCGATAGCGCCCGGCACTGCGGCGCGCAGGGCCTCGACGTGGCTTTCGCAACGACGAGCGTAGTCCTTCTTTTCAGGTTCTGCCATGGTGCTAATTCACCTCGCTTGTCTTGGTCTGGGAACTGAACACCATGCGGTAGAGAGGAGCCTCGTGGAGCTCTTCGACGCTCTGGTTCAAAACGACGGACGTTGCATCCTCGACGCCGCTCGTGATGGCGACCGGGGTGGCGATACCGAACCACATGACCACGATCGCGAGGGCGATCTCGGGGATGATCATGAGGGCGGGCACCTCGTGGCGCTTCATGCCCTCGGGCGCCTTGCCGAAGATGGACTTGAGCGCGATGCCGGTAAGGGCAAAGTACACGCCGGTGAGGCCAATGGCCACGAGCACGACCACCCAGATGGGACCGGACTGGACGCCGGCCACGAAGGTGAGGAACTCGGAGATGAACAGGGCGAACGGCGGGAAGGCGGCGAGCGCGAGCAGGGCGATGATGGTGAGCGCTGCCGTGACGGGAGCGATCTCGACGACGCCCTTGATCTTGTTCAGGTCGCGGGTGTGGTAGATGTGCTGGATGTTACCGGCCATGCAGAAGGCGAGCGCCTTCGTGAAACCGTGGAAGATGCAGTGCAGCAGGCAGGCGGCGATACCGAGCGGACCACCGATACCCAGGCACAGCGCGACCACGCCGACGTTGTCGACGGAGGAGTACGCGAAGCGGCGCTTGATATCGTCCTGCTTAAAGATGCACAGGGCGGCCACCAGGATGGACAGCGTGCCCAGGATGAGCAGGAGCGTACGCGGATAGGTGTCGCCCACCGTGATGATGGACAGGGAGTAGAAGCGGATGATCACCAGCATGGCGCACTTGAGCAGCACGCCCGAGAGCAGCGCGGAGACCGGGCTCGGAGCCTGGGAGTGCGCGTCGGGCAGCCAAGTGTGCATGGGGAACAGGCCCGCCTTGGTGCCGAAGCCGATGACGATGAACGCGAACGCGAGGCGCACGAGCATCGGGTCGAACTGGTCGGCGTAGGGCATGATGGAGGTGAGGAAGGCGGCCTCATGCGCGTTGGGCATGATATCGGCGGCGTTCGCGTAGATGAGCAGCGTGCCGAACAGGCCGAAGGCCACACCGGCGGTGCAGACCATCGCGTACTTCCAAGACGCCTCGAGCGCCTGCTTGTTCTTGTAGATGCCCACGAGGAACACGGTCGACAGCGTAGTGGCCTCGACCGCCGCCCAGGTGAGGATGATGTTGTTGGACAGGCAGGCGAGCAGCATCGTGAAGACGAACAGGCTGAACAGCGCGTAGTACTGCTTGGTGCGCTCGGCCGGCATGGTCTTCTCCTCGATATCGATCTTGATATAGGAGATGGAGTACACGCCGGTGATGAACCCGATGATGCCTACCAGAAGGACGAAGATCGACGAGAGCGAATCGAGATGGAGCCACAGGCCCAAAGCGTCGATATTCTGCCCGCTCGAGAGCATGGTTCCCGCGGTGACGACCGAAAGGACAAGGGTCGCCGCGACGGAGATGGTGTTGAGCCCCGCGAAGACGTTGTAGGACGTCGTCTTGGGGAGCGCAGCCATAATCAGGGAGAACACGAGAGGACAAGCGAGCAGGGCGACCGTCAGCATTGAAACATCCATGGCCTACCCCTTCAATTCGGTCAGGTCGTGGGAGTCGAGCGACTTGGTGTCGTTCCAAATCCTCACGACGACGGCGGACATGATGATGACGGCGAAGATGGCGTCGGTGGCGATGCCGATCTCGATGATCTCGGGGGCCGTGGGCGCGAGCAGAGCGAGCGTCACGTGGCTACCGTTCTCCATAAGGCAGTACCCGAAGATCTGCTTGAGGATGTTGCGCTGGGAGATGATGCACGTGAGGCCGACGAAGAAGTGCGCGAAGCTGATGGCGAGGGCCGGAGTGGCCACCTCGGCGGTGGGCAGGCTCAGGCGCGTGACCACCGCGAAGCAGACGGCCACCTCCAGACCGGTGAGGATGATGGTCCAGGCCGGCTTGATGGAGGAGGTCAGCGTGCTATCGGCAGGCGAACCCATCTTCTTGTAGGCACGGTTGAGAATGAACGGAACGAGGATCACCTTGGTGACGAAGGCCGACGCGGCCCACATGAGAAGCTCGGTGGCACCGGTGGTGAGGCCCAGGGTGAGCAGCACGCCCACCAGGACAACCGACTGGATCGCGTACCACTTGATGGCGGACGGGATGGTCTTCGAGACGACCACCATGGTGGAGGTCACGATCAGAAGACCGCCCAGGATATTGACTAACGAATAACCCATGTCCTACCTCCTAACCCATCCAACTAGAGGACAGAGGACCGGCGACGACGACCATGATCATGAGGACGACGAACACGAACGCCATGGCGCGCGGAAGGGGCTGGCCGGCGGCCACGGTCTCGCTCGGCTCACCGGGCAGGACCTTACCCATCCAACGCAGGAACCATGCGAAGGTGGCGACGGTCTCGACGACCATGACGCACACGAGGACAAAGATGACCGTGTTGGTAGCACCAACCGCGAAGCCACCGGAAATGATCTGGAACTTGGAAAAGAACGTGCTCATGGGGGGCACGCCGGCGATAGCGGTCGCGGCGACCGCAAAGCCCACGCCCGTGACCGGGTACTTCTTCATGAGGCCCTGGATCTTGGGCAGCATACGGGTTCCCAGCGTGAAGCTGAGAGAGCCAGCGATGAGGAAGAACAGGGTCTTGGTGAACGCGTGGTTGAAGATGTGCTCGACGGCGCCGTTAAACGCCATCTGGCTTCCGAACACGGAGAGGCCCAGGCCAAAGAACACGTAGGCGAGCTGCGCGATCGTCGAGAAGGCGAGCAGGCGCTTCATATCCTTCTGGGGCAGGTACATGAGGAAGCCGAAGAGCATGGTCACGACGGCGTCGATGATGGCGACCCAACCGACGATCTCGGGGATATCGCCGGCGCTCGCAAGAGCGCGGGCGAACACGCACACGCCGACCTTAACCATGGACGCGCCATGAAGGTAGGCGGAAACGGGCGTGGGGGCCTCCATTGCGGAGGGCAGCCACATGTAGAGCGGGAACTGGGCGGACTTGGCCCAAGCAGCGAACAGGATGAGCAGCAGCACGACGGTCTTCATACCGGAATCGAGCTGGGAGATCGCGCTCAGCGCGAACGTGCCGGTTCCGGCGAACAGGAAGGCCGCGCCGATGTAGAGTCCCAGAGCGCCGATATGGGTGATGATGAGCGCCTTCATACCGGCCTTCTTGGCCGTGGGCGTCATGTAGTAGCTGATGAGGCCCCAGGAGCACACACCGGTGATCTCGAAGAAAACGAGCTGGCCGACGATGGTGGAGCTGTAGGCGAGACCGGCCATGGCGCCGATGAACGTGGAGAAGTACACGTAGAAGCGACGACGGGGCGCGTCGGGATGCTCCTTATTCTTATCGCTCATGTACGGGAACGAATAGATGACGACGAGCAGGCCGATAGCGACGAACGCGGGTGCGAGCAGCGTGCTCATCCGGTCGAATATGAAGCCCATGACCAAGGTCTGGCCCATACTCGCCCAGGTTACATCGACCGCGTTCATGCCGTTTCCGGCAAACGTCGCGGCCAAGCCAACGGAAGCGACCGTGGCGATGCCGCCGGCAAAGGCGCAGATCCATTTAGCGTAGGGACGCGGCAGCATGACGATGAGCAGGGAGCCCAGCATGGGGACGGCGATCGCCACCATGGCAAAGAGGGACAAGCTCGATTCGATTGACATAGTTTCTCCCTTCTCCCTACACGCCTACGACGACGAAGACGAACGCGAGGACCGCGATGCCGACGACGGCCCAGGTCTGGTTACCGAGCACCTTGAAGCGCGAACGGGAAACGGAGTTCTCGAGCACGCCGCAGACGACGAAATCGACCAGGCACTTGACGAGGAAGACGACGGCGCCCACGAGAGCGGTGACGCCGATGGTCGCGGGCTCTCCCCAGGGGATGAAGATGGAGGTGAACCAAGCGACGACCACGACCTGCTTCATGCCCATGGCGAGCTTCATCATGGCCAGGGACGGGCCGGAGAGCTCGGCGAGCGGGCCCTCCTGGAGCTCCTGCTCGGCTTCGGCCTGATCGAACGGAAGCTTGCCGAGCTCCATGTAACAGGCGGCCGCGAAGGCGACGCCGGCGAGGATAACGGCGACGACGCTCGAGACGTTGCCCGTAACGATGTGCTGACCCATGGTCGCAATGTCCGTGGAGCCGCACACGATGGCGACGGTGAACAGCGCGATGAGCATGGACGGCTCGATGAGCACGCTCATGAGGAGCTCGCGGATACCGCCGAAGCCCGCGTAGGCGTTGGAGGAATCCACGCCGGACAGCGCGAAGAAGAAGCGGGACAGCGCGAGCGCGTACATGATGGTGATGGCGTCACCAAAGACGGGCATGGGGCTCTGGAGCGTGAACATGGGCAGGCCCATGGCGAGCATAAACGACACCGCGAGGAACAGCGGCGGCATGATGCGCAGCACGAAGCTCGAGTCGGAACTCACGGACTCGGGACGCGCCATGAGCTTCGCGAGGTCCCGGTAATCCTGAAGGATGGACGGACCGCGGCGATTGTGCATCTTCGCGCGAATCACACGGGCGAGGCCGGAGAAGAAGGGCGCGACCAGCATGACCACGAGGCCCTGCGCCATCGCAAGAACGATGTTCATAATATCCTCTCCCCTCTCTAGACCATGACCACGGCGAGCACGAGGAAGACCACGAGCGCCGCGACGATGTAGCAGATGTATACGGAGTAGTTGCCGCCCTCGATCTTGGAGGCGAGGCCGGCCAGCTTGTCGGCACCCTCGCTCGGTGCATCGACCAGGAAACGGTCGGGCAGGGGCTCGACGCCCTGGGCGACACCGGTGAGCTTCTGGAACACGTGCGCGATGGACCAGCAGATCTTGGTGCATACCTCGCGCAGGGTGTATAGCGGGCCCATGAAGAGTTCGACGTCGGACGCGAAGCTCGTGGCGACGACGGGCATGTGCTCGTTGGGCTCGTAGCCGCACGCCCAAGGGTCGGTCTTCTTAGCGGGGGCCTTGGCGCCGAGGCAGGACCTCAACGCGAACGCGAGGCCGGTGAGGACCACGAGCGCGATGGCGATCGCGGGGGTGGAGGTGGCGGCACCGGAAATCTCGTTCACGAGAGACACGCCCGAGGTGGCTGTGATGGCAGAGCCGGCAAGCACGCTCTGGGCGACGTCGCCCAGAACCGGGGCGATGACCGGGGAGCCGATTCCCAGTACCACGCAGATGGCCGCGAGGAGCATCTGCGAGAACAACATCGGAGCCGGGGACTCCTTGGCGTTCGCGGCCTCCTGGGAACGAGGGCTGCTCGCGAACGAGACGCCGTAGGCCTTCACGAAGCACGTGACGGCCAGGGCACCGGTGATGGCGAGGGCGGCCGCGGAGGCGACGGCGAACACCATGACGACCGGGTCGGAGAGCGTCGAGATGTTGAACAGGGACTGGTAGGTGAACCACTCGGAAACGAAGCCGTTGAGCGGCGGGATGGCCGAGATGGCAAGGGCACCGATGAGGAAGCAGACGGCCGTGACCGGCATGCGGCGGAACAGACCGCCCATCTTCTCCATGTTGCGCGTACCCGTGGCATAGAGCAGGGAGCCCGCGCCGAGGAACAGCTCGCCCTTGAACATGGCGTGGTTGAGCGTGTGGTAGAGGGCGGCCATGAGCGCGATCGTCGAGATGACGTCGTTGCCCAGGGCGTGCGCCGTCATGGACGCGCCGACACCGAGCAAGATGATGCCGATGTTCTCGACGGAGTGATAGGCAAGCAGGCGCTTGATGTCGTGCTCGTGGAGGGCGTAGACGACACCCAGGACCGACAAGATGGATCCGAAGACCAGGACCATGAGGCCCCACCAGAGCTGGACGCCCGAACCCGCGAGCAGGTCGAGACCGACCTTGAGGATTCCCAGGATGCCGATCTTGATCATGCCGCCGGACATGAGGGCGGACACGTTGGACGGCGCCTCGGGGTGCGCCTGGGGCAGCCAGGAGTGCAGCGGAATGATACCGGCCTTCGCGCCAAATCCGAAGAACGCGAGGACGAAGCACGCGGAGGAGACGGCGGGTCCAAAGTCATGCGTACGGAAATCACTGAAGCTGAAGGAACCGCCCACGCCGTTGGTCATGAGCAGGAAGCTCGCCATGATGAGAACGAAGCCCACGTGCGCGATGACGAAGTAGAGCCAACCGCCCCTAATGGAGTTCTTGTTCTCCTCGATAACGACAAGGAAGTAGCTCGTAAGGGACATGAGCTCAAAGGCGACCAGGAACCAGAACACGTTGTCGGCGGTGATGACGAGCATCATCGAGGCGACGAAGGTGTTCATAAAGAAGCCGGCGCGCCCGACCTTGCCCGGGTACTCGTCGAAGTAGGACAGACCGTAGATGAAGCCCGCAAAGGCGAGAATCGAGATGAGGACCACGATCAGGCCCGCAAGGCCGTTGAGCAAGAGCTCGAGACGGGCGAACGGGAAGACAAACTCTTTGGCAAGACTCATATGGACTTTACTGACTGTCTGCTTGCCGCCCGTACCGCCATCTACAACGATGATGTCGTGAGCTTTGGCAAGCCCATCATCCAAGGCATGATCGATTACCGCAACAAGCGCCAAACCGCCGCCGATGCTCGCGACCGCGCCGCCGAAGCCCACAGCCGAAGCACCGACTCCACCATCGACAAGCTCCGCCACCAATCCCGCCACTAGCCCCATCCCACCCTAAGTTGCGGTGAAATGGTTCCTGTTTTCAAGCTTCCACGGGCCTTTTAGGAACTATTCCACCGCAACTTCCAGGTTGGCCATCCGAAACCGGCAGCCTTGGACCGCGAATCCTACTGTTCGCCACGAAATGGGCCTATCTACTACGTTTAACCGATCGCCCTCGACCATACCGAAATCCGAAATATCAAAACCGCTGGTAGACGGCTTGCCGATTTTACAAAAATGCTGCCATTGTCGACCCCTGCGGGCCAAACGTAGTAGATGGGCCGCTTTCGTGGCTCAGCACCAGACCAGTCATTTTGGAACAGGGCTTTTTGACCACATTTGCCAGCCGATCGCTAGAGTAAGTCAAAAAGCCCCATCCCAAATTAGCTACCCCGGCCTTCAATGGGTTCGCAAAAGCCAAACGACAGTCCATATTTCAACGCTACTTAGGTGGGGCGCGGGGCGGCATCGATTCCGTCACCCTGTGCACTTACGAAAATGGCTCTGGTCCCAAAAGGAACCAGAGCCATTCATCTATCTTGTGGAGCGGGCGACGGGAAGTCCAAGGGTTTGCTTCGCAAACCCTTGTTTCGCTGCGGGCCATTGGCCCTTGCGTGCTGCGCTGGAAAATGCTCACGCATTTTCACAGCTTCGCACCCTGCCGAGTTCGATTCCCGTCGCCCGGCACGCTAATGAAAACGGCTCTGGCACCAAATGGAGCCAAAGCCGTTAAAACTATCTTATGGAGCGGGCGACGGGAATCGAACCCGCGTCATCAGCTTGGAAGGCTGGGGTTCTACCATTGAACTACGCCCGCAAGATATGGTCGGGACGACAGGATTTGAACCTGCGACATCCTGCTCCCAAAGCAGGCGCGCTACCAAACTGCGCCACGTCCCGAAGGTGTTGAGCAGCTAAGGTCTAAACCTTGCGTGTCCCAAAGCGAAGGAAATTATAGGGGAGACTCCCCGCCTGTGCAAGCGCAGAAACCCTAGCTCCTCGAATGTGCGACAAACTGGCTATGGGCCAGGCCGATCACAAACGCCACCACGGCAACCGGCGCCCACGCGGCACCGATGTCCGCCAGCGGCAGCGCATCGAACGGCAGCCACGTGCCCGCAAAGAACGCGTCGCGAACCGAGGTGATCACGCTCTGCACCGCGACAACGCCGCCGACCCAGACCCACACCTGCGGATGCGCGTCACAAAAGCCGTGCACCAAGCCCATCAGTACCAGCACGATGGCAACGGGATACAAGGCGTTGAGCATAGGTACTGAGAACATAAGGATCACGTCGAGGCCCACGTTGGAGAGCACGCACGAAAACGCCGCGAACACAAAGGCGAGAATCGCAAAGGGACGGCGCATGGCCTCCTCGGAGGCCTCCGCTCCCCCTTCGACCACATAAGTCTCGCAGAAGTAACGCGAGCAGCAGCTGATGAGGCCGATGCACACGTTCATGCAGGCGAGGAAGAAAATCGCAAATACCACAACCGTGCCGGCAAGGCCAAAGTGCATGGAGGCCGAGCGAGCAAGGATTGCAGCGCCGTTAGTGGCGTCGGGCATCACGGTGCCGAGCTGCATACCGGCAAGGGCCAAGCCGCAATAGATGATGGCCATGAGCACGCCGGCGATCACACCCGAACGCGAGATCTCGAAGGCCACGCGCCTATCGTCGGTAACGCCCAACTCGTGGATGGTCTCGGCGATGATGATGCCGAAGGCGAGCGACGCGA
Organism: Collinsella aerofaciens; assembly: GCF_032584215.1. Lineage (GTDB taxonomy): Bacteria > Actinomycetota > Coriobacteriia > Coriobacteriales > Coriobacteriaceae > Collinsella. The sequence goes on along the minus strand of NZ_JAWHPN010000002.1, from coordinate 85,412 downwards.
GCAGGTCCATGGTCTGATAGCCAGTCAAAAAGCCCTGCACGGCGGCTCCTGCATCGTAGGGAGCCTGAGGCGCGGCAGCCGGTCCCAGCGGCGAGATCACGGCAGCACCCACGACCAGCACGATAAGCGCAATGAGCGCAGGGCCCGTAATGCGACCGAGCACGCGCGTGATGACGCCGGGGCGCAGCGTAAGCACAAACGCGACTACGAAGAACCCGATAGCAAACACCAGACGTGCCGTACCGAGCGAAACGCCCTCGGGCAGCAGCGGCACCAGCATTTCGAACGCCGTAGAGCTTGTGCGCGGAATGGCCAGGCACGGGCCGATGGCCAGATAGACCGCCGCAACGAAGAATTCGCCAAACTTGGGATGCACGCGCCCAGCCAGCTCGCGGGCCGTGCCGGCGAGCGCGACGGCGATAAATCCCATAACGGGCAAACCGATAGCGGCAATCAAAAAGCCGATCATGGCAAGCGGCGTAGCCGTGCCGGCCTGAAGTGCCAGCAACGGTGGAATGATGAGGTTACCGGCGCCAAAGAGCATCGAGAACAGCGCAATGCCGACGGTGACGACATGGTCGGAGCGCAGACCGCGCGGAGCGGATGAGGCCATAGGCACACCTTTCGGGTCGAAACAAAAACGGGACGGGCAAAAGACCCGTCCCGCAAGTATATACGCTCTAGCAGGCTAAATCGCGCAAAGCGTCGATCGCGGTGTCGACTTCCTCGTCCGTGTTGAAATACCCAAACGAGAAGCGAACCACGCCTTGGCGCTCGGTCCCGAGCGCGCGGTGCATGAGCGGAGCGCAATGGGCGCCGGGGCGCGTCGCAATCCCCCACCCTTGCATGAGCGCGTCCGAAATCTCGGCAGAGTCGATATCGCCCACGTTGAGCGACACGATCGCCGAGCGCGCGGGTTGGTCAAAGGCACCGTAGAGCTTAATCCCCGGAATCTTTCGAACACCGGCGAGGAAGCGCTCTGCAAGCGAGCGCTCATGCGCCGCAATCGCCTCGACCCCGCCTTGGGCCTCGATAAAGTCGAGGCCGGCAGAAAGTCCCGCGATGCCGTGGCCGTTGAGCGTGCCCGCCTCAAGGCGCGTGGGCCACTCCATGGGCTGCAACGTATCGAAGCTGTGCACGCCCGTGCCGCCCATGGCCCACGGCGCCACGTCAATGCCCTCCGCCACGGCCAGCCCGCCGGTCCCCTGCGGACCCATGAGCCCCTTGTGGCCAGTAAAGCACACAACATCGAGCCCCATGGCATTCATGTCAATCTTCGCCGTACCAGCAGACTGCGAGGCATCGATGATCACCAGCGCGCCGGCCGCATGGGCCATGGCAGCCACGCGTGCAACGTCGACCGCGTTGCCGGTCACATTGGAGGCGTGCGTCACCACCACGGCACGCGTACCGGGCGTGACCAGCCGCTCGAGCTCGTCGTAGTCGAGCACGCCGCTCGCATCGCAACCCGCATGCTCAACCGTCACACCCTGCTCCGTCGCCAAGCGGTTGAGCGGACGTAGCACCGAGTTGTGCTCAAGCACCGTCGTGACCACGCGATCGCCGGGGCGCACCACGCCATTGATGACGGTGTTGAGCGCCGCCGTGGAGTTGGGCGTAAAGCACACATGGTCCGCCCTCGGGCAACCCAAAAGGCGCGCGAGCTTGGCACGGCAGCCATGAATCGTACGAGCGGCATCGAGGGCACCCGACGTGGCGCCGCGCCCGGCATTGCCGAGCGAACACATCGCCTGCGTCACGGCATCGATGACCGTCTGCGGCTTGTGCATGGTCGTCGCCGCGTTATCTAGGTAGATCATCGCACGACCTCCCACATATCGATCACGGTATAGCCCTCGGTAGGAACGCCCGCCGCGGTAAGCTCGCTGCGCAGCAGCTCCTCATCGGCAGGCAACGCCTTCCACGCCAGACCGCAGCCGGCAGCGACCTCCCCGGGCACGGGAATTGTTCGCCCGGGAAGGCCGCGCTCGATGCATAAGGTCTCGCACCCCATGGCGGCCGCCGTGGTAGGAAACGTGATAACAAGCGCCGGGCGCTTCTCCCTCATGGCAACTCCAACCAATACGCTACGGGCGCACGACGCGCACGGCCTGCTCCATCTTCTCCACGATCACGTACATGTTGGTGACTTCGCCCACCGCAAGCTGGTCTTTAATGCCATAGTGATCGAGGCAGGTACCGCAGGTGAGAATCTCGACACCCTGCTCGGCCAAGCCCTTCAGGTCATCGAGCACCGGCGAGCCCTCGACGGTGAGCTTGGCGCCGCCGTTGTAGAACAGCATGGTCGCGGGCAGCTCCTCCTGCTGCGTCACGGCAAAGATGAAAGCCTTCATGAGCTTGTGGCCCAGCTCGTCGTCGCCGCGGCCCATGCAGTCGGTGTAGACGGAAATGACGAGCTTGCCCTTGCCGGCGCTGGCGTCGCAGAAGGCAGCGCCATCCTGCTCGGAATCGGCCACGGCAACGGCGCCAGAGGTCGCCACGGTCACGTGCCACTCGTCGTCAGAAACCTTCTCGACCGAGGCTGTGCAGCCCTTTTCCTGCGCCATCTTGGAGATGTTCTTGACGGCGGTCTCGTTATCGACCGAGGTCACGACGGTGCCCTCGCCATCGAGCTGCTTCAGGGCTTTGAGCGTCTTGACGACGGGCAGCGGGCAGGCATCGCCCATGGCATTGACTTCAATCTTGGTAGACATAGCAAATTCCTTTCGAAAGAGCCGTTCTAGAGAACGGCAAACAGTTACATAAACGTGCGGGCTAGCGAACAACGCGAACGGCAGGACCGCCCGGCTCCGCCTCGCACACGCGCCCGACAACGGCCGCGATGCGCCCCTCGGCATGCAGGCGACGCGCAAGCCCATCCACATCGGCAGCAGGCGCCGCGATGAGCAAACCGCCCGATGTCTGCGGATCGTACAGCGCATCCAACATGCCCGGCTCCAGGTCATCGTCAGCCGCCACGCGCGGGCCAAAGAAGTCCTGGTTGCGGTAGGAGCCCGCGGGGATAATGCCCAGACGCGCCATGTCGAGCACCTGGTCAAAGAGCGGCACCGACCCCGACGCAAGCTCAATCTGCACGCCCGAACCCTCGGCCATCTCGCACGCATGCCCGATCAGGCCAAAGCCCGTAATGTCGGTGCAGCCGTGAAGTTCGAGCCCCTCGGCCAAACGGATCGGGGCCTCGTTGAGGGCGCGCATCGAGTCAAACATGGCTGCGGCCTCGTCCTGCTCGATGAGCTCGCCCTTAATGGCCGTGGTGATGATGCCCGAGCCGATCGCCTTGGTCAGCAGCAGAACATCGCCTGCGCGTGCGCCGCTGTTGGCGAACATGCGGTCGAGCGCGACAAAACCGCTCACGGACAGCCCGTACTTGGGCTCGTCGTCGTTGATGGTGTGGCCGCCCGCGATGGAGCAACCCGCCTCGACGCACTTGTCGGCGCCGCCTGCCAGAATCTGACCGGCAACTTCAACGCCCAGACAACTGGGTATGCAGAGCAGGTTCATAGCATGGCTCGGCCGCCCGCCCATGGCGTAGATATCCGACAGCGAGTTGGCTGCGGCAATCTGGCCAAACAGAAACGGGTCGTCGACCATCGGCGGAAAGAAGTCGATGGACTGCACGAGGCCCAGGTTCTCCCCTACGCGGAAGACGCTCGCATCGTCAGAGGTATCGAACCCCACGAGCAAGTTGTCGTTATGCACATTGGGTAAATCGCCCAGGACCTGGGCGAGGGCTCCGGGGGCCAACTTAGCGGCTCAACCGCTCGCGGCCGTCATAGACGTGAGCTTAATCTGATCGTCAGCCATCGATACCTCCTCTCAAACACAAACAATGCATCCCAGTATACGCATGAACGCGCTTCCACGGCCGATACATCACCCTAGCGCCTGTGCGCGAATCGCCGCGCCGATCGCTCCGGCAAAGCGAGCCTGGGGCGAGGTGGTCACCGGCGACCCCAGTAGCTCGCCCAACCGTTCAACGACATAGGCGTTTTCGCACAGGCCGCCGGTCAGATAGTACGGGGCGCCCGCGGCCTGCCCGGCCATGGTCGCCACGCGCGAAACCACGCTGTCGATCACGCCACGCGCAATGTTCTCGCGCGGCTCACCGCGACCGATCAGGCTGATAACCTCGCTTTCGGCAAACACCGTGCACATGCTGCTAATCTTGGTGGGCTCGCCGGAACGCGCCAGGTCGGCCATCTGCTGCTGGGAAATGCCTAGGCGGTCGGCCATGATCTCCAGAAAGCGCCCCGTGCCGGCAGCGCACTTGTCGTTCATGGCAAATTTGACCACGCGGCCGCCTTTAAGCTGGATGACCTTGGTGTCCTGGCCGCCCACGTCAATCACCGTGCCGTGATCGCCAAACAGGCGCACGGCACCGGTGCCGTGGCAGGTGATCTCGGTCACGACCTTGTGCGCATAGGGCACGGCGACACGGCCGTAGCCGGTCGCGACCACACGCACATCGTCGCCCGTCACGTCATAGCCCGCCGCTGCCAGTGCCTCGCGCAGCCGCTCGGAAGCATCGACCGAGGAGAACCCGGTTGGCTGCACGCACGTCCACGCCACCGAACCCTCCCCATCGACCACAGCGGCCTTAGCCGCCGTAGACCCGATATCGATCCCGATCCCTATCATGGCTCTCTTCCAATCTAAACATCAAAGGTAGCGGCGCGTTCAGGCGCCTTAGCTCTAGGTTTCTCATGTGCCGGAGATTGCCCCGAAAGAGGAGCGCAGCGTACTTTGGGTACGCAAGCGACGGTTTGAGGAGCAAGATCCGGCGCCTGAGGAAGCTAGAGGGTTTCGATGAAGGCGGCGATGCGGGTCTCGATCTGGCCCATGTCGCCGTTGCTGTAGTCGGTCTCAATCTTCATGTACGGAATGCCCGCACCCTCGACGGCCTCCTGCATGCGCGCACTCTCAACGTTGAAGGTGTGGCACGCCTGGAGCACGCTCTCCACCACGCCATCGACGTGATACTTCTCGCACATGGCCAGCGTGTTTTCCATACGGCCGTCGTTGGGCGTCATGACCGAGCAGTTGATATCCAGGTAGCGGTCGGCAATGGCGCGCAGGATGTCGGGAGCCTCCGAATCGATCATCATGGCCGCCGTGCGCTCGCCCGAGCAGTCGTCCATGCACACGACCACGCCGCCGTTGGACTCGATGGTGCGGCCGATTTTGTTGATCACGCCGCCCACCGGGCAGCCGGTAATCAGAATGCGCTTGGCATCCGCCGCAACCGGGCGCTCGCCCGCGTCGTAGGCCTCGCGCAGCTTGGCGACCTTTTGCTCCAGCTGCTGCGTATAGGCCTCGATATCAAAGCTAAACGTACCGGCAAACATAGTGCTCATCAGGTCGACGCCGCTCATGGCCGCCGGCTGGTTGGCCTGCAGCGCAAACATCTCGAGCTGGGCAGCACGCAGGCGATTGCGACGACGGACGGCAGCGCGCAGGTCGTCATCGGTGATCGTAATACCGTAGAAGTTCTCGAGCTCCTCCTTGAGCAGACGGCACTCCTCGTACCAGCCCTCGCGCTCGTAGGCGCGATCGCGACCCTGTGGCAGGTGCAGAATGTGCGTGCGCTTGAGCTCGTTAAGTAACTCGTACATCTTCTTCTTGCCGTCGCAGGTGGTCTCGCCGATGATCATGTCGCTAAAGTACGTAAACGGGCACTTTTGTGAATAGGCAAAACCGTACGTCGACTTGATGAGCGGACACAGATTTGCCGGCAGCACCTTCTCGGCCTCGGGAATTACCTCGTCGGATGTGCCGCACAAGGCCACACTTGCAGCGCCCGCGGCATCGATAATCTCGAGTGGCGTATAGCTGCACAAAAAGCCGACCAGGCGATTGCCGGCCTGTTTGTAATCCTTAACGCGAATAAACGCGGCCTTGCGTTGCTCGTTGAACTCCTCAAACGTGCGCGGCAACGGCTGCTCAATATATTCCGACATATAACTCCTTAACAAACCTTTTAACCAACCAAGGAGACGGCTTTCCCAGGTGCCCGAGGTTGCCGTGAAAGAGGAGTCGCCGCGTACTTTGGTACGCAAGCGACGGTTTGAACGGCAAGATCGGATGCCTGGGGAAGCCGCCGGGACGGATATAGCCCTAAATGGTTTCCAAGAAAGCCTCAATCCTGGTTTGCAGTTGGCCTGCATCCTCGCCGGCGTAGTCGGTGGTGATATGCATAAACGGAATACCGGCCTCCTCGGCGGCCTTCTCCACGGCAAACGACTCCATCTCGTAGAGCGTGCAGAACTGCAGGGCCACGTCGACGATGCCGTCGGCATGCAGGTCCTTGGCCATCTGAACGATGTCCTTCATACGCTGGTCGTTGGGCGTAAAGACGGCGCAGTTGATCTTAAAGTAGCGCTCGGCGATGGCGTCGAGCATCTCGTCGACCGTCTCGCCGGATTCGTCGACCAGGTCCTTGTAGTAGCGTGAACCCGTGCAGGATTCCTCGCCTACCACGACGCCGCCGGCCTTCTCGATAAGGTTGAACAGTTTCCAGTTGGGGACGGCCATGGGCGTACCGGTGTACAGGATGCGCTTGGTGCCCTTGGGCGCCACACCCTCGCCGGCCTCGACACGCTGCTCGCACTCGGCGGCCATCTCGTTGATGGCTCCGGTCAGACGCGGCGTGTCGTCCATAAAGGCGGCCTGAACGGTCAGCAGGCTGTCGAGACCGCTGATGGGCGCCGGATCGGCAGCGCGCGTGGCAGCCAGACGCTGCAGGGCGCGACGCTTCTCGTTGACGGCGTGGATGGCAGCCTTCAGGCGCTCGGGCGTAATCTTGACGCCGCACTCTTCCTCGATCTTGGCGGCAAGCTTTTTAACCTCGGCCTTCCAGGTCACGAGTGTCGACTCGTCGTGCACGTTGGGGATATCCATGACGTACATGTTCTTTTGCGTGGCAAAGAACTCGTAGGCCTTCTTCTTGCCATCGCAGGTGTTCTCGCCCACCACCAGATCACTCGACTCAATGTAGGGGCAGACCTCGCCCAGCTTAAAGCCGGCAAAGCTCTTGATGAGCGGGCAGGTGTTGCGCGGCAGATGTTCCTCGACCTTGTCGGTCGCCCAGTCGGCACCCGAGCACAGGCCAACGGGGATGCCATCGCAGGCAAGCACGATCTCCTCGGGCACGTACACACAGAACGAACCGACGATCTTGGTGGCCTCGGCGGCCTCCTTCTTGTCGAGCATCTCCTTAATACGGCCGCTGTGGATGTTGGTGGCGACAAAATCCAGGTAGGACGTGGACTTGGGGCGATTGTTCTGCGTCAGGAACATATCGCCGTACATCTGGCCCACAGCGCCCAGCAGCATGTCGTGATCGGCAAGATTCATGCCGAGGCTCTCCCACATCGGATGGAAATCGAATTCTTCAGCCATGACGGTTCCCCTCTCGAACCAAATACGGATAACTACGGTATTGCTGCACGGTGGGCGGCGAAAACCCAGCCGTGCCTAAACCCGGAATTTTGGGGAACCTGCTTTGCAGCTGATTATTTAGTTGTGCGTCGTCTCTCCCGGAGCCGTGAACATACCTGCTCATATGCGGCTCCGAGCCATATACAGGGCGCGCGCCGCAACGCGACGCGAATATGTCTTCTGCGGCATCAGCGCGCCCTCCTTTTCTCGTCGAAGGTAACTATATCAACGGTTGTCGTCCAGACGAACACCGCCGACATGCGTACGACAGCGTCGGGATGTGAGCATCTCACTGTCTGATAATTAATTATCAGACTGATAAGGTTTAGTCATGTAGAAATCGGCGAACGGCGAAGTGAAAACAAAGCGGTCGAGGACTACCTCCTCGACCGCATCGCCCCCGCATTATCGGCAAACGAGATGAATCCTGCTTGCATCAAAATGCATGCGCAGAGTCTCACCCGCCTGCGGCAGCTCTTCCACGGGTACACTCACCTTATTCACCTTCCACTGCAGACGCGTGGGCGCATCAACACGCGGCACGTCCAGCAGCACCAGCCGCTCAAAGCGCGAATCGCTCACACGGGCCACGTGCAAATCGTAGCTGTTGCGACCGCGCTCCGCGCGATTGTCAACATGGAAGTAGCTCGCACGAATACCGAGGTACGTCACGTTATCGGGAACCTCATGGCCCACGTTAAAGGTCATGCCCCAGTCCAGGGCTTCAACTTCCTGAGGCCCAATCTTGCGCGCCCGGCTTGTGTTCTTGCAGCCCGTCAGACGCAGTGCCGCCAGCGTCTGCGGACGGCGGACCACGTCCTCGACGGAGCCGGTCTCCTCAACATGCCCGTCGTGCATCACGCAGATGCGCTGGCAGAGGCGGCATGCTTCGTCGATGTCGTGGCTCACGTAGAGCACGGTGCGGTTGCACACATCGAACAGGTCGAGCATGTTCTGCTCGAGTGCGCTCTTAAGATAGGAATCGAGCGCGCTCATGGGCTCGTCAAACATAAAAATGCCCGGATGCGCCGCCACCATGCGCGCAAGCGCCACACGTTGCTGCTGACCGCCCGAGAGTCGCGCGGGATAGCGGTCGGCAAAGTCGGCCAGGCCGAAAATGCCCAAATAGCACTCGGCAAGCTTTTTGCGCGCCGCGGCGTCGCCCGCGTCCTTTACGCCGGCACATACGTTATCGGCCACCGTCATGTTGGGAAACAGCTGATAGTTTTGGAAGAGCAGGGCGCATTTTCGCTCCTGGGGCGACAGGTTGATGCCCGCGGCCGAATCAAAAAAGGTCGCGCCGTTGACGACGATTTTGCCCTCGTCGGGCGTCTCCACACCAGCAATGCAACGCAGTGTGCAGCTCTTGCCACATCCGGAGGCACCGAGCAGCGCCACACGCTCCTCGCCGGCCTCAAGCTGCATGTCGAGCATAAACCCGGGGTAGTGCTTTTTGATATCCAGAACGAGCGACATGGCTTATCGACCTCCCTTTGCGGCCGTGTCATCGCGCATAAGCTCGGCCAGCGCCTCGCGATCGATACGCAAGGCATCGCCGCCGACTGGGTCGAGCGAATCGGTCTGGCCGCCCAGCCGCTTGGCCTGCTTGCGCTCCGCGCGGGACAGGCCGCGCTCGCGATACTTTTGCGAATACGCCGTGTACATATTGATGAATAGGATGACCAGGAAGCTGAACGCAATTACGACCACGACCCAAAAGAGGGCTACCGATGTGTTGCCGCCCATCCACTCAAAGTAGATGGCGATGGGAATGGTCTGCGTAATACCGGCGTAGTTGCCCGCAAAGAACAGCGTGCAGCCAAACTCGCCCATCGCGCGGGCAAAGGCGAGCACCGTGCCGGCGGCAATAGAAGGCCAGCCAAGCGGCATCATAAGCTTGGTAAAGATGCGACGCTCGGACCATCCCAGCGTGCGCGCCGCATCGAGCATCTGCGTGTCGAGGCTCTCGAAGGCTCCGAGTGCCGTACGATAGACGAGCGGGAACGACACCACCACGGCAGATATCACCGCCGCGGGCCACGTAAAGACGATTGAGATGCCGTGCGCGATAAGCCACTGTCCAACACTGGTCGAGCGACCAAACAGCATAAGCAACAAAAAGCCGCAGACCGTGGGCGGCAGCACCATAGGGATGGTAAAGACCGAGTCGAGCAGGCCCTTGATGCGGCTCGAGGTACCCATAGTCTTCCACGCGGCGAACAGGCCCAGCGCAAAGGAGATCAGCAGGGCAAGGCCGCTCGTTTTTATGGACACCCAAAACGGGCGATAGTCGATGTCGCACAAAAAGGAGGTCAGAGAGGTCCAGGGGCCCTGCTCATCCCGCAATACGACAGACGATGCTTCTACCATTTGAGCGCTATCAAGCCAACGCGCGCCGCCCTTGGCATCACCCGAGGCTGATGCAATCACCACATAGCGGTCCCCATCCGCACCGCGCTCGTCAAAGCCATAGGTATACCCGCCGGAATCAAACGTTGTTTCCGCCGTGACATACCAAGGAAGATCCACGTCCCCCAGCTGCGCACCTCCCATGCAGTTTGCGCTGTCGAGCTTACAGACGAGGGCCTTGAGACCCGATACGCACTCGTTGTCCTGCGGATCCAATCCATACTTCTCGACCGCCTTGGGCGATATCCACACCACAACGCGATCGGCAGCAGGCGCCACCACAAGGTCCACGTCCTCGTCAACGGGAAACCGGTAGCCCTCAGGCTGGCCCTCCATGGCACGAGCGGTCCCCTTGGCCAACCGCTCAAAACCCTCGATCCCATAGGAAAGCCCATGAGCGGTCGCAGCAGCCTGGGCCCCGTCCTCAGCGTCCCCAGCAAACGCAAATCCCGGCACCCAGCAAAGCGCGAAGGTCAAAGCACAGGCGACAAGCATGCGGAATCTATTAAGCACGAAAAGCTCCAAGCGAATACAAGGACGGAGTGAAACACAAAACGATGGAATTATCGCGCCAAGCCGCACTACGCGGAAAGCTCAAAGCCGTACTTGGCCCAAATCTTCTGAGCCTTCTTGTTGGTCAGGCAGAAGTCGATGAACGCCTTGGCCTCGTCGGCGTGCTCGGAGCTCTCGGCAACGGCACCCGGGTACACGATGGGCTTGTGCGAGTCCTCGGGGCACACGAAGGCCTCCTCGATGCCGTCGTAGCGGTAGATGTCAGAACTGTAGACAAAACCGGCCACGCAGTCGCCTGTGGACACATAGGCGGCGGCGGTGCCCACCTTATCGGCCAGTGCGACCTTGTCGGCAATCTCGGGAGCATACTCACCGTCGTCGCCCTCGGTGCCGGTGTAGAGGCCCACGGAGGCCAACGCCTGGTTGGCGTACTTTCCGGCAGGGACGGTCTTGGCGTCGCCGATGGCGATCTTGCCGTCCAGATTCGCGACGTCGGCGATGGCCTCGACCTTGGTGTCGGAGCCCTCGGCGCGAATGATCACAAGGTCGTTGACGAACATGTCCTCACGCGTGTCGGCGTCGACGAGCTCGGCGGCCTCGGCGTCGTCCATGGTGCCCTTGGAAGCCGTGATGAGCACGTCGACGGCGGCACCGGCGCGCATCTGCTCGACAAGGTCGCCAGACGCCTTAAACTGCGTGTCGGCAAACGTGGTGCCGGTCTGCTCGGTGTAGAACTCCTGAACCTCGGGCAGGGCCTTCTCGAGCGAGTTGGCGGCAAAGACCTGCAGCTCGACAGCTTTCTTCTTAGAGGAAGACTTGGCGGAGCCGGTATCGGAACCAGCGAGCTCGGACGTCTTGTTGCCCGAGCAGCCAGCAAGGCCAAGGCCGGCGGCAGCGGCAGCAGAAAGCGAGACAAAACCGCGGCGAGAAACCATATCGAACATATTCAACCCTTTCGGACCTTGTGCCCGGGTACCCCACCGCGGGCTTTAATCTGCAATCAGATTATACTTCTGCGAGAATAATGATAGTGAGAAATTATTCTCGTCAGAGAATATAGTTTCAAGTTACCGTGCACCTCGGCGTCGCTTCGGCGGAAAACAAAGGCGGAGCAGCCGTTCAGGTCGCCCCGCCGCAGGTAAACCACCTAGTTGGTATGTCCGCCGCCCGCTGTCATCTGAGCCGCATGCTCCAGCTGGTCCGCTATGGCCTCCCAGCTTTCGCGGGCGGCCTTCGTAGAACCGGGAAAGTTTGCGACAAGTGTATGACCTCGTTGCATGCAAATAGCACGCGAGAGCATTGCGCGGCGCGTCTTGGTCATCGAGTACGCGCGAATCGCCTCGGCAATACCCGGCACATCACGGTCGCAGACGGCACGCGTCGCCTCGGGCGTCACGTCGCGCATCGAAAGCCCCGTGCCGCCGCAGGTGAGCACGACATTGGCGTGGCACTCATCGGCGGCTTCCGCAATGGCATCACCAATCTCGCTGACGTCGTCGCGCACGACCACATGCGAGGCGACCGCCCAGCCCTGTGCCTCGATAAGTTCCTCGAGTGCGGCTCCGGCCTCATCCTGCAAAAGATCGCGTGTGTCCGAGCACGTCACGATCGATATCTTCAGCTCCATAGCATTCCCCCTACAACACGGCGCCCTCGGGCAGGTCGACGCGAACAACGTCCACGGCATCTCCCACCTTGAGCTCGCACGGTCCTTCGTCAATACGCAACAGGCAGTTCGCACGCTGCATAGTTCCAAGCAGCGCCGAATTCTGCGTCTTGGCCTCGGTCACCAACAGCTCACCGGTCTCGGGGTCGCGCGAAACCGTGGCGCGATCGAAGAAGCGTCGGTCCTGGCGCTTTTTCACACCGTGGGTAAGAACCGCTCGCTGCACGGGGCGCGCCCCCTCGGCAAAACCACGCATCTTGCGCATCGCCGGGCGCGCGAGCATCTCAAAGCCCACATACGCCGCGGCCGGATTGCCTGAAAGCCCCAGGTAGGGCTTACCCCCGAGCAAGCCAAACGTGATGGCCTTGCCCGGACGCATCGAAATGCGGTCAAACAGCACCTCGCCCTCGCGCCGGACGAGCGCCGTCACGTAGTCGTAATCGCCCGCCGAGGCGCCACCGCTCGTAATGACAAAATCGCACTCCTGCACGGCGCGATGCACCAGTTCGGCAATCGCCTGCTCATCGTCGGGCGCAATGCCGTAGAACACGGGCTCGGCTCCTGCATCGAGCGCCTCGGCCATCAACGCCGAGGAGTTGGAGTCGCGAATCTGCCCGCGCGCCGGCACGTTACTCGGTGCGACCAGTTCCGTGCCCAGCGAGATGATGCCCACACGCGGGGCAGCGTGCACCTTCACGTTCGCGTATCCGGCGCTTGCCAGCAGACCCGCGCCCGCCGGAGCCACGACCTCGCCGGCGCGCATCACAGCATCGCCGGCATGGGCCTCCTCGGCGGCAGAGCGAACGTTCTCCCCTACCTTGGCCGGCGCCGAGAAGCGAACGTGCGAGCCCTCGTTGCCATCGCCGTCGAGCACATCGACGATCTCGTATTTCACCACGGCGTCGGCACCTTCGGGCACCGGCGCGCCTGTCATAATGCGGACCGCCTCGCCCGCGCCGATAGCGCCCTCAAACACATGGCCCGCGGCCTCGTGTCCGATAACGTCGAGCGTCACCGGCGCCTCGCCAGATGCCTGCGCCAAGTCCGCCGAGCGCACGGCATATCCGTCCATAGCGCTGTTGGCAAACGGCGAGATGTCGATATCGGCCACCGCGTCCTCGGCCAAGGGAAGACCGGCGGCCTGCCACACGGGAATCTCGACGAGATTGGTCGGAGCAACGTGCGACAGGACAATCGACTGTGCGTCATCCAGCGGAATGAGTTTCTCTGCCATATGCACCTCTTAATGTCACGGCGCACAACAGGGGCGCCGATTCTTTATGCTTTTCTCAGTATAATCCCCCGACGCACGACCGCGACTCAGCCTGTACCAGTAAATACACCTGTCGGCCGCAAGCCGCGAAACAGAATGGAAACCAACCCACCGGCTCGTCGCGTTTGCCGCGTTTTATAATGCTTGCGTTGCAACCTAAAAGAGGAACGTATGGCTCATAACGACAAACCCGAAAGCGCAAACGAAACGCAGGATCATTCCCAGCCGCTCGACGATGGCGGCTTTTTCTCCCTGAACGACGTCATCACGGCAGGCAGGCATCAACTTACCCGCTCCGAGCAGCTCTTGGCTGCCGACACGCGCCGCAACGCCCGCAACCTACTCGCGAGCGCCAAGTTGCTCGCGCTCGTCGTCATTGTCTCGCTCGCCATGGGCGTTACCGCTTGGGCGTTTTTGGCCTCGCTGAATATCGCCACCGACTATCGCGAGCACCATGCGTGGATTTACGCACTGCTTCCCGTTGTGGGCGTTGCCACCGCATGGGTGTACAAAAACCACGGTCTTGCCGCCAAACGCGGTAACAACCTGGTCATCGACTCCGCTCTGGGCACACGCCTCATCCATATGCGCATGGCCGTCCTCACCTTCGTCTGCTCCACGCTCACGCACCTAACGGGTGGATCGGCCGGTCGCGAGGGAGCCGCGGTTCAGATTGGCGGCACCATCGCCAGCAACATCTCGAGCCTCGCCCACCTTAAAAAGCATGACCACCACGACCTCATGCTCGCCGGCATCTCGTCGGCCTTTGGCGCCGTATTCGGTTCGCCCCTTGCCGGAGCTTTCTTTGGCATGGAGATGTGCTTTATCGGCAAGATCGACTACACCGCGGGCATCTACTGCCTGGTCGCCTCGTTTACCGGCTACTTTACATCACTCGCCCTGGGTACCGAGTACGAGGCGAATGTTATCGCCAGCGTTCCCAACATGACGCCACGGACGGTTGTCATCGTTGTTATCAGCGCCATTATCTTCGGTCTGACGGCACGCCTCTTTGCCTGGTCAGTTCGAACCGTCAAGAGCCTGTACGGTCGCTTTATCACCAATTACCTCGTTCGCGCACTCATAGGCGCACTCGTGGTTTTGGCCGCCTATGCCCTTCTCGACGCCTGGGACTACGCCGGCCTTTCCACGTGGCTTTCCGGCGCCGGATTTGCCGGCAACACCACCCTGGCGGACGCAGCCATCAAGTTGGTCGTCACAGCGCTTACCCTGGGTGCGGGCTTCCAAGGCGGCGAGGTCACGCCCCTGTTTGGCATCGGTGCGGCGCTCGGCGGCTGGATCGGTTGCCTCGTCGGAATCGACCCCAGTTTTCTGGCGGCTCTCGGCATGCTCGGCGTGTTCTGTGCCGGCCTCAACGTGCCCATCACCACCTGCATGATGGCCATCGACCTGTTCCACGGCACGGCAGCCGGGTTCTTTGTCATCGTGGCCTTTATCAGCTACCTAACTGCCGGACACCGCGGCGTGTACCCCGCCCAGCGCATCATCTCGCCCAAGCGCCGTTCGCTTATTGTGGATGAGGGCGGTACGGTAGCGGATGCTATCGAGCGCCACAACGACCTGATAGAGTAGACGTAAGTATTCGACGTGCAGCCACAATCGGGGGCAATTCGACCTGAGCGCGACCGCACCGTCACGTCATACGCCGGGAGTCGCCCCATGCACGCAACTGATTTTGGCCGCACGCTCATCATCGCCAACCCAGCCGCCCAGTCGGGTGCGGCGCACGAAGTTGCCGAGCGCCTGCAACGCTTTTTGGACATGACTGCACGCGCATCCCAGTTTGACCTGGTGCTAACCGAGCGCATGGGACACGCCAAGGAGCTGGCCGCACAGGCCCAGGGCTATCGCACCGTTATCGCCCTTGGCGGCGACGGCGTGATCCACGAGGTCGTCAATGGGCTTATGACGCAAAAGGAGGACGCCCGCCCTGCTCTTGCCGTCCTGCCCGTTGGCTCCGGCAACGATTTTGCCCAAACGCTCGGCATCGACGATTTCTCCGGCAAGGATTTTGGCGCACTGCTCACCTGTGAGCTGCAGCGTCAGGACATCGGGCGCATTCGCTCATGGAACCCCGCAAGCGGCAGCGGCGAGGCTACCGTTGAGTACTACGACCAGACGCTTTCGGTCGGCATCGATGCCGCCATCGGCCTGGGCACCACCGAGCTACGCAAAAAGACCGGCTTGACGGGCGCTCCGCTCTACACTCTCTCGGGACTTGAGCAGTTTGGCCTTCGCTATCGCAACTACCCCATGACCATCAGCTTTGACGGCGCGCCCGCCGAGCGCGTAAGGGCGATCATCATGGCGATTCAGCTGGGCCCCACGTATGGCTCGGGCTATCGCATCTGCCCCGATGCCGACCCCTGCGACGGCATGCTCGACGTCTGCTACGCCTGCGGCCCCGTCCCTCGCGCGGTAGCCCTACCTATGTTCCTTTCGGCCAAGGACGGCCATCATACCAAGCTGCCGCCGGTTCGCATGCGTCGTTGCCGTCATGCCGAGCTCACGTTCGAGGAGCCCGACTACCCCATCCAAGCCGACGGCGAGCCCGTTGTCGCCTCGCGCATCGAGGTGGACATCCTTCCCGCCGCCCTCCACGTCTGGCACCCCACCCGCTAACCCCACCTAAGTTGCGGTGAAATAGGGACTGTTTATGCAGCTAAAGCCGCAAAACAGTCCCTATTTCACCGCAACTTATGAGAAGGCTATTCTTCGCTGCCCGGCTTGCGTCGGTTGGCTTTTTTAATCGCGTTGAAGTGCTTGTCGTAGAGCCTGCGCTGACGCGAGCGCTGGGGCACCTTGGTCTTTACGCGTCGGCGCGGCGGACGGCCACGACGCTCAAGCTCTGCCCTCAGCTTACGCAGACAGCTTGCACGGTTCTGGAACTGGCTGCGGCTCTCACGCGCCGTCACGACAATCCCCGAAGGGATATGTTTCATGCGCACCGCCGAGTCCGTCGTGTTGACGCCTTGTCCGCCCGGACCCGTCGCGCGAAACACCTGCACCTCGCAATCGCGCGCCAACTCCTCGGCCGACATCTCGGCATAGCGCGCATACTCGCGCCATCCCATCTTGTTCTCGTCCATATCAACACTTCCCCTCATACAAAAAATGTGACAAAGGGAAAGTCCCTTTGTCACATCGCATACCAATCGCTTGTGTTGCGCGCTTAGGCGAAAGTGATCTCGCCGGTCTCGCAGTCCATATCGGCGATACGGGCCAGGCTCTCAACGCGGAAGCCGCGCTCGCGGAGCTTATCGCCACCGCCCTGGAAGCCCTTCTCCACCGCAATGCCAATACCGGACACCTCGGCACCCGCAGCCTCGCAGATCTTGATAAGACCCTCGAGCGCGCAGCCGTTGGCCAGGAAGTCGTCGATGATCAGGACCTTGTCGCCCTCAGACAGGAAACGCTTGCCAACGATAACCGGGTACTCCTTCTGCTTGGTAAAGGAATAGATGGTCGTGGCATACTGCTCGCCGTCGAGGTTGATGGACTGCGCCTTCTTAGCAAAGACCACTGGCACGCCGCCAAAATGCTGGGCTGCAATGCAAGCCATGCCAATGCCCGAAGCTTCGATCGTCAGGATCTTGTTGATCTCGACACCCTCGAAAAGACGGGCCCACTCGGCACCCATGTGGTCGAACAGCTCAACGTCGCACTGGTGGTTGAGGAAGGCATCAACCTTAAGGACGTTACCGGCCTTTACGATGCCGTCATGGCGAATACGATCCTCAAGCTCCTGCATGGCGCAACCCCTTCTCGCGGCAACGATACCGCGCGATTAATAAACGTTGTTCGATAGTCTACCACGGACCGACCCCCGCCCGCCCCACAAGCCGCATCGCACCACAAACCAGTCTTTTTGGGACGGCGCGAATCGTGGCAGACAGCCTCCCAACACGCTAATGGCGGGAGCGCATCCTCACCAAACGAACCATGGCAAGCGCAAAGCCCACGGCGGCCACAACCATAAGCACGTAGAACACCGAGCGAAAGCCGAATAGGAATACATCCGGACGGCCTGCAACAAAACTGGTCACAGCCTCGCCCATCGCCACGCTCATCTGCCCATACAGGATATTCGACGCCACCGTAATGCCGAGTGCCATGCCAGCATAGCGCGCCAGGCTACCCAGGCTGCCCGCAAAGCCGAGCGCTTCGCGCGGAGCCGAGCCCATATACAACGAGTTGTTGGGGCTCTGGAAAATCGACGTACCGCACGACATAAACGCGACGCAGCAGACGATCACAGGGATAGAAGAGTGCTCGTCGAGCGTGCTTACCGCAAAGAGACCGCATACGTACACGCCCAGGCCGACCGCCGTGGGGCCCTCGCAGCCAACACGGTCCGAAACCGTACCCGAAAGCGGGCCGATAAAGGCATTCACCATTGGCAGCGCCAAAAAGAGCAGTCCGGAAATGTCAGAACCAAAGCTGTGGGCGTCCTGAAAATAGAACGGCAGAATAAACTCGGATGCGCCGATGCCAACGAACACGATGAGCATGCAGGCAAGGTTGATGGTGAAGGCCGAATTTGCAAAGCAGCGACGAGCGGCCTCGATCAGGGACATGGGGCGCTCGCCGGCCTCCGGCTTAACATGCGGCAGCGTGTAGAGCCCCACGATAAACGAGATGACGCCAATGGGCAGGTTGATGAGGAAGATGCTCTCCCAGGGAAAGCTTGCCACCAGCATGCCACCGAGCACGGGGCCACACATCATGCCGAGGGCCACGAAGGTCGCAAGAATACCCATGGCACGGCCTCGTTCGCGCGCCGGAAACGACTCGGTGATGATACCCATGTTGTTAGCCATGGCCGCCGCGCAACCTATGCCCTGAACAATGCGTGCCAGGATAAGAACCTCGAGCGAGGCCGAAAGGCCGCACAGCAGCGAACCGACCGAAAAGACGATGACGCCCAACTGGAACACATTCACCTTGCCGCGCACGTCGCCCAGACGGCCAAACGGCAACATAGCCACGCAAGTCGCAAGCAGATACACCGAGCTTACCAGCTGAATGCGATCGAGGCCCACGCCCAGCTCCTTTTGCATCACGGGCAGCGCCACGGTCACGACGGTCGAATCCAGACACACCATAAACGTCATGATGAGCACGGTAAACAGAATCGCCCACTTGTTCTTTCCATGGGTGTCGCCCTCTAGGGCAATGTGCTCGCGGCGCAGCTGCTCTGCAGTTTTCTCCATATCCATCCTTTCGAGTGGCCCAACGCAAAAAAACGGGGCCCCAATCGCATGCAAACAGCCGCGATTGGGGTCCCGCCTACGGAATCGGAACGAAAGGTCACCGAAGCTTTCTGCCAGCATCGGCGCCTTATGCGAACGCTAGCCTAGCACTGCTCAAGCGCCTGCTCAAGGTCGGCAATCAGATCAGCCGTGTCCTCGAGGCCGCACGACAGGCGCACCATGTCGGCGGAGATGCCACAGGCAATGAGCTCCTCATCGTTCATCTGGCGGTGCGTGGCATTAGCGGGATGCAGGCAGCAAGTGCGGGCGTCGGCCACGTGCGTGGCGATCTGGGCGAGCTTAAGGCTCTTCATAAAGGTCTCGGCAGCCGCGCGACCACCGTTAAAGCCAAAGCTCACCACGCCGCAGGTACCGTTGGGCATGTACTTCTGAGCCAGGTCATAGTACTTATCGCCCTCCAGGCCCGGATAGCTCACGAAACGCACCTTGGGATGGCTCTGCAGGAACTTGGCAACGGCCAGGCCGTTCTCGCAATGACGCGGCATGCGCACATGCAGGCTCTCGAGCGAGCTGTTCAAGAAAAACGCCGCCTGCGGGTTCTGCATGGGGCCGAGGTCGCGCATGAGCTGAGCGGTTGCCTTGGTGATGAAGGCGCCCTCGCGACCGAACTTCTCAGCATAGGTCACGCCGTGGTAGCTGTCGTCTGGCGTGGTGAGACCCGGGAACTTGTCTGCATGGGCCATCCAGTCAAACTGGCCGTGGTCGACGATTACGCCACCCAGGTAGGCCGCATGGCCATCCATGTACTTAGTGGTGGAGTGCGTGACGATGTCGGCGCCCCACTCAAAGGGACGGCACATCACGGGCGTCGGGAAGGTGTTGTCGACCATCAGCGGTACGCCGTGGTCGTGCGCGGCCTTGGCAAAGCGCTCAATATCGAGCACGGCAAGGGCGGGGTTGGCGATCGTCTCGCCAAAGACGAGCTTAGTATTGGGCTCAAAGGCTGCCTCGAGCTCCTCATCGGTGCAGTCGGGGGCAACGAACGTGCAGGTAAGCCCCATACGGCCCATGGTGTGGGCGAGCAGGTTGTAGGTACCGCCGTAGATGGCAGAGCTTGCGACCACGTGATCGCCGGCACCGGCCACGTTAAAGATCGCGAGGAAGTTCGCAGCCATGCCCGAGCTCGTGAGCATCGCTGCGGTGCCGCCCTCCATCTCGCAGATCTTGGCGGCAACCAAATCGCACGTGGGATTCTGCAGACGGCTGTAGAAATAGCCCGACTCCTCCAGGTCAAACAGCTTGCCCATGTGCTCGGACGTGTCGTACTTCCACGTGGTGGACTGGTAGATGGGCACCTGGCGCGGCTCCGCATCTCCCGGGTGATAGCCGCCCTGAACACATGTCGTACCGATGGTCTGCTCGCTCATATCTAGCTCCCTTGCCTGGGTTACGTTTCATTCGGTTCACGATACCGCTACCCTGCACCCCTCTCAACCCATCCCCAAGGTAGGTTATTGGACAAATTGATCAGGGGTATTTATCTCAAGCCTTGGGCATTTGCTCGATAGATAAAAATGAGGCATACATGAAGCTCTCGATGATTACACGCACCGTCACGGGTACCATAGGCGGGTACACCGTGACCAAGGAGACAACGATGAAGCAAATCGATACGGCCCAGCTCGACATCACCGCCTGTCAGGCTCAGGCTGCCGAATACCACGCCCGTGGCTTTAACTGCGCCCAGGCCGTCGCCTGCACGCTCGCGCCCGCCGTCGGGCTCGACCCCCAGGTCGCCTTTACCCTCACCGAGGGCTTTGGCGCCGGCATGGGCGGCATGACCGAAACCTGCGGCGCCATCTCGGGCGCCGTGGCCATCATGGGCTTCGTGATGAGCGACGGCATGGAAAACCCCAAGACCAAGGGTCAGACCTACAAACTGTCGCGCGAAATCGCCAAGCGTTTTGGCGAGAAGAACACGACGACCGTCTGCGGCACGCTCAAGGGCATTGGATCGGATAAGGGTCCGCTCCGCAGCTGCCCCGGCTGCATCGACGATGCCGTCGAGATCGCCTGCGATATGCTAAAGCAGCTTGCCGAGTAAACGGCAGCAACAGAAAACGACGGCCGGCGCGCTTGGGATCCATCCAAAAGCACGCCGGCCGTCGCCGTTAGAACTCGGCAAATTCGGGAGCGCCGACCTCAATCTCCTCGCGCCCCGCCATAAGCTCGCGCATCTTGGCGCAAAACGACTCCTGCTCCCCTGCCTTAAACACCAAGTGAAGTGTCACGGTATCCGCGTAATCGGTATCCGAAACCTTGGCACCCGAATCCTGGGCCAAGCGAAGCACCTGCTCATACTGCGGATAGGCCACATGCACGACAACCGGCACGACACTCGTCATCTCGACGATCTGCCCGGACTCCTGAGCCGAGGCCACCGCCGCCTGCGTCGCCGCGGTATAGGCGCGCACCAAGCCACCAGGACCCAACAGCGTGCCGCCAAAATAGCGCGTCACCACGCAGCAAACATTTTTGAGCCCCGCGCCGCGCAGCGCCTCGAGCGTCGGCATACCGCTCGTGCGGCTCGGCTCACCGTCATCGCTCTGGCGCTCGCGTCCATCGACCAAAATCCACGCGGGCACATTATGCCGAGCGTCGTAATGACGCTTGCGAACCATCTCGATAAAGGCATTCGCCTCGTCCTCGGACTCAATATGGACCAGTTGGGCAATAAACCGGCTCTTGCGGTCCACAAACTCGCCCGAAGCCTCAATATTCGATTGCAGAGTAAAATAGCTGTCCAACAAAGCCCCTCAACAACAAGCAAAGCAACAAACAGCCTCAATAATACGGCAAAGCCCGTACCGTTAACCCCGATAAATAGAACGGCAACGCCAATGACCAGCCAAAGACAGCGAGACGGCGTCAGCTGAGTCGATTTGGCCCGAAAGAGGAGGGAGCACGCCTTATGGCGGCGACCGACGAATGAGCGCCAAATCGGCCAGCTGACGCCGTCGAAGGCGAGAACCCGTCAGCGCGAGCAAGGTGCCTTGAAAGACGAGGGCATTGACCTTATGGTCATGCCCGAAGGCTTGAAAGGCAGATTGCCGCGCTGACGGGTTCGCAGCGTCAACATAGTTGCTGAGTGGGCCTGTAAGCCGGGTTCTGTCGTGAACGGTCATTTATCTTGTCTGCACGTTACCGTACAGCTCCACGCACGCTACCCGAACGCGGACCGGGCCGGCCCATAGCGTTCCTATTCGCGCTTGCTCCGGATGGGGCTTGCCAAGCCGCCGTGTCGCCACGGCGCTGGTGGTCTCTTACACCACCGTTTCAGCTTTTCCCTTTACGCCTTGCGGCGCAGGTGGGAGTCTTCTTTTCTGCGGCGCTTTCCGTCGGATCACTCCGCCCGGCCGTTAGCCGGCATCCCGCCCTCTGGAGCCCGGACTTTCCTCACGCGTGCCGCAAGCAGCACATCGCGCGACCGTCTGGCCCACTCAGCAGTGCAAGAGTGTAGCACACCGTTGCCGCAGGCAATGGCACAACACAAGCGTTCGACACGATAAACCAAGAACCACGCTATGCAGTACAATAGTATCGTCGATGGGCAACGTCGTCAGTCGAGACGCGACCGCGCTCCGCACCCCTCCGTCTACTCGGTGCGTTCCCGCCTCCTCCCCGAGGCGGGATGTCGGCATTTTTCATGCACCGACAACCCAATAGTCTGCGAACAGCCAGGGCAGCATTGCACACGGGAAGCATCGCGCACCTCATCAGCAAATGCAAAAAGGGACCCGTCCATTGCGGACGAATCCCTTAAAACAAGTGATCGTCAAACCGATTTACTCGGCGTCGGTCTCCTCGTCCTTCTTCTCGGAAGGCAGCGGGGTGACCTCGATCTCAACGCCCAGAGTCTCAGCAGCAGACTTCATGGACAGGGAGATACGACGACGGTCGAGGTCGATCTCCATGACCTTGACCTGAACCTTGTCGCCCACGTGGGTGACCTGAGAAGGCTGATCGACGTGCTTGTTGGCCATCTCGGAGATGTGCACCAGGCCCTCGATGCCCTCGCCCAGGTCGACGAAAGCGCCGAACGGGACAAGCTTGGTCACAGTGCCCTCGACGATAGCGCCGACGGGGTACTTCTTGACCAGTGCGCGCCACGGATCCTCGGTGGTCTGCTTGAGACCCAGGGAGATGCGCTCGCGGTTGAGATCGACGTCGAGAACCTCGACCTCGACCTCCTGGCCGACCTTGACAACCTCGGAAGGATGGTTGACGTGGTTCCAGGAGAGCTCGGAGATGTGGATGAGGCCATCGATACCGCCGAGGTCGACGAAGGCGCCGAAGTCGACGATGGAGGAAACGGTGCCCTGGAGACGCATGCCAGACTTGAGCTTGGACAGGATCTCGGAGCGCTCGGCCTTACGGGACTCCTCGAGCACGACGCGACGGGAGAGGACGACGTTGTTGCGGTTGCGGTCCATCTCAATGACGCGAGCCTCGATGCGGGTGCCCATGTAGGAGGTGAGGTCCTTGACGCGACGGAGGTCGACGAGGGAAGCGGGCAGGAAGCCACGCAGGCCGATGTCGAGGATCAGGCCGCCCTTGACAACCTCGATAACCTCGCCCTCGACGTTCTCGCCGGAGTTGAACTTCTCCTCGATGCGGTTCCAAGCACGCTCATACTCGGCACGCTTCTTGGACAGGACCAGACGACCGTCCTTGTCCTCCTTCTGGAGAACCAGAGCCTCGATGGGATCACCGAGTGCAACGATGTCTGCAGGGTTAGCGTCCTTGCGGATGGACAGCTCGCGGACCGGGATAACGCCCTCGGACTTGAATCCGATGTCAACGAGCACCTCGTCATGCTCGATCTTAACGACAGTGCCGTTAACGAGATCGCCCTCATCAAAGTCGGTAATCGTACCGTCGATGAGGTTGTTCATCTCCTCCTCATTGACATCGTCAAGAGAGAAAATGGACGAGTTCTGAATCTCACTCAAAGGTGGACCCCTTTCGAACTACGGGGCCCCGATTGCTAGGACCTACAGAAGGGTGCGACAAGCACACAACGTTTAGGAACACTCGGGAGCCGACAGATACTAATGTGACGCTTATGCAATCACGTTCGTATAGGTTACGGGGAAATGAGTTCGATTTCAAGCGTGAACTGCGATATTTTACTCGTGTGGAGACTTTTTCGTAATCTTATGGACAGCCGCCTCCACAACTTGACGATAAGCAGTTTGCCCATACGCCTTTGAGGTAAAGTATCCGGAGCCAACGATTCTGGAACGATTTTTCGAGAAAGGTGCCCGCGTGCTCAAAGCAGTCGTTTTCGATATGGACGAAACGCTTCTTAGCATCAACCTCAACGCGTTCATCCTTCGCTATTTTAAGGATGTCTCGTCGATGCTCGCGGATATCGGTCGCCGCAGCCGCGGTGGCACGATGGCACGCCTCGGCACCATCTTGGTCGACCTCAACGCCAATCGCCGAAGCGGCACGGATAATCGCACCAATCTGGAGTTCTACCAAGAAGAGGTTGAGCGCCGGTGCGGCATTTGCCTCTCGGACCCACTTATCTACGAGGCGTTTACCTACTACGACCGCGAAGTTCTTCCGTACAAGAACGACGATGTCATCAACGCCCACGCCATGCCGGGCGCACACGCCGCGCTTCAGGCCGTACAGGACGCAGGACTGCGTTGCGCGCTCTTTACCAACCCCAGCTTTCCTCAGGGGGCCATCGAGTGCCGCATGGGTTGGGGCGATCTGGCCGACGCCCCCTTTGAGCTCGTCACGCACATGGGAAACACCACCCGCTGCAAGCCCGATGCCACCTACTATCTAGAGCAGCTTCAGGTGATGGGGCTCGAGCCGCACGAGGTCCTTATGGTAGGCAACGACCCCAAGCGCGACTTCCCCAGCCCCGCCTGCGGCATTCAGACTGCCTATGTAGGCCAGGGCAAGCCCAGCCGAGCCACCTGGCGCGGAACCATGGAAGACTTCGCCCGCAACTTCAACGCCGTAGTAGAAGCCTTCTACGAACACCAAATAGCCGACGAACTGTCCTAACAGACTCGAGTCTTGCCGATCATGATGTTGAGGATCTCGACGTCGGTGTCCTTCATGCCCACACGGCCTACATAGCCCATGCTGGCGATTGTCTGCTCGACGGTATCCTGGATCAGGCCCTCACCGGCACGGAAGCCGCGGCCCTGCATGGCCATATCGTGGCCCAGAATCGCCGCATCAACGGCAGCGGAAATCTTGGCGGCACAGCTTGCCTTGGCGCCATCGCACACGATGCCGCCCACGTCACCGAGCGTGTTCGAAACCGTCGCGCCAATCTGCTCGCGCGTGCCACCACACAGCCAGGTAATCGCGGCACCGGCACCGCATGCGGCGCAAATAGCACCGCAAAACGCCGAGAGCGCACCAATATAGCTCTTGATATGCACGGCGATCAGATCAGACAGCATCACGGCGCGCACCAGGCGATCATGGTCGCAGCGCAAATACTCGGCATACTCCATAACGGGCAAGGCACAGGTAATGCCCTGATTGCCCGAGCCGCACACGATGGCGACCGGCAGCGCGCAGCCGTTCATGCGGGCATCGGACCCGGCGGCCGCACGGGCACGGGCACGGCAGGCGACGTCATCGGCACGAGCGCCCAGCAGCGTACGGCCCACCTCGGCGCCCCAAGCGTGCGCCAGGCCCTCGGCACTGATCGCACCGTTCAGCTCAATCTGACGCTCAACGGCAGCGCGGGCGTCCTCAATGTCACCGTCCTCGATAAAGTCGATGATGGACTCAATGCTCATAGGGGTATCGGCGTTATCTGCCGCACGCTCGGCCACGACGCGCTCGGCGCAGGCGGCACACTCCCCCGCCGACTTGCCGCATACCGGAATACCGTCGAGTGTATGGCACGTGACATTAGTGTGGTGATCGGTAATCTCGACGACCGCGGTATGGCCCCCGGCCGTCGCAGTCACCTTGATGTAGAGGTTGGGCACACCCTCGACAAGCGACACATCGCAGTAACCGGCATCGGCGAGAAGCTCGGACACGCGAGCACGGTCTTCGTCGTTAACGCTCTCGAGCACCTCGAGTGCGCTCTTGGCGTCACCGCCCACGGCACCCAGCACGGCCGCCGCTTCAATACCGTGCATGCCGCCCGAGTTGGGCACGGTCACGCTCTTAACGTTCTTGATGATGTTGCCCGAGCAGGCAACGTCCATATGATCGGGTTCGCAACCGAGCGTCTGGCTCGCCAGCGCCGCTGCATAGGCAACGGCAATGGGCTCGGTGCAGCCGAGCGCACAGACAAGCTCGCGGTTTAAAACATCGCAAAACGCGGTATCACGAAGGGAATCGGCAAGCATAGGTATCTCCTACTTGTATAAAGGGCTGGGCTCTCGATAATAGTTAGCTCTTTTATTTGATAACAATGCATCAAAAACCGCAACCCAAGTTCCGGCGGACGGCGTTCAAGCGCAAACTGACAGCATTAATACATGAAAAGCTAGTCTTGTTACATGCTAAAGCGTTTGACCAAAAAACGCCCGAGCGTTTACACAAAAGTCGCGCTATCATGCAGTCGAACGCGGTAAAACCTTTAGCAATTCCGCCGCACGGACCAGAGAGGAACCACTCATGAAGATTGGTATCGGTAACGACCACGCCGCCGTCGAGCTCAAGAACATCATCTCCGAGCACCTGAAGGAGCGCGGCTGCGAGGTCGTGAACTTTGGCACCGACACCTCCGAGAGCTTCGATTACCCCATCGCCGGCTACAAGGTGGGTAAGGCCGTGGCCAACGATGACGTCGACCTGGGTATCCTGATCTGCGGTACCGGCGTCGGCATCAGCCTGGCCGCCAACAAGGTCGAAGGTGTTCGCGCCGTCGTATGCTCCGAGCCCTTCAGCGCCAAGCTCTCCCGCATGCACAACAACACCAACGTGCTCGCCTTTGGCGCCCGCGTCGTGGGCTCCGAGCTCGCCAAGATGATTGTCGACGAGTGGCTCGACGCCGAGTTTGAGGGCGGTCGTCACGAGCGTCGCGTTAACCTCCTCAACGAGATCGACCACACGCGCGGCCTCAAGGTCGTCGACGAAGCCTAAACTACTCAGTGCCACAAGCTAACAGCAGGGGCCCGCTCGGAACTCATGCCCCGAGCGGGCCCCTTCATAGATTTTGGAATAAAAGGGCGCCGCGGATGGAATCCCGCGGCGCCCAAGCCACACGCTAACAGCTTTAAGGAGTCAAAGCTGGTTTAGCCAAAGAAACGCTTGATCTCGATCTCAGCGTTCTCCAGGCAGTCGGAGCCGTGGATCACGTTGGCGTTGACATCGACAGCGAAGTCGCCGCGAATGGTGCCGGGGGCAGCATCAAGCGGGTTGGTAGCGCCCATAAGGGTGCGCATCTTGGAGACAGCGGAGAGACCGGAAACGACCATCTTGACGACCGGACCGCTCGTCATAAAGTCGCAGAGACCGCCAAAGAAGGGCTTGTCGGCCAGATGGGCGTAGTGCTCCTCGACGGTAGCGCGCTCGAGCGTGGTCATCTCCATGCGCTCGATGACAAGGCCGCTGCGCTCAATGCGAGCAACGATCTCGCCGATTTTGCGGTCGCGCACGGCGTCGGGCTTAATCATGATGAAGGTCTTCTCGATAGCCATAAAAGTAGCCTTTCAAGTAGGTTCGCGCGTGCCCAAGTCCCATTCCGGCACCCGCCTGGACTGCATCGTAACAGAGTTTTAGCTGCAGTTAAACAAAAAGCTGTTTATTGAAACGCTGCAATTTATTAAAGCGCTCCATATGTGTCACTTCTGTTTCGAAGCCTGATTAGAGTACCATCCGACCGCCTATCAACCGCACCGAACAGAGCAGACGGTCGGTTGCCACCCGCGAACGTACCCCCTTCACAACCTGCCCAAAGGTCCTACAGAAGTTCTCGACAAACCCCTCCCCCCTAGCAACAAAATACGGGCGCCCACCGTAGCGGGCACCCGTAAAGGCAAGATATGATGAACACACCAGACAGACGCATCCAATAAGCTAATTAACCCCGTGACCCATCTCGACGACCTTGGTCAGCGATCCAAACACGCCCTCGTCGGCCACGAGCTGTGCCTCGGCACGCTGCAGCTGCACGGAAACGGCGGCAGGAGCGGTGCCTCCCTCGGTCGCGCGCGCGGCGACAATCGACGGGATGTCGAGCGCCTCGGTAATGTCGCGCTCAAAGAGCGGGCTTGCCTCCTGGAACACCTCAAACGGCAGGTCCTCAAGATTGCAGCCGCGCTTCTCGCACATCAGGACCAGATGGCCCACCACGGCATGTGCCTCGCGGAACGGCAGACCACGCTTGGCCAGGTAATCGGCAACATCGGTAGCGGCAAGGTGCCCCACGCCGCACTCGCGCGCCATGGCATCCTCGTTGACGGTCCAAGTCGAAATCATTCCGGCCATAACGGACAGGCACTGCATGAGCGTGTGAGCGGTATCGAGCGCGCCCTCCTTGTCCTCCTGCAAGTCTTTGTTATAAGCAAGCGGCAGGCCCTTCATGGTTACGAGCAGCTGCACCAGGTTGCCATAGACACGGCCGCTCTTGCCGCGAATAAGCTCGGCAAAGTCGGGATTCTTCTTCTGCGGCATGATGGACGAGCCAGTGGAGTACGAGTCGGAAAGCGTGATAAAGCCAAATTCGGAGCTCGACCACAGCACGATCTCCTCGGAAAGACGCGACAGGTGCATCGCCATGACGGAGCCGGCGTAATGCAGATCGAGCAGGAAATCACGGTCGGAAACCGCATCGAGCGAGTTGGGAATCACGCCCGCAAAGCCAAGTTCAGCAGCCGTCATCTGGCGATCGAGCGGATAGCTCGTACCGGCAAGCGCGGCAGCACCCAGCGGGCAGTTGTCGGCGGCATCAAAGGCGGCCTTCAGGCGTGTAAAGTCGCGCGCGAACATCCAGGAATACGCCAGCAGATGATGCGACAGCAGCACGGGCTGAGCATGCTGCATGTGCGTGTAGCCCGGTAGAATCACCTTGTCGTACTTCTTGGCCGCATCCACCAGCACATGGCGCAGCTCAAGATTGGCCTCCATGAGCTCCTTGGCCAGCGCCTTGACGCCCAGGCGCGTATCGGTCGCCACCTGGTCGTTGCGCGAACGTCCGGTATGCAAGCGCTTGCCAGCCTCGCCGATGCGACGCGTCAGCTCGCTCTCGATGGACATATGAATGTCCTCGTCGTTGATGTCGAAGGTGAAGTTGCCGGCATCGATATCCTGTTCGATTCCGGTCAGGCCCTCGGCTATCGCTTGCTCGTCCTCGGCACTGATGATGCCCTGGGCCGCCAGCATCTTGGCATGTGCCTTAGAGCCGGCGATATCCTGCTTATAGAGATGTTTGTCGACCGGCAGCGACGCGCCAAACTCCTGCGTGACCTCGGCCACGCCCGCCTCAAAACGACCGCCCCAAAGAGCCATGGAACCGTCTCCTTTCTCCAAATACCAAAACAAGCGCCCAAAGCAATGTGCCCTGTCGCTAAAGCGATTTATCAACCGCTAGTTTTACACACTCCCTACCGTGCGCGGGGCCATGTAGCTAATTTGCAAAGAAGTGACGCACCATGCACTTGGCGCCCAACGTCTCCCTCCGGATGTTGCCCTGCGAACCATCGATCCAGGCCTTCAGGCTCATAGGGACATCCTCGACCTTTGCAGCATCGATCTCAGGCGCGAGGGCAAGCAAAGCATGCGCAATAGCATTGAACATAATGGATACTCCTCATATATATAGGCGCAGAGCCGCCAAATTGATAGAAGGAGCCCCGCCGGACAACCCCGGCGGGGCTCGGACTCAGCCGCAGTCGCGGCATCATATATGCGGGCGGAACGTAGGGGCCACCGATGTTAAGAAGTGTCAGCAAGCATAACGAAAGGTAGGGACCCCATGCGCCCGTTAGGTATCACGCGGATGGGCCGCGCGGATACCAAGGGAAGGAAGACTTAAGCCTGGGCAGCGGCAGAGCTGGGACCCTGGACCTTGGCCCACGTCTTGAGCGACAGCGTATCGATCTCGATAAAGCCGGCGCTGGCCTTCTCGTCAAACGTGGTGTCACGGTCGTAGGTAGCCAGACCGTAGTCATACAGGCTAAACGGGCTCTTGCGGCCGACGACATGGCAGTTGCCCTTAAAGAACTTCAGGCGGACGGTGCCGGTCACGAACTTCTGGGTGTCGGCCATAAAGGCGTCGAGCGCGTTCTTGAGCGGGCTGTACCACTGGCCGTTGTACACGGCGGTGGCCCAATCCTGCTCGAGTTTAATCTTGGTCTTGAGCAGGTCGCCCTCGACGCAGATGTCCTCGAGTGCCTTGTGGGCGGTGATGAGCGTCAGGGCGCCGGGAACCTCGTAGCACTCGCGGCTCTTGAGGCCCACCAGACGATCCTCGACCAGGTCGAGACGGCCAAAGCCGTTGTCGCCCGAAATCTTGTTGAGGGCGATGACGATCTCGGAGAGCTTCATCTTCTTGCCGTCGACGGCGACGGGCTTGCCCGCCTCAAACTCAATCTCGGTGTAAGTCGGGGTATCGGGCGTGTCCTCGGGATTCTTGGTCATAACCCAGGCGTCGTCGAGCGGCTCGTTCCAGGGATCCTCCAGGTGGCCGCACTCAATGGCACGACCCCACAGGTTGTCGTCAATGGAATAGGGGTTATCGTTGGCACCCTCGGGAACCGGCACGTTATGGGCGTGGGCATAGGCGACCTCGTCGGGACGGCACTTCAGATCCCACTCGCGAACCGGGGCGATAACCTTAAGCTCGGGATCGAGGGCCTTGACGGCAGCCTCAAAACGAACCTGGTCGTTACCCTTGCCGGTGCAGCCGTGGGCGACGTAGGTCGCGCCAAACTCGTGAGCGACCTCGACAAGTTTCTTGGCAAGCAGCGGGCGAGACAGGGCGGAAAGCAGCGGATACTTGTTCTCGTACATGGAGTTTGCGGCGATGGCCTTAGTCAAGAACTCATCGGAGAACTCGTCGCGCAGGTCGAGCACCTGGCAATCGAGAACGCCCAGGTCGAGCGCCTTCTGCTTCTTAGCATCCAGGCCGGTCTCCTCCTGGCCCACGTTGCCGCAGACACAAACGACATCGAGATTCTTCTCGTCCTGGAGCCACTTGACACATACGGATGTATCAAGACCACCGGAATATGCGAGAACGACTTTTTCCTTGCTCATGGCTGTTTCCTTTCGCCCTTGGTAGCTAGTTAGAACATCGGTCAGTTGCAAGTCATTTCAAGGTCATATACCGTGCAATATCAGGTTAAATAGCAAAAATCAGCACATACATGCCCTAGAAACATGCAGCAATGTCGTGCTAAAACCCAACGACCTCAAAATGACTCTGTTGAGGCAATTCGCCCCATGCGGACAGAGACGATTGTTATCGTCGTCGGGAAATTGCACGCTGGCGTCGGATGGCATTGTCTGCAGTGGTGATGATCTTTACGAACTGCATCTGCCTCTCCTTTCACGTATCGCCGGGCGCAATTCTAATATCGTAAACGGTACCTTTTCATCGGTAAGCGGTTGTTTTTCCGTCTCCGTTTTCGATGGTCGCTATATTACGCTAAAGTGCCTGCTGCACAAGCGGCAAATTCAAATTTCTGAAAAGTTTTTTCATTAGTTTGTGAAATGCAGTGCAAATACGCTGCGTTCCTGCGAAAATACGCCTGACTACGAGTTGATGGTTATAACATCTGAAACAATTTCGAAACGAAAGGCTCGCTTTTATGCAAACTTACGAATCGGACGCCAATATTGGAAACATTAAGATTCTCGCCGTTGATATGGACAAGACGCTTCTCACCGACGAGCGCGTGCTACCTCAGGGTCTTGATGAGCGCCTGGACAAGCTCGCCGAGGCTGGCATCGTGTTCTGCCCCGCTAGCGGACGTCCGGCCCCCAAGCTCGAGGAGATGTTCGAGGGCATCAAGAACCGCCTCGCCTTTTGTCCCGACAACGGAGCCTGCGTCATCTATCGCGGCAACTATATCTATAAGAGCAACATCGATGTGGCGCTGTATCAGCAGGTCTTGAGCCGTGCCTCGGAGGACCCGCGCGCCGTTCCCGTCCTGTGCTGCTTCGACGAGTTCTACGTGCTTGCCCGCGACCATCAGTACCACGACGAGATCAGCGTCTACTACAACACAATCAACTACGTCGACAGCTTTGAGGGCATTGATTTCGAGTCCAACAAGATTTCGGTCTTCTTCCCCGGCTACGACGCCGAGCCCGCTTTCCGCGAGACCTATAGCCCCGAGTTCTCGGACAAGCTCTACGTCACCAACGCCGGGCGCGAGTGGATCGACTTTATGAACCTGGGTGTCGACAAGGGCGCCGGCGTCGCGCATCTTTGCGAGCACCTGGGCATCGATATCGCTGACGCCGCTGCCGCGGGCGATACGTACAATGACATCCCCATGCTGGAGCGCGTCGGTCACAGCTTTATCGTGGACAACGCCGAGGAGCATATGAACGCGCACGCCAAGTGGCGCATTCCGAGCAACAACGACGGGGGCGTACTGACGCTCATCGACGCCATCTTGGCGGCTCGTTAACGTAGCTCGTCGGACCTGGCCGGGCGAGGCGGGTAAGTTTTTCGCTCGGTCAGGTCCTGGGCTCGCTCGGAAAGCACATTAAGTGCTTTCCGGCTCGTGCGGAATCTACGAAAAACTTACCCGCCTCGCCCGGCCAGGTCCTTGGGTGACTTGCTTGCCACCTAGATGGCGTCTTGGCGCCTAGATACTTTGACTGAATTTAATTGAACGAAAGACGCTCCTTGTTGATAAGGGGCGTCCTTCTGTTTTTGGTTACTTTGGAACTGTGGTTGCTTTCCTATTTGGCGTCGGCCCAGGTTATGCCGGTGCTGGCTTCGGCGATCAACGGTACGCGGAGGTCTACTACGTGCTCCATGACGTCGCGGACCATGGCGGTGAGGCGCTCGACTTCGTCGACGGGGCACTCAAAGTCTAGTTCGTCGTGTACCTGCAGAATCATGTGGGCGGCAAAGCCCTCTTCTTCCAGGCGGCGGCTTACGCGGGCCATGGCGATCTTGATGATGTCAGCCGCGGTGCCCTGCATGGGATGGTTCATGGCCGTGCGCTCACCAAAGCCACGGAGTTGCGGGTTTTTGGCCTTGAGCTCAGGAATGTGGCGACGGCGACCGTACATGGTCTCGGCGTAGCCCGTCTGCTTGGCACGCGCCACCACATTATCGAGGAACGTGCGCACGCCCGGGTAGGCCTCGTAGTAGCGATCGATCATATCGCGTGCCTCGGCCATCGAGATATGCAGCGACTGCGACAGGCCGTAGGCCTGCTGGCCGTACACAATGCCAAAGTTCACGGCCTTGGCGCGGCTGCGTAGGTCGGGCGTTACCTCGGACACCGGCACGCCAAATACGCGCGCGGCCGTCTCGGCATGGAAGTCCTCGCCCTCGTTAAAGGCACGCACCAGATGTTCATCACCCGAAAGATGCGCGAGTAGGCGCAGCTCGATCTGCGAGTAGTCCACCGCCAGAAAGACGCTGCCCTCGCCCGCCGAGAACGCCGTCTTGACGGTACGCCCCAGCTCCGAGCGAGTCGGGATGTTCTGTAGGTTCGGGTCGCTCGAAGACAGACGTCCCGTCGCGGTGATGGTCTGGTTGTACGTGGTGTGCACACGACCATCACCACGGCGCAGCGGACCTAGCGTGTCCAGATAGGTCGACTTAATCTTGGACTTCTCACGCCAGTCCAAAATCAGGCGCACGATCTCGTGATCGCGGGCAAGATCGCTCAACACCTTGGCGTTGGTCGAATAGTAACCGCGCTTGGTCTTCTTGAGGCCCTTGGTCGGAAGCCCCATCACATCAAAGAGTACGTGCGACAGCTGCATGGGACTGCCAATATTAAAGGTCTCGTCACCCGCCAGGTCGCGAATGCTGCGCTCGACCTCGGTGATCTGGGTCGCCAGGCCCTCGGACAGGCTGTGCAGGCGATCGGGATCCACGAGCATGCCCGCGCGCTCCATCTTGGCAAGTACCGGCACGAGCGGCATCTCGATGCCATCGAACACGTTGGCGGCGTTCTCGCGGGCCATGCGGTCACGCAGCGGTGCGACCAGCACCAGCGTCAAGGCCGCCGTGCGAGCGGCAGGCGCCGGAGCGTCCTCACCAGCACCCTCTGCGCCGCGCGCCGCAGGCAGCGCCATCTGCAGATAGGTATCGGCAAGATATGCCTCATCGAACTCGGAGCGATCGGAATCCAACAGGTAGGCGGCAACAACGGTATCGAAGATGCGCGTGGAATCGACTGCCAGCGGATCCATGAGCTCGGGCTCCGAAGAATCGATGGGCGAAAGCTCATGCAGCAGCGCCTTCATATCCGGGCTCGCCACGCGGCCCTCCATAAACAGGCGCGCGAGCGCGCCGGCAATCACGCCGTGGACGAAGTTGAAGCCCTCAACCTCAGCCGCCGCATCGCTGTCGCCCTCCTCGAGCGCGAACAGACCCTTGGACGTCGCCAGCCACAGCGTGCGCGTCAGCCCAAAGAGCGCGCCCTCCTCCTTGTCATCGTCCACCACAGCGGCAATCCACTCGCCTGCCTCGATCGCGCGAGAGATCTCGGCGGCAGCGACAGTGAGCGCCTCGGCATCGCCGGCGGCAGCGCGCGAAACCGCGGGTATCTCAAACGTGCTGACAGTGGCCGCAGCCCCACCCTCGCCACCGATCAGCGACAAGAAACGGTTCTGCATGGCCGTAATGCCGAGTGTGCCCAGCGCCGTGGAGACTTCGTCGGCAGAAAACGCCGGGAAGGACGTTTCGTCAAAGTCGAGCTCGACAGGCGCATCGGTGCGAATGGTTGCGACCTTGCGGCTCAGCAGTGCGTCGTCGATATGCGCACGTAGGTTCTCGCCCATCTTGCCCTTGACCTCGTCGGCATGCGCGATGACCTCGTCCAAGCTGCCGTACTGTGCGATGAGCGCGCTCGCCTTTTTGGGGCCGATGCCCGGTACACCCGGAATGTTGTCCGACGTATCGCCTTTTAGACCGTAAAAATCGGGCACGAGCGCCGGCGTAATGCCGTGATACAGGTCATCCACGCTCTCGGGCGTCATAATCGCCACGTCGGACAGGCCCTTGCGGGTCGAGACCACGTTGACGTGCTCGGTCACAAGCTGATACATGTCGCGGTCGCCAGTCACCAGCAGCATATCGCAGCCGGCCTCCTCACCCAGGCGCGCCATGGTTCCCAGGATATCGTCGCCTTCCCAGCCCTCAGACTGCAGAATCGGCACGTTGAGCGCGGTGAGCAGCTCCTTGATCATAGGGAACTGCGCGTGCAGGTCGGGGTCCATGGGCGGGCGCTGCGCCTTATACTGCGGCAGCATCTCCATGCGCACGCGCGGCTTGCCCTTATCAAACGCCACGACCACACCGTCGGGGTTAAAGGCATCGATCATCTTAAGAAACATGTTCAGAAAGCCAAAGATCGCGTTGGTGGGGCGACCGTCCGGCGCGTTCATGGTCGGCGGCACGGCGTGGAAGGCGCGGTGCATGAGCGAGTTGCCGTCGATAACGGCAAAAGTGCGGCGCTTGTCAGACATATTAAATACCTCGCTTTGGGCTGGGCACGGTTTGCTCACTCCAGTTTACACGCTCCCCGCCCCGCGGCCACCTCACATCAAGCTCCCCCGCCACCGTGAGCCCGCGCGTGATACGATGGCTCACGGTACATCAACCAGCACGATCGATCCGAAAGGAGCCTGCGTCATGGAGCGTCCCTGCGCATGGAAAAAGTACACGCCACAGCAAATCGAGGAGCTCGAGGAGCTTTGCCGCGGCTATAAGCAGTTTTTGAGCGAGAACAAGACCGAGCGCCTGTGCGTCAAGACCGGCATCAAGATGGCCGAGGAGGCGGGATACGTCGACCTGGAGACCGTGATCGCCGAAGGCCGCGAGCTCAAGGCAGGCGACAAGGTGTACGCCGCCAACCACGGCAAGGACCTTATGCTCGTCAACCTGGGAACCGCCCCGCTCGAGCAGGGCTTTAACATCCTGGGCGCCCACGTGGACTCGCCGCGCCTGGACCTCAAGCAGAATCCCGCCTTCGAGGCCGGCGACATGGCCTACCTCGACACGCACTACTACGGCGGCGTCAAGAGCTACCACTGGGTAGCCTCCCCGCTCGCACTCGTGGGCGTCATCTGCAAAAAGGACGGCACCACCGTCGACATCAACATCGGCGACAAGGAAGACGACCCGGTCTTTACCATCTCCGACCTGCTGATCCACCTCTCGAGCGAGCAGATGTCCAAGCCCGCCAAGGACGCCGTCGACGCCGAGATCCTCGACGTGATCGTGGGTGGCCGTCCCGTCAAGTTTGACGAGGACGACAAGGACGCCCCCAAGGAGCCCGCCAAGCAGATGTTCCTGAACATCCTCAAGGAGCAGTACGACGTCGAGGAGGAGGACTTCCTCTCCGCCGAGATCGAGGTCGTGCCCGCCGGCCCCGCCCGCGACATGGGCCTCGACCGCTCCATGATTTTGGGCTATGGCCACGACGACCGCGTCTGCGCCTACCCCTCCATGCTCGCCCAGATCGACGTCGCCAACGTGGAGCGCACGAGCATCACGCTCATCGTCGACAAGGAGGAGATCGGCTCCGTGGGTGCCACCGGTATGACGAGCCGCTTCTTCGAGAACACCGTCGCCGAGATCATGACGCTCGCCGGCGAGGACAGCCCGCTGGCCCTTCGCCGCGCGCTCGCCCGCAGCCGCATGCTCTCCTCTGACGTGTCCGCCGGCTTCGACCCAGGCTATGCCGGCAAGTTCGAGACCAAGAACGCAGCCTTCATGGGTCGCGGCCTGTGCTTCAACAAGTACACGGGCAGCCGCGGCAAGGGTGGTTCCAACGACGCCGACGCCGAGTATGTGGCCCTCGTCCGCGACATCATGGACGAGGCGGGCGTGGACTTCCAGACCTGCGAGCTCGGCCGCGTCAATGCGGGCGGCGGCGGCACCATCGCCTACATCATGGCCAAGTACGGCATGAACGTCATCGACTCCGGCGTTGCCGTCCTGTCCATGCACGCCCTGTGGGAGGTCGCTAACAAGGCCGATATCTACGAGGCCTACCGCGGCTACAAGGCCTTCCTCGAGCGCGCCTAGCCAGTCTCCTTTTAACTTGCGGTGAAATACGGACTAAACTAGCCCATAAACGGCCAAAACAGACCGTATTCCACCGCAACTTCCTTTTTTGGCAGAGGAGTGTCCATGCTGCAGGTCGTCATTTCGCCCGCCAAACAGATGCGGACAGCTCAAGATGCCTTTGACGTTTTGGGCATACCGCCTTTTGCACATCAGACGGCCCGGGTCCATCAGGCACTCCTGAGTATCGAGAGCGAGGGTGGCGCGGCAGGTCTTCAGGCTCTTTGGAACGTGAGCGACAGGCTGCTTACAACGTGCCTGGATACGCTTCACGAATTTATGCCCGTCCTGAGCGATGCCGACCTCGCCGATCCCGATATCGCGCGTCGAATCTCCCCCGCCGTCATGTCCTACCACGGCGTCCAATACCAAAGCATGGCGCCCGAGGTCATGGATGCCGCACAGCTCGCATGGCTGCAAGACCATCTATGGATCCTCTCCGGATTGTACGGATGCGTGCGGCCTTTCCATGGCGTTGAGCCCTATCGGCTCGAAATGGGAGCCAAGCTCGCCGTCGACGGCGCTCGCGATCTCTATGCGTTTTGGGGCGACAAACTTGTATGCGCCATTGCGCCGACCGGCTCCAACACCACGGTCGTCAACCTTGCCAGCGCGGAGTACGCCAAGGCCGTTCTACCCCATCTCGCAGGCGACGCCACGACCGTCACTTGTCTCTTTGGCGAAGGCATCCGCAACGGCAAGCCCATCCAACGCTCGACCGCCAGCAAAAAGGCGCGCGGCTCCATGGTGCGCTGGATGGCAGCAAACGGACTCGAGGACGCCGACCGTCTCACCGAGTTCAACATCGGCTATCGCCACGCCCCCGAACTCTCATACCCAGGCACCCTCGTGTTCATCAACGAACAGATGCTCTAGAGCCGGCACCCAACACTGACCCGCTCAGCCTTCTCTATATAACTTGCGGTGGAATAGTTCCTATTTGAGCCTTTTATCGCACAATCGGGAACTATTCCACCGCAACTTTTATGAATTGGCTGGCTAGGCTCGACACCTATTCTGCTAGACCGTCGGCCTTTGCAATCCCGTTTGTCGAACCGTCCTGATAGACAATCTTGACGTGCTCAACCTCGGACACCGCAACACCCGATGGAGGCTCCAGACGCCATTCCGTCAGGGCGATATCCATGGTCGTGGGCACATCTCCTTGATCTTTGAGCTTCACCGTCAGCGTTTTGAGCGCCGCGTCAAACGTCACGCGTTCGATTTCTTCGCCTGGAATGGACCCACCACTCAGCTGCAACTGCACAAACTCATCGCGCGGGTACCAATAATCGCCCGGAATGGCGAGCGTATTGGCATTACCGCCAGTACTCCTCACCGTCATAATCGGTAGGCTATCATCGGCCTCAAACTCCCAGGCAGCGCCGCCGCGACCGCCAAACGTCCAGATACAAAGGGCAATCACCAGCACGGCAAGCACCGCGAAGCCAATCGCGACCAACCCATGGTGCGCACGGCCCTCCTCGGCCGATGTGTCCCATTGTGTCTCTCGATATAGATGCTTGTCTTCCATGTACGCCTCCCCACAGGCACGCTCGTTAGGCCAATCGTACCCATTCGAGCTATACTTGAGCCCACTACATAAACGGGGAGCTTGCAGGACAAGACGGCAGGCTGAGACTGGGCGCGCCCGCCCTGACCCGCAAACCTGATATGGGTAATGCCAACGAAGGGAGCCGTGCCAATGAGCACACAGACCGAGCCCAAGCTCGTCACGCAAATCGACTTCGCCCGCGCAGGGCAGATCACGCCGCAGATGAAGGAAGTCGCCGAGCGAGAGCATCGCGACCCCGAGTACATCCGCGAGCGCGTGGCAGACGGCCGCATCGCCATTCCCGCCAATATCGTGCACATCAAAAAGGGCATGCGCGCCTTTGGTGTCGGCGAGGGCCTGTCCACCAAGGTCAACGTCAACCTGGGCATTTCGGGCGACAAGGCCGATGCCGCCGAGGAATGGAAGAAGGTCAAGATCGCTGAGGACTTTGGCGCCGACGCCATCATGGACCTCTCCAACTCGGGCAAGACGCGCCAGTTCCGCCAGCAGCTCATCGACGAGACGCCGCTCATGGTAGGCACCGTCCCCATGTACGACGCCATCGGCTACATGGAAAAGCCGCTGGTCAAGCTCACCAAGGACGACCTGTTCGAAGTCGTGCGCGCGCACGCCGAGGACGGCGTGGACTTTATGACCATCCACTGCGGCATCAACAAATCGGTCACCAAGACCTTTAAGGAGACCGGCCGTCTCATGAACATCGTCAGCCGCGGCGGCTCGCTGCTGTTTGGCTGGATGGAGGTCACCGGCAACGAAAACCCCTTCTACGAGTACTTTGACGAGCTGCTCGAAATCTGCCACGAGTACGACGTGACGATTTCGCTCGGCGACTCCTGCCGCCCGGGCTGCCTCTACGACTCCAACGACGCCACCGAGACCGCCGAGATGATCGAGCTGGGCAAGCTGTGCAAGCGCGCATGGGCCGCCGGCGTCCAGGTTATGGTCGAGGGCCCGGGCCACATGGCGCTCGACGAGATCGCCGCCAATATGAAGCTGCAGAAGCGTCTGTGCCACAACGCCCCGTTCTATGTGCTCGGGCCGCTGGTGACCGATATCGGCGTGGGTTACGACCACATCACCGCAGCCATCGGCGGCGCTATCTCCGCCAGCTCCGGCGCCGACTTCCTGTGCTACGTGACGCCGGCCGAGCACCTATGCCTGCCCAACGCCCAGGATGTGCTCGACGGCCTCATGGCCACCAAGATTGCCGCACACGCCGCCGACATCGCCAAGAAGGTGCCCCACGCCCGCGACATGGACGACAAGATGGGCCAGGCACGCCGCAAACTCGACTGGGATGCCATGTGGAAGTGTGCTCTCGACCCGGTCACCGGCAAGAAGCGCTACGAGGAATCCCCTGCCGCCACCGAGGGTACCTGCACCATGTGTGGCAAGATGTGTGCCGTCCGTACCGTCAACAAGATCTTCGAGGGCACGACGATCGACCTGGGCATGGAGGATTAGCCGGGTCTCGAAATCGCTTATTTCTCCATACCAACGTCCGTCAATTGTTGACATGTGAGCATTTGCTTACATTTGCGCAAAGATTGCATCGCCCGCCCGGGTTCGGCATACAGCCGGCCCGGGCATCTTTATAATGCGGGGTAAAAGACCCATTTGAATCCGACCGGACAAGGGAGCGAACATGGATCGTAGCAAGGTACCCGCCGTTCTATCCATCGCAGGATCCGATTCCAGCGGTGGCGCCGGCATTCAGGCCGACATCAAGACCATCACGGCGCACCGTCTGTATGCCGAGACGGCCATTACAGCCATCACCGCACAGAACACCCTGGGCGTCACCGCCGTGCAGGATATCTCGCCAGATATCGTAGCCGCGCAAATCGACGCTGTCTTTGACGACATCCGCCCGAGCGCCGTCAAGATCGGCATGGTTTCTTCTGTCGAGATTATCGAAGTCATCGCCGACCGCTTGAGCGCCTGGAACGCAACGAACGTGGTCGTCGACCCCGTCATGGTCGCCACCTCGGGCGCTCGCCTCATTGCCGAGGATGCCTCTGAGGCACTCACCCGCCGCCTGTTCCCGCTGGCAACCGTCATCACGCCCAACATTCCCGAGGCTATGGCGCTGCTCGATTACGAGGTCGATTCCGAGCGCACGCAGCAAAATGCCGCCATGCTTCTCACCCGCCGCTATGGCTGCGCGTCTCTCGTTAAGGGCGGGCATTTTGCCAACGAGGCAAACGATGTGCTAGCAGAGCCCGCGCCGCTCGATGACGAGGGCAACCACCTGGGCGATCCACTCACCACGTGGTTCCGCCACAAGCGCATCGAGACCGGCAACACGCACGGCACTGGCTGCACGCTCTCGTCCGCCATCGCCTGTGCGCTGGCCCAGGGCATGGAACTTACCGACGCCGTCAACGCCGGCAAGGCCTACCTAACCGGCGCTCTTGCCGCCGGCTTTGACATGGGCAAAGGCTCCGGCCCCGTCAACCACATGTGGCAATATTAAGATTCGCAGCCCAAAACCACTGCAAAGGGGACAGGCACCTTTGCAGTGGTCTTCACAAACATCTCAATCTGTAACAGTTAGAGCCCATTTTTCGGCCCACCTGTTACAGATCGAGATATTCAAATTCCGCTGAGAAGATAATCTCGATCTGTAACAGTAACTCGGCAAAATCGACCCTAGATGTTACAGATCGAGACAAACGACCGATATCGACCTAAATAATCTCAATCTGTAACATCTAGGCCGTTTTCGGCCTTACAACTGTTACAGATCAAGACAAACAAACGAAACAAGCCACCGCAAAGGTACCTTTGTGGTGGTTTGGGGCCGTGCTACTCACCGAGCATGTCCTGGAGCTTGGCTGCCACGGCGTGGCCCAGGCTCTCGTGGCTTTCGGGCATCATGTGCAGATAATCGATATCGCCCGGCTCGGCAAACTCGGCGGCATTCAAAAAGTCGCAGCCAAACTGCTCGGCCACGTGCGCATAGTATTCGGCAAAATGCTCCGAAGCCTCGACGGAGTGTTCGTCAAAGTCGGTCATGTACACATCGGCGATCTGCGGCTTAATCTTGATAGGAGCCATCAGCAGAATGCGCGGACAAGGCGCGGCGTCGGTCCACGGAAACGCGCGGACGGCGCGAATCAGCGCCATGGCACCGCGGGCAATATCAGAAGCTGTCACGTTAAAGACCGTCTTACAGTCGTTGGTGCCCAGCATGATCACGATCGCATCCAGCGGCTTATGGGCCTCGAGCAGCATCGGAAGCGCGCGAATGCCGTTGAGGTTAGTGTCCAGATGACACATATCGTCGCGCACCGTCGTGCGGCCGTTGAGCCCCTCCTCAATCACATGCCAGCCCTCGCCCAGGTCACGCTGCGCCACGCCGCACCAGCGCACATCCTGCGCATAGCGCACCGCGGTGCCATCGCGCATACCAGCCGGATCATAGCCATAGGTATTGCTGTCACCAAAGCACAGAACGTTTTTCATCGTAAGCCCCTCCTTTAGTAAAAAGCCGACGGGAGTAGCCCTCCCGCCGGCTCGACCTATCTGTCGGCACGTACCGATTACAGGTACTTGCGCCAATCGTCATCGTCCTCATCGTCCTCGGCGGCAGCCTGGGCCTGCTCGGCGGCGCGAGCAGCCGCAGCGCGTGCGGCAACCTGGGCATAGGACTCCTCGTTACGCTCGGGGAAGCTTGCCAGCACGTGCTCGAACTTGGCGAAGTCCTCATCCCAGCGCGTAGAAGGCACGGCAAAGAACACCTGCTTGACCTTAAAGTCGCCCGATGCGAGCTCCTCGCGGAAGAGCTCTGCCACGGCCTCGGCGTCAAAGCCGTTGTTGTCGCAGCCCCAAGCACCCAGTACGAGCTTCTCGCGACCCAGCTCGTCGCAGATGGCAAGCACAAAGCGGATGCGATCGCGCAGAGCGTCAAGCAAGGCATCGTCGCTCACGCGATACTCCTGGCGAGCACGCTTGGCGTTGGGCGCGGCGGCCACGATTACGTCGGCATAGGCGTGCACATGGTTGCGGTCGAAGCGCACCGCGGGCACCACCAGCGCACGGTTGCGGTACAGCTCGCAGTTGATGTTGCGGCGACGGTTCTCAACGTACCACTTACGCTGCTTGTCGAGCACGTTGTACAGGTACGAATCGGCGCAGAGCGTCGCCTCCTGTCCCAGATAGCCCTGGATGTAGCCACCGCCCGGATTGGTGAACGAGGCAAAGGCAAGCACGGCCATGTCGCAGAACTGCGCGTAGCCTCGGCCGTTATCCAGAATGGCCTGCGTGGCAGAGGCGTCGAGCACGGCGACCTCGGGCAGGGACGCAGCAGGCTCCTCGGCGGGCTCGGACTCAGCCTCGTCGGCCGACTCGGCGGACTCGAGCGCCACCTCGGGCTCGACCGCGGTCTCCACCTCGGCAGCGTCAGCCTCCACAACCTCCGCAGCCTGCTCCTCAGCAGTCGCCGCCTTCTGGGCCTTGGCCTTCATCGCCGCGACAAAACCGGCAGGCATACCATCGAACTCGCGCACGCCGGCAAGCGAACGCTCGATGTCCTTGGCGCAGGCCTCGGACACAGCCGCCACATGGCGCTCGGCGGCCTTGGCACGCGCCTCGCGCTTGGGATTGGGCTGACCCGCTCGGTTAGACCTGCGGTTACGGTTCCTGTTGTCGACATCTGCCATACGTGGCCACCTTTCCTGTCGCTGCCGCTATCGGCTTTTTCCCATCCATGATACCCCGCCATGCACAAAAAAGACGGCCCCGAAGGACCGCCTTTCGTATCGTTTTACCGTGTCCGGCAGGAAGCGTCGCAACGCCGCGCTAGTCGCGACGGCCAAGGATGTTCAGAATGCGCAGGAACACGTTGATAATGTCCACGAACAGGTTGGACGCCATGAGCACCGCATTGGGCAGCGTGGGCGGCACCGTCGTGGCAACATAG
Source organism: Collinsella aerofaciens (assembly GCF_032584215.1). Taxonomy (GTDB): domain Bacteria; phylum Actinomycetota; class Coriobacteriia; order Coriobacteriales; family Coriobacteriaceae; genus Collinsella. The sequence continues at coordinate 42,088 of NZ_JAWHPN010000002.1, read as the reverse complement.
GTGTCGTAGCCAATAAACCCGGCGAACACCACGATCACGATCAGGTCGGTGATGGACTGCGAGACGCCCATGAACATCAGCACGATCTCGACCAGAATCGTGGCAAGCAGGATGCCAAAGCCGATGCCGTACACACGCTGGAAGAACTTGGGGAAGGTCACGCCCAGCGCACCGAAGACAAAGGTGATAGCAGCGGTGGCGATAAAGGCGGTGTTGATAGTGGGCAGGTCATAGTTGGCAAGGCCAAACGACGCGGTCAGGCCAAAGGTGCTCGCAAAGATCACGTAACCCACGAGCGACAGGCCCACGGACTGCTTGCCCGCAGCAGCCGACATCATGACGATACCGACAATAGTCAGGATAAACGAGCCAAAGACCAGTGGCAGGGCGGCGCCGCTCATCATCATGCGGGCAAACGCCATGGTGCTCGTAAAGTAAGCACCGGCGCCCATGGCGCAAAAGCCCAAGAAAATGAGAGCAGACATGGCGAGATTGTACGCGCGCGGCGACATCTCCTTGGCGCGACTTGCGCCGGTCTCGATGGGGCCGTTCTGATAGCCCTGGATATCGTTCATACTTCGTCCTTTCAAAAAGCGCACGACAGCGCCGTAGGTGACAAGATTCCTGCCATTGTACCCGAATGCCGCACGTCCTTACCTACGGCGCTCGCCCTCAAGCGTACGATCAAAGGCCCAGACCCACCAACGCATCACGTGCGCCTGCGAGCCGTCCGCCCGCTCGCGCGTCTGGTCCTCCAGATACAACTCGGTCGCGTGCCCACCAAAACGCACCTTATATGTTGCCGTACGGATGCCGTGGACCATCAGGCCAAACCCAGTGGTCGAGATAATTTCGTCGATCGTAAAACAACGGCCGTCGACCCAGCAGACGGTGACCGGCACGACCTGTCCGCCCGCGAGGATGCGAGCCACGACGTCCACATACTGCTTGTGCACGCGCCGAGTTTTGCCGTCTGTCTGTCGATATTCCATGCCCTCTATTATCGAACGCATGTTTGCATGTTGTAAAGCGAACAGACTGTGGTTTTGGGGTGTTGGGGCGCGCACGCGTGTCCTCATGGCGTGTTAGCAAAAAGAATACCCGCGGTCAACAGGGCTAATATTCAATTTTAGTGCCAAAAAATTCACTTCTCCCATCAGAACTCAGTAAAGAAACCCGCAGGAGGTGATACGATTTATCATGTTTTTGTAATGTGTCTGCAAACTTCGAGAAAGCCCATATATGGACGTAACGTTCTCAACCTTCCTCGGCCAAATTGTGTCGAACCCAGTCCTTGCCGTCACCGTGATTCTCGCGCTCGGCGCCATCTTCGTCAACGGATGGACCGACGCGCCCAACGCCATCGCGACCTGCGTCACTACGCGTTGCATGCCCGCCCGCGCCGCCATTCTCATGAGCGCCGCATTCAACTTCTTGGGTGTGCTCATCATGACGCACTTTAACGCGAGCGTCGCCAATACCATTTCACATATCGTCGACTTTGGCGGAAACAGCACCATGGCGCTCGCCTGCCTGTGCGCGGCGCTGTTTTCCATCGTCGTCTACGGCGCCACAGCGTCGCGTTTTGGCATCCCCACCTCGCAAAGCCACAGCCTTATCGCCGGCCTGACCGGTGCCGCCATCGCCCTCGGCGGCGCGAACAGCGTCAACGTCCACGAGTGGATGAAGGTCATCTACGGCCTGGCGCTCTCCATCGGCCTGGGCTTTGTTATGGGCTGGGTCCTGTGCAAGCTCGTCTCGATTCTTTTCGCCGCCGCCAACAGGCGACGTGCCAATGTCTTCTTTAAATACGCTCAGATCGCGAGCGCTGCGGCCATGAGCTTTATGCACGGCGCGCAGGATGGACAGAAGTTCATCGGCGTGCTCTTTTTAGGTGTCGCCTTCGCCAACGGCCAGACGAGCGTCGGCGATGCCGGCATCCCCATCTGGATTATGCTGCTGTGCTCGGCCACCATGGGCATCGGCACCAGCGTGGGCGGCGAGCGCATCATCAAGTCCGTCGGCCAGAGCATGGTCAAGCTCGAGAAGTATCAGGGATTCTCCGCCGACCTCGCGGGCGCCGCGAATCTGCTGCTTGCCACCCTTACCGGTATCCCCGTGTCCTCCACCCACATCAAGACCTGCGCCATCATGGGCGTCGGTGCCGTCAAGCGCCTTTCGGCCATCAACTTCGGCGTGGTCAAGGACATGATGTTCACCTGGTTCTTCACCTTCCCCGCCTGCGGACTCATCAGCTTTGTCATGGCCAAGCTGTTCATGATGTTCATTTAGTCAAACCGAACGTCCATCCGGACCGTAATACTTCGCCCACCCGTCTTCGCCTCGAAAGGACCCACCCATGGCAAAGAAACCCGATTCGTTCTACTTTGACAACTACGTTGCCTGCGCCGACCTAGCCGTCCAGGCTGCAGAGTTGCTCACCAAGATTTTCGAGAACTTCGATCCCGCGAAGATTCACGATATGCTCGACAAGATGCACGCGATCGAGCATGCGGCCGACAAGAAGCATCATGAGCTTGAAGACGCCCTGCTCACGGCCTTTATCACCCCGCTTGAGCGCGAGGATCTGGACCTGATGAGCTGCTCGCTCGACACCGTGCTCGACCGTATCGAGGGCGTCGTGCAGCGCGTCTACTTCACCAACATCCAGAGCATCCATCCCGATGCCATCGTGATCGCCCACAAGGTGACCGATGCCTGCCGCGCCATGAAGAACCTGATGGTCGAGCTTCCCAATTACCGCAAGTCCAAGACCCTGCGCGAACTCGTCATCCAGATCAACACGATCGAGTCCGAGGCCGACGAGCTCTACATCAACGCTATGCGCAACCTGCATGTCAACGGCAAGGATCCGCTCGAGGTCATCGCCTGGCGTGACGTCTACGCCTTCCTGGAGTACTGCGCTGACTGCTGTGAGAATGTGGCCGATGTCGTGGATTCGATTGTCATGAAGAACAGTTAATTGTGGGTACGTGTCCCGGCGGTCGCGGGCCCGACCACTAATAACCTTTTTCACTCCGGCTGCAAGCAGAGTCGTTCAAAAGGGTATTAGTGGTCGGGCCCGCTCCCTTACGTACCACCATTGGAAACTTTGGCTGATACTTTGAAAGCGATGGGGCTTTTGTTGGCAGGGCCTTGGGGCCCGATTGGAAACTTTGGGACCGCCTTAAACGTTTGGCTGAATGTTGCTTTGGGTACCCTTTTGCTTAGTTTTGGGTTGTTTTATTAGCTTTGGAGGCTCGTATGGGGTATTTGGATTTGGCTCGGACTCGGTATTCTTGTCGTTCTTTTGAGGATCGGCCTGTTGAGCAGGCTGTGGTGGATGCTATTGTTGAGGCGGGGCGTATTGCTCCTTCTGCTTGTAATAACCATCCAACCCGTGTGATGGTGTTGGATACGCCTGAGCTTCTGGAGAAGGCTGCTGCTTGTCAGCCTCGGTTTGCTCGTGATGGGTCTATCTTTGGGGCTCCGCTTATCTTCCTTATCTGCAGCGTTACCGATGACGCCTGGATACGCCCGTATGACCAGATGAACTCGAGCGCCATCGATACTGCGATCGCCTGCGATCAGATGATGATGGAGGCCGAGGAGCAGGGCCTGGGTACGTGCTGGGTGTGCCATTTTAAGCCCGAGGTGGCCTGTGAGCAGTTCAGCCTGCCCGAGGGCATCTATCCCTATCACATGCTCGTCTGTGGCTATCCCGCCGACCACATCGCCGATCCCGAGCATCGCGAGGCCCGCACCATTCCCCTCTCCGACTTCCTTCTCAAGTAGATTTTTGGGACATGCCTTAAAACCTACCCTTGACCGCTCACCCGTTCGCCGAGTTCTGCGCCACTATGTGCAGGGCTCGGTTTTTTATGTTACGCACCCCGGCACAGTCATAAAAAAGGACCCGCAAGCTGCGGGTCCTTTCTAGGCGCTAAATTGTAGGCCGAATGTTAGTCCAAGTCGTCGGCAGCAAAGTTGTCAATCGGGGCGAAAGGATCGGCCACGGGGACAACCGGGTCAGCGACGGGCAGCGGCTCGGCGGGAACAGTCACTGCAGGAGAAGCGGCAGAACCGACCGGCGTGGAGGCCATGAGGTCGGCCGGGAAGGAGTTCTGGGCATCGTCCATGAAGTGCTGGATGAGCTTGAGATACTCGGCCTTGAACTCCTCACGGGAAGCCTTGAGACGATCGATCTCCTCGAGCTCGGCCTGCTTCTCAGTCAGAGCCTGGCGAATAACCTCGCGGGCCTTGGCGTCAGCCTCGTTGCGGATACGCTCAGCGTTCTCGTTGGCATCGTTAACGATGGTCTCAGCGGTCTGCTGGGCAGCGATCAGGGCGGCGGAAATCTGGCGCTCCTGAGCGGAGAAGTCAGGGGCGGGAGCAGCCACGGGGGCGGCAGGAACGGCCTGGTCGGCGGTATCCTGAGCCTGGGCAAGCTGAGCCTGTGCATCGGCAAGCTGCTGCTCGGTAGCAGTCAGACGACCCTTAAGGTCAACGATCTTAGCGAGCATAGCGTCAACCTCGGAAGACAGCGTCTCCAAGAAGACGTCGACCTCAGCAGGATCGTAGCCACGCTTGGCCTCAGAGAAAGTCTGAGCCTGGATGTCTGCAGGGGTAATAGCCATAACAAGTCTCCTTTTTCATCGCCTCGGCGCTACACGCCCGACGTAAGTTACTAAGTCAGTTCTACACGAGTATACCTATAAGAAGCTGCAGAACCAGCCTCTGCACCAACTGCAACGCAATAATCGCAACGACCGGCGAAAAATCGATACCGCCCATCGGCGGGATGAAACGACGGAACAGGTTAAGCCACGGACCGCACACGCTATCAAGCACCGCGGCAATATCCTGAAGCAAACCACCCTGCTTCATGGGAATCCACGTCATGAAGCAGTAGACGATAATGAGCATGGAATAGAAGTTGAACAGCGTGTTGACCAGCTGGACGATAGTGTAGATGTTGATGGGAATCTCCTCGTCTTGTCTTTACTTGAGGTAGCCGTCGGCACGAAGCTTCTTGAGATCGGAATCTTTGACCTCGCAACCGGCGGGCAGCACCATGAACACGCGGTCGCCCACCTCCTTGACCGTGGCACCCAGACCGCAGGCAAAGCCGTAAGAGAAGTCCAAGACGCGCTTGGCAACTTCGGTGCGTACGCCCACAAAAATCAGTGCGACAGGCTGCTTGGTGCGAACGCGGCGCACCACGGTCTCCACGTCGTCATAGCTCTCGGGGCGCAGGACATAGGCCGGCAGCTGCGGCGTGGCGTTGATGATATTGCTCGCATAGGCCGAGGCATCGCTCGGTGCAGGCGCGGGCGCAGCGGCAGCACGGGCGCGGGTGTTCTCGGCGTAGCTCGACGGCGTATCATAGGCACCAGGACGATAACCGCTCGCAACACTGTCCTGCGAGCGCGAAGGCGGGTTATACGTCGTGGCATGGCGGGAGTCATCGCCGACCAGCTGACCGGAGCGCGTATACACGGCAACCGACTCAGCTTCACCGCGGCGCGTCTGACCAAGCAGGCCGTTGCTCGGCTCGTCTTGGGTGTAGAAGCCCTCGCCCGAAGCACCGCTGTAGCCGTTGCCCTGATAACTATCGTCATAGCCGTCATCGTAGCCGTAGTCGTCGTCCTGGCCATAACCCTGGTCGTAACCCTGCTGGCCGCCCAGGTGCATCTTATTTTTAATCTCGTCAAGGAAGCCCATGGTTGTGTCCTCTCGCGGTTTAGTGCAGGCGCCCCGATAATCAGTGCGCACTTCAGAGCCTTATTTTACTGCAAACTCCGGGCTAAATACTACCCTGCCCAGGCGAACGAGTGTAGAGCCCTCCTCAAGGGCAGGCTCAAAGTCCTCGCTCATGCCGCAGGAAAGCTCAGGCAGGTTCAAATCGGGATGCGCCGCCTCCAGCTCATCCCTCAGCTCACGAAGCCCCGCAAAGGTGCGGCGTGCCACATCCTTATTCCCCCGGGGCGCCATAGTCATAAGCCCCTGCACGCAAATTCCCTCAAGCTCCGCAAGCTCACCCGCGGCGGCGCGAATCTCATCGGGCGAAAAGCCTCCCTTCGACTCCTCACCACTCACATTGACCTCAATGAGCACACGCTGGGGGCCGGCGAGCTCGCCTGCCTCAATCTTGCGGACAGCACGGCTCGAGATCGCCTGCGCCAGATGCAGCGAACCCACCGAGTGGATCAGCTCGGCTGAGCCCAGCACCGCATTGATCTTATTGGTCTGCAGGTTGCCGATCATATCGAAGCGCACCTCGGGCAGCTCCGGATGCTCCGCCAGACCTGTGAGCTTGCGAACCAGCTCCTGCGGGCGGTTCTCGGCAAAATGGCGATACCCCGCCTGGATGGCGGCAACGGTCTCATCGACACCAACGGTCTTGGACACGGCAATGAGGCGCGCGGCGTCATGGGGACGGCCCGCGCGATCGAGCGCCGCATAAAAACGTTCCAGAATCTGCTCGCGGCGAGCGCGCATCAAGTCCAAATAGTTATCCATTGCCAATCGCCTCCGCTGACAGCCAAACAAGTAGTCCCATGCTAACGCAAGAGCGCGGCCCCGCATGTGCAAGGCCGCGCTCACTTAGGTATTTACAATCTTTCGACGAACGGGATTACTTACTCCTCGTCGTCCTCGCCATCGTCCTCATCCTCAAGATGATCGAGCAGATAGCGAAGACCCTCGCTGACCTCGTTAACGGGCACCTTGGCAACGTAGCGAGCGTCGACGGCGGGCCTCATGATAACGCCCTCGCCCGAAGGTACGCGCATGCTCTCGAGCTCATCCTCATCAGTGCGGGCGATATCGCCGGCATTCATACGCTGACCAGTCAACAGGAAAGTCAGACGGCAGGCGGCATCGATGGAAATCGAGGCGATGCGATCGAGGTAGCGCGAAACCATGATGGCGCGGCGCAGGTCGTCATAGTTGCTGTCGTCGTCCATAAAGTCGCCCGTATCCATACGGTTAAAGGTGCGGAAGAACTTCTCGTAGGCGGCGTGCACTGGCTCGTCCTCGACGGCCAAGTTGCAGATGATGGACATGTCATTGGTGACGAGCGCAGAAAGCGAAGAGCCCAGCACCTGGTAGACGGCCTCAGCCTCGGCCTCGACCGTGCCGACAAGCTCCTTGGGCAGCGAGATATCGGCCTTGACCATGTGACGCGTAGCGCGGCAGATCTGGCGAACCTTATCGGTCATGCGCTGCAGGTTAAAGTCGACGTAGATAATCGTCTGCAGCAAGCGGAAGTCGGAGGCGACCGGTGACTGCGTGGCGATCAGGTTGTAGCAGACGGCCTCCAGGTTGGCGCAGCGCGCGTCAATCGAAAGCGTGCGCTTCTTGGTCTTGGTGGCGAGCTTGCGGTCGTCGGTAACATAGGCCCTCACGGCATCGTGGAGGGCCAGATCGACGGCCTCGTAGATGCTCAGCATCTCGTGGCGGGCCTCGATGAGCTGACGGGAAAACAGTTTGCGCATGGTTCACTCCAATCAGTTGGGTGCGGTCATGCCGCCCGCACAGTGAATACGCACCGGACCAGGTCCGATCGGCTTGGGACTAGTCGCACCGATCAGCCAAAGCGGCCGGTGATATAGTCTTCCGTCCGCGAGTCCACTGGACTGGTGAAGATCGCGTCGGTTTGACCATACTCGATGAGCGTGGCGGGCTCGCCGGCAACTTCCTGCAAGAAGAATGCGGTGTAGTCGCTAATACGAGCTGCCTGCTGCATTGAATGCGTGACGATGATGATCGTCATCTCGGGCGCCAGCTCGGCCATCAGATCCTCGACCTTAGAGACGGACGTGGGGTCGATGGCGGAGCAGGGCTCGTCCATCAGAAGGACATCGGGTTGCACCGCAAGCACGCGCGCGATGCACAGACGCTGCTGCTGACCGCCCGAGAGCGCCAAACCATCCTTGTTGAGCTGATTGGATACCTCTTTCCAGAGGTTGGCGCGCTTGAGCGATTCTTCCACGATGTCATCGAGGTCGCTTTTGCTAGTCACGCCCTGCAGACGAGGGCCAAAGGCGACATTCTCGTAGATGGATTTGGGAAACGGGTTGGGCTGCTGAAAGATCATGCCCACGCGACGACGGAGATCGACCGGGTCGACACCCTCAGCATAGATATCGTTGCCGTCGAGCGTCATGGTGCCCTCGACGCGCGTACCCTCGATCAGGTCATTCATGCGGTTGATGCAGCGCAAAAACGTCGACTTGCCGCAGCCCGAAGGGCCAATGAAGGAGGTGATGGCGTTTTTGGCGATGTTGAGGTCAAGCCCCGTCAGCGCATGAAAGTCACCGTACCAAAAGTTGAAATCCTTGGCCGTAATGGCCGCTTGCTCCAACGTGGGAGCGGACTGATAAACGGACATGGGACTCCTTAACTAGCGACGCTTGCGCGACAGGAAGCGCGCAAACAGGTTGAAGGCCAGAATGATCACCATCAGCAAGAGCGCGGTGCCGTAGGCTGCGTTCATGTTGATGCCGTCGTTGGCAAGCAGGTACAGGTGAACCGTCATGGGGCGGCCGGAATCGAGCGGCGAAATAGGCAGGTTGATGGCCTGGCCCATGGTGTAGAGCACCACCGCGGTCTCGCCAATGGCACGGCCGATGGCAAGGACGATGCCCGTGGCAATACGGCCAAAGGCAGAAGGAAGCACGATCTTGGAAACGACCTGCCACTTAGTGGCGCCCAAGCCATATGCGCCCCAACGGATATAGCGCGGCACGGCGCGAATAGCCTCCTCGGTGGTGCGCATGACGATAGGCAGCATCAGAAGCGCCAGCGCCAGGGCAGCCGAGACCATCGAAAGGCCCAGGCCCATGGCCTCGACAAACAAGGCGTAGCCAAAGAGACCCATAACGATGGAGGGCACCGAGGCCAAAGCATCGGCAGCATAACGGATGAGCTCGACGACCTTGCCCTGTTTGGCGTACTCGGCCAGATAGACGGCCGCTAGCACGGCGACCGGCGTACAGATGAGCATGGCGAGCGCCGTCACGTAAATGGTCGAGACAATCGTAGGCCAAATGCCGCCCTCGGCGTTGACACCCTGGGGCCAACCGAAGATAAAGTCGAGCGAAATATGCGGTAAGCCATTAACAACCACGTAGGCGATGATAGCGACCAGCACAAGCGTGGTGATATAGGCCGCGGCGCGGAACACGCCGAGCATGATCTTGTTTGACAGGTCCTTGTTGATACGGCCCTTCTTACCGTGGGAAAGGGCACGCTTGATGCGCTCGCGCGACGAGGTCGTATCGACCGTCGTGTCAACGGAATCGGACATAGCCTACCCCCTCTTCTTGGAAATCAGACGGACGATGCCCACCAGCATGGCGGAGATGATAAACAGGACCACGCCCATGCCGAACAGAGCCGAGCGGTGCAGGCCCGAGGAATAGCTCATGTCGAGCGCGATCTGGCTCGTGAGCGTCGAGATGGGGCTCGCAATGCTGTCGGGAATAACCGGGGCGTTACCCACGACCATGAGCACGGCCATGGTCTCGCCGATGGCACGGCCCATACCCAGCACGATGGCATCCACGATACCCAGCTTGGCGGCAGGTAACACGACCTTATAGATGGTCTGCCACTTAGTAGCACCCATGGCATACGATGCCTCGCGAATGCCCATGGGAATGGAATTGAGGGCATCGATGGTAAGCGTCGTGATGGTAGGGACGATCATGATGGCGAGCACGAACCACGCTGTCAGCGCACCAAAACCAAGACCACCGGTCAGTTGTGCGATAAACGGACGAATGATGATCATGCCAAAGAAACCATAGATGATAGAAGGGATGCCGGCCAGCAGGTCGACGGCAGGGCTGATGAGCTTGCGCACGCGCTTGCTGGCGATCTCGACCAGGTACACGGCCGTACCTACGCCCAGCGGCACGCCCATGGCGAGCGCACCGACGGTCACCAGACCTGAGCCGGCAAGCAGCGACATGATGCCGTAGTGGCCCTCAGAGGGCGCCCACGTAAAGCTAAAGAATTCCGCCAGACCGATGTCGGTAAAGACGGGCAGCGCCGAGTACGTGGTAAAGACAAAAATCAGGATGACGGTAACGACCGCCAAGAACGCGCAGGCAAAGAAGATCCACTGCAGCGCCTTCTCCTTGATATAGGTACTGCGCGATACGAGCGCCAGCTCGCGCTTCTTGGGCGTCTGAACATTCTGCTCAGTCTGGGAGTTTTCCTGTGCTTCCATGCTACTCACTCCCCTTCTCGTCGTTGGTGACGGGGATAAAGCCCGCCTCGCGAATCTGCTTGTCCATCTTTTCGGACGTCACGTAGTCGATGTAATCCTGCGCCTGCTGCGAAGGCGCACCCTTCACAAAGAAGTAAAGGTCGCGCGAGATGGGATAGCCGCCGCTCGCGACCGTCTTCTCGGACGCCTCAACATGATTGACCGAGACGGCCTTGACCGAGGTCTTGGCGTTGAGGCTATCGACGAAGCCCAGCGAAATGTAGCCAATGGCACCGCGCGAACGAGATACCACGTCGCGCACCTGGCCCGTGCCCGAAAGAACGGCCGAGCGGCGATCGAACGGGGTGCCGTCCATCACGATGGTGCGAAAGGCCTCACGCGTGCCGGACGCCTCATCTCGGTTGATGACCTGAATCCTCAGGTCCTCGCCACCGACTTCTTTCCAGTTGGTGATCTTGCCGGCGTAAATATCGCGGAGCTGCTCGGTCGAGAGGTTATCGACCGGGTTATCGTCGTTCACGATGACCGCGATACCGTCGTGGGCAATGACGATGGGAGTCAGGCCCAGATCCTGTTCGTCGGCATTGAGTCCACGGGAGGAGCTGGCGATATCGGCCGTGCCGGCGCTGACAGCCTCGATGCCAGCGGAAGAACCCAAACCGGAAACGAGCACGTCGATGCCGGTCTCCTCCTTAAAACCCTCGGCCGCAATCTCGGCGATAGGAAGGCAGGTCGTGGAGCCGGCGACGGTAATGGAAGAGGTAGAAGATCCCGAAGAACAGGCGCACAGCGTAAGCGTAAGCACAGCGGCGCTCAGGACCGATACGATCTTTCTCATAGCATCACGCCGATCGCAGCATGGCGCCCACAGGTGCCGTTCTCGTTACGGTAGGAATAAAAGCGGTCGTTCTGACGCACGGTCGAAAGCTGGGTATCCACGATATTATCCGCGTCGACACCGACATCTACCAGCGCCTCGCAAATGGCAGCGGAAAGATTGAGCATGCGAGAGGTGCTCGCATCGATGCACGAGAACTCGGCGGCAAAGCGATCCATGAGTTCCTGGGATACCTCATATTCGTCACCCAAGATATGGGGGCCGATATAGGCCGAGATGTCACTTGCATCGCAGCCGGCAGCATCGCAAAGCGCCTGGCACGCCTTGGCAGAAATACGTGCAATCGTGCCCTTCCAGCCGGAGTGCACCACGGCAAATCCGCCAGGGGCCACCAGCACCACGGGAACGCAGTCGGCAAAGCAGAGCAGCACGGGCACGTTATGCGCCGTACAGACGATGGCATCGCAGCCCTCGGCAATCTGCTCGCGGACGTCCTCAAGGTCATCGGCGCCGTTCGAGGTCACCGCAACGATATGGTCACCATGGACCTGATTGGGAACGAGCAGGTTGTGCTCGCACTCGGCGGCACCCATAGCCTCGAGCGCGCGACGACGATTTTCTTGAACAGCAAAGGGGTCATCGCCAACATGCGAGCCCAAGTTGAGTGAGGAGTACGCATCTTCGGAAACACCACCGGCGCGCTCGGTGAAGGCAAAGCGAACATCGGATGTCGCGCCCTCCACCAACGTAACTCCATCATGGTCGACACGCGAAACGTTGTCCGCACGTGCTGCCATACTAAAGCCTCCTAATAACACAAGTATTGCGGCGACGCCGCAGCAGTCCGTGCCATACGGCTGCATACTTCATCAAAAAGGATACCCGCAGCGGTAAGGAGCAAACGTAAAGGGAACGTAAGGAGATTGGAGGCTTTCGTTTACAAAGGCGAAACACAACAAAAAAGGGGCGTGCCCAATCGGACGCACCCCTTGCAAGTCGTTGAGAAAAACGAACTAGAAGCTACCGCGCTTCAGGAAGTCGGGAAGCTCGAACTGATCGTTGCCGAAGTTAGGAAGCTCGGTGCCACCAACGTTGCGGGTCGGAGCGGCCTGAGCCGGACTGGTGGCCGGAGCGGTGCGTTGCGGCTCAGCGGAGGCAGCGGCCTTGCTCTGAGACTGCTGAGCAGCAAAGAGCTCGTCCTGACGGTTGACATTGGAGTCGGAGAAGCCCGTAGCGATGACGGTGATGCGCACCTGATCGCCCAGGGACTCGTCAACAACGGTACCGAAGATGATGTTGGCCTCGGGGTCGACGGCGTTGGCGACAACGTCGGCGGCGTCGCTGATCTCCTGGATGCCCAGGTCCTTGGAACCGGCGATGGAGAGCAGCACGCGCGTGGCACCATCGATGGAGCTCTCGAGCAGCGGGCTGGAGATGGCCTGCTGGGCAGCGTCGACGGCACGGGTATCCCCAGAAGAGGTACCGATACCCATCATGGCGGTACCGGCCTGCTTCATGATGGTCTTAACATCGGCGAAGTCCAAGTTGATGATACCGGGGACGGTGATAAGGTCGGTGATGCCCTGGGTGCCCTGGGAAAGGACGCCATCGGCAATCGCGAAGGCCTCGAGCATGGTGGTCTTCTTCTCGGCGATGTCAAGCAGCTTATCGTTAGGGATGACGATCATGGTGTCGACGCAATCGGAGAGGGTCTTAATACCCTCCTCGGCGCTCTTCTTGCGCTTGCGGCCCTCGAAGGTGAAGGGCTTGGTCACGACGGCGACGGTCAGCGCACCGACCTCGTTCATCGCGATATCGGCAACGATGGGAGCGGCGCCGGTACCGGTGCCACCGCCCTCGCCGCAGGTGATGAACACCATGTCGGCGCCAGCGAGCGCCTCGGCAATGTCGTCGCGGGACTCATCGGCAGCCTTGCGGCCAACCTCGGGGTTGGCGCCGGCGCCCAGGCCGCGGGTAAGGTCGGTGCCGATGTGCACCTTGATATCGGCATCAGAGATCGCGAGTGCCTGAGCATCGGTGTTGATGGCAACAAACTCGACGCCGCGGATGCCCTCTTCGATCATTCGATTGACCGCGTTGGTACCGCCGCCGCCGACGCCGACCACCTTAATGACGGCAAGGTAGTTGTTGATCTCTGTCTCGTGCATGTCGGTCCTCCGAACAAAGGTTATAGCCATAGCATGGGTCGACCCCTGCGCACATTAACCTTCAGGTTGAAAGTAAATGCAAAGGTAAACCGTATTATGTTTGCACATTATGAACGTATCAGTCAAATAATTGACCGTGAAAACCAAACAAACCAGATAAACGGCGTGGTATGGCCCCTCAACAAAGCATCAACCAGCGCTACGAGGTCGGAGCGTTCCTAAATGTATAGTTACCCGGAGAGCGCACATTGATATACGTTACGCCCTCTACCTGCGAAAGCAGCTTGGTGACTACGCGCTCCTTCTTGACGATATCGTTCGAATCGCCCAGCGACACCTCAATGCCGTTATTGAGGTTTGCCGAGATGGCTTCGACCGAAGGCGTGGAAATATCCTTGACTTGTCCCAAGAACTCGCTCGAAAAACCACGCACATAATCCAAGCCAGCCTTAACGGCCTTGGAGCTCACCGCCTGGCCGGAAACCGGAGCGACATCCGCCGAGACATCAGTCAACAACACCGCGCCATAGTGCTTAGCGAGCGCCAGCGCGGCATCAATGCCGGTCAGGGTATTTGAGCCCTGCCCCGTCGTGATGACGTTGCCCTGGTCATCCACTTCGACCGACGTCGACAGCGGGGCGATCCAGGTGTCATCATCCCCGATGGCCCAGGCAAGGTCATCGGAGCTGATATAGGCAATTGCGATGACCTTGCGCTCCATAGGCGTAATGATGAGCGTATGCGGGAACTGACGCTGGACATCCACGCCCGAGACCCACGGGTTCTGCTTGAGGTCCTCGGTAATCTGGTCGGGATCGACGTTAAAAAGCGACGTTCCCTCGGGCAAATCGATCAGCTGGATAGCATCGTGCTTCGTCACATGCTCGCTGCCTTGAATCTGAATATCAGTGGCGGTAAACAATCCAGAGTTGATCACCACGACGGCAACGACGACGAGCACGGCCAAGACGGCCAGAACGCCGCCCACGATTTTGCCTTTGCCTGTAACGAGAGAAGCGGCGTCTGACGTTTTATTTGCCATCGCCCCAAGTGAAGACAACGGGTTGACGCCTTTTTTACCCGAAGGCTTCTTGGCGGTAGCCGGCACCGATGTCAGCGAGCGCGGTTTCGATGCGCCAAGCGTGCGACCCGGACGCGCCGCCTTAGTTCCCGTCGAGGGCTTAGGAGTTGCCATGGGACGGGCAGGCTTGGCGCCCATAACAGGCTTTGACGTCAGCGAGGGACGCGAGGACTTTTTTGCGGCCGGACGATTGCCGAGCTGCGAGCCGACAACCGGACAACTGGTCTGTCGAGCATGCCCGACAGACTTAGAGTGCGCGACGGTATTGCGTTGAGGTTTGGCAGGCGCGCCGGAACGCCCTCCGGCGCGGCGGAAGGTTGGTTTCGATGCTCTAGAAGCCGAGGAATTTAACTTCCGGTCTGAGCTCGATGCCATACGCCTCCCTCACCTTTCCGTGCACATGTCTGATAACCGCGGCAACGTCATCGGCCGAGGCAGTTCCGTTATTAACGATAAAATTAGCGTGAACGGGCGAAACTTCCGCGCCGCCAATCGAAAAACCCTTTAATCCACAATCCTCGATAAGCTTGCCCACACTCGCATCGGGCGGGTTGCGAAAGACCGACCCGCAGGATGCGCGACCCATGGGCTGCGTACGCTTGCGCCTCGTCAGGTACCGCTCCATGCGCTCGCGAATGTCGGCCTTGGGTGCCGGTTTAAGTTTGAGCACGCACTCGAGGATGATCTCATTGCGGGGAAGGCTACATTCGCGGTAGCCCCAAGTGATCTCGGACCCCGCATAATGCTTGATACCGGATGCCGGGTCAAACGTTACGACATCCTCAACCAGCGAGCCAATCCATTCGGTCCGTGTGCCGGCATTCATAGATATCGCACCGCCGACCGACCCAGGGATGCCAACGGCAAACTCAAGGCCCGAGAGGCTACGCGACAGGGCATCGTTGACCAGGCGCGCAAACATCACGCCCGCACCGACCGTCAGCGTACAACCGTCATCGGCAACAACCGTGCGCTGAAACTCACGTCCGAGCGAAATGACGGCACCGCGATAACCGCCATCGGCAACCAGCAGATTGGAGCCCTTGCCGATGATGACCCACGGCACCTGCTCGCGATCGAGCACCGCCACGGCGCGGCGGAGGGCATGATAGCTATGGCACGTCACAAAGAGGTCAGCCTTGCCGCCGATACGATAGCTCGTATGACGCGCAAGGCGCTCGTCCTCGATCACATCCGTGTCGATCATGCCCGAGAGCGCCATGACGGCGTTAAACAGACCCATTAGACTTAAGCGTCTTTCTTGGCAGTCAAATACTCGATAAACTCGGGGCCGACAGTCGTAACGTCACCGGCACCCATAGTGAGCAGCAAGTCGCCCTCGCCCACCATCTGCTCGAGCTCCTGATTGAGCTCAAGACGGCTGGAGCAGTACACGACCTCCTTGCCAGGATGCTTGGCGCGCACGGTATCGGCGAGCATCTTAGAGGTAACACCCGGAATGGGCATCTCGCCAGCCGAGAACACATCAATCAGCAGCAGTTTATCGGCATTGGCAAATGCATCGGCAAAGTCATCGCACAGGGCCTGCAGACGCGAATAACGGTGCGGCTGGAACACGACGTCGACATGCTTGTAGCCCAGCGACGAAGCGGCAGCAAGCGTCGCCTTGATCTCGGTGGGGTGATGGCCGTAATCATCGACCACGGTGATGCCATCGATATCGCCCACGTGGGTAAAGCGACGGCGGACGCCCTCAAAGCTCGAGAGCGCCTTGGCGGCGGCGTCGATGTCAAGGCCCAGGACATGGGCGACGGTGAGCACCGCCGTGGCGTTGAGCATGTTGTGGCGACCGGGATTGCTCTTGATCTCCACGGCATGCTCAGTGCCATCCTCAAAGCGAACGATAAAGTCACTCTGGATGCCCTTGACATCCGGGTGCATGCAGACGATGTCGTTGCTCTCGGCAAAGCCGTAGGAAAGCACGTGACGGCCCGTCGACTTGGCGAGCTCGACCAGATGCGGGTCCTCACCGCAGACGATGACGGTGCCGTCCTCGCCCACCAGGCTCATGAATTTGGCGAAAGTTGCCTCGATCTCCTCGATACCCGAGTAGTGATCGAGGTGGTCGGCCTCGACGTTGGTCACAATGACCACGTTGGGGTTCAGGAACAGGAAGGAGCTGTCGGACTCGTCGGCCTCGGCGACAAAGTAGTCGCCCGAGCCGTTCTTGCCGTTCGTGTCATAGCCCTCGACGATGCCGCCGATCAAGAAGCTCGGATCCAGGCCCATGCGGTCGAGCATGGTGGCGCACATCGAAGACGTGGTGGTCTTGCCATGCGTGCCGGCAACAGCGACGGTGGTGTAGCCGTGGCCCAAAGCAGAGAGCATCTTGGCACGGGGCCACACGGGAATACCAAGCTCGCGAGCGCGCACGAGTTCGGGGTTGGACTCCGGAATAGCGGTGGAGACAACAACCACGTCGGGCTTGACCTCGTCGATCGTGGCGGCCTCATGGCCCACATGCACCTTCACACCAGCGCGGGTAAGCTGGCGAATATAACGTGACGTCTTAAGGTCGGAGCCGGTAACGGCATAACCGCGCTCGTGAAGAACGAGGGCGATGCCACTCATGCCGGCGCCGCCGATACCGATAAAGTGGGCGCTCTTAAACTCGGGCGCGGAGGTTGCAGTCTGGGAATCAGCCATGTGCTCGTGTACTCCTTGCGTAAACACTGCCTGTAACCCGTTAACTGTACCGCACCTACCGCATCAGCGCGAGGGCGACCGACGATATCCCGTCTAACTAACGCAAACCCTCTACCGCATCCGCCAGAAGAGCGGCGGCCCTATCCTGAGCCAGACCGCGCGCCGCCTGACGCATGGCATCGCGCGCCGCCGCGTCATCGACCAGGTGCAGCAGTTCATCGGCAAAGGCAGAACCGTCGATATCGGCATCGGCGCAGAGCACGCCGGCCCCGGCGTCGACCAGATAACGGGCATTGGTGGTTTGGTGGTCGGCCGTCGCATGCGGGTACGGCACGAGCACCGAAGGCACGGCGAGCGCAGCGATCTCGGCCACGCTCGATGCGCCCGAACGCGAGAGCACCAAATCGGCAGCAGCCAGCATATCGCCCATGTTGTCGATGTAAGGCTGGACGCGGTAACGCTTCGCCTCCTCGGGCGTCAGCGCCAAAGCGCGCTCGGTCTCCTCAAAGCCGTCGGCACCCGTCGAATGCAACACATAGAGGTTCTTGCGCGAAAGCAGCTCGTTTTTGAGCGAAACCACGCGCTCGTTGAGGTGCTGGGCGCCAAGTGAACCGCCAAAGACGAGCAGCAGCGTAGCGTCCTCGGGAACGCCAAGTGCCTTGCGGCCGCGAGCGCGATCGCCCTCGATCACCGAGCGACGTACGGGGTTGCCGGTCATGAGCACGTGGTCAGGGTCACCTTCGCGCTCAAAGACCGAACGCGCTGCCGGCACCGAGATGCACACGCGGGCGGCGTGGGAGCTCATCATCTTGTTGGCCAGGCCCGGAACAGAGTTCTGCTCATGCAGCAGATACGGAACGCCCGCGCCCTTGCACCACCCCAGCAGCGGAACCTCGACATAAGCACCAAAACCGATGGCGGCATCGGGCTTGCCGACCTTTGAGAAATGACTGGCGAGCGCACGCTTGGCTTTGCTGACACGCCACAGCGAGGTCAGCGCCGTCCAAGGGCGGGAGCGGTCGAAGCCCGTGACCGTAATGGGCACAAAATCAAACCCAGCCTCGGGGACCAGACGACCCTCGAGCTTGCGCGACTGGCCCACGAACACAACGTGGTGACCACGGTCACGCAGCTCTTCGGCCAAGGCGAGCGCGGGGTTGATGTGTCCTGCCGTGCCGCCGGCTGCAATAGCAACGGTCATTTTATCGGTCATGGTAGTCCCTTCGTACACGCGGTCCCTGGTCGTCGGTGCGCAGACGCGCCGACGGGTCCGAGTTCAAATCGATTCGATTATATCCGCCGCCCGCGTTGCGAGGGCTGGGGCGCTGCGGACGGCCTTGCGGCGCCGTTCGCTGACGCGGGCGGGCTGCCGGCTCGGTCGCAGAGCCATCCAGGACGGTAAAACCGTTACGCGAAGATCGCTCGCCGCGCACGTGGGGCACGCCGGCGGTACTCTCATCCATAACGGCAAAGCTCTCACGGCGAAGGTCGTACTCATCGCGACGGGCGCTCTCGTACGAAACTCGCAGGATCAACCCGGCAAGCATAAGCGACACAATGATCGACGAACCGCCGTAGCTAATAAACGGCAGCGGTTTGCCCGTCATGGGAAACACGTTGAGGATGCCCAGCGCGTTAATCAAAAACTGCACCGCGAGAATGACCGCGGAGCCAGACGCCATAAGCGCGCCCCGACGATCGGTCGCCTGCTCGGCAATGCGAAACGCCGAGTAGATCAGCATCGCAAACACCAAGAAGAACAGCACGGTTCCGACAAAACCGACTTCCTCGCCAATGATGGCCAGGATGTAGTCGTTGTGCGCCTCGGGCAGATACGAGTACTTCATGGTTGAGTTGCCGATGCCACGGCCAAACAGACCGCCCGAGGCAAAGGCCATGATGGCAAGCGTGGCCTGATAGCCGTCACCATACTCGTCGGCCCAAGGGTTCAAGGCAACCTGAATACGCACCATACGGTACGGCTCTGCGACAAGCGCAATCACGATCACGAGAATGCCGAAGATTAGCACGCCGATGATAAATCTGGGGTCGAGACCCGCAAACAACGCCATGCACATGAGGGTCAACAGGATGATCAGGACAGTACCGAAATCGGGCTGGATAAAGATCAGAAAGAGCGAAATGCCCAGGTAGATGCCCATCTTGCGAAGGAATTCGTTGATGTTGCCACCGGGCGAAAAGAAGCGATCAAGCATGATGGCCGAATACGCAATGGCAAATGGCTTTAAAAACTCGGAAGGCTGGAACTGAATACCGGCGATGTTGAGCCAGCGCGTGGCGCCACGGCTGCCGCTGCCCACCAAGAACACCAGAAGCAGTAGCCCTATCATGCCGATGAGGAAGATCCTGAGCACATCCTCCCCAAACCAGCTGTCCGGCAAAACGCGCACGATGGCAATCAGCGCCAGAACACCGACCACGGCAAACGCGGCCTGTCGACCCAGAAAAAACGTCGCCGAGCCATTCTCGTGCAGCGCCTCGACCGAAGACGCCGAGTACACCATCAGCAGGCCAAAGCATACCAAGGTAAACAAGCAGGCCATGAATATCAAACGGGGGCGCATGATACGGGCGGGAACGCCGGCAATATAGCGTTCGCTAAACGACTGCCCACCGCGGCTGGAACACGATGTGATGCGCCGTGAGGAAGCACGGTCCGAGTCGGGCCTCCTCATACCTTGTCGGGGGCTCTCCTCTCTCACCGCAACCCCTATTCCATTTGTGATTTCGCTGTAGCGGCAAGCTGAGCCACGTAGTCCTTAAACACGCGGCCGCGCTCCTCATAGCCCGAGAACTCATCGAACGAAGAGCAGGCAGGAGAAAGTAAGATCACGTCACCACGGCTCGAAAGCGAACGGGCAACGTCCACGGCGTCGCGCAGGTCATCCGCCTGGGCGATATCCACATCGCCATCGACATCGGCCTCGTCCATAGCGGCGGTGAAGCGCTCGCGCGCATCGCCAAAGCAGACGACCGAGCGTACGTTATCCATAACAACGCGCGCGAAGTCCGTGAGCGGCGTGCCCTTATCGTGGCCGCCGAGCAGCAAGATCACGTCGTCATCGGGAAATGCCGTCAGCGCCTTCTCGACCGCATCGGTGTTGGTCGCCTTGGAATCGTTGACGTAGCGCACGCCGTCAATCTCGCCACACGGCTCCACGCGGTGCTCGAGCGGCTGGAACGAGGCAAGACCGCGGCAGACACCATCGACATCGGCACCGACCGCCAAGGCAGCCGTGGCAGCGCACAGGGCATTGATAACATTGTGATGGCCCGAGATCTTGAGCTCGGATGTAGCGATGAGCGGGGTCTCGACGCCCTTCAGACGCACGATCATCTTGCCATCGCGCACAAAGGCGGCATCCTCGCCCTCAGGCTCGTCAAAGGCAACCTTGCAGATGCGACGACCCGGCGTGTAGATGTACTCATCGAACTCGTGAATGCCGGCGTCTTCGACGTCGACAACCGCCAGATCGTCATCGACCATATTGTCAAACAGTTTAATCTTGGCAAGCGCGTAGTTCTTATGGCTCTTATGCCAGCCCAAGTGGTCGGGAGTGATGTTGAGCAGCACCGCCACGCGGGGGTGGAGCTCGGTGGTCGTAGCAATCTGATAGCTCGAGAGCTCAGCCACAAACCACTCGTTGTGGGCTCGGCCGTCAATCTCGTTGACCGGCGGCTCGCCGATGTTGCCGACAGCAACGCTGGCCTCGCCGGCAGCCTTGAGCAGATAATCAGTCAGCGACGTGGTGGTCGTCTTGCCGTTGGTGCCCGTGATGGCAATCCAGTTATCGGGCGACAGGCGATAGGCAAACTCGGGCTCACCCATAATCTGGGCGGCATGCTCGCGCCCGGCCTTAAAGAAGCCCGAGAACTCCGAGATGCCCGGGCACGTCACGCATACGTCATAGGCGCCCTCGACCTGTTCGGTCCCATAGACAAACGACGCACCAGCAGCCTCGAGCGCGCGCGTGGCGTCATTGGGCTCAGAGGTGCCGCCGCCACACACGGTAACGGCGCTTACGCGCTCGGGATGTGCCAGCGCCCAGCGAGCGACATCGAGACCGGATTTGCCCTGACCCAAAACGAGCAGGCTAAAGACATCAGCAAGAGGCATGAAAGACCACTATCCCAACTGGAAGAACAAAGCAAGGCCAACGGCACCAAAGGCCGCAGCGATAATCCAAAAACGGATGACAACCTTGGTCTCGGCCCAGCCCTTCTTTTCGAAATGATGATGGATGGGCGCCATAAGGAAGACGCGCTTGTGCGTAAAGTGGAAATAGACAACCTGAATCATGACCGACAGGGTCTCAACGATAAACAGGCCGCCGATGATGAGGGAGACGACCTCGGTGTTGGTCATGATGGACGTGCAGGCAAACGCGGCGCCCAGGGCAAGCGAGCCGGTATCGCCCATAAAGATGCTCGCCGGATAGCAGTTGAACCACAGAAAGCCCAAGCAGGCACCGGCACACGCGGTGCAGAAGATGGACAGGTTCACGTCTCCGTGCAAAAACGCCATGGCAGCCATGGCGAGCATGGCAATCATAGAGGTGCCGCCAGCAAGACCATCAAGGCCATCGGTCAGGTTCACGGCATTAGAAAGACCGGCGATCATCAGCCAGCAAAAGACAATGTAGAGCCATGGGAACGAAAGGCCGCAGATGGTGGTCGAAAGAACACCGAGGTCAATCGTCAGGCCGCCGGGAAAACGAATCTCGGGGGCGACGCCGCACCAGTTGACGGCGAGCACCGTAAAGGTGACACAGATAATGGTTAGGCCGATCATCTTGGCATGAGGCGTCAGACCGAGCGAGCGCCCATGCGTAACGGAGGTCAGGTCGTCGATCAGGCCCAGCACGCCGGTCGCCAGCGTGGCGAGGAGCACGAGCACGAGCTCGGTGGTGAGCTTGCCCATCAGCAGACAGGTCAGCGAGATCGCGACGAGGATGACAACGCCACCCATGGTGGGCGTTCCCTGCTTAACCAAATGACGCTTGGGTCCGTCGGCACGAACCTGCTGGCCGATACCCTCGACCTTGAGTAGCTTGATCCACCACGGCATGAGCAGCAACGCAATGGCGGCGGCGATGCCAAGCCCCAAAAAAGCCTGATACGTTGGATACGAGGGATTGCCGAACATGGGCTAGCACACACCTTCCACAAAGCGGTCGAGCTCAACAAAGCGGGAACCCTTGACCAGTACAACATCATGTTTTTCAAGCGCGCCGCCCATGCGGTCGAGCACCTGCTGATAATCGGAGAACACCTGGATGCGGTCCTCGTCCATGCCCATCATGCGCGCGGCATCGGCCATAAGCTGGGCCAGCTCACCACCCACGCACGCCAGCATGTCGAGCTTCTTGGCGGCGGCATAGGCGCCCACGAGCTCATGCATGCGAGGAGCCTCATCGCCCATCTCGCCCATCTCGCCCAGGATCGCCATACGAGACCCCGTGCACGAAAGCGAGCACAGCAGATCGAGGCCAGCAGCCATGGATTCGGCACTGGCGTTATAGGAATCGTCGATGACGCGGGCACCGCTCTTGGCGCGCTTGATCTCCTGGCGGTGACCGGTGATCGTGAGGCCTCTAAAGGCAGCATCGATCTGCTCGGGCGTCACGCCCAGGCGATAGGCAACTGCGGCGGCCTTAACGGCATTTGGGACGGACTGCACGCCGGGGATGGCAAGCATGGTATCGGTCGTCTCACCCTGGCCGAAATCGAGCGTAAAGACCGGACGGCCCTCGTCATCAACACGAATGTCGCGGGCACGGACCTCATCATCGTCCGAGACGCCGGCCAGCATCACATCGATACCAGCAGGCTGGGCGAACGTATCGCGAATGAACGGCGTAAAGTCGTCCTCACCGCCCAAAACCAGCAGCGGCAAGAAGTCGCCGGCGGCGCGCATACCCTGGACAATCTCGGCCTTAGCGCGGGCGATGTTCTCGCGGCTGCCCAAAATACCGATATGAGAGGTGCCGATCTTGCTCACGATGGCAAGGTTGGGATTGGCGGACTTGGACAGGCGCTCAATCTCGTGGAAATGGTTCATGCCCATCTCGAGCACCAGGACCTCGGTATCGGCCGGAGCGGAAAGCACCGTGAGCGGCAT
The DNA here is from genome assembly GCF_032584215.1 of Collinsella aerofaciens. GTDB lineage: Bacteria > Actinomycetota > Coriobacteriia > Coriobacteriales > Coriobacteriaceae > Collinsella. The sequence goes on along the minus strand of NZ_JAWHPN010000002.1, from coordinate 18,952 downwards.
GCCGATCAGGTTATTGAAATTGCCCTTGGTGGCCCAGACACGATAGCGCTTGGCGAGCACGGCGGCGAGCACGTCCTTGGTCGTCGTCTTGCCGATGGAACCGGTAATGCCAACGACCAGGCAGCCAAGCTCCAGGCGATACGCGTGCGCCAAACACAGCAGAAACTCCTCGGGATCATCGGTCAGCAGGATGGCACAGCCCCTGTCCTGCGCCAGCGAGACCAGCTCGGCCTCGGGCTCACGCGTCATCACGACGGCGCCGGCACCCGACTGGACGGCACGGGAAGCAAAATCATTGCCGTCGACGTTTTCACCGGGAAAGGCGACGAAAATCGTCCCTTCCTCGACCTGGCGCGAGTCGATAACGCACCCGCGGCATACCCGATCGGCTTCTCCCGTCACGGTTCGGGCCCCTGTTGCGGCCGCGAGGTTGTTGACGGCGATCTCTATCATTGCAGCTCCCCTGTAAACCTAATAATGCTATCGGCGTATTGTATCCCAGCGCCGCACATGCGTGGTGCAGGGCATGTGAACACCCTCATATGGGACAACAAACAACGCCCCAAAGATTGTAACCCCCTACTTCGTGTGCGGGATACCCAGCACGTCGAGCGCGTTGGCCATAATGGACTGGAACGGCACCGCAGCGGCATCTGAGCCGCTCGGCGTTCCGTCGAGCGTGATATAGCACAGCACCTTGGGCGATTGTGCCGGTGCAAAGCCCATAAAGGACGACATGTAGTTCTCCTTGAGGTAGCCGCCGTTCTCGTCGGCACGTTCGGCCGTACCGGTCTTACCCGCCACGTCATAGCCGTCAACCGCGCCGCCAACGCCCGTTCCCTCGGACACGACCGTCTGCATGCACGATGTCACCTGGGATGCGGCATCCTCAGAAATCGCACGCTCGCCTTCGCCCCAGTCCTTCTCGTCGCCCTTGCTGGACTTATAGAAGTGCGGGGTCATCATCACGCCGCCGTTGGCGATACCGCCCACGGCACGTGCGATCTCAATCGGCGAGACGGACAATGCCTGTCCAAAACTCATCGAGCCCAGCGTGGCGCCGTCATACTGGTCACGCTCCTTGACGATGCCCAGGCTCTCGCCCGGAAAATCGACACCGGAGCTGTGACCGATGCCCCACTTGTCCACATAGGCGGCAAAGTCGTCGGCGCCGATCTTGCGCCCCACCAGGACAAAGCCCACGTTGGACGAACGGCGCATCATCTCGCGCACATCCATGGTCATGGCATAGTCGCGCTTGTCGGCATCGGTGACGGTATCGTCGCCCACCTTGATGCTCGCCGGCACCTCAAACGACGTACTCGATCGCACGACGCCCAAGTCGAAGCCGGCGCCCGCCACGAGCGTCTTAAAAACCGAGCCGGGCTCGTAGGCGTCGGTGACCAGGCGCAAGTTCATATCCTCGGTCTTGGCGTTTTCCAGATCGGTCTGGTCGTAAGTCGGGTACGAGCAGGCTGCCAAGATCTCGCCTGTCGTAGGATCGGTGACCAGCGCCGAGCCGTTCTTGGACTTAGTCTTCTCAACTGCCTCTGCCAGGGCATCCTCGGCCGCACGCTGGATATTGACGTCGAGCGTCGTCACGATATCAACGCCGTCGACCGCAGCCACCTTTTTATAGGCACCGCCCGCGATATAGCTGCCGTCCCTCGCGCGCTCGCGTACGAGAGAACCGTTCGTGCCGGTCAGAAGCTTGTTGTATTGCTTTTCGAGACCCGTCAAGCCGTCGTTGTCTACATTCACTACACCCAGCACCTGCGATGCCAGATTGCCGTATGGATATACGCGCTTCATGGACTGCTCAAAAAGCACGCCGGGCAGGTTCTTCTTCTCCAGCGCCGCGACATCGTCTTCGTCCACCTGGCGCTTGATATACACCCAGGTTCCATCGGACTCAACGAGCTTGCGGCAGGTCTTTTTATCGATTCCAGTTGCCTTGACCAGCGCCGACACCGTCTTGTCAACATCCTCGACAAGCTGCGGGTTCACGGCGATGTTGCGACATTCGACCGACGACGCCAACACGTTGCCGTTGCGGTCGTAGATGGTGCCGCGTTTGGCATAGAGGGTCTGCGCAAGCAGGCGGCGCGCATCGGCACGCTCGCGCAGTTTATCGGCTTCGACAATTTGATAGTCGGCAAGGCGAAAGACGCCCAAGCCCAAGCCAAGCCCGATGAAGCCCATGACGGCTTTGCGGCGAGGCAGAGGTGCGCCTGTGAGCCATTCGGTCGACGAACTCTTGCGCGACCTGGTGTTATGCACTTGAGGGCCGCCCGAGCCGCGAAGTCGCGACGCCGGGTCGTTGCCACGGGACTGCCCGGCGTTGTAAGATTGCCGACCCGTTCCTTGATAACCAGAACGTCCCCGCGACGAGGGACGTCCAGAACCGCGGCCCCCATCGGAACCGCGGCGATAGTCATTTGTCATACTCAGCTACCGTCTTGCTACTGAGCGGTCGCGGTCGCGTTGGCGCCCGCGGCTGCATCCTGCGAAAAGTCAAGTGTAACGCTCTCGCTGGGCTCCACCATGCCATAAGCGCCCGCAAGGTCGCGAATGCGCGTGTCGGCGCCATAGACCGAATGCATGACCTCCAGGTCGGAGCTCTCATCGGTCGCCTTTTCGAGCGTGCTGGTAAGCTCGGCGTTGCTGTTGAGCACCTGGGCCGTAACGCCGGCGAGCGCCACGCGGGCGACGCCGATCGTCATGAAGATAGCCGCAATGATGCAAAACGTTTTAAGAACGCTCATGAAAACCGGGCTTACCGCCTGGTTTGCCTGACGGCCCGCGCCCGTGTAGACATCAAAGCGCGGCGCGCGCTGCTCACGGGGAGCAACGGGGGCCTGCGGCGTCTCACGATAGGCGGGCATGGCGTTCATATCATAGGCGAGTGCTGCGCTTGAAGTGTTGTAGCCCATGATATGCCGCCTCCCATCCCGAGTACGTTGGTAGTGTGTTTAAGCTTCGTTTATGGTGCGAGCGGGAGGTCCAATATCGCGCGGTCGCGCCTACAGACGCTGCGCCACGCGGATTTTGGCTGATCTCGCCCGAGGGTTGCGCTCAACCTCATCAGGCTGGGCAACCAAGGGTTTGCGGGTGATGACCTTGAGTATCGGCACGTTGCCGCACACGCACACCGGAATCTCCGGCGGACACGTGCACCCCTGGCTCATCTCCTTAAAGTGGTTCTTTACGATACGGTCCTCGAGCGAGTGATACGAGATGACGCAGATACGTCCGCCCGGGTTGAGCCACCTGGTGGCGGCATCAAGCCCTCGTTCGAGCACATCGAGCTCGTGATTGACCTCGATGCGAATGGCCTGGAAACTTTTCTTGGCCGGGTGTCCACCATGCCGACGAGCGGCAGCCGGGATACCCGCCTTGATGATCTCGACAAATTGGCCGGTGGTTTCGATCGGTTCTTGCTCACGGCGGCGCACGATCTCGCGCGCGATCTGCGAGGCGAACTTCTCTTCGCCGTAGACGCGTAGAATCCGGGCGAGGTCGTGTTCGTTATAGGTGTTGATGACCTCAGCTGCGTTTAAGGTGTTATTGCCCGGATCCATCCGCATGTCCAATGGGGCGTCCTCGTTATACGAAAAGCCCCTGCCAGGGATATCGAGTTGCGGTGACGAAACGCCCAAATCGAACAGGAAGCCATCGACCCCGGGCACCTCGGCCGAGCAAAGCAGCTCGTCCAAGTCGCCGAAGTTGCCCTTCAGCAGCTGGTGCGGAACGCCGGGAACCTCGCGGTCCAGACGGGCGCCAGCGGCCTCGAGGGCCATGTCGTCCTGATCGACGCCGAGCAAAAGGCCCGTCTCCCCCACCTGCGCGGCCATCTTTACCGAATGGCCGGCACCGCCAAGGGTGCAATCGCAGACAACGGAGCCGCTCTTTAGCCGCAGCGACTCAAGCACTTCGCCGAGCATGACAGGTTCATGCCGATATTCTTGTGTCAAGATCCCACGCTCCATCCGTTACCCGTGCCTTGCCCTTACGAGAAGAAGAGGTCCAGCAGGGCCTCATCGTCATCGTCCTCATCGGCCGCGGCGCGATCCCAAACCTCAAGGTGGTCGTAGTTGCCCACAACCGTGACCTCGCGGTCGAGGTTCGCCTGCTTGCGGAGAGACTCGGAAAGACCGATACGACCGGCGCTGTCCACGTCCATCGACGTGGTGCGCTTGTTGATCGCCCTCATGAGCTTCTGGTCATTAATGTCACGCGGGTTAAAACCCTCGTGGCCCTCACGACCCGCGAAGAGTCCTTCGACCCACTTATCGAAGGCCTCGGCAGAGAACACGTACAGAGCATCGACATCCAGGGCTTTGAACACGCGAACGTGCTCTCCAAGCTCCTCGCGAAGGGGTGCAGGCAGGGACAGACGACCTTTTGCATCGAGATTGCGCTCGTATGCACCAGTCATTCCCATGTGCGCCCTCCCCTCGGTTACTCAGATGGCACGTACGCGGGGAACCACCCCGCCTGTCGACGTCATCAATAATATGGGGAACCGCCCCATTTTTCAACACCTTTCCCCACCCCTTCCCCCACCCCGCCCCACCACTCCACTCACCATATATCGCAAAACACCCCAAGCATATGTTCGAAAACACAATATGTTGTGTTTTCAGCAAAGGCGTGATGCCACCTGTAGAACCACACCCGCGAACCTCAACCTTCAAGTTGACCTTGAGGCGATTTTTACGTCCCTTTACATGCCGTTCACATCGCCCCCAAACTCCCCCACCCAAGGCACGTGCGGCCCACCACCGCGACGCCAAGTGGCGAAAAATGGGACGGGCCCCAGATTGCCCATGCGCGCGCAAAAGCACGCCGCGGCAATCTGGAGCCCGTCCCCAAATACCTATAAATATGCAGGTCAGCGATGTGTTAACGATGTGCCAGCGGGTGCGCCGCCAAATAGACCTCGGTCAGTTGCGTACGATCGACATGCGTGTAGACCTGCGTGGTCGATATATCGGCATGTCCCAAGATCTCCTGTAGCACACGGAGGTCTGCGCCGCCCGCAAGCATATGGGTGGCAAAGGAGTGACGCAGCGTATGGGGATGGAGCCCCACCAGTCCCACCTGGCGCCCGTAGCGCTCACAGATGGCATGGATGCCCTGGCGCGACAGACGGCGGCCGTTCTTATTTAAAAAGACCGCCGAGGTCTCGGTTCCGCGGGCATGGGCCGCCAAGCGAGAACGCCCCTCAGTTACATAAAGCGTCAGAGTTCGCGCCGCGCTTCCTACCAGCGGGGACAGGCGTTCCTTCGAGCCCTTACCACGAACGAGCACAAAGCCATCGTCGATATGGATATCGCCCACATCGAGCCCCACCAACTCGCTCACACGCAAACCGCATCCGTAGAGCACTTCCAAGATGGCATGGTCGCGCAAGCCCATCTCGCCCTCGGGGAAGTCTTGATCGAGCAGCGCCGAGACATCCTCCACCGATAGATACTCCGGCAAACGCTCAGCCTTTTTAGGCAGGCGCAACGCCGCCGTTGGATTTTGGGCCACAGCCCCATCGCGCACCAAAAAGGCATGTAGGCCCTTCACGGCCGCAAGCGCACGCTCCACCGAGGCATCCGAATAGCCCCCATCGCGACGGTCGGCGACAAAGCCCTCCACGACCTGACGGGTCACCTCTTCAAAAGACACAATACCCGCCCGCTCCAGATAGGCGCAGTACGTCGTCAGGTCACGACGATAGGCCGCAATCGTGTTGCGCGCCAAACCCCGCTCGACCGCGAGGTAATCGAGATACTCCCCCGCCGCCACGGCGAGCGACGAGGGAGTAGCTTCGGTATGTTCCTTATTCGCCGGCACCCTTAGTCCGTAGCGAGGTTCATGGGTGTCACCTGCAGACGGTCGACACCCTCGTGCTGGCCGATCGAAGCGCGCACGAACTCGCGGAACAGCGGCTGCGGGTTGGTCGGGCGGCTCTTGAACTCGGGATGAGCCTGGGTTGCCACATACCACGGATGCACGTCGCGCGGCAGCTCGACCATCTCGACCAGGCGCTCGTCGGGCGACAGACCCGAGATAACCAAGCCGGCGTCCTCGAGCTGGTCACGGAAGGCGTTGTTGAACTCAAAGCGATGACGGTGACGCTCGTAGACGAGCTCCTCGCCATATGCCTCGCGAGCAAGGGTATCGGCGGCGAGCTTGCACGGATAGGCGCCCAGACGCATGGTGCCGCCCTTCTCGGTCACGTCCTCCTGCGAGCTCATCAGATCGATGACGCTAAACGGGCCGTCCGGATCGAACTCGGAGGAGCTGGCGCCGGCAAGGCCGACGACGTTGCGGGCGAACTCGCACACGGCCACCTGCATACCCAGGCAAATGCCCAGATACGGAATCTTGTGCTCACGGGCAAACTCGGCCGCGAGGATCTTGCCCTCCAGGGCGCGCTTGCCAAAGCCGCCGGGGACCAGGATGCCCGAGGCGTCGCCCAGAACCTCGGAGACATTCTGCTCGTCGAGGCTCTCGCCGTCGACCAGCTGAACGTCCACATGGCGATCGTAGAAGACGCCCGCATGGTGCAGGGCCTCGATAACCGACAGGTACGCATCGGGCAGCTGCGTGTACTTGCCCACGACGGCGATCTTCACCTTGTCGGCGTGATGGTTGGCGTGATTCTGTTTGCGCAGGAACTCATTCCACTCGCTCATGTCGCGCTCACGCGGGTCCAGACCCAGGCGCTCGCAAATGCGCAGGTCAAAGTCCTGCTCGGCAAGCAGCTGCGGAACATCGTAAATGCTCGCGCAGTCCTCGTTGGTAAAGACGCAATCGGTGTCGACGTCGCAGAAGCTTGCGATCTTTCCGCGGATAGCGTCATCGATATGGTGGTCGGAGCGCAGCACGATGATATCGGGCTGGATGCCAAAGCTGCGGAGCTCCTTGACGGAATGCTGCGTGGGCTTGGTCTTGACCTCGTGGGCGGCGGCGATATAGGGAACGAGCGACACGTGGATGTAGCAGACGTTCTCGGGGCCGGCCTCCTTGCGGTACTGACGGATGGCCTCGACAAACGGTTGGGACTCGATGTCGCCGATCGTGCCGCCCAGCTCGGTGATGACTACATCGGAGCCGGTCTGCTCCTCGATGCGGCGGAACTTGTCCTTAATGGCATTGGTGACGTGAGGAATCACCTGCACGGTACCGCCCAAAAAGTCGCCGCGACGCTCGCGGGCGATCAAGCTCTTATAGATGGCGCCGGTCGTAAAGTTGGAATCGCGGGTCAGGTTCTCATCAATAAAGCGCTCGTAATGACCCAGGTCCAGGTCGGACTCGTAACCATCCTCGGTAACGAAGACCTCACCATGCTGGAAGGGGCTCATGGTACCGGGGTCGACGTTCAGATACGGATCAGCCTTCTGCATCGTTACTTTGTAGCCACGCGACTTGAGCAGACGGCCCAGCGAGGCCGCGGTGATACCCTTGCCCAGAGACGAAACCACGCCACCGGTTACGAACACATGCTTGGTCATATTGAGTTACCTGCGCTTCCCGTAGAAGTTGTTTATCCACATCTTACGGGTCTTCATTGTAATACTCGCGCCGCGGACCGTTCGCAATTTTTCTCGCGTGAGATTGCATTTCTCAATCTTGAAACAAAACGCCGCCCGGTTTCCCAGGCGGCGTCGCTATGGCAAGGGTTACATGCTGCTATCGATCAGAAACCTCGTCCTCAAGCATTTCTTGAACGAGCATGCCGGTACGGACGCCCTCAAGATACCACTCGCCACGTTCGGTGAGGCAAATGCCATTTGCAAGCTGACCGCCGTCGTCGCTATAACGCGAGACGACATCAATCATGCCTTCGGAATCCAAGCGATCGATTGCGGCGCGGGCACGATACGGCGAAACCCCCACGCGCTCGGCAAGCGTTTTGCGCGAGAAACCATACGGCCCGCCATTGTCTTCGGTTTGCTGGTCGATCTCCATCAATACCAGCACCTCGACACGCTTCATATCGTTGACACTCGCACGACCCTTGCCCGCCATAGCAGCCTCCTCAAACCGAGCACGAGCATCTAACGCGCCGTGCGCGACCGACACACCTCACGATGGCAGGTAATATCCATCATGCGGCATCCCGCTAAGGATGAAACAGTTACGGTTATTGTATACCGCTCAAATTGTTTCTAGGCAGGTAAACAGCTACTTTTCGCCGAAATAGGCGCTTTATTGATCAAAAAGCCGTACCGGGCGCTAACCCGATACGGCCAAAATGCAATGCAATTACCGCGGTGCTTCAAACTTAGCGATGGAAGAAACCGCGGCGCTCAAACTTGGGCTCGCAGCACACGTTGATACCCAGTTTGCGCAGTACCGTCTCGTCCGTCGGCGAGATAATCACGCTAAAGAAGGCATCGCAACCGCGCAGCTGCTCCAGGCCCGAAAGGACGCGAGCGGCCGTCTCACTCGTGGCCGAGGTGATCGACAGCGCCATAAGCGTCTCGTCGGTGTGGAGGCGCGGGTTTTTGCTGCCCAGGAAATGCGTCTTGAGCTTGCTGATGGGCTCGATCGCTTCATCGCTAATGACCTCGAGCTCAAGGTCGACGCCCGAGACATGCTTAAGTGCATTCATGATGAGCGAGCTCGCGGCGCCCAGGCGCGTGGAAGTCTTGCCGGTCACCACGGAGCCATCGGGCATAACCATGGCACCCACGGGACCACCCGTCAGCTGCTCCCTGGTGAGGGCTGCCGAGCGCGCCGGTGAGTAGTTCTTATCGATGCCGGCTTTCTTCATAATAATCTTGAGACGGTCGACTTGCTCATCGCCCACGCCGGTACGGCGCACATTTTCGACCGCGGTAAAGTAGCGGCGGACGATCTCCATCTTGGAAGCGTCGCGGCAGGCATCGTCATCGGTGATGGCAAAGCCGACCATATTGACGCCCATGTCCGTAGGGCTCTGGTAGGGGCTCTTGCCCAGGATCTTTTCCATCAGGGCACGGACTACCGGGAAGGCCTCGACGTCGCGGTTGTAGTTGACCGTGGTCTTGTTGTAGGCCTCAAGGTGGAACGAATCGATGATATTGGCGTCGTCGAGGTCAGCCGTGGCGGCCTCGTAGGCAATATTGACCGGATGCGTCAGAGGAAGATTCCAGACAGGGAAGGTCTCGAACTTGGCATAGCCGGCGGCCGTGCCATGCTTGTGCTCGTGATAGAGCTGAGACAGGCAGGTGGCAAGCTTGCCCGAGCCAGGACCGGGGGCAGTGACCACGACGAGCGGTCGGGTGGTCTCGACAAACTCGTTCTTGCCGTAGCCATCGTCGGACACGATCAGATCGACATCGTGCGGATACCCCTCGATGGGATAGTGCAGCTTGGCGGGAATACCGAGCGCGTTCAGACGGTTGCGGAACACATCGGCAGCGGGCTGGCCGGCGTACTGGGTGATGACCACAGCCGCGACAGCAAAGCCGTTGCCGCGGAACAGGTCAACCAGGCGCAGCACATCCTCGTCATAGGTAATGCCGAGGTCACCACGAGCCTTGTTTTTCTCGATGTGGTTCGCGTTGATCGCGATGATAACCTCGACATCGTCGGCGATGCTCTTGAGCATGCGGAACTTGCTGTCCGGTTCAAAACCCGGCAGCACGCGGCTCGCATGATAGTCATCGAACAGCTTACCGCCAAACTCCAAATAGAGCTTGCCACCAAACTGCGAGATGCGCTCCTTAATGTGAGCAGCCTGCAGCTCGATATACTTCGCGTTGTCGAAACCCTGGCGCATATATGGCTCCCGTCCCGTTTCCATTTAATGTTCTAGGCGATTATAACGGAGCCCGCCCTCCCCGATACCCAGACCATCAACAGGCACCAACCAAACACGCCATCGATAAGTTGCGGTGGAATAGTTCCCGTTTAACCCCTCCAGACGGCCAAACAGGAACTATTCCACCGCAACTTCCCTTTTTGGCGCAAACAAACCTGGCCTTTGTATCAATAATGGAAACGTCGCAGGTTGAGCATAAGCCAGCGAAAGCCCGCCAGAGTAGGCAAAGCGCCCTCTGCACCAACAATGGAAAGCGCCGCAGGCAGAGGACGGACAGCGAGCGCCGTCCAGAACGTACAAGTTGGCATGAAAAAGGCGAGGCATAGACCTTTTGGTCATGCCTTGCCTTTTGAATGACAAATTGTCGTTCTGGACGGCGCGTAGCGTCGACCGGTTCCGCGGTTTGGTAAAACCGCGGAACAAAAAGTCGCCCCCTCCCGCGCACGGAACGGGAGGGGGCTAAAGGTAGGAGTCTACCGGTGGGTTGACCCCACCGGACAGACGATGACCAGGTGATCCTTTACAGGATCGTCAAGGTTTCCGTGGGGTACCCGTTGGGTACTTAGATCAGCACGCAGGCGACGGTCAGGATGACGGCGCAGACGACGGAGAGAGCGACAATGAGCTTAAGGGCAAACTTGAGCCAGGTCGTCCACTCGATCTTGGCCAGGGCGAGACCGCCCATGATGGCGCCGGAGGTCGGGGTGAACAGGTTCACGACACCGATGGCGGCGGAGAAGATCATGACCATGACCTCGGGCGAGAAGCCGAGCTTAACAGCCAGCGGTCCCATGATGGGCATGGAGACGGTAGCCATACCAGAGGTCGAGGGGATCAGGAAGGACAGGCCGAAGTAGACCAGGAAGCTCATGGGAGCGAAGATCACGCCGGACAGGCCAGCCAGAGCATTGGCGGCAGCGTCGAGGACGAAGACGTCGAGGCCGGTGTTAGCCATGAGGACGGAGATACCACGGGCGAGGGCGATGACGAGAACAACGGACATCATGTCGGCAGCGCCGGTGATGAAGGTGTTAACGATCTGCTTCTCGGACAGGCCACCGATGATACCGATCAGGACGGCCATGAGGAAGAACCAGGTGGAAGCCTCGTCGAAGTACCACTGGCCAATGGGCAGGCCGGTGATCAGGGCAGACCAGCCCTGGACGACGGCGTTACCGTCGGCGTCGTAGACAGCGCCAGCGTCGAAGAAGTTGGCGACGCCCTCGTTGAGGTCGGCCAGCGGAATGAAGCCGACGATCATGACGACGAAGGTGAAGGCGAAGGCGATCAGAACACCCTTCTGACGACCGGTGAGCTTGACCTCCTTGTGGACCTCGGAAGCAGCCTTGCCGTGAGCCTCTTCGGCGTCCTTGAGCTCCTGCATCGACAGGATGGTGGAACCCTTGTCAGCCTTGACCTTCTTGGCGTAGCTCATCACGAAGAAGATGGACATAGCGGTAGTGACAATCCACAGGACGGCACCGAGGCCGATGATGATGGACTGGTTGACCTCAATGCCAACGCCGGTCAGAGCGTCGACGGCAGCGCCGACGGCGAACGGGTTAACCGTGGAGCCCAGGCAGCCGCAGCCAGCGCCGAGCAGGACGGTAGCGGCACCGACCATGGGGTCGAAGCCAGCGGCCATCATGGTAGCGGCGAGCAGGGCGTAGAAGGGAACGGTCTCCTCGCACATACCATAGGTGGTACCACCGAGGGAGAAGATGAGCATCAGCACGGGAATGAGCATAATCTCGTTGCCCTTAAGCTTCTGCACCAGAACGGCGATGCCGTTGTCCAGAGCGCCGGTCTCGGTCATCATGCCGAGGAAGCCGCCCAGGATCATAACGAAGAGGCAGACGGGCAGGGCGTCAGCGAAGCCCTTAATCGGGGCGGTGCAGAAATCGCTCAGACGGGCGGCAGTAACCGCGCCGCCGGACGTGCCGGAGACGATAACGGTAATCACTGCGACAATTGCCAGCAGAGCAAGAAGAATGGTGAACGATGAAGGCATACCGCGCTTTTTCTTAGCGGTCTCAGTCATGGTTCTCATCCCCCCTTCATAAATCATTTAACTTTCTCGTGCGAAGCGGATCTTCCGTGCCGTGCCCACCGCCCGACGCGAGATATTTACCAGACACAGCCGCTCGGGGTGTTCAACAATACACCCCGAGCGAGATGCTAGATGCTCTTACTTGAGCGTGGCGTACATGACAGCCTTGATGGTGTGCATGCGGTTCTCGGCCTCGTCGAAGACCTTGGAAGCGGGGCTCTCGAAGACCTCGTCGGTGACCTCCTGCTCGGTGATGCCGAACTGCTCGCACTTCTCGGCGCCAATGGTGGTGTTGGTGTCGTGGAAGCTGGGCAGGCAGTGCAGGAAGATGGCACCCGGGTTGGCCATAGCCATGACCTCGGAGGTAACACGATACGGAGTGAGCTGAGCGATGCGCTCGGCCCAGACCTCGTCGGGCTCGCCCATGGAGACCCACACGTCGGTGTAGATAACGTCGGCACCGGTGACGCCGTCCTTGACGTCGGTGGTCAGCTTGATGGTGCAGCCGTTGGCCTCGGCGATGGGCTTGCAGGCCTCGATGACGTCGTCGGCGGGCATGCACTCCTCGGGGCCGCAGGCCACGAAGTTCATGCCGAGCTTGGAGCAGACAACCATGAGGGAGCGAGCAACGTTGTTCTTGCAGTCGCCCATGAAGACGAGGGTCTTGCCCTTGATGTCGTAGTTGAAGTTCTCCTGGACAGTCAGGATGTCGGCGAGCATCTGGGTGGGATGCCACTCAGTGGTCAGGCCGTTCCACACGGGCACGCCGGACTTAGCAGCGAGCTCCTCGACGTCATCCTGGGCAAAGCCACGGAACTCGATGCCGTCATACATGCGGCCGAGAACGCGGGCGGTGTCCTCGATGGACTCCTTCTTGCCCATCTGCGACGAACCCGGATCGAGGTAGGTGACGCCCATGCCCAGGTCCATGCCGCCGACCTCGAAGGCGCAGCGGGTACGAGTGGAGGTCTTCTGGAAGAGCAGAACGATGTTCTTGCCCTCGAGATAGCGGTGCGGAACGCCAGCGCGCTTCATATCCTTGAAGTTCTTGGAGAGCTTGAGCAGGTACTCGATCTCCTCGGTGGTGAGGTCGAGAAGCTTGAGGAAGCTACGGCCGGAGAGGTTAACACCCATGGTTTGATTCCTTTCGAAGAAATGAATTACGTAAGTATTAGTGTTGCCCGTTTAACGGGCGAAGCCGGTGCGGTTGTAGGGGGACCGCACCGGAAACGGAAAGACTTAGAGGTCCTCGCGCCAGAAGGGCATGCTCATGCAGCGCGGGCCGCCGCGGCCGCGGGAGAGCTCGGCGGAGGGCACGACGAGAAGGTCCAGGCCCTCCTTGTACAGCACGTCGTTGGTGACGGTGTTGCGGGCGTAGACGCAGATCTTGCCGGGCTCGACGCACAGGGTGTTGGAGCCGTCGTTCCACTGCTCGCGGGAGGCCGCGATCGGGTCGCCGCCGCCGCAGGGGATCAGCTTGACCTGGTCGACGCCGGTGGCGTCCTCCAGGACGTGCTCGAGGGTGTCCTCGATCAGGCGGATGTTCACGTCGCCCGGGTTCTTGCCGGCGGTCAGCTCGTAGACGCGCAGGGTGCCCATGATGGCGGGGTGGATCGTGAACTTATCGACGTCGATCTGGGTGAAGACCGTGTCGAGGTGCATGAAGGCGCGCGAGACCGGGATGTCGAAGGCCAGGATGCGCTCGACCTTGGAGTCGGAGTTCCAGAAGATGTTCTGGGCCATGACGTCGATCGCGGCGGCTTGGGTGCGCTGGGAGATGCCGACGGCGAGGGTCTTCTCGTTGATGTTCAGCACGTCGCCGCCCTCGGTGTGGAACTGGCAGTCGCGGCGGAAGTACAGCGAGACGTCCTTGTAGTCGGGGTGGTACTTGAAGACGTACTTGCCGTACAGGGTCTCGCGGTTGCGGGTGACCGAGTACATGCGGTTGAGGTTGACGCCCTCGCCGACGACCGCGAACGGGTCGCGGGTGAAGTAGAGGTTGGGCATCGGGTCGATGATCAGGTCGGACTCGGACTCGGAGTTGACCAGGGAGTCGAGGGTCGTGGACGCCGTGAGGGGCATGTCGATCTCGGCCTTGGTCATGCCGGCCATGGTCTTCTTGACGAACTCGAGGTTGTCCTCGATGGAGTCCAGCTTCTCGCGGACGATCTGCGGCATGTGCTGGCCGCGGATGCCGGCCTCGGCGATGTACTGGTCGGTGAACTCGGCGCGGGCGCCGGGGACCTGGTCGAACACCTCTGCGACGAGGTTCTCGAGATAGAGGACCTCCACGCCCTGGTCCCTCAGGATCTGGGCGAAGGTGTCGTGCTCCTGCTGCGCGACCTCCAGGAACGGGACGTCGTCGAACAGGAGTCGCTCGAGCTCGTCGGGCGGCAGGTTGAGGAGCTCGTCGCCGGGACGGTGCAGGCAGACCTTCCTGAGCTTGCCGATCTCGGAAGGCACGTGCAGACCTTTCGTCATGGCCTCCTACCTTTCTTTCGGGCCTTACTGGCCGAATGTATCAGCGCCCCTCCATATGGGACGCTGCTTGCTGACAGCTCTAGTTATATCCAAATTCTATTCGTAATACCACCTCGCCCCCGAACGGTCAGCAAAGTGCGATGAACGGTATTTCGCATATGATTCCCCCATGATGCACTTCGGTTCTCTAAAGCAGGTTTTCAAAGGTAAATGTTCTTTTTTCTAAGGAATTAAGCTAGATTGCACAAATATTTTCATGTTTAGGAATTGCATAGCTAAAACGGTTTTCTGCATATATATGTCGTTTGTCCATGATTCAATTTGGATTCGATTATATTCAGCTCGCAATCATTCTTATTCATACATCCTCACCAGTTGAGTATGGATATAGATTGTTTCCAAACGAGTTGGGCAGTTAGTTGCATGCCTTGGCAGCGTAAGAAGTAGGTAAAGATACCGTTCACGCGATACGTCCGTGCCAGCGGTCGACTAAATTGAGACAATAGTGAAAAGTGTTAGGCTACCGTCCTCTACGGGGACTGAACGGACAGATGCATATGCCGAGCAAAATCGAAAAGAAGCAAGCCGCCGCAAAGCTGCGCAAGCCGCCGCGCGACTTCTCGTACACGCAAAACCGAGAGCTTAGCTGGCTGCGCTTTGACAACCGCGTGCTTGACGAAGCCTTCGATGAGACCGTTCCGCTGTTCGAGCGTCTAAAGTTCGTGTCGATTTTCGAGTCTAACCTCGACGAGTTTCTCATGGTGCGCGTGGGCGGCCTGTCCGATCTGGCAGAGCTCAAAAAACAACCTGTCGACAACAAGAGCAATATGACCGCCTCCGAACAGGTCGATGCTGTCATGGCCGAAATGCCCGGGCTCCTTACCCGTTGGGAGTCCATCTTTAAGAGCATCGAGGGCAAGCTCGACACCTTGGGCGTTCACCGCGCCCGCATCGATTCGCTTACGCCCGAGGAGCGCACCTTTGTAACCCGCTACTTCCAGGCCTACGTGTCGCCGGTCATCTCGCCGCTGGTCATCGATCCTCGCCACCCCTTCCCCAACCTGCGCAATGGCGCGCTCTATCTGGCCTGTGGTCTGGACGGCGCCACCGACGAGGAGAGCCTGCTGGGCCTTATCGAGATTCCCGCCTCGATGAACCGCGTGGTCGAGATCCCCTCGCCCACCGGCACCTACTCCTACATCTTGCTCGAGGACGTCATCCTCGCCTGCCTGGACAGCTGCTTTGGCTCCTATAAGCCGCTGGATCGTGCGCTGATCCGCGTCACCCGCAACGCCGACATCGATCCGGACGGCGAGGGCGTCGAAGAGGAAGAGGACTACCGCCAGCACATGAAGCGTATTCTCAAGAAGCGCCTGCGCCTACAGCCGGTAGTGCTCGCGGTCTCGGGGTCGCTCGAGAAGGCGACGCTCAAGACTATCCGCAAGGCGCTCGAGCTTTCGCGTCGCTCGGTCTTTACCTGCAATATCCCGCTCAACCTGGGCTACGTCTTTGGCATTGAGGGCAAGATTCCCGAGCACCTGCGCAACGAGCTGCTCTTTACGCCGTTTAAGCCGCAGCCCAACCCCACCATCGATATGACCCGCTCCATCCGCGAACAGGTGCTGCAGGGCGACAAGCTGCTCTTTTATCCCTACGAGGCCATGAACCCGTTCTTGGACCTGGTGCACGAGGCCGCCTATGACCCCGAGTGCATCTCGTTGCGCATCACGCTCTACCGCGTGGCCAAGCAGAGCCGCCTATGCGAGTCGCTGATCGATGCTGCCGAGAACGGCAAAGAGGTCACGGTGCTCATGGAGCTCCGCGCGCGCTTTGACGAGCAGAACAACATCGAATGGGCCGAGCGCCTGGAAGAGGCCGGCTGCACCGTCATCTACGGCTCCGAGGGCTTTAAGTGCCACTCAAAGATCTGCCAGCTCACCTATCGCGAGGGCATGGCGCTTACACGCCTGACGCTGCTGGGCACCGGCAACTTTAACGAGAAGACGGCCAAACTCTACAGCGACTTTATGCTCATGACAGCCCATCCCGGCATCGGTGAAGACGCCAACCTGTTCTTCCGCAATCTGTCGCTGGGCAACCTGCGCGGCGACTACCGCTTCCTGGGTGTGGCGCCCGTCGGACTGAAACCGCTCATCATGCGCGGGCTTGACCGCGAGATCCAGCGCGCCCTTGCCGGCGAGCCCGCCCGCGTGTTCTTTAAGCTCAACTCGCTCACCGACCGCGAGGTTATCGACAAGATCGCCGAGGCATCGTGTGCCGGCGTGCGCGTGGACATGATCATCCGCGGCATCTCGTGCCTCAAGCCCGGTGTTCCAGGCAAGACCGAGAACGTGCATGTCCGCTCCATCGTCGGACGCTTTTTGGAGCACGCCCGTGTTTACGCCTTTGGCGTGGACTCGGACATGATTTACCTGAGCTCGGCAGACATGATGACGCGCAACACCGAACACCGCGTGGAGATCGCCTTCCCCGTGCTCGACCCCACCTGCCGCGCCCTGGTGCACGAGTACATGGGCATGCAGCTGCGGGACAACGTGAAAGCCCGCAACCTTACGAGCGACGGCACCTGGGTCCCCGTGGAGCGTGCAGAGGGTGAGAAACCCTTCAACTCGCAGGAGGCTCTGCTGGAGCGCGCTTATCGCAACGCCGAGGCTACGCCCGAGCCCGTCATTGAGGCGAAACCCGCCCCCGAGCCCGAGCCGCAGCCGGTAGCACCCAAAGTCCAAGAGGTCCAGGCGACCGTCATTGAGCCCGAGCCTGCGCCTGCACCTCAGCCCGAGCCGCAGGCAGCTAAGCCCGCGCCCGAGACGAGTACCCGTCGCAAGAAGTCCGCTGGCACGGCCAAGGCCATCAAGCGCCATCGCCCCGGTCGCGTTCGCATGGGTCTGGGCCTGATCGGTCTAGGCCTTAAAACGCTCATTACCGGCAAGACCAAATAGGCGTTTGTAGAAGCGCCCCGCATTTGAGGAAAGCCTCGGATGCGGGGCGCTTTTCCCTGCTACCATGGTGCGGACAACAACGCGAATGACAGGCAGGGATATGAAGCTCACCATAGAATCGATGACGTACGGCGCCGACGGGCTGGCGCATGCCGACAACGGCAAAGCCGTATTTGTGCAGGGCGCCGCGGCAGGCGACACCGTCGAGGCCGAGATCGTGCAGGACGGCAAGTCGTTCATGCGCGCCCGCACCACCGAGATACTGGAGCCGAGCCTCGATCGCATCCAGCCTCCCTGCCCCTTCGTTGGCATTTGCGGCGGCTGCTCGTGGGGCAACCTCTCGCGCACGGCACAGCTTGCCGCCAAGGAGCAAAACCTGCGTTCCACGCTCGAGCGTATCGGCAAGTTCAGCCCCGATCAGGTCGATAAGCTTGTACAACCCATCCGCTACACCAAGGATGATTGGGGCTACCGCAATAAAATCGAGCTCGAACCAACCGTCGTCAACGGTCGCGTGCGTCTTGGCATGCACGGCGTCGATCCCCGCGAGATCGTGACCGTCGATTCGTGCCCGTTGTTCGACAAACGCTTCCCCAAGGCACTCAAATCGGTCGTCGGTGCACTCAATTATCTGAGCGGCAGCCACGACCTGGGCCTCGAGCGCGTGGGCATTCGCGCATCGCGCCGCACCAAGGCACTCGAGGTCGCACTCTGGACGCCCACAGGTTCTTTTCCGCGCTCGCAGGTCTCCCGCGTGCTGGCGGACGCCGCTCATCCCACGAGCATCGTGCGCGTGATGAGCAAGGGCGAAAAGAAGGCCCGCCGTGTCTCCAAGGTCGAAATGCTCGCCGGCGAGGGTTCCTGGACCGAGAACATCGCCGACGGCCAAATGCGTCTTTCGGCCCCGTCGTTCTTCCAGGTCAACACCAAGGGTGCCGAGATTTTGATCGAGCTTGTCATGGAAGCGCTCGACCCGCAGGAAGACGAGCTTGCCGTGGACCTGTACTGCGGTGCCGGTACCTTTACCCT
Source organism: Collinsella aerofaciens (assembly GCF_032584215.1). GTDB lineage: Bacteria > Actinomycetota > Coriobacteriia > Coriobacteriales > Coriobacteriaceae > Collinsella. Next base: position 624 of record NZ_JAWHPN010000002.1, on the reverse strand, counting down.
GCCGCTCGCCCGCCGCTGCGACTTTGTCGCCGCCGTCGAGGCCTACGGCCCGGCCGTGCGCGACCTGCGCCGCAACCTCGAGATCAACAAGCTCGATAACGTCGACGTCATTGGCGGAGACGCGGTGCGCGAGTTCCCCGACCAGGATGCCGACGTCTTGGTGGTCGACCCGCCGCGCGCAGGCCTCGCCCCCGAAGCGATCGACCTTATCGCCAGCACGAGTGCCCGCGATGTCGCCTACGTGAGCTGCGACCCGGCCACCCTGGCGCGCGATCTCAAACGCTTTGTCGAAGAAGGCACCTTCTCCCCCGTAAAGATCACGCCAGTCGACCTGTTCCCACAAACCTTCCACTGCGAAACGGTCGTCCACCTCAAGCGCAACTAGACTGTTTGCCCAAGACCACGCCCGATGATTTTTCTGAGACGGGGATAAAAATAAATTTGCTCCGAATGATTATTTAAGGCTCTGTTAGACCAGGATTGACATACATGTGTCACCACGGTGCCATATCGTTGACCCCATAGACCGCGATGATGGGGGCAGCATGAACGCCGAAGACCTGGTCCTCAACTTCAAGAAGGGCATGGCGAACCTCAGCAAGACCGAGCGCCGCCGCGCTATCG
>NZ_JAWHPN010000001.1:0-138718 GCF_032584215.1 Collinsella aerofaciens | reverse complement strand
TGAGCCAGGATCGAACTCTCCGTCCAAAATATCTGGGCTTCGAGCCCGTCCGGTCCTCACAACTATTAGCTGATCGGTTCCGTTCGATTCATATGGTTCTAGTATAGGAAAAGGAATTTCTCGGGGCCGCCTCTCGGCGGCCTTGCGAAAAACAAATCCAAGTTAGACCATTTCAAATGGTTCGATGTCTGCCCGGATGCGACACATCTGGTGTGTCCATCCTCGCAGTATCCGGTTCTCAAGGTGCACGCCTGCGCTGGTTCCCGGTTCGACCGGGCCGCGCGGCAAGGAGATATATTGCCAGACTGCGAAGCGATGTGGGACGTCAATTCCACTCTTCACAAGTCCTACACAATATATCGCTTCCTATATAAGTAATAGAAAGGCTGATGCAGAAATACTGCACGTATCAGATGATGACCCTTCGGTTAAGAGATATATAAAGATCGGTCACCTTTAAGTGTCTATCTACCCGCGCTTTTGCTATATAAACCAGCGCTTCAGATAAAAAGAGGGAGCGCCGCGCACAACGCGACACTCCCCTAGCGATTCAAGAGAATCTATTAGGCCTCGAGAGCCTTCTTGGCGATGGTAGCCAGCTCGTTGAAGGACTCGATGTCCTCGTAAGCCATCTGAGCCAGGACCTTGCGGTCGAGCTCGATGCCGGCAACCTTCAGGCCGTGCATGAACTGAGAGTAAGAGATGTCGTTCAGACGAGCAGCAGCGTTGATACGAGTGATCCAGAGAGAACGGATCTCGCGCTTCTTGTTGCGGCGATCACGATACTGATACTGCAGAGAGTGCTGGACCTGCTCTTTAGCATGCTTGTAAGTACGCGAAGCGGCACCGTAGTAACCCTTCGCACGGTGCATAACGGTACGGCGCTTCTTCTTGGCGGCAACAGCGCGCTTAATACGTGCCATGTTCTATCAACTCCTAGACGGTAAAACGAAAAACGGGAACGCGAACTTAGGCGAGACGCGACTTGATGACCTTGCGGTCGGCAGCGGCGATCTCGGTCTCCTGACGGAAGCCACGCTTACGCTTGGTGGACTTCTTGCTCAGGATGTGGCTCTTGAAAGCCTTGGCGCGCATAAGCTTGCCGGTACCAGTCTTGCGGAAACGCTTCTTGGTGCCGCTGTGGGACTTCATCTTAGGCATGAAATACTCCTTAATCGGTTACAGAACACTAGTTACTTGGTATCGCTTGCCGCTTTATCCTCATCGAAGGCGCCCTTAATCGGGGCGAGCAGCATAAGCATGTTACGGCCTTCCATCTTAGGCTTGGACTCGACCGTAGCGTAAGGCTTGAGATCCTCGGCGAGACGCTCGAGAACGTTAAGGCCCTGCTCCGGGTGAGCCATCTCACGGCCGCGGAACATGATGGTGATCTTAACGCGTGCGCCCTTCTTGAGGAAACGCAGAACGTGGCCCTTCTTGGTCTCGTAGTCGCCAACGTCGATCTTGGGTCGGAACTTCATTTCCTTGACCTCGACCTTGGACTGGTTCTTACGAGCAGCCTTGGCCTTCATGGCCTGCTGGTACTTGAACTTACCGTAGTCCATGACCTTGCAGACCGGCGGCTCCGCGTTGGGAGCGATCTCGACCAGGTCGAGACCCTGATCGTCGGCGACACGCTGGGCATCGCGGATGGCGAACAGGCCGAGCTGAGAGCCATCGACGCCAATCAAACGGCACGAAGATGCAGTAATCTCGTCGTTGATGCGGGTGTCATCAGACTTAGCTATTTTCCCTACCTCCATTCATAAAAAAATAACCCGGCGCTTCTTTGCAACCAGGTCGTACACATAGACATCCTCGGTATGAGGAAGGGAATCTAAGTTGTATGACCAGTCAGCTGCTCATTGGCGCCAAAAGGTGGGAACCCTCGGGTTCCTCTTTAGGGCATTGCGGGAACAACGCCTTGCGAATAATAACACGTACAGCGCGTTATCACATTACGTACACGAAAAAGGGGGCCGCAACCCCCTCGAACGCTCACTTGCATGTATGGTGCCCGAGGCGAGACTCGAAGGGTCTTCGCTTCGCGAAGCCCCGGGCTTCGGGCGCATGGCGCCCTCGCCACGCTCCGCTACAAACAGGCCACAGGACTGTTTGCTTAACGCTCCGCGCGCTCATGCGAGTTCGGCACGAAAAAGGGGGCCGCAACCCCCTTGAACGCTCCTTTGCATGTATGGTGCCCGAGGCGAGACTCGAACTCGCACGTTGTTGCCAACGGTGGATTTTGAGTCCACTGCGTCTGCCAATTCCGCCACTCGGGCACGTAATGCGTGAGTTAGTTTATCACAGCTTTCTACCGATTAGTCCGAAAATGGAACTTCGAGCATTTCGATGAGTTCGACCGTGCGTAGCATCTCGCGCTGACGGCATCCGCGACCGTCGACCGAAGCCTCACCCATCTGGTTATCGTAAGGGTCCTCGCGCATGCCGTCGAAAGAGGGCTCAAACTCTGCCTGGAATCGATTGTTGGCCACCATACGCCATGGGTCGAGATTGCCAAAGTAGTGACGGCGGCGCCACTCCTCCCCCATCCTGCGAGCAGAAGATCCAAATGACACGTCGGCGTTGAGCCAACCGGTCTGCGGCGTATAGAACTCTGCCCAGTCGTGCGACCCCACCGAATCGGGCGCAACGTAGAGGCCGCTCTGCCAACGGGCAGGCACGCCCGCGATACGGCACATGGTGATAAACGTGAGCGCCATAACGCCGCAATCGCCGCGGAGCGAATGCGCGCAGTCATCGGCAATAGATCCCAAAAGCAAGTACGGCGGCTGATAGCGATAGTCGATATACTGCGTCAGGTAATCATAGATAGCACGGGCGCGATCGAGCGGATCCTCGAGTCCGCCAACAACGCTGGCCGTCAGCTGCTGCAGATACGGCGTAAATGCAATGTGCGGACGGTCCTCGGAAATATCCTCGGGCAGAGGCGCGTCCATACGCGGATGAACCGGAAGTGTGCCACCGTAGACATCACAATAAGCAGCATCGATGTGATAACGATAAGTCACCGAGAATGAGCGCTCACTCGAAGAAGACCACGAGGCGGTACGCGCCGAAGCGTTCGCGGGAGCAACAGCACCCTCCGGCGTCATGTCGAGAATCTCGACCTGAGACTGTTGGCGGCAGGTGGCGGCAACGGGTAGCCAAGCGCGAACGGTCTCCCCCTCTAGAGCGCCGGGGACAGACAAGGACGCCTTAAGCGTAATAACGCGAGTCAATCCGTTTTGTGACTCCATCTCCTTGAGCATCTCGTTGCGCAGTGCAATTCCGTCCGTAGGATCGGGACGCATGCCGGGGACCTCTTTGGGATATACGCGAAGCGAATCGAGGAAGTTGTCGAGAACGAACAGCTCGCCATCGATAAAGCGCCAGTCAATACGCTTACGGTCAATCAGGTCGTCAAACTGCTCCTCGGTAAACTCAGGCCACTCCTCGCGAATCATCGCAATAGCTCGATCGCGCGACACCGAAAAATGAAGCGGCGTCTCAAGCATGCGATACCGCTCGGCACGAACGCAGGCAGCAAGCGAGGGATCGGGATCTTGGGCAAGTAGGCGGTCGCAAGCCTCAATAGCCTGCGAAAGATACCCCGCGTCCTTTAAACGCAGAATCTCGGGTGGCAAGCCAACATCTAGAAAACGGAAGTCATCATTGCAAACATCAACAGAGCAACCAACAGGACCCTCGTCAATAACCTTCCCATCCGAAGGCAGCACCTTAACAACAGCCATACTAAAACTCCAAGTCACTAGAACGCTTGAAGTCCATTGTAGCGAGATAAAAAAGAAAGCCCCAATAAAGGAACCCTCAACACCGATAAACGGTACCTCTAAAAATGAATTCAGCCCAGTAACCCTGTAGCGAGTTAACGAAGGAGGCCCCGTTCACCCGAAGCTTTTCCCATTGCGCGACTTCTGGCAAAGCCAGGTGAGCGCAAGGGAAAAGCGTAGGGTGAACGGGGCCTCCGACGGGAAAGTTAAACCGCTACTTACGCCTTGTTGACGGAGCCAAACTCCTCCATGAGCTCCTTGGTGCGGGCAACGATGTTGTCGCGACCAGGCTTGAGGAGCTTGCGGGGGTCAAAGCCCTTGCCCTGCTGATCCTTGCCAGCCTCGATATACTCGCGAACGCCCTTGGCGAAGACGAGCTGCAGATCGGTGTTAACGTTGATCTTGGAGATACCCAGGGAGATGGCCTTCTTGATCTGATCCTCGGGGATGCCGGTACCACCGTGCAGAACGAGGGGCAGGTCGCCAGTCTGAGCCTTGATCTCGCCCAGACGCTCGAAGGAAAGGCCAGCCCAGTCGGCGGGATACACGCCGTGGATGTTGCCGATACCGCAGGCGAGGAAGTCGACGCCCAGGTCAGCAATCTGCTTGCACTCAGCGGGGTCAGCGAGCTCGCCGTTGGAGGTCACGCCGTCCTCGGTGCCGCCGATGCCGCCGACCTCGGCCTCGATGGACATGCCCTTGGAGTGGGCAAGCTCAACGAGTTCCTTGGTGCGGTCGAGGTTAAGCTGGAAGGTCTCCTCGTGAGAGCCGTCATACATGATGGACGTGAAGCCGGCCTCGATGCACTTGAAGCAGTCCTCGTAAGAACCGTGATCGAGGTGAAGGGCGACGGGGACGGTAACGCCCGTGGCCTCGACGGCAGCCTTGACCATGTCGGCGCAGACCTTGAAACCGCCCATCCACTTAGCGGCACCAGCGGTGCACTGAAGGATCAGCGGAGACTTGGCCTCCTCGGCGGCCTGGAGAATAGCCAGGGTCCACTCGAGGTTGTTGGTGTTGAAGGCACCGAGAGCGTACTTGCCGGCCTCGGCCTTCTTGAGCATGTCTGCTGCGTTGACGAGCATAAAAGAAACCTCCTGTAAGGTTGCTCCGATAACGCCTGAGATTTTACCACGACATACCCGAGCATAAACGTTCGTTTGTTCACGAATACCATCCGATTGGACAAATTTTGACCGTTTGCCCCACAGAATCGACCCACTGGGGAAAATAGCTTGACGATTGAGCGGTCTTCGTGATTCGAAAGACGGCTTCGAGCCTACATCTGCATAAACGGATTCTGCATAAGTTCGCGCGCCATCGTGGTCGAATCGCCATGGCCCGTCAAGCAAACGGTATCGAGCGGAAGCGTCTTGGCAAGTTTGGAGAGCGAGCGCATAATCGCCGCCTCGTCACCGCCGGAAAGATCGGTACGACCGTGGCTGCCCGGGAAAAGCGTGTCGCCCACAAAGGCGATGTTCCCCTGCTCGGTCGCGGCGAACAGGACGATGCCGCCCGGCGTATGCCCCGGCGTCTCGATCACCTGCAGGCAGATATCGCCCAATTCAATCGTATCGCCCTCGGCAAGCAGCCGCGTCGGCTCGCCCGGATTGGGCGTCTCAATACCCCACATGGCGCGCTGCTCCTCGATATTTGCGCGAGGCACCGTCACGTCCTTAGCGCACAACTCATATAGTGCGCTGTCGCCAACGACAGCTCGAACCCCGGCGACCCCGCCAACATGGTCGGCATGACCGTGCGTGCAGACAGAGCCGAGTACGCGAACTTCGGGATGCGCGGTGCGGATATGCTCCACAAGACGCTCGCCCTCCCACGCCGGATCGACGATTAAGCACTCGTCATTCGAAATCACGGCGTAACTGTTGGTCTGAATCGGGCCGTTGACGAGTGCCTCAATCGAAGCTGCACCTCGGGGTGTCAGGTCCAAAGTCATATCGCCCATGCGCATACCCTCCTTCTAAAATACGTTCGAGGCACCAAACGATGCCTCGAACGTAACCAATATCTATGATGCTGAGAGGCTCTCGCACCTACACACGGCGCTTGAGCTGAGCTCCGCCTTCGCCGGGCATAAGACGGCGAGCGTCGTAGACCGAATCGACACTGCTGATGGAAGCCAGCAGCGGATCCAGACCGCTCGCGTCCGAGATCTCGACCATAAAGCGCAGGGTTGCAATACCCTCGCGGTTGGTCGACGTGGCGGCAGAAAGGATATTGCCGCCCGCATCGCCAATGGCAATGGTGACATCCTTGAGCAGGCCCATGCGGTCCAGGCACTCGACCACGATCTCGACCTGGAAGAGGGTGTCGGCAGCGCCGTCCCACTCCACATCGATCATGCGCTCGGGATGTTCCATAAGACCCTTGACGTTGGGGCAGTTGGCGCGATGCACCGAAACGCCACGGCCGCGCGTGATGAAGCCGACGATGTCATCGCCCGTCACCGGATTGCAGCAATGCGCCAGACGGACCAGCAGACCGCTGTTGCTCTCGCCCTTGACGATAATGCCGTTGCTGGCGCTCTTGCCGCGCTTTTGCGGCTTGCGGTTGGAGCCGCGGGCAGGCTGCTTGACGATCTCGGCAATGGCTTCGGTCTTGGTGAGCTGCTCCTCGGGCTTGGGGTCCAAGATTTGCTCGACCTTGTTACCCACAGCGCGCGGGGCAACCTTGCCGGCGCCGACGGCGGCAAACAGGTCCTCGAGCTGCTTGTAGTTAAACTGCTCCGCCACGGCGTTGAGCGCACGCGTGGATCGCGGCGTAGAGATGCCATACCCGCGCTTGCGCAGGTCCTTGGCCAGTATATCGCGGCCGGCAGCAGCGTCATCGTCTTTGGTCGCGGCGGCGAAGTAACGGCGGATCTTTGACTTGGCGGAAGGTGTCTTAACGATCTTGAGCCAATCACGCGACGGCTTGGAACTCTTGTTGGTCAGGATCTCGACACGGTCACCCGTCTTAATCTCGTGCGTGAGCGGAGCCACCGCACCGTTGATTTTGGCGCCGACGCAATGGTTTCCCACCTCGGTGTGAACGGCGTAGGCAAAGTCGAGCGGTGTAGAGCCGGCACGAAGCGCCATGACCTCGCCCTTGGGTGTAAAGACAAAGATCTCCTGGTCGAACAGATCGACCTTCAGCGAGTGCAGGTATTCCTTGGCGTCCGTAATCTCGTCAGACGCTGCCCAATCGAGCGAATGTTTGAGCCAGTTAATCTGGTCGTCCAGACGCTGGGCATCATTGGTCTTAGACGCAGACGATCCGCCCGACTTCTTATAGAGCCAGTGGGCGGCAATGCCGTACTCGGCCTGTTCATGCATCTCATAGGTTCGAATCTGAATCTCGAGCGGGCGGGCCGTGGGGCCGATAACCGTCGTATGGAGCGACTGGTAGTTGTTGACCTTGGGCATGGCGATATAGTCTTTGAAGCGACCGGGCATGGGGTGCCACAGCGTATGCACCGCGCCGAGCGTGGAGTAGCAATCGCGCACCGAATGCGTGATGACACGCAGTGCCACCAGGTCGTAGATCTCGGAGAATTCCTTGCCCTTGCGCTTCATCTTTTGGTAGATGGACCAATAGTGCTTGGAACGGCCATTGATCTGGAAGCCCTCCAGGCCAATGCGGTTGAGCTCGTCGGTGAGCGTCTTGATAGTCTCGGCCAGATAGCGCTCGCGAACCTCGCGCGACTCAGCCACCATGCGCGCGATGCGCTGGTAGGCGTCGGGCTCAAGGTAGAAGAAGGACAGGTCCTCGAGCTCCCACTTAATAGAGCTCATGCCCAGACGGTCGGCCAGGGGCGCATACACGTCCATGGTCTCGCGGGCCTTAAACAGACGACGGTCCTCGCGAAGGGCCGCCAGCGTACGCATGTTATGCAGGCGGTCGGCAAGTTTGACGATAATAACGCGGATGTCCTTGGACATGGCGAGGAACATCTTGCGCAGCGTAAGCGCCTGCTTCTCGTCCATGCTATCGACTTCGATGTTGGTGAGCTTGGTCACGCCATCGACGAGCTCGGCCACCGTATCACCAAACAGGCCGGAAACATCGGCAAGCGAGGTCTCGGTGTCCTCGACGGTATCGTGCAGCAGCGCGGCGCACACCACATCGCAGTCCATCTTGAGATCGGCCAAGATGATGGCCACCTCAACGGGATGGTTGATGTACATCTCACCCGAGCGCCGCTTTTGGTTGCAGTGCTTCTCGGCGGCAAAGCAGTAGGCCTGCTCCACCTTAGAGAAGTCGTCCTCATTCATATATTTGAGGCACAGGCGCTCCAGCTTGTCGTAGCTGTCCGCCATAATCTCGGGCGGCAGCTCATCAGCATGCTTATAGTGCTCCATCTCCGAAAACGGCTGGAGGGTGGAATCATGGGAGGTACGGGCTGCGGCATCCATCGAGGTCCCCTTCCCCTAGGCCCGCGGTACGATCGGGCGGTTAACTTTGGCTAGCATATCAGAAGCGCACGAATCGAGCGCCCAGCTCCGGAAAGCCGAGAACTCCATGCGCGAGCGCAGACCCTCCAAATAACGGATTGACCTGCTCAATTGCACACGGCCGGGGTTTTCTGCCATTGAGATGCGACGCGTATCGTCAAATCCCGAAACGCGGCAGAAACCAAGCTCTTCGAAGATTCCCAGACCGCTTTCCACCGAGCGCTCGTCGACCGGCGTGCGGGCATCGATGGCAAGGCACATCTGCGCGATGTCGATATCGCTCGCACTAAACGAATCGTCTCCGGTCTTGCCGCGGTTGGAGCGCCACATAGTCTGCAGCGCTCGATAGAGCGTGACGAGCTCGTCGCGCTCGGGCGCGTAGCAGTCGAGCAGGCGCTCGTTAATGCGAGCGTCACGCGACGAATAGAGCAGGTGAATCACGGCAGGCCGACCGTCGCGACCGGCGCGTCCGCTCATCTGGTTGAACTCGATGGCGCCAAACGGCATGTGGTAGAGCACGACATGGCGGATATCGGGCAGGTTCACGCCCTCACCAAAGGCAGAGGTCGAAACGATGCAGCTGAGGCTTCCGTCACGAAACGCCTCCTCGACACGGCGACGATCGGAGCGCGCAAGCCCCGCGTTATAGAATGCGATGCGGGTCGCGCAATCGGGTACCCGCTTGCGCAGCGTCTTAGCAAGCGCCACGGACTGGTCGCGCGAGTTGACGTAGATGACGGTCTTCTCCCCCGTCGCCACGATTGACACCAGGCGGTTCTCGCGGCTCGCAAGGTCTCGGTCGTCCTCGAGCTGCAAGTTCTCGCGCACCGTCTCGTCGACCACTGTACGGGTAATCGGTAGCACGCGGGCGAGCTCGGCCACAACCGGAGCCGTTGCGGTGGCAGTCGCGGCCAGAACGACCGGGTCGCCCAGGGCCTTGAGGATATCGGGCATGTCAAGATAGGCGCTGCGGTCGCCGCCCTTGGCAAGACCGGCATGATGCGCCTCATCGATAACGACAAAACCGATGCGGCCCGAACGCGCAAAGCGGTCGCGGTGAATGGACAGGAACTCGGGCGTCGTGAGCACGATGCCGGTGCGGCCCGAAGCCAAGCCGGCAAACACGTCATCGCGCGCCGCCTCCACGGTCTCGCCGGTCAGCACGCCTACGCCAATGCCGAGCGCGGCCATCGTCGACGAGAGGTGATAGGCCTGGTCGGCAACGAGCGCGCGCAGCGGATAGACAAAGATGCTCGCACGCCCGCGAAGGACCGCCTCGCGCGCGGCATGTACATGGAAGATAAGAGACTTGCCGCGCCCCGTTCCCATAACAGCCAGAACACTTTGGTGATCGGCCAGGGCATCGAGCGCCTCGACCTGCGCGCGGTGCGGCTGGTTCGAGCCGATAAAGCTATGGATAAGCGAGCGCGTCAGCTCGGTATAGGAAAGCTGGGCGAGCGTCTCGCGCTTGCGCGACTCCAAGCGCAGGCCGGAATCCGCCGGCTGCACGCCACGACGAAGCTCGCATGCCGGATCGTCGACGCTGGGCAGCGTGCTATCGCGGACCAGAACATCCTTGACCATGAGCTTGGGCTTCACACGACCCTGCCAATGCTCGGCAACGGCCTCGAACACCAAGTCGACGGCGCTGTCGCAATTGATAAGCCTGTCGATCTGCGGTACACGAAACATGATGGCCGGCACACTCGCGGCGCCATCCGTCGCCACGAAGCGCATATGCTCGCCGGTCTTACCCACCACGGCGCGATCACACATCGTCACGCCCTCGGCGGCCAGCAGCGGCACCTTATTACCCTGGCCAAACGGCTCAAGGCGGGAAATCTGCTCTATAGTCTCGATATTCAGCTCGGAAAGGTCGACCGTGGCGGCAACCTCGTCGGTGTCCTCAAAGTCCTCGGCGGGAAGCTCGGACAACACGGCGGAAAGGCGACGGCGGAACTCATCGAGCTTGGACGCCTCGATGGTCACACCCACCGCGCCGGCATGTCCGCCGCGACGAATCATCAGGTCGGAACAGCGCTCGATAGCGTCAAACAGGTTAACTTTGCCCACTGAGCGACCAGAGCCGCGCGCGATACCGTCCTCGATCGAGAACAGCAGCGCCGGCACGTGGTAGCGGTTGGTCAGACGGCTTGCCACGATGCCCTTGACGCCCTCGTGCCAGCCTTCGCCGCCCACGACGATCGCGCGTCCGCCGTCATAGGTCTCCTCGACCTTTGCCATGGCATCGCACGTGAGCTCCGCCTCGATCTCACGGCGCTGGCGGTTGATTTCCTCGAGCTCAGCCGCCAGCGCGCTTGCTTCGATGGGATTGCGGGCAAGCAGCAGGTCGAGCGCCAGCTTGGGATCGGCCATGCGACCGGCAGCGTTTAAGCGGGGAATGAGCGAGAATGACAGGCCATCCGCCGTAATGCTCGAAAGGTCCGCCTTGGCGAGCGCGGCAAGTGCGATGTAGCCGGGACGGGCCGTCACGCGCATCTGCTGGATGCCCTCGGCGACCAGTGCGCGGTTCTCGGGCGTAAGCGGCATCATATCGGACACGGTGCCCAGCGCCGCGACCTCGATTAGCGAACGCCAATACGACGGCTTGCCCAGGCGCTCACCCAGGACTTGCACCAGCTTGAGCGCCACACCAGCACCGGCAAGCTCGCGCGAGGGGCCCTCGTCCTCGAGCTTGGGGTCGGTCAGGGGCACACCCTGCGGCACCTGGTCGGAGGGCTCGTGATGGTCCGTGACCACCAAATCGATCCCCAGGTCCTCCAAATAGGAAACCTCTTCCTTGGCGGCAATGCCGTTATCGACGGTCACGATCAGCTGGGGGCGAGCGAGCTCGTTAACGCGATCGAGTGCCGCGCGCGAAAGACCGTAGCCCTCATCAAAGCGATGCGGAATAAACGGCGTGACATCGGCGCCAAACGTGCGCAGCGCCTCGGTCAACAGGCAGGTCGACGTAATACCGTCAACGTCAAAATCGCCAAAGACTGCAATGTGCTCGTGGTTGCGAATAGCACGCTCGACGCGGTCGGCAACGACCGACATGCCCGGGATAATGAGTGGGTCGGCCCAGTCGCGATCGAGCGAAGGTGTCAAAAACAATTGGCCCTCTTTGATGGAGTCAATGCCGTGCGCGACCATAATGCGCGCCACCAGCCCGGGAATGCCCAGACCAGCCGAAAGTTCCTTTTCGAGCTCGGGGTTTTGCTGAGCGACCGCCCAGCGATGCGTCGTCTTAAGCGATGACATAGGCACCCACCCCTGATAGGGGCAGGTCGCCGCGATACCTCTCACGGTTCATAGCGATGAGTCCTCTGTGTATGCCCGCTTCGGCAGGCAGATCTGTTGAACGGATTTATTATACCGTGCGGCGCGGACGCAAATCGCCGCAGCACGCCGCGGTTTCGGTAAACGATGCCAGTAATACCCTCGAAATAATCGAGCGTTTCAGCCGCACGGACGCATACGAGCGTCTAGCATATCCATACAAACGAGTTCGCGGATAAAGGGAGTCACGGGACATATGAAGCAATGGGCTGGACTGGGAAAGTTCCTCGCGGGGCATATGCAGGTCATCGTTCCGATTTGCGTGGCGCTCGGCGTGCTCTTTCCCCAGCAGATTGGCGTGCTCAAGCCCATTGTTCCCGCCCTCTTCGCCTTTATGACGTTTCAGGGTGCGCTCAGCAACACCTTCCACCAGGTAGCCGAGGTGTTCCGCCGTCCCCTGCACCTGATTTTGGCACTGCTCGTCTCGGCGGCGCTTATTCCCATCGCGGCCTATGCCATGGGATCGTTATTCTTTGGCTCCAATCCCAACCTTGTCTGCGGCATCGTGCTCGAGTACAGCGTACCCGTGGCGGTCACTGCCTTTATGTGGATTAGCATGTTCGGCGGCAACGGCCCGCTCGCGCTCACCATCATCCTGACGTCCTCGGTTATCTCCCCTGTGACGATTCCGCTCACGCTCAAGCTCCTGCTGGGCGCCACCGTCTCGATCGACGTGCCGAGCATGATGCAAGACATGGCCTTTATGATCGCCATCCCCGCCGTGCTCGGCATCGTGATCAACGAGCTCACGCGCGGATGGGGGCACGAAAAACTCTCCCCCGTGCTCTCGCCCGCCTGCAAATTCATGATGATGGGCGTTATCGCCTCCAACTCCACCGCCATGAGCGAGTACGTGCTGCACATGAACGCGGTGCGCTTGGAAGTCGCCCTCTTTATTTTGGTCTTCGCCATCAGTGGCTTTGTCTTCGGTTTTCTGGTCGCCCATACGCTGCATCTGCCATATAGCGAGACGACCACCATGTGCTTTACCTGCGGCATGCGTAACATCTCTTCGGGCGCCGTCATCGCCACGCAGTACTTTCCGGGCGAAGTCGTGTTTCCCGTCATGTGCGGAACGCTGTTTCAGCAGGTACTCGCCTCGCTTATCGGGCATCTCTTTGAGCGTCTGACCGGCGAGGAGCGCGCCGCCCAGCGCAAGCGCGTCGAAGCCGGCCGCGACGCCATGGCACGCTAGACTGTCCGCATTACGCGGGTGTTAGTCTTGCTATACGAGCGTTTCCAGATGCGCACGCAGGCGCTCAGCATCGATATCGAGCGTTGTCTCAGCATTGACCTGGGCCAAACGATAGCCGACAAAGTAGGGCGAAACCACCCAACGTGGCAGCGCCTTGGCAATGGTCCGACCGCCCAGGTGATAGAAGAACAGGTTGTACGACTCTGCGCGACCACCGTGGTGCTCGTTCAGGATATAGCGCAGAGCTACCTGGATCGCATCGGCGAAGAGATCCGCCTCGGCTTGGTCTCTCGTGTCATCGCTGGCAGCGATTCCCTGCGGGGCTGAAACGTTGATCTCAAAGAACCCCATGATCGGTTCGGTTGAGATGTCGACCGAGATTCTCCCCTGTTGCCAGACACTGATGCCTTCAAAGTTGGCTGAGGCCAGCGCCGCATAGCCGTCCTCCTGTTCCAAGCCCACAATCTGCATGTGTGGATGGACGAGGCTGCCGCCCGAAAGCGGGCCTTTGTTCTTGTACATGAGCACACTGCAGTACTGTTGGGAATCGATCATCTGCTGCCAACAGCCCAGGGCAAACCGCATCACATGATGCAGCTCATCCGGTTCATAGGTCACCAGGTCGGCGTCGTGATTGGCAGACTCGATCAATACGGTCTGACGTGTGGCCCGCAATGTCTTGAACTTATTCTCGAGCCAGATGCAGTCACCATCGCGCTGGATGATGTTGGCAAGCCCCTCCGTGTCGCAAAAGGGGCACGCGGTGCCAGGGCGACGATTATCGTCGGGCTTACCGCTCGCCTGCTGGACATCGAATACAAGTGCCACGGGCTACACCTCCAGCGGCACAATCTTGGTGCCATGGAGCTCGGAGACGCCCAGTGCCGCCGCCACGGTATCGCGGTTGACCGTGGAAATGCCGCCGCCGGGAAGGATGGTCAAGCGGTCGCCCGCATACTCGATTAAGCGGGCCAGGTTTTCGAAGTTGTCCTCGATCGGCGTACCGGCAGCGCCACCATGCGTCAGGATGCGTGTGATGCCGCAGTCGGCGAGTATGTCAATCGCGTCGAGCTGAGCCTCGGGCGAGAGCTGATCAAACGCCATGTGGAAGGTGATGTCGATGGGCTCACGCTTGCATTCCTCGGTCGCGCAGCCCGCGGCCATCACGAGAGCGCCCAACGTAAGCTCGTCGAGTGCCCATCCGCCAGCGCGGGGCTTGCAGCAGCCAAAGACTAAGCCGTCAACGCCGGCGCTCACGGCAAGGCCCAGGTCCATCTCCATCATACGCAACTCGTCCTGGTTGTAGTGAAAGTCGCCGCCACGCGGGCGAATCATGCACATCACCCGCGCATCGTGCTCGTGTGCATAGTTGGTCGTAGCGCTGATAACGCCGGCCGAAGGCGTGGTGCCACCAACGGCAAGGTTGTCGCACAGCTCGATACGCCTTGTACCGGCATCGATAGCCGCCGGCACCCGCTCAAAGTTCTCGGCACAAAACTCGTACAGCATAGATAGACCCCCAAAGACAGCAGATGTTTTCCGACGGGCATTGTCACACACCCCCATGAAGTTGCGGTGGAATAGGGACTGTTTTGGCGTCTAGCGCCCCCATTTAGTCCCTATTTCACCGCAACTTAAAAGGGGGCGCTGACCGGGTTGGTCAGCGCCCCCTTTGTTGAATGGATTAACCGCCCAGATAGGCCTTGCGGACGTTATCGTCGTGCAGCAGCTCTTGACCGGTGCCGGTCATGGTGATCTTGCCAGTCTCGAGCACGTAACCGCGCGTGGCGATGGAAAGCGCCATCTGCGCGTTTTGCTCGACCAGAAGCACCGTGGTACCGGCCTTGTGCAGGTCCTCGACAATCTGGAAGATCTGTTCGATCAGAATCGGTGCCAGACCCATGGAAGGTTCGTCGAGCATAAGCAGTTTGGGGTTACTCATAAGGGCGCGCCCCATAACGAGCATCTGCTGCTCGCCGCCCGAAAGGGTGCCAGCGACCTGGCGACGACGTTCCTTCAGGCGCGGGAACTGCTCGTAGACGCGCTCCAGGCCCGGAGCCACCGTGGACTTGGGCTGCGTATAGGCACCCATCTCCAGGTTCTCCTCGACCGTCATCTGCAAAAAGGCGCGACGACCCTCGGGAACCTGAGCCAGGCCCTTACCAACCAGCTTATCAGCGGGCGTATGAGTAATGTCCTCGCCCATAAACTTGATGGAACCGGTCTTGGAACGCAGCAGGCCCGAG
The DNA here is from genome assembly GCF_032584215.1 of Collinsella aerofaciens. Taxonomy (GTDB): domain Bacteria; phylum Actinomycetota; class Coriobacteriia; order Coriobacteriales; family Coriobacteriaceae; genus Collinsella. The sequence continues at coordinate 123,690 of NZ_JAWHPN010000001.1, read as the reverse complement.
ACGGTCTTGAGCGTTGTGGACTTGCCGGCACCGTTGGCGCCAATCAAGGCCACGATCTCGCCCTCGTTAACGTTAAAGGAGATGTCCTTAATGGCGTGGATGGCGCCGTACCAGACGTTGATGTTGTAGACGGAAAGCATCGGCTCTGCCATTTAGTTCTCCCCCTTATCCTGCTTGCCCAGATATGCCTCAATAACAGCGTCGTTGTTCTGGATTTCCTCTGCCGTGCCCTTGGCGATGACCTTACCAAAGTTGAGCACGCAGATGCCCTCGCAGATGTTCATAACGAGCGACATATCATGCTCGATAAGCATGATAGCAATGCCAAAGGTGTCGCGAATCTTGACGATGTTCTCCATGAGCTCCGCGGTCTCGGACGGGTTCATGCCGGCAGCAGGCTCGTCGAGCAGCAGTAGCTTGGGGTTGGTGGCAAGCGCGCGGACGATCTCCAGACGACGCTGAGCGCCGTAAGGCAGCGATCCGGCCTGCTCGTTTGCCAGATGCTCCATATCAAAGATGGACAGCAGCTCCATGGCGCGCTCGTGAGCAGCCTTCTCGTGCTTCCAATACGTCGGCAGGCGCAGCACGCCCTCAAAGCCGGAGTAACGCTCCTGGTTATGCAGGCCGACCTTGACGTTATCCTCCACCGTCATGGTGTTGAATAGGCGAATGTTCTGGAAGGTACGGGCAATACCCATGCGGTTGACCTGGTAGACCGACTTGCCCGAGGTGTCCTCGCCGTCGAGCAGGATGGTGCCATGCGTGGGCTGGTACACCTTGGTGAGCAGGTTGAAGACCGTGGTCTTGCCGGCGCCGTTGGGACCGATCAGACCGGCGATCTCGGTCTTGCCGATAGTCAGGCTAAAGTCGTCGACTGCCTTAAGGCCACCGAACTCAATGCCCAGGTGGATGCACTCGAGTGCAGGGCGCTCGCCCAGGTCACGATCGGGAACGATGGCGCCAGAAGGATACGGGACCATCTTGCCCTTCTTGAACTCAAATTTACTGGGCATCGGCTGCCACCTCCTTCTTGGAAGCAAAGCGGTCCTTGACGCGACCGAAGAACGCCTTGAGCTGCGGGTTGTTGGTAAAAATCATGACCAGGATCAGCACGATGGCGTAGATGAGCATGCGGTAGTCCGAGAACTGACGAAGCAGCTCGGGAAGCACCGTGAGCAACGCCGCCGCGATGACGGAACCGCGCATGTTGCCCAGGCCGCCCAGGACCACGAACACCAGAATGAGGATCGACGTGTTGAAGTCGAACTTGGTGGCGGAGAGCTGCGAGATGTTACCGCCGAAGAGAGCTCCGGCAGCACCGGCGAGGGCAGCGGAAACCACGAAGGCGATCATGCGGTACTCCGTGACGGAGATGCCTACGGACTCGGCTGCAATCTTGTTATCGCGCACGGCCATAATGGCACGGCCGGTACGGCTGCGGACCAGGTTGAGCACAATCACGAGTGCGACCATGACCAGGATGGCACCGGCGAGGAAGGTCGAGTACGTCGACACGCCCGAGGCGCCCTGGGCGCCCTTGATGATGACGGTGCCGTCCTCGAGCAGGTGCAGGTCGTCGATCGTAGAGTTGCCCGTGATGTTAAAAATCACGTGCAGGCCGCGGGAGTCGACGCCCACAATGAGGCAGGTGACGATCTCTTTGATGATCTCGCCAAAAGCCAGGGTCACGATGGCCAGATAGTCGCCGCTCAGGCGCAGGACCGGGATACCAATCAAGAAGCCCAAGATGGCAGCGGCGATGGCGCCGACCACGATACTGATGATAAGGCGCACCGGATCGGAGGGAACGGCGCTCTCCAGCGCGACCGCGGTGACGATGCCCGTGTAGGCACCGACACTCATAAAGCCCGCATGGCCCAGCGACAGGTCGCCCGCGATGCCGACGACGAGGTTGAGGGAAATGGCCATGACGATGTAGGCCGTAATAGGAACCAACTGACCGGCGATCATGCGCGGAATCATGTGGTTCGACTGCATAAAGAACACGATGGCGAAGGCCACGATACACATGGCGTACGTGACAAAGTCGTGACGCGTCTGCTTGTCTTTAAGAAACTTCATAACGCTCACCTACACCTTCTCGGGGACGTACTTGCCCAAGAGGCCGGCAGGCTTGACGAGCAGGACGATGATCAAAACACCAAAGACGATGGAGTTGGCAAGGCTCGTGGAAATGTAGGCCTGCGCCATCGCCTCGATGATGCCGATGAGAATGCCACCGACAAAGGCACCGGGAATGGAGCCGATGCCGCCGAAGACGGCGGCGTCGAAGGCCTTGATGCCAGGCATGGCACCCGTCGTGGGCTGCAGCACCGGCGAGTAGGAGCACAGGAGCACGCCGGCGATGGCGGCAAGCGCCGAGCCGATGGCAAACGTCATCGAGATGGTGCGGTTGACGTTGATGCCCATGAGCTGAGCGGCGGCCTTGTCCTCGGACACGGCGCGCATGGCCTTGCCCATCTTGGTCTTACCTGTAAAGAACATCAGGCCGGCCATGATAACCAGGCAGGCGACGATGGTGACGAGCGAGACGGCGCTTACGTTGAACTTGGCCAAGAACTCCGGCACCTGGAAGGTGACGAGCGAAGTGAAGTTCTTGGGCGTGGCGCCCCACAGAAGCTGCGCGGCGTTCTGCAGGAAGTAAGACACGCCGATAGCCGTGATCAGAACGGCCAGCGGGCCTGCTTGGCGCAGCGGCTTATAGGCCAGACCCTCGATGAGAACGCCGAGAACCGTGCAGACCACAGAAGAAAGAATTACAGATACCCAGCCCGGGAGGCCGAGATACGACGTGGCGCAGAACGAGACATAGGCACCGACCATGATGACGTCGCCGTGAGCGAAGTTCAGCATCTTGGCGATACCGTAGACCATGGTGTAGCCCAACGCGATGATGGCGTAGACGCTGCCCATGGACAGGCCGTTGACCAGGTATTGGATAAAGACCGTCATGTTCCACATCCCCCTTTCGAATAGGTTTCCAGTTGATGTATGAAACAGGGACGTTACATCGTCCCTAGATACCAAGCAAGCAGGGAAGGCCAAAACCTCCCCTGCTTGGGATCAAAACCGCTCTATGTAAGGCGGCCAATTAGGCCTGTACGTACTTGCCGTCGGTGATGACGTACGCCGTGGGCTCCTTCTGGACCTGGCCCTTATCGTTCCAGGTGAGCTTGCCGGTCAGACCGTCAACGGTAATCTTGAGCATAGCCTTGGACAGCTTCTCGGCGGCCTCGGTCGGGTCGGCGTCGACACCAAGACCGGCCTCCTTGAGGGCCTCGGCCACCGCGTGCACGCCGTCGTAGGCGTCGGCGGCAAACTGGTCGGGGGTATCGCCGTACTTATCCTTGTAAGCGTTGACAAAGTCGGCGTTCTTCTCGTCGTCGGCGGAGAACGGGGTCATGAGCAGCAGACCCTCAGCAAGAGAGGTATCGAAGCCCTCAACGCCCAGGATACCGTCCATGCCGTCGCAGCCCATCATCTTGACGTCGTAGCCCATGTCCTTGGCGTTCTTGAGCAGGACGGACGCCGGCGTATAGTAGATCGGCGCAAAGATCATGGTGGCGCCGGCCTGCTTGGCCTTGGTCAGCTGGTTCGTAAAGCTCGTGGCGGAGTCGTCCTTAAAGGTCTCCTCGTCAACAATCTCGAGCTTGGACTCAGCGGCCTGGGCCTTAAAGGAATCTGCGATGCCCGAAGAATAGGCGTCGCCGGAGTTATAGAACAGCACGAACTTCTCGTCCGCATACTTCTGCGCCAGGAACTTGGCAGCGTTGACACCCTGGTTGGGGTCGGTGAAGCAAACCTGGAAGACGCAATCCTTGCCGTCGGTGACGTCCTCGGAGGACGCGGACGGGGTGATCATGAACGTCTTGGGGTCGTTACCGCACTCGGCGGCAACGGCAACCGACGCACCCGTGGTGGTCGGGCCGACGAGGGCCTGCATGCCCCAGTCGAGCAGGGTGTTGAAGGCGTTGACGGCCTTCTCGCCGTCGGCCTGGTCATCCTCGGCCTTGCTGGCAAGCGGCAGCTCCTTGGTCGAGAAATCCTTGCAGCCAAGCTCGACACCCTGGGTAACGGACTTGCCGTAGGACGCGTTGGCGCCGGTCAGCGGGCCGATGGTGCCGATCTTAAACGAAGCGTCGCCCGAAGCGGAACCACTGTCGCCGCCGTTGGAGGAGCAGCCAGCTAGAATGGACATCGCCCCCAGACCTGCTGCGCTCGCGATAACGCTCCTGCGATTCATAACAGGGTTCAATGACTTACCGGTGAGGCTCGACATGCGGCTCTCCTCTCAAATCTCGTCGGGTTTCGGTTACCCGACAGGCCATCCTTCGCCGTGTTCGGCGTTCGCAAAATACTAGACGCTTTAGTTAAGGAAAGTGGCGATTATTTCAACTTTTCTTTGGATTTGTTCATTTATCCATAATTCTGCGTATTTCTATTACTTTATGCAGTAATGCCACTTTATTGTGTGAAAGTAATGTTTCCGTTCTGTTACAGGCGTCCCTGCCCTGAATAAAACGGCCTCACCGGTCGCGCTTTATGCGCACTTAGGCGGCGATGTACTTGCCGTCCTGAATCACATAGGCTGTGGCGGGCTTTTCGACCTGGCCCTCGTCATTCCACGTCAGCTCGCCTGTCAGGCCCTCGATCTTGATCTTGCGCATGGCCTTGGCAAGGTCGCCGGCAATGTCGGCACCGTCGGCCGTAATGTCAATCCCCGCCTTGTCGATGGCCTCGACAATGGCGTGGACGCAATCGTAGGCGTCGGCGGCAAACTGGTTGGGTGTCTCGTCGTAGGCATCCTTATACGCTTTGACGAAGTCGGCATTCTTCTCATCGTCAGCCGAAAACGGGGTCATGAGCAGTACGCCCTCGGCAAGAGAGGTATCGAAGCCTTCCACAGAGAGTAGGCCGTCCATGCCGTCGGTACCCATGAGGGTCATGTCGTAGCCCATGTCCTTGGCGTTCTTGAGCAAAACGGACGCCGGCGTGTAGTAGATCGGCGCAAAGATGAGCGTGGCGCCGGCCTCCTTGGCCTTGGTGAGCTGGTTGGTAAAGCTCGTGGAGGAATCGTCCTTAAAGGTCTCGGTATCGACGATATCAAGTTTGGACTCCTTGGCCTGCTCGGCAAAGGCATCGGCAACACCCGAGCTGTACGTATCGCCGGAGTTGTAGAACAGGGCAATCTTGGCATCCGCGTACTTCTCGGCCAAGAACTTCGCGGCGCTGGCGCCCATGGTGGGATCGGTGAAGCAAACCTGAAAGACCGTGGTCTTATCCTTGGTGACGTCGAGAGACGAGGCCGAGGGCGTGACCATGAGCATGTCGTCGGCAATCTCGCCCGAGACAGCGACGGCAGCACCGGTGGTGACCGGACCGACGAGCGCCTGCATGCCCCAGTCACACAGGGTATTGAAGGCGTTGATAGCCTTCTCGCCGTCAGCGACGTCATCCTCGGACTTAAGCGAGAGTTTGAGGTCCTTGTTCGAGAAATCCTTGGCGGCGAGCTTGGTGCCCTTCTCGGCCGAAACGCCATAGGTTGCCGCGGCGCCGGTCAGAGGGCCGATGACACCGATCTTGAAGGTCTTACCGTCATCGGCGGAGCCGCCCTCCGAGCCACCCGACGAGCAACCAGCGAGCGCCGCGGTACCACCGAGCGCCGCGGCGCCAGCCAAGAAACTCCTGCGGTTAAGTACGTTGTTGATGCTAAACATGGTGTCCCCCTTTTCGCTGGCCGCGGTGCGGCCGTCTTGCGGTACAGGGCAAACCTTATGGTGCAAACGTTGACAGTTTGTTACGGAGTTCCGTTTGTAGCGAGCATGTTTCCAATGTTTCCGCAGCGTTTCGGGGGTGCCGTTTTGTGCGACTCCTGTTGCCTGGCGAGCACGCGCCCTCGGTTCACGCTAGAATGCACTCAACCTTTAAGCGGTTAATCCATCCATAAGATGCACGAAGGAGCTATCTATGAGCGAACCCCTGCGCACCGTGAACGTCGGCCTCATCGGTCTTGGAACCGTCGGCGGCGGCGTGGCCCGTCTGATCAAGAGCCACCACGATGAGTACCTGGCCGCCTACGGCATCGACCTTAAGCTGACCCGCGCCTGCGCGCTTGCCTGGGAGCAGGCCGAAGCTGCCGGTATTGAGCGCGAGGCCTTTACGAGCGACTGGCACGACGTCGTCACCGACCCCGCCGTCGATATCGTCGTCGAGCTCATCGGCGGCGAGCACCCCGCGACCGAAATCTTCACCACCGCCTTCGAGAACGGCAAGCACGTCGTCTCTGCCAACAAGGCCCTGCTGGGCCGTCATGTCGAGACGCTCGCCGAGAAGGCGCGCGCGTGCGGCGTGCAGATTAAGTGTGAGGCCAGCTGCGGCGGTGGCATCCCCATTGTCAGCACGCTCGAGCACGACCTGGTGGGCAACAAGATCCTGACCATCGCTGGCATTCTCAACGGCACCACCAACTACATCCTGTCGCGCATGGACGCCGAGGGCGCCGATTACGCTGACGTGCTCGCCGACGCCCAGGCAAAGGGCTATGCCGAGGCCGACCCGTCCGCCGACGTCGACGGCTTCGATGCCGCCAGCAAGACGGCAATCCTCGCCTCCATCGGTTTTGGCACCCGCGTTACCACCGACGATGTGTACCAGCAGGGTATCCGTACCATCGGCGCCGAGGACATCGCCCAGGCCCGCGAGCTCGGCTACACCATTAAGCTGCTCGGCATCGCCCGCAATACCGACGCCGGCGTCGACGTCCGCGTGCATCCCACGCTGATCCCCGCCGACCACATGCTTGCCAAGGTCAACGGCGCCATGAACGCTGTCTACGTGGTAGGCGACGCCGTGGGCGAGACCATGTTCTACGGTGCCGGCGCAGGCTCCTTCCCCACCGCGAGCGCCGTCGTGGGCGACATCCTGTCGCTCTCCGAGCAGATCAGCCGCGGCGTGGCTCCGCTGCCCGAGATTGAGCCCTATGGTCACAACCTCGCCTTTAAGCCCATGGACGAGCTCCAGACCAAGTACTATGTGCGCCTGAAGGTCGCCGACCGCGTGGGCGCCCTGTCCGAGACGGTCGACATCTTTGCCAAGCACAACATCTCGATCTCGCTCATCAACCAGGTCGAGGACGGCAAGTCGGGCGTCAACGATGCCTGCTCGGTCATTTTCCTGACGCATCGCGCGCTCGAGAAGGACGTCCAGGCTGCCGCGGCCGAGCTTGCCAGCGTCGACTGTGTGGCCGAGGTCGCCAACGTCCTGCGCATCGAGGACGTTGAGGCTTGGACCGAAGGCGTCATGGCCAACTAGTCCACTACTTCGAACCTCAACGAGGCCCAACGCAAAAGGCGCGCTGCCTGCATCAACCGCAGGCAGCGCGCCTTGTTCTGTTTGTAAGGGAAACTGCGTCCCGGTTTTTCAGCCCAAAACGGGGCGCAGCTTCCCTCAGGGCCTTCTTTCGGAAACTATGTCCCATTCTGGGCGCGGATTCTGGGACGCGCTTTCCGCAACGGGCCTCTCGCGGAAACTGCATCCCACCCTGGGCGCCAATTCCGGGATGCATTTTCCGCGGCGGCGTTGGCTACCTGCCGTCGTCGTCCTGGGCTTCATCGCGCGCGTAGAGCTCCAGCATGCGGCGGCGGTATTCGTGCACGGCGAGCTTGGCGCGCTCCAGGCGGCGGCGCTCACGCGGAGTCAGCTTGGACGGGTCGATCTCGTCGCCATAGGTCTTCTCGGCCAGCAAATGAGCGGCGTCCACGATACGGGCATCGATGTGCCCGCTTGCCGCCTCGGTCGAGAGGCGGTCGGCAATGGAATCAAGGGTAGGTATGCCGTCGAGCGAACGCCCATGTCCATGCGAGGTCAGCAGCTCGTGCTCGCGTGCGAGCAGGCTCGCCAAATCGTGATGGGCGCGCAAGATGTCAAGCGCATCGGATGGATGCTCGGCAACCTCTGCCACGGCAGCGACCGGTGCGGCGTCGACCACGCGGTAGAAGAGCTGCGCGAGCAGCGGCATCAAGAACACCGTGATGGCACCGGCGGCAACCATGACCGACGCAATATCTTGCGACAGCGCGCCCGCGTTGACGGCAACGCTCGTCACGGCAACGATGATCGGAAGCGCCGTGGTGCAGTACAGGGCCACGGTAATGCGACCATACGCCGACACATCGCGCGTCGCAGGACAAATGCCCATAGAGATGAGGATGGGCACGGCACGAATAATCAGCAACGCCACGATAAAGCCCGCGAGCAAGCCCGGACGCGACGCCACGGCCGTCAGGTCGATCTTTGCGCCCGATACGGTAAAGAACACCGGAATCAAAAAGCCGTAGGCCAGGCCGTCGAGCTTGGTCTCGAGCGTATGGTTGCCCTCGGGGATGATATAGCGCAGGACAAAGCCGGCGGCAAAAGAACCCAACACGATGTCGAGATCAAAGACGGCCGAGAACGCCACGAGCGTGACCAAGATGAGCACCGTCAGGCGCACGAAGGTCTGCGACGTGGTATCGGCGCGTTCCTCGACAAACGCAAAGAAGCGGCTGCCGACGCGCTTGGAGCGGCTTGGGACCACGGCCAGCAACACGCAGACCACCGCAAACAAGCCAAGGATTACAAGCGTCTGGATGCCGGTGCGGGCAGACAGCAGCACCGACATGGCGAGCACGGGGCCGAGCTCACCCCAGGTGCCATACGCAAGAATCGAGTCGCCCACGCGCGTGCCGGTGAGCGAGCGCTCACGCATGATGGGCACGAGCGTGCCGAGCGCCGTCGAAGTGAGGGCAAGCGTCACGGCGATACCGTCGAAATGGCTGACCGAGAACCACGGAGTAAAGCGCACGGCAAGCCAGGCGATACCAAACGTGACGACCCACGTCGCCAAGCCGTAGCGCCCCTCGACGCCCGTGATGCTCTTGGGGTCGATCTCAAAGCCGGCGAGCAGGAACAAAAAGGCCAGACCGAGCTCGGACACAAGCGAGACCTCGGCATCTACATGGATAATGTCGAGCATATGGGGTCCCAGCACCGCGCCGAGCACGAGCAAAAAGACCGTCTCGGGAACGGGTTTTCTGGGAATCGCCGAGGCGATGAAGGGGCTTGCAAAGGCCACGAGCGCGATGATGGCGAGTGAAACGAATGCCATGTGATGCCTTTCTCTTGTTTGCGCTTCACTGTAGCACCCTCGCCGTCCTCAACGCGCCGCGAGCTGTCGTATCATAGTGAGGTTTACAAACATGTGGCTCAAGGCGACCGCGAGGCTTGTCCCGTAAACCGACCGCTGCCGCATACCGTACCGTACGCCCAACCGATCAGGAAGGCAGGAACCAATGGTCTCTCGTATCTACGTGGAGAAGAAACCCGGGTTCGACGTCGAGGCTCAGCAGCTCAAGGGCGAGCTGACCGAAATTCTCGGCATCAAGGGCATCGAGGCCCTGAGGATCATCAACCGCTACGACGTCGAGGGCATCGACGAGGAGCTTTTCCGCTCCTGCGTGCCGACCGTCTTTAGCGAGCCCCAGGTCGATGTGACCTACGACGAGCTCCCCGCAAGCGATGGCGCCGTCTTTGCCGTCGAATTCCTGCCTGGCCAGTTTGACCAGCGCGCCGACTCCGCCAGCGAGTGCGTGCAGCTCATCAGCCAGGGCGAGCGCCCCGCCGTGCGCTCCGCCAAGGTCTATATCATCTCGGGCGCTCTGGACGAAGCCGCCATCGAGGCCATCAAGCACTACGTGGTGAACCCCGTCGAGGCGCGCATCGCCTCGCTCGACCTGCCCGAGACGCTGTACATGGAGACTCCCGAGCCCCAGCCCGTCGAGGTGCTCGACGGCTTCCGCGAGCTCGACGAGGCCGGCCTTGCCGCCTTTATTTCCGAGCGCGGCCTTGCCATGGACGAGGCGGACATCGCCTTCTGCCAGCAGTACTTCCGCGATGAGGACCGCGACCCCACCATCACCGAAATCCGCGTGATCGACACCTATTGGTCCGACCACTGCCGCCACACCACCTTCGGCACCGTCCTGGATGACGTGACGATCGACGACGCCGTGGTGCAGCAGGCCTTCGACCGCTACATGGAGATGCGCCACGAACTCGGCCGCGACGCCAAGCCCGTCTGCCTCATGGACATGGGCACCATCGGCGCCAAGTACCTTAAGAAGACCGGCGTCATGACCGATGTCGACGAGTCCGAGGAGATCAACGCCTGCACCGTCAAGGTGAAGGTCGATGTCGACGGCGAGGACCAGGACTGGCTGTTCCTGTTTAAGAACGAGACCCACAACCACCCGACCGAGATCGAGCCCTTCGGCGGTGCCGCCACCTGCGTGGGCGGCGCCATCCGCGACCCGCTCTCGGGCCGCAGCTACGTGTACCAGGCCATGCGCGTCACCGGCGCCGGCGACCCCACCGTCCCGGTTTCCGAGACGCTCGAGGGCAAGCTGCCGCAGCGCAAGCTCGTGACCACTGCCGCCGCCGGCTACTCCAGCTACGGCAACCAGATCGGCCTTGCCACCGGCCAGGTCAACGAACTCTATCACCCCGGCTACGTGGCCAAGCGCATGGAGGTCGGCGCCGTCGTGGGCGCTACCCCGGCAAACCACGTGCGCCGCGAGTGCCCCGCCCCCACCGACAAGATCATCCTGCTGGGCGGCCGCACCGGCCGCGATGGCATCGGTGGCGCCACCGGCTCCTCCAAGACCCAGAACACCGAGTCCATCGAGACCTCGGGTGCCGAGGTCCAGAAGGGCAACGCCCCGGTCGAGCGCAAGCTGCAGCGCCTGTTCCGCCGCGGCGACGCCTGCCGTCTGATCAAGCGCTGCAACGACTTTGGCGCCGGCGGCGTCTCAGTCGCCGTGGGCGAGCTTGCCGACGGCCTGTACGTGGACCTGGACACCGTGACCAAGAAGTACGACGGCCTGGACGGCACCGAGCTCGCTATCTCCGAGTCCCAGGAGCGCATGGCTTGCGCCGTCGCCGACGGTGACGTCGAGGAGTTCATGGGCTACGCCGCCGAGGAAAACCTGGAGGCGACCGTTATCGCCGAGGTTACCGCCGAGCCGCGCATGCGCATGGCATGGAACGGCGTCGCCATCGTCGATCTGTCCCGCGAGTTCCTCAACTCCAACGGTGCGCCCAAGCACCAGGTCGCCCACGTCTGTGCCCGCAGCGTGTGGCAGCCCAGCTGGGCCGGCACCACGCTCGCCGAGCGCATGACCTCGCTCGTCACCGACCTCAACGTCGCTTCCAACAAGGGCCTTTCCGAGCGCTTCGACTCCACCATCGGCGCCGCGACCGTGCTCATGCCCTTTGGCGGCAAGACGCAGCTCACCCCAAGCTCGGCCATGGTCGCCAAGTTCCCCGTGGACGGCGAGACCACCACGGCGAGCGCCATGGCATGGGGCTTCAACCCCTATCTGATGGAGGCCGATCAGTTTGCGGGCGCCTACCTGTCCGTGGTCGAGTCCATCGCCAAGCTCGTTGCCGCCGGCTTTGAGCACAAGCGCGCCTACCTCTCCTTCCAAGAGTACTTCGAGCGTCTGCGCACCGAGGCCGAGCGCTGGGGCAAGCCCACGGCAGCCGTCCTGGGCGCCCTCATGGCCCAAGTCGACCTGGGTGCCGGCGCCATCGGCGGCAAGGACTCCATGAGCGGTTCGTTTGAGGACGAGACCGGCGAGCTCAACGTTCCGCCGACCCTGATCAGCTTCGCCGTCGCCGTGGGCAAGGCCGCCCGCGCCGTCTCGCCCGAGTTCAAGGGCCTCACGCACCGCGTCGTCCGCATCGCCCCCGCCACCTATGGCGAGGACTACCGTCCCGACGCCCAGCAGTTGCTCGCCGCGTTTGACGCCGTCGAGGCGCTCACTGCTACCGGCAACGCCCTGGCCATATCCACGCCCGGCTACGGCTGCGGCGCCGAGAGCCTCTTTAAGATGTGCGTCGGTAACCAGATCGGTATCGAGCTTGCCGAGGATGTAGACGTGGAGAGCCTCTTCACCCCGCTCTACGGCAGCTTTATCGTCGAGCTCGCCGAGGACGCCGAGCTGCCCGAGGTCGCCGACGGCGTTGTCGTCGAGCCCCTGGGCACCACCGTCGAGGGCTATGTCATCGACACCGGCTCCGAGGTCATCGAGCTCGCCGAGCTCCAGGAGGCCTGGGAGAGCGGCATCGAGGGCGTCTTCGCCTACCGCAGCGCCGGCGAGACCCCCGAGGTCGAGACCATCGACTTCCGCGCCAAGGATATCCACGTGTACGGCGGCGCCAAGATCGCCCGCCCGCGCGTGATCATCCCCGTGTTCCCCGGCAACAACTGCGAGTACGACAGCGCCCGCGCCTTCCGTGCCGCCGGTGCCGAGGCCGACACCTTCGTGATCAACAACCTCACGCCCGAGGCCGTCGCCGAGAGCACCCACGAGCTTGCCCGCCGCATCCGCGCAAGCCAGATCGTCATGATCCCCGGCGGCTTCTCGGGCGGCGACGAGCCCGACGGCTCCGCCAAGTTCATCACGGCGTTCTTCCGCGCTCCCGAGGTCACCGAGGCAGTCCGCGACCTGCTCAAGGCCCGCGATGGCCTGATGCTGGGCATCTGCAACGGCTTCCAGGCCCTGATCAAGCTCGGCCTGGTGCCCTACGGCGACATCGTCGACGCCACGCCCGATGCGCCCACGTTGACGTTCAACACCATCGGTCGCCACCAGAGCCGTCTGGTGCGCACCCGCATCTCGTCCAACTTGTCCCCGTGGCTGTCGCAGTGCAGCCTGGACGACCCCTACACCGTCGCCATCAGCCACGGCGAGGGCCGCTTTGTCGCCAATGACGAAGTGCTCGCCCAGCTGATCGCCAACGGCCAGGTCGCCACGCAGTACGTGGGCGAGAACGGTAAGCCCAGCATGGACCTTTCCGTCAACCCCAACGGCTCCGCACTCGCCATCGAGGGCATCACGAGCCCCGACGGCCGCGTCCTGGGCAAGATGGGCCATGCCGAGCGTCGCGGCGACAACCTGTACCGCAACGTGCCCGAGCATGTCCCCGGCGATAAGTTCATGCCGATCTTTGAGAGCGGCGTGGCCTACTTCGCTTAAACCTTTCCCATCGGGTACAATCCCTTCGGGTAACAACACCCGCCACCGGCACATCCGGTGGCGGGTTCTTTTTTGCTTCGCGCATGTAGGAAGGACATCATGGAAAGCCGCAAGCCGTATCTCGCCACCCTGCCCGGACTCATCCTGGGCTGCCTCGTCTGCTGTGCACTCTGGGGATCGGCCTTTCCCTGTATCAAGATCGGTTACGCACTCTTTGGTATCCCAGCGCACGATAGCGCCTCGCAGCTGCTCTTTGCGGGCTTGCGCTTCACGCTTGCCGGCGCCCTGGTTATCGTTGGGATGAGTGCGGCCCAACGCCGCCCCCTCATTCCGCAGGCTCGCGACATCAAGCCCATCTTTGTCTTGTCGCTCTTCCAGACTATCGGGCAGTACTTCTTTTTCTATCTGGGCCTCTCGCGCGCCAGCGCCATGTCGAGCTCCATCATCGAGGCCAGCGCCAACTTCCTCGCAATCCTCTTTGCCGCCCTGGCGTTTCGCACCGAGAAGCTCAATACGGCCAAGGTGCTTGGCTGTGCGCTGGGCTTTGCCGGCGTCGCTCTCGTCAACCTTTCGGGCGCGGATGGCACCTTTGGCTTCAGGCTCGATGGCGAGGGCTTTATCCTAGCCTCCACCGTCGCGGGTGCCCTTTCGACCTGCCTGATTGGCATCTTCTCGCGCGAGCACGACGGCGTCTTGCTTGCCGGGTGGCAGTTCTTGGTCGGCGGCCTTGTCCTCACCGCCATCGGCTTTTTGATGGGTGGCGCGCTCTCCCCCACGGCGATTGCCCCCGCCATCGCGCTCATCATCTACATGGCGCTTATCTCCGCGGTCGCCTACTCGCTGTGGTCGCGCCTGCTTGCCGTCAACCCCGTCAGCCGCGTCTCGGTCTTTGGGTTTATGAACCCCGTCTTTGGTGTACTGCTGAGCGCGCTGCTGCTCGGCGAAGGCGCGGGCACGAGCCCCGTTACCGTCATCGTTGCCCGGCTGTTGGTCTGCGGCGGCATCATCATCGTCAACAAACCCAAAAAAGCCTAGCGAACTCACCTTTTTAGGGAGGGCATTCGCATACTTTAGCTTAATGGAGCACACTGGTTCTCGTTGATTTCGTACCGAGTCGCGGCGGCAGACGCCCGTCTTGCCGCACCGCGCCTGGGCATTATGGCCGGTGGCCCCCACAAACGCAAAAGGGGCGCACGACCATCGCAACGGTCGTGTGCCCCTTTTCCTAGCGTATCTGAACGCCAGCTTTCTTTTTCTCGGCCTTGACGCGGTAAAGCTCCGCATCGGCAGCGCGAAGTAAGTCTTGCCAGGTATCAACACTATCGCCGACCCGCGCGTAACCGATGGACATCCGCAATGCATACGGCACCTCGGCATGCGCGAGCTCGTCGTTGATTGTCGCGCACAGATGCATGATATCCCGTTCCGCCACTGCCTTTTGGAGCACCACGAACTCATCGCCACCGTAGCGTGCGATAAAGCCACCAGACGCCGAGCAGACCTCTTTGAGCGCAGCAGATAAGACCTGAAGAGCATGATCACCCTCCACATGTCCATAGCGATCGTTAATCTGCTTAAAGCCGTCAGCGTCCATCATGAGAAGATACACATCGTCCGTATGACCAACATTTGAGAAGAGCGACAGCATATAGGTCTCAAAACGGTTGCGATTGTTGAGACCAGTCAACGGATCGGTCGAGATAAGCTGTTCCTGGCAGATGATGTAGAGCAGCAACATGCTAATCATTATGCCGACACAAAGGCCGGGCACCGAGCATACGACCTGAAAGGTACCGCCCACCAGGGCCGGAATGGCGAAAAACGCCAAGGTTCGATAGATAGCCTTCGTCTGCAAGCTCTCGACCCTGCGAGATTGCACAAACGCATGCAGGGACGTATGTATAACGTAACAGTAGCTGACAATGGGCTGGATCATATAAGCAAAGCCGCGACGATACACGCCCTGCGAATCGATATAGAACAGGGCATGCGTCCAGTAACTGGTAAACGCCAGCACGACCACCAGAGCCGTAGGCAACGTTACAAGCACCACCCTATAGCGCGAGGTCACAAGGCGAGAACCCTGCATCGTCTCGGAATAGATAAACCAAATGAGACACGCGATGGCAAAGAGCGAGAACGAAACCGCGTTGGAAATCCAGTTGGTAGCAATGCCCAACGTGCCGTCCGCACCATCCGAAAGCGTCCAGATCATATCGAATAATACGTACGCAGCAGAGGTGTAGCCAAGCATACTAAACAATAGTTGCAGGGTGCTCGAGAACAAGGAGCGACGACTTCGCGCGGCAAGCCCGATAAGAACAATCATGCATAGCAGGAATATCTCAATCTTGAGTGCCTTAACCACTAGACGCCCTCCCTTCAATATCCGAATGGTCAGAATCGCCCAATTCGAATCTGGGCAATAAACACCCCTTTACTCCGCAGGGGTAAAGGGAATCATAGCAAAGCGCCCGAACATCACTGCAAAACAGTTTCTGTTCGGGCGCTCGGACGGCGCGAATTGCACGCCGGAATCAATTATCGGTAACGGCCGTTACTCACCGTCGATGTCGGTCGCGACGGCCTCCTCGATGGCCTCGACACCGGCAGGCGACAGGTCCTCCTTGCCCTGGCAGAACTTCTTGTCGACCCAGCCGGTCAGAATCGGAGCCATGATTGCCGTGATGATAACGGCAGTGGCGATCTGGGCGTACGCGGTGGGCGCAAGCTCGGCGTAGCGCGGCGCGACCTCGGCGAGAGCAACCGGCGTGGTCATGGCCGTGCCGGCAATGGTGGAGCATGCCACAGCCGCCTTACCGTTGCCGCCACACAAGCGCTCGAAGGCAAAGGTAATGGGACCGACGATAAAGAGCGTGATGAGGCCCAGCAGGATACCCGAAATACCGCCGGTGATAAAGCTCGAAAGGCTCATGGACGCACCGAGCTGAAAGCCGATAACGGCGATCGCGGGGTTGGCACCGGGAACTAGCAGGTTCTTGATAAACGGGAACAGGTTGCCCAGAACCATGCCGATAACGAGCGGCAAAATGGAGCCGATGATAGTACCGACAGGGATGTTGGCAAGACCCGAAACACCAAGGATGATCATCGTGACGGCGGGGCCGGCCGTAAAGAACAGGATACCGACGGCGCCCTGCTCGGACTCATCGCCGAACTCGCCCATGATGCCCGTATAGAGCGCCATGTTGCAAAACGTAATGCCGCCGATGATAGACACGGAGCTCAGACCCAGGAAGTTATCGTTAAAGAAATATGCCACACCCAGGCCGAGAGCCGCTGCGACGACCAGCTTGGGAATCAGCACGACGATGCCGGTCTTGATGGCGCCCGGCGTGGACTTAAAGCTGATGCCGGCGCCCACAAACAGCAGGATCGCGGCGACGATGGTATTGGAGCCACCGCGACAGGCAGCCGTAAAGAAGCCGCCGACCTCAAAGACCTGCGGGCAGAAGGTGTTGAGCAAAAGACCGACGATCATCGGATAGATCATGATGTCGCCCGGAATGCGCGGGACCTTGAATTTCTTTTGCTCGTTGGTGGTTGCTTCCTGTGCCATGAAACCCCATTTCCGCTGACGGGGTACAAAAGCCCACGTCACGCTTTGCTACAGTAAAGTTTGACCATGGTACCAGAAGAAATAGACCAGCTCGGTGAAAAATCCGACAAGTTGGGGTGGAACGAGATTCGGCGCCCGCGACGCCACCCCTATATAAGGCTCAAGACAATATAGAGTACGATGCCCGAGACGCAGCACCACAGCATCGATTTTGTCTTGACCGCCACGACCACGACGCCGGCGGCCGCAATCCAGGGAACCAAGGCAGGCCAGAGTCCCGCGTCGAACGCGCCGGGGCTCACCAAGTCGTTGGCGACCAGCGCGGCAAAGGCAGCGGGCGGGATATAGCCCAGGGCCTCGGTAATGCGGGGCGACAGGGTCCGCCCGCGCAAGGCGAACGCCGGCGCGATGCGAAAGAACGCGATAGCAGCCCACGACGACAGCCACAGAACCAAGAACTCGTTAACGGGCATCGCGGGCACCTCTTCCGTCAAATACAGCATCGCACGCCAACGCAATGGCAATGCCGGCCACGACGCTTGCCGGCACGGCAATATTCGTGAGGCCCAAGAACTTGCATACGACGACGGACACCGCGCCCGAAACCGCCGCGACAACGTTGCCGCGCGACAGCCGCTGCGAAAAGAGCAGGCAGATAAAGAGTGAGGTGCAGACAAAGGCTGCAATGGCGGTGGGAACATCGACAACGGCGCCGACGATGGCGCCCGTCGTACACGAAACGCCCCATGTTGCGATAAGGATCACGTTGAGCACGAAGGACTCACGCGGGCCCCAATCCTCCCCTTCAACCAACTTGGCAAGCGAGATGCCGTATGCCTCCTCGGTAAGTGTCGCGGCAACAGCCAGCGTCTGACGCTTCGAGGCACCCCTCAGATGCGGTGCGATCGATGCCGAGTAAAGCGCAAAGCGCGAGGAGATTGCGGCGACGCTCGCGACGATCGATGCTGCAGGCACACCCGCCAGCCACAGGTTGCAGATCATAAACTGCCCGCTGCCCGTCACAAACGTGCTGCTCAGGGCAAAGACCATCCAGGGCTCCATTCCCGTCTGCCCCATGATCATTCCGCACGGCGCGCCTATTGCAACATAGGTAAGCATCACCGGCCAGACGGTTCTAACGATTTTGAGCACCATACGCTTCTCATCCTGACAAGGTCTCCGAGCCGCATGTAGCGACACGGCAGAATCATCATCCGACAGCAACCGAGTTCACCTACAATTGCCACCGGATCGAAAGACACAACTTTTTAGGAAGTCATTATGACAGCTATCGATCGAGACCGGGCGCGCGCGGCCTTCAAAAGCTACACCGATGCCTACGACGCCACCAACCCACGCATCGCGCTCAAAATCGAGCATACATACCACGTGGCCGAGGCATGCGATGCCGTTGCGCGCGAGCAGGGCTGGTCGTCAGAAGATATTGACCTGGCATGGCTTTGCGGCCTGCTACACGATATGGGCCGCTTTGAGCAGCTGCGACGCTGGGACACCTTTAAGGACGCCGAGAGCATGAGCCATGCGGCGCTGGGCATCGAGGTCCTCTTTGGCGAGAATCCCGCCGATGCACCCGCCGTAACGAGCATCCGCGACTTTATCGATGACCCGGCAGAAGATGGGCTCATCCGAGCGAGCATTGCCTATCACAGCGATTTCCGCCTACCCGCGCAGCTCGACGTGCGCACGCGGAGCTTCTGCGATATCGTGCGCGATGGTGACAAGATCGACATTATGCGCACCATCGCCGACAGCACCGTCGACACTATCCTCAAGGTGGACGAGAAGACGTTTCTCGGCAGCCGTTTCTCGTCGCCGACACTTGCCGCCTTTGACGAGCACCGCTGCGTCGCACGCGATGAGCGCGATGAGCCCGCCGACTTCTTGGTGGGGCTTATCTGCTTTATGTTTGAGCTCGTCTATCCAGCAAGCCGCGCGCTGGCGCGCGAACAGGGCGATATCCACCGCCTGCTCGACGCGCCCTTTGGCATTACGCGGCCCTTTACCGACCCCGCCACGCAGGCAACTTGGAGCCGCCTAAAGGACGAGATGCGCGACTGGCTGGCGCGCGCCTAGCGCTCAAGCTGGGCCAGCAGCTCCTCGACGACCTCGACGGCGTCCCCAACAACCTTGTACTGGGCAGCACCGAAAATGGGGGCATCCGGGTCCTCGTTGATGGCGATAATGCACTCCGCCCCACCGATGCCGGCAAGATGCTGAATGGCGCCCGAAACACCGATACTCACGAGAAGCTTGGGCGAAACCGATACGCCCGTCTGGCCAATCTGATGGCGATACTCCAACCAGCCGGCCTCCACGACGGGTCGCGTGCAGCCAAGCTCGGCTCCCAGAGCCTCGGCGAGCCTTCGCATCAACGGCAGGTTTTTCTTGGAACCAATGCCGCGACCCACCACGACCAGGCGCTCGGCATTGGCGATCGAGGGCTGCTGTCCCCACTCCTCGGCGGGAATCGAGATCTCGACATGAGCCTTAGCATCATCCGCAAGCGATATCTGGGTGATCGTGCCAGAGCGGCCGTAGTCGAAGTCGGGAGCCTTAAAGATACCGGGGCGCACCGTTGCCATCTGCGGACGGTGGTTGGGGCAAATGATGGTGGCCATCAGGTTGCCGCCAAACGCCGGACGCGTCTGTTGCAGCAGTCCCGTCTCTGTATCCATCGAAAGTACGGTGCAGTCAGCCGTAAGGCCCGTCTGCAAACGCACGGCAACGCCGGGTGCCAGTTCGCGACCAAAAGCGGTCGCGCCGTACAGAATTGCCTCGGGCTTGCGCTCGGCTACCAAATCACAGATCAGGCGAGCGTAGACTTCGGCATCGCTCTGACGCAAACGCTCGTCGCGACAAACCAGGACCTCGTCCGCGCCGGCGCAAACCAGATGCTCCAGGTCTCCGAGCGAGCCCTCGGGGCTCATGCCGACCAATGCCACCAGACGGCAGCCGCGAGCATCGGCAAGCTCGCGCCCCTTGCCCATGAGCTCGTAGGCCACGGGAGCCACGGCGTCGTGCTCGTCAGTCTGCACGAAGACCCAAATGTCTCGATATGCATCAAGGTCCACCGCACCAGCGGCCTCGTCACGCTCGATCGAGATAGCGTTGACGGGGCAGGCGTCGACGCACCCACCGCACAGGATGCAGCCGTCGGTTACGTGGGCGCATCGGTTGGGTCGCTCGCCTTCCACTACGATGCCGCCCGAGGCACAGGCGCGAACGCAGCGACCGCAGCCGATACAGGCCTCGCTATCGATAATCAGTCCGCTCATCTATGCCATCCCCTCGATAATCTTGGCAAGCTTTGCCGCCTGCTCGGACGCCGTCCCCTCAACGGTCTCGCACGTTTGGTCACGGTCGGGCACAAACGAGCGCACGACCTGTGTCGGCGACCCGGCAAGGCCGCAACGCGCGGGGTCGGCGTTCACGTCGGCGGCACTGACCACGCGCACGTCCGCCTCCTCTGCCGCGCGAATACCGGCAATACTCGGCATACGCAACTGGCCAATCTCCTTGGCAGTCGTCATCGCGCACGGCATCTCCAGATAGACCGTCTCCTCGCCGGCATCGCAACCGTGAACGAGCGAAAGCGCACCGCACGTCGTAAAACCTGCGCTCTGCACGCAGCTCACATCGGTCACGCAGGGAATCTCAAAGGCGCCGGCAAGCTCGGGGCCAATCTGGGCCGTATCGCCATCCACCGCCATCTTGCCGCAGATGAGCAGGTCGAAGTCCTCGTCGAGCGCCTCGATGCCGCACTTGAGGGCATAGGTGGTTGCCAGGGTATCGGCACCCGCAAAGGCGCGATCGGTTAGCAGCAGCGCGTCGTCGGCGCCTCGGGCGATGCAGTCGCGCAATAGCGATTCAGTCGCGGGGATGCCCATCGACACCACCGTTACGCGCACGTCCATGCCAAAGCCGATAAAGTCGTCCTTCAGCGCCAGCGCGCATTCTAGGGCACTTGCATCGAAGGGATTAATGACCGCCTGCTTGCCATCACGCACGATGGTATTGGTCTTGGGGTCCATCTTGACCTCGGTGCTGCCCGGCACCGCCTTGACGCACACTACCATATGGAAATCGCTCATCTTCACGCGCCCCCTTTCTGGACGAGCTCATCCAAGAGCTTCTCCGAAAACAGGTTACCGCGACCCAGCTGCCCGGCAGGATCGAGCTGGAGCTTGAGCCGCGCCGACTCGACCATGGCCTCGTGACCGTACATCGTCTCCAAGAAGCCCGCCTTGATCTTGCCGACGCCGTGTTCTGCGGAGACGGCGCCGCCCATGACCGTGACCTCGGAAGCCCACTGGGCAAAGAGTTCTCCGCCGCGGCGATAATCCTGCGCATCGCGCGGCAGAATGTTCACATGCAGATGGTTGTTACCGATATGCCCCCAGGCGGCAGATTCAAGCCCACTTTCCGCCAGCGTGCGGCGATAGAGGGCGATAACATCGGCCAAGTGCGCGTTGGGCACCGACATGTCCGAACCCAGTTTGGTGATGGTGGGATCCATGCGGCGGCGCTCGTCGATGAGCATGTTGACGCTCTCGGGCACCGCATGGCGGAAGAATCGCTGACACTCGCGATCGACCTCGGTGCGCGCGACCCATGTCGCATCGTCACTGCCACCCGCAAGCTCCAGTACCCACCCCAAGTGATACAGCTCCTCAGTCGCCTGGGCTTCGTCGTCGCAGTCGAGCTCCACGTAGACACAGACCTTGGCGTCTTTGTCGAGCGCAGGCAGCGAGGCAAACGCCGTCGACTGCTCGCGCTGGCGACGTAGAATATCCAGGGCGCCAGCATCGAAGTACTCGATGGCAGCCGCATGGGACAGGACGGGACGCACAGAATCGGTGAAGGACACGGCCTTGTCTTCGCTGTCGAAGAAGCAGCTCACGCCCCAAACGACCGCGGGTGCCACCTGCAGGGCAATCTCGAGTTCGGTGATGACGCCGATTGTGCCACACGCACCGATAAACAGATCGATGGCATCCATATCGTCAACAACGAAATAGCCCGAAGCATTTTTTGTCTTGGGCATGGTATAGCCGGGAAGATCGAGCTCGAGTGTACGGCCCGCTGCCGTCACGAGCGACAGGTGGCGGCCCTGGGCAAAAGCCTCGCCGCGTCGAAGCTCAAGCAAATCGCCATCAGCCAGCACGACGTGGAGTCCCGTGATATGTGGGCGCATGGGGCCGTAGGCGTAGCTGCGGGCACCGGAGGCGTTACATGCCGCCATGCCGCCCAGACAGGCAGACGCCTCGGTGGGATCGGTGGGAAAAAACTGGTCGGGAGCCTCTTGGAACTCCTCGTAGGCCTCAAGCGATGCCTGGTCCCAACCAGCGGTCGGCAGCACCTTCTTGCTCAGCTGCTTGCGCAGCTCCGAGAGCACAACGCCCGGCTCCACGCGCAGCAGAAATTGGCCTTGTTCATCGCGGCGAAGGCCCAAATAGCGATTCATACGGGAAGTATTGAGGATATGCCCGCCGTGGGGCACGGCGCCGGCGGCAAGGCCGGTTCGGGCGCCCTGAACCGTTACCGGAACACGCTCGACATGGAGCTTTTCCAAAATGGCACGGACCTCGTTTTCCGTTGTCGGAAACGAGATGCTCGAGGCCTCGCCCGATGCGCGAGATTCATCGCGGCCATACTCTTCGAACTCGTCGGTGAAGGGTTTGATGGTTGCAGACACGCGAACTCCCCCTTTAGCTAACTACAGTGTTTGCAGGGAGATGTTACCGCATCGTTTCGTCAACGTGTTCGAGACCGTCTCCATAATTGGCGTTTTTTACGTTCGTGCAATTCGGCGAGCGGCTTGATTTCCTCGGCAGACGATGCTTTTGACACATATGGCCCCGCCGTCGCCGACCGCGCGATTGTCGCTCGAAAAAAGTTGGAGTATTTTTTGCCGCCTTTTACCTGCGGAGACGCCAATCCGTCAAGCATTTGGTCAGAAATTGGTCAAGTAGCGGCTGATACGGTCGGCGTCGACAGCCAAAACCGATAGAAGTTTTGGCCCAGAAGCAGGGAGGTTCCCATGGCATATTACTGGCCCCAGTACGGCATCGCCATCGAAGTCGACGACGATCCCCATCTCCTGCCTTTCGACGAAGAGGCATTCCCCGATACGACGGTCTACCACGTTACCACCGATGTGATCTGCGACCCCGAGTCGTTCTCGGCGCTCGCCCACCACATCGCGCATATCCACGACATCGAGCTCCCTCCCGACTTCGAAGAACTCGTCTACTCGCGCCGCCTGATGCTTCACATGCTCTTTGGAGCGGACCCGTCCACCTTTGCGCGCATCTATGCCGCCAAGGATGCCGCATGAGCGCGAAGAAGCCGCCCCACTTTGCAGGTCTGGGGCATCGCAGGAAGCTCATCGTTGCCTGCTTGGCCATCGTCTGTGCCCTTGTCGCCGTAGGACTATACACTTGGCAGTCGCAGCCCGTACCCGAGGCGGGCGCTTCGGTTACGACGGCCGAGGGCAAAACGCGTCAGGAAATCCAAGATGAGCTCGACGCCATCGTCCGCGACAACATGATGACGATTTCGGTCGCACCGGTCGCTCAGCTGCAGGAGGACGGCAAGCTGCGCGTCAACGTGCAAAACGTCCAAGACAATAAATTTCCCCAGCGATTCCGCGTCATCCAAAACGACGAGACCATGTACGAATCCGGTGTGGTCGAGACCGGCAAGACAATCGAAACGTGCCCCGCCGGCGACATCAAAGAAGGCGAGGCGTACATCGAGATCCAGGCACTCGATGCAAAGACCCTCGACAGCCACGGCAATCCGACACGTGTCAAGGTACGGGTTGAGCAAGCCGAGAACTAGCTTTCCGGCCGACGCGGCACCGCACGCAATTCACCAGCATTCGTCCAATCATCGCGGGGACGGCCCGCGGCGAATAGAAAGGAACGACCATGGACATCACCAGGAACATGAACGGAGCCAGAGCGCTCGCCGTGGGCGCAGGGCTCGCGCTCGCGCTCGCAATGGGCGCCGCCCCGACGCCAGCTATGGCAGCCGGACGCGTTGGAACCACGAAAGTAATGGTCAGGACCGAGATCGACAACGTTGAGTTCAAAGTTCCGACGGTTATTCCCTTCGTCGCCAAGGCCGACGGCACGCTTCAGGGCCCCTCAGAAGACGCGACCACCATCGACAATCATTCGGCCTACGGCATCCATGTCACCAACATGAAGATCGATGCCATGAACACCTGGACCATTGCTGCCGACGCCAAGACCGGAACCGCGCAGAACTCCATCGACTTTAAGGTCGGCCCCGACGGCGCACTCCAGAACGCCAGCGCCGCAATGCAGGGGACGGGCCTCGATCTTTCCAAGAACGCAGCCTTCGACATGGGCTACCAGGGCATTGCCGGCGGCACGGACAAAATTAAGCTCAAGACAAGCGGAAACGTCGCCCGCGTCACGCGCGACATCTTCCGCGTAACCGGCGAAGGCGATCAGGTTGCAACGATCACCTGGACGGTCGAGCCCGGTGCGCACACGGCATAAGGCCGTCGCCCTGGCCGCCGCCGTCAGCATCCTAGCGTTTGGGCCAGCCATGGCCTTTGCCCAGCAAGAACAGGCGCAGGCCGCCACGCAAGTGACGGTCGACCTCTCGGAGCTCGACCGCGGCGACCGCGAGGAACCGTTGGCGCAGACAGGCGACAGACGATGGCTCTTGGCAGCAGGCGCCACAGCAGCAGGCGCGGGAACCGCCGGCCTCGGTCTGCACATCAAACGCAGCCAGAAACAAAACACGGACAGGCCGCACTAAATTAGCTAAGGAGACCCCATGGCATCGAAGAACCTTTTGCCCGTCGTCGCACTCTGCGGCGCGCTCGCAACCGGAACGCCTGTCGCCGCTTGGGCGACTCCCGTCATGGCAGACTCCTTACCAGCAGCCCTAAGTTCTGCACCAAATCCGTCGAGCGCCATTGCGTGCAAGCGTTTTTCGATCGCACAGGCCGCAAGCTCAACCTCGGGATGCCTTCGTCGTAATACGGACGGCTCGATAGTCGTGGATATCAAGCGTTCGAACAAGGCAAACGGCTCCCAGGCGGGGTTCGCCGTCTGCACGTGGCGTTCGGTTGTGCTCGATGCGGATGGCGATCCATGCAATTTAGAGCTGCGCATCGACATCGCTTCGGTCGATGACTCGGCGAACGGAGCGAAGGTCGCCTTCGACGGTACGTTTTTTGAGAAAGGAGGCGGTATATGTCTGGGCTGCGCCGCCGCGAATGCAGACGATGCGCAGCCCACCCTCTCATTCACGGCATCGTTGCGGCTGACCAAAGCCGGTACCGATGCCACCGCGGCGGGAGAAGCGTCCCTGCTGTTCTACGCCGTCAGCGCCAAAGACACAGACGCTCATTTCGAGAAGCCAGCCGGATCACTCAGCCTTACACGAGGGATAGAGGCAGGCCCTATTGAAATCGATGCCCACACGCAAAGCAGGCAACGCATTCTTGCCGACCCGGCGCTTCTCGAAATGGAGTGGAACGGATCCGGAGCCATCGGAATTCTTCCCTCCGCGCTTGACGCCAAGACGCTCCCCCCAAACGACGAACCCATCAACGCAACCATACAAGAAGGGAGCGCGGACAAAGAAGCAGGTGCGGGCGACACGCCGCCGCCGACAAACAGCGTCTCAGCTTCTTTCGAAGCACCGAATGAGCCCGCTAACGATCCAAACGATCCCGAGCTCGCAGACAGTCTGGGACTTGCTGATCCTCAAGAGATCGATGAAGGTAACTGCTGCGTGCTTGCCGCGCTCGACCACACAGAGGTCATCGACGCTGCGAACATCGAAGTTGCCGCCGCCAATCAGCCCGTCCGCAAGTCAGCCATCATCGCATTTCCTGAATCCATCGAAGTCGTCTTTTTGCCATCGGGCGAGGTCGTGGCCCCAACACTGCTCACCTTGTTGGGCGCCAAGAATACTCGAAACGAAATTAAAAAGGTCACGGTTGTCGACCCTGCAACCACCGCCAAGCTGCGTCTATACGCCGTTGCTCCAGACGGAGGCAAGACCTTAGAATTCGATGGTGACACACTCCTAGCCTGGCGACGTCTGGACATTATGCAAGACGTCTCGTATCAGATCGAACTCGAAGGGTTTGATCGTGCCCGCGATGCCAATATCATCGCCGCGGCTATTGAATCCCCGCAGCGGCTTATGACACTGCGCTTTGAATACTATCCCTATGTCCCGACAACCACCTGAGGCTTAAATGCCGCGCATCATTCCTAATACCACTTATATAACGTATTAGATGAGTCGCGATGTGCCTCGCATTTCGTTCTGCTACGATTGCCACGTTGGCATCAATACAGGAGGGCTCATGCCGGGCTTGGGAACAATCATCAACGTTGTGCTTTTAGTTGCGGGCGGTCTTTTGGGATTAGCGGGCGGCCGCTTCATCACACCGCGCATCCAAGACACGCTCATGAAAGCATCGGGGCTGTGCGTCCTGTTTATCGGCCTTGGCGGCACCATGCAAAAGATGCTCCTTATCGATGGGAAGGCGCTAGCGACCACCGGCACCACCATGCTCATCGTCTCATTTGCGCTCGGTTCGCTCATCGGCGAGGCCGTCAACTTGGAAGCCGCCATCGAGAACCTTGGCGAATGGCTCAAGCGCAAGACCGGCAGTGAGGGCGATAACGAGTTCACCAACGCTTTTGTCTCGACTTCACTCACCGTGTGTATCGGCGCCATGGCAATTGTGGGATCGATCCAGGACGGCCTGCTCGGCGACTGGTCAACGCTTGCCCTCAAGGGCGCACTGGACTGCATCATCGTCTGCACCATGACGGCGTCGCTCGGACGCGGCTGCATCTTCTCGGCCCTGCCCGTAGCCGTGTTCCAGGGGACGATCACGTTGTTTGCCGGCGCGCTCTCCCCCATCATGACCACAGCAGCCCTCAACAGCCTTTCGCTCGTAGGCTCCATGCTCATCTTCTGCGTCGGCGTCAACCTCATCCGTCCTCAGACCTTCCGCACGGCCAATATGCTCCCCTCCGTCGTCATCGCCGTCATCTACGCCCTCCTGTTCTAAATCTATCAACGCAGCGGTATCTCGAACACCTGTTTGATGCTGTGCTATGATATGAGGTCACCGTAGCTGCGTTCGAGAGGAGGAGCGGTGGCCGACCAGGACATCAAGATGCTCATCGAGCGCATTATGGCCGAGGCCCGGACCCATCAGTCTGCCCGCTTCTCACATGAAGTCTACGCAGACGAGCCGATTCTCAAAACCGGCCGACAGATGCAGAATTTCCTCCCCGACCAATACCGTAAAATGCGCGAGATATCGCGCTGGCAGGATGACCCCAAAGGCGGCGCAGGTCGCTGGCTTTCGGAAGCCGAGCTTTTCTACCGCCAGGGCCTGCTGATGGCCGACTTTGAGGACGACTGTCCCTACAACGGCACCTTTAAGTCGTACTTTCCCACCTACAATGCCATGAGCGACCGGCAGTTGCGCGGCTACTTTACCTGGCGTGCCCAAGTGCGCCGCGGAACCGTCGAGGAAACGTCTACGTCCTTTGCCTTTCTGTATCTCTATGAGCTGATCTGCGGCATTGGCGTAGATGACCCGCTCGACGGTTTTAACAAGATCAAGGCCTTTTGGGATGTCTATCGCGCCTTCGAGCCCGGCATTGATCGGTTTGCACGCGTGTGGTTGCAGGATTACGCCGTATTCCATGGGCTCGACCCCAAGCTGCTTCGTGACTCTAAAACCGTCATGTTCGATAACGCCCTTATCGAGCTGCGGCGCGCGGCACGAGACCTTGTACCGGCACCGGCACCGTCCGACCAGACCCCCAAACGTCGCAAAACCTCCGAGCCCACGCTCCCCCTTCCGCCCGATGAGGTGCGCGAGGAGCGACTCATGGCCGCCATCAACGCCCTCTCCACGTACAACCTAAGTAACTCGCGGCTCGACCGCAGCCACCACCGCGATCTGCGCCACGTGGCATGCGCCGTGTATGTCCACATGGCGCGCTACTATGACACGCACCGAAAGACCGGCATCGTAGCGAGCTTGTTTGGGGAGGAGACGGCCATGCCCTACACCATGTTTGCCTCGGCCGTATTCTTTGCGCCCGAGCGCCACGAGGACTGCGAATACCGCCTGGATCCCATCCATATCTACCGTTGCCAAAACGGCTTTTGGGAATGTATGCGTATCCATGGTAGTAGGCAAAAGAGCAGCAAGCTCGGTGAAATGATGCGCGCCTGCGACCAACGCCTGCGCCTGGCGCTGGACCCCGCCCATCCCCTTAAGGAAGAAAAGGTCCCCAAATATCTGGCCAAGATTATCGATGACGAGATTGTGGCATGGCTTTCGTGGGACGCCGCACACCAGCCCGTCAAGATCGATATCGATCTGAGTCAGCTGGGGCACATTCGGAACGCCGCTGCGCAAACGCGCGAAGCGCTTTTGATCGATGAGGAACGCGAGGACGGCGCGTCCGCAGAAGCCGAGGCAGCGGACTCAGGGCAACCGGAAGCCGGGCCCGTAGCCGACGCGATTGTCGAGGCGGTCGTGGCACCCATTCGGCAGGACTTGACCGACGAGCCGACCATATCCACCGAACAGTTTGGTGTCGTGGCACCGCTTCTCGCGCCAACGTCAGCGTTCGCAGCCGCAGTGCCCGCTGACGCCACGAACGAACTCGCGCCCGCCGCAGACGCCTATCTCCGCGCGCTGCTCGAGCACAACGCAGTACAGGCGGAATCGGCGGTAGTGCAATCGGGGCAGAGCGAGGACATGCTCGTCGATACCATCAACGAGACGCTCTTTGACCTGGTGGGCGACACCGTAATTGAATTTAGCGCGGCAGGGCCGCAGATTATTGAGGACTACGAAGCAGACGTGAGAGGATACCTAGACCATGAGTGATACCGCATCCGCAGCACCCCGCGTGCCCAAGCGCGTCGCCGCCGTTATCCTAAACTCGCTCAAGGGCGGCGTGGTCCCGCGCATCGGCCTTCCCTATATCACCGTGGGACGCGAGGTCGAGATTCGCGCCCTGCTCACCGATCTGAGTCTCATCTCCGACGGTGGCGCGAGCTTCCGTTTTTTAGTCGGTCGTTACGGCGCCGGCAAGAGCTTTTTGCTCCAGACCATCCGCACGCACGCCATGGGCGAGGGATTCGTCGTCGCCGATGCCGACCTATCCCCTGAGCGCCGCCTGCAGGGCGGCCAGGGACAGGGCCTTGCCACCTACCGTGAGCTCATCCGCAACATATCGACTAAAACGCGCCCCGAGGGCGGTGCGCTCAACCTTATCCTGGATCGCTGGGTCGCCTCGTGTGCCGATGCCGATGAGTCTGCCGTCAATGCCCAACTGGCCCCGCTCGAGGAAATGGTCCACGGCTTCGACTTCGCCCGTATGCTCCGCCGCTACCGCGCGGCCGTATCCGAGGGCGACGAAGAAGCTATGAGCCGCGTGACCAAATGGATTCGTGGCGAGTACCGCACCAAGAGTGAGGCACGCGCCGAGCTGGGCTCCTCGACCATCATCAGCGATGACGACTGGTACGACTACGTTAAGCTCATTGCGCGCTTTTTGGTCTGCAGCGGCTACAAGGGCATGCTGGTGCTCATCGACGAACTCGTGAATCTGTATAAGATTCCCAACGCCATCACACGCCAATACAACTACGAGAAGATCCTGACCATGTACAACGACACGCTCCAGGGCAAGGCGCAGTACCTGGGCATGATCATGGGCGGCACGCCAACCTCCATCGAAGACCGCCGCCGTGGCGTGTTCTCCTACGAGGCCCTGCGTAGCCGACTCGCTCAAGGCCGCTTTGCACGCGAGGATCTTAAGGACATGCTCGCGCCCATCATCCGCCTGCAGCCACTCACCTATGAGGAGTTGCTGGTGCTCATCGAAAAGCTCATGCAGATCCATGCCGGCTACTTTGGCTGGACGCCCACGCTTACCGAGAACGACTTGGTGGACTTTCTCAAGATTGAGTTTGGCCGCGTGGGGGCCGACACACATCTGACGCCGCGTGAAGTCATTCGTGACTTTATCGAGTTGCTCGATATCCTGTGTCAGAACCCCGATGCAAATGTGGCGGAGCTGCTGCAAAGCGTTGGTGGCGACGCGCTGGCGCCGGCAGCCGCAACAGGCGACACCGGCACCGCAGACGGCGACCGTAACTTCGCCGAATTCACCATCTAGCCTGCCAAAAAGGGACAGGTTTATTATGGTAGGTTCTATCTGGGCAAACGTTGAGGCAGTAATGCAGCAAGCCGTTGCCAGCCGCGTTGAGAGATTCGTTTTTGAGAGGAGGCCCCGTGAACGCCTTTGACCGCTACGCCCCGTTTATCCAAGACTTCATCTACTCCCACGATTGGGAGAGCTTGCGCTCTATCCAGGTTGCGGCGGCAGATGCCATCTTTAACACGCAGGACAATGTGCTCCTGACGGCATCCACGGCTTCCGGCAAAACCGAGGCAGCCTTTTTTCCCATCCTGACCGAGTTTTGGGAGAACCCGCCCGCAAGCGTGGGCGCCCTCTACATTGGCCCCCTCAAGGCGCTCATCAATGACCAATTCGTCCGCCTCAACGACCTGTGCGAAGAAGCCAATATCCCTGTCTGGCACTGGCATGGCGATGTCTCGCAGTCGCACAAGGCTAAGCTCATCAAAAAACCGAGCGGCATCTTGCAGATTACGCCCGAGTCACTCGAAGCGCTCTTAATCCATAAGCACATGGCGATCCCGCGCATGTTTTGCGACCTGCGCTATGTGGTCATCGACGAGGTCCATTCGCTCATGCGCGGCGACCGTGGCGGGCAGACGCTCTGCCTTATCGAGCGACTCTCGCGCATGGCAGGCGTGCAGCCCCGCCGCATTGGCCTTTCGGCCACCATCGGCGACCCCGAGCGCACGGGTGCCTTTCTCTCACAGGGAACGGGACGCGACTGCGTTATCCCCCGTTTTGAGGAACCGCGTCGCGTGTGGCGTATCTCCATGGAGCACTTCTACAACTCGGGTCCCCAGGCACAGCAGCGAGGATTCGAGAGCATGGGTCCTCAAGAGGCCGAAGTGCTTGCGTGCGAGCGCATTGAGGCAGTGGCACCCGCGGCGCTGCCCGCATCCGGACAAGACATGCGCCACAGCGGACAGCTTACACAGGCGGAACGTCGTCAACGTCGCGAGCAGGCGCGGGGCAAGGACGCTCCCAAAGACCGTCGCACTTCCTCGGCCCCCGAGGGCGAAGTCGACATCCCACGAGCGACCGAGCAGGCGCTTCTCAACCCCACCGACACGGCGCCCGACAACGCCGACCCCGGTATGGGCTATATCTTTGAGCATACGCGCGGCCGCAAGTGCCTGGTCTTTGCCAACTCGCGCGAGGAGGCAGAGGCCGTGTGCTCCATGCTGCGCAGCTACTGCGAAAGTCGACACGAGCCCGACCGCTTTCTCATCCATCACGGCAATCTTTCGGCATCGCTGCGCGAGACGGCCGAGGAGCTCATGCGCGACGAGGAGCAGGCGCAGACAACCGTCACCACCTCTACGCTGGAGCTCGGTATCGATATCGGCCGCCTGGAGCGCGCCTTCCAGATTGACGCGCCGTTTACCGTCAGCTCCTTTTTGCAGCGCATGGGGCGCACAGGCCGTCGCGACCTTCCGCCCGAGATGTGGTTTGTCATGCGCGAGGAAGAACCCGAGCCGCGCACGATGATGCCCGAAACCATTCCCTGGAAGCTCCTGCAGGGTATCGCGCTCGTACAACTCTATCGCGAGGAAAAGTGGGTCGAGCCGCCCGAGCTCGATCGACTCCCCTACAGTCTGCTCTATCACCAGACTATGTCGACCCTCGCCAGCACCGGCGAGCTCACGCCGGCCGAACTTGCCCAGCGCGTGCTCACGCTCAGCTATTTCCACCGTGTCTCGGCAGACGATTACCGTGTGCTGCTGCGTCACCTCATTAAGATCGACCATATCCAGGTCACCGAAGGTGGCGGGCTCATCGTGGGTCTCGCGGGCGAGCGCATCATTAACAACTTTAAGTTCTACGCCGTGTTCCAGGAAAACGAGGAGTTCACCGTTCGCAGCGAGTCGGCCGAGCTGGGCACAATCGTCAATCCGCCACCGCCCGGTGAGCGCATCGCCATCGCAGGCCATTGCTGGATTGTCGAGGAAGTGGATTGGAAGCGTCATACCGTCTTTGCCACGCAGGTCAAGGGCCGTGTGCCGGCCTACTTTGGCGACTGTCCCGGTGACATCAACACGCACGTACTCGAGCGCATGCGCAAGGCGCTCAACGAGCACGCAACATATCCGTACCTCATGGGTAACGCACGGGCCCGCTTAGTGCAGGCTCGTCATACGGCCAAGCTTTCGGGCGCGGGAACTAAGCCGCTCATCAACCTGGGTGGCGACACCTGGGTGCTCTTCCCCTGGCTGGGCAGCTACGCCTTTTTGGCACTCGAGCGCATGCTCAAGATTAAATGTGCCGCGGAGCTGGGCCTTCGCGGACTCGACCCGTCGCGCCCGTACTTTATGCAATTTAAGATGAAGGCCGACGAAGAGATGTTCTTTGAAGTGCTCGCCGCCGAGGCCGTGAAGGACTTCGATCCCATCGAGCTCGTCTATCCCGGCGAGGTGCCTTACTTTGATCGTTACGACGAGTACGTTCCCGAGGAGCTCGTGCGCAAAGGCTTCGCCGAAGGCGTGCTCGACATCGAGGGCATGAAACAGCGCGTCCTCAGCTGGCGCGACCACGCCTAAGGCCAGTCCTTTTTGGGACGGGGAGACTTACTTGTCGTGAAGGATGGTGCCGAGGAAGTCGGTGTCGAAGGGCACAGCTTCGGCAAAGGCGTAGTCGCCGTCGCTGGCGATGAGCAGATAATTCTCCTCGCCGCCGAACTCTGCATCGCCACAGGGGACCACCCAAGCATGGTCGAACACCTCAAGCGCCGTGGCGGCACAGTCGCGCAGGAACGTCACATCGCTCCCCTCGTTTGCGCTCACGATATTGGCCACGTAGATACCCCCGGGGTTCAGGCTGCCCCGCACCAGGCGCAGCGCCTCAACGGTCGCCAGCCCGCGCACGGGCTCGGCACCGCCAAAGCAATCGCTCACGACCACGTCGTAGCGACGATGGCCCACGCTCGTCACACCCAAATACGAGCGAGCCTCAGCGGTTATCACCCGCAGGCGATCGCCCGCCGCGCGCTCCAGCTCGTCTAGGTAGAACCAGCGGCGCGCCAGGCGCGTAACCTCGGCATCGTACTCAATGACGTCCATGCGCAAGCTCTCGTGCGACATCAGCGCGAACTTGGGATAGGCAAACCCGCCGCCACCCAGCACAAGCATGCGGTCGATGCCGTGACCATAAGCATCGCGCATCGCATCCTCGGACTCAAACACGTCGTCAAACGCACGATAGTACGCAAAGACGGGCTCCGCCCAACGCTCACCAACGTAGCTTGCGCTTTGGTAGACGCCGCCTTGCACCAACACGCGAATCTCATCGCCGTCCCCATCGTGCACGCGCTTCACACGCGCCAACCCATTGCGGGTTCGCGCAACCTGCAGACAGGCAGCACGAACAGCGACGGCGGCCGCACCAAGTGCCGCGGCTCCCAGGGCAACGCCGGCAACGACGCCAGCAGAAACACTCGGCTTGTTCATCTAGAGCTCCTTTTGCAGATAAAGGCCATGGTCATAAAATCCAAGATGGCGATAGTACTCGCGTGTGCCAATCGCGCTAATCACGTTGATACGCGCATAACCCGCATCCCGGGCAATCTCGCACGCACGCTCTACGAGCAGACGCCCCAACCCATGGTGCTGGGCCGCCTGGCCTTGATACCCCACGCGCGCCGCCATGCCATACACGTGTACCTCGCGAATCATCGCCTCATCCGGCATCGTCAGCAACTCGTCCGCATGCGCGGCAACAAACGAATGGTCGGGCAGCGACAACCGCAAAAAGCCCGCGATCTTGCCCTGCGGCGTCACCCACTGCAAAAAGCGCTCGTGCGTCACCGGCGTCTCGTACGCCACCTCCTCATCAAGAGATAGCTCATCCAAGTCGGCACCCGCCGTGCTGATCTCGCGATAGCGAATCTCGCGCACCGTCGCACCGTCACCCCGAGCGGCCAAGCGGTTTTCGACGAGCTGACGCAGGTTGGGTTTCTTGTTGCCCACCATGATGTCGTCGGAACTAAAGTCACGGATCATGCGACTGATGCGGCAGAACGCCGGCGTCACCACGATGTCGTCGGCCAACACATCGAGCAGTTCTTCCTCGGTATAGGGGCGCCACTCGCCGCGCTCGTAGCAGCCCACCAAACGCGAGCCCTCGATGAGCGCACACGGGTAGACCTTGACCTCGTCGGGCATAAAGGCCCCTTCGGTCATAAAGCGTTCGTAGTCGCGCTTGTCCCCTTCGGGCGTGGCACCCAACAAGTTAAGCATAAAGTGCGCGTGGATCTTAAAGCCAAACAGGCGCGCAAGCGAAAACGCCCGCTCGATCTGCGCCACCGAAATGCGACGCTCGTTGATATCGAGCAGGTGCTGGTCGAGGCTCTGGATACCCATCTGGATCTTGGTGCAGCCCAGGCGGCGGATGAGCGTAAGTGCCTGCGGCGTTACGGCATCGGGACGCGTCTCGATAACGAGTCCCACCACGCGATGCTTTGCCGTCTCGTTGATGCGCTGCTGACGCTCAAGCTCCTCCATCGTTGCCGTTTGCCACTCGGCAACCTCGCCCCACGGCGTACCAGGGCCGTACAGACAACGCACCGCGCGGTTATAGCCGCCCACGGCAGCATCCACACGACCCTGCTCGTCGGCAACGCCGGCAGCAAGCTCAGCCTCGTCAGTCGCAATGCCGGCAGCCCGATAGCGCTCGCGGCGCTCCGCTACCACCGGCGGCAGGGCATCGGCAGGCGCATCGTCGAGCAGACGCCCCGCCTCGGCACGGCTGATGCCCGGACGCGCCAACATGGGGTTAGCCGCCACACCAGCCACAGCATCGTCATTGAGCGCGCGGAAGAGCTCCGACATAAACCACGCCTGATACCCTTGCGGATAGTCGCTCCAGGTACCGCCGAGCACAATGAGCTCAATCTTATCGGTCGCATGCCCCATCTGCGAAAGCGCCGTCAAACGGGCACTCACTTGCAGATACGGGTCGAAGCAGTTTTGCTCCGCACGGGCACACGCCGGCTCGGCATGCAGATAGCTTTTAGGCATGCGCAGATCGTTGGGGCAAAACAGGCAATCGCCCGAGCACGGCCAGGGCTTGGTGATAACGGTAATGGTCGCCACGCCCGAAGCCGTGCGACGAGGCTTCATGCGCAGGACCTGCAGCAGTTGACGTTCCAGATCGGAATCGACATTCCACGCAGCCCACCGAGCCGGCTCCTCGCGTTTAACCCGCTGGCAGAATGGCAGCAGGCGGCGCTTGGCCAGGTCACGTTTGTCGGCGCCCTCACGGCGCGCCTCGGCATGTATCAGTTTGACGAGCGCCTTGTCGTCCACGGTCTCGCCGCGACGCAGGGCCTCGAGTATGTTCAAGATAATCTGTTCCATGTCCCCATTGTAAAGGTAAAGGCGCCGGAGCCGATCTCGGCTTCGGCGCCTTCATCAAACAGCGCGTCTATATCTTCGCCTAGGCTTTCGTCTGCCTCACTACTCCGAATCAAACGACATGTCGCCCGAACCGACCTCAAAACGATACGTAGCAGACTTATCGCCGTTATCGAATTCAAGATTCAAAATGGTCTCGCCGTCGTAGTCAAGCGGAAGGAAATCGCTCTCAAAGTCGCCGCTGCCCAAGGTGAGGCTCGCCTTAAAGCCCGTCGAGTTCGGAACCGTCATCTCCACATCGCCCGAGCCCACACTCACGTCCATCGATTTCGCGGGGGCCTGGTAAAGCTCGAACGTCACATCGCCCGAACCGACCTCGGCATTCAGAGTGTCGGTCACGGTGCCCGCGAACGCGACGTCTCCCGAGTCCAACGTCAAATCAAAGTCGTGGCACGCAATGTCCGCGACCGTCAGGTCTCCCAACCCCACGTTTGCCGTAATGCCCATCATGTTATCGGCAAGCTCACGCGGCAGTTCAATGGTGACCTTACGGTCATGGGCGCGCTCGTCATCGCAGTCGAACTGGCTAATCTTGAGTGTAGAGCCCTCGATCTTAACCAGATTCTGAGTGGCGGCATCGGAAGCAGACGCCCCCTTTGCAACGCGCCCGCTTTCGATGACACGTACCGGTCCGCCAGAGACACGTTTAATCTCGACCGTCCCCGACGTCACATCCAAGTCGAGCGATTGGAACGCGTCTTCGTCAAAAGTCGTGCTCGAAAGTTGCTGAGGCCGAGCGGAATATTTACCGCCATCGTTCATAAAATCGTCGTCGTCAACCACATCGTCCATACCGGACAAGCCGGATACAACATCGTCGAGATCCCACGGGCCATCAAAATGAATCAAAGTCCGCGAAGTGCCAAAGACGAGCCCGATGATGAGCACAAACGCTCCGATGCCAACGCCCAAGCGTACCTTGGATTCATGCGAAAGCTTCATCATTCATCACCCTCTTTGGCGATCGGCTCAGCGGTGGTCGCGGTAGCCACGTCAGTATCAACTGAAGCGGAAGTATTCTGAGCCCTAGCCGCCACCGGCGCCGGACCAACCTGAATATCTCCACGCGCCCAATCACCATCGAGCGCACGCGCCACCCAGTGATAGATGGGAATCGTGAAGAAGATCAGCGCGGCAAAGGGTCCGGCACCAAACAGGAACATCAGCAAAAAGAACAGCAGCCAGCACACGGCCCAATACGGGAACGACTGGAACGGGCCCTTCACCGGAGTCGAGCCAACTGCGCCGCCACTCGTCGTCTGCGCCGTAGCGGCATTGGCGGCCTGCGCACTCCAGCTTGCCGCTTGCGCCGCCTTGGCGGCGGCATCACTCGCCTGCGTTGCCGCCTCGGTAGCACGCGCCGCCGCCTCATGGGTGCGAGCGCGCTCTGCTGCCTCGGCCTCGCGCTGACGGGCGCGGTCCTCGTTCTCAAACTCGATATCGTCCTCGATCTCGTCGCTCGGATTGAGCAGCTCGTCCAGGCTCACACCATAGAGTTTGGCGAGCGAGATCAGGTTCTCGGTATCGGGCGAGCTCTCCGCGCGCTCCCATTTACTGACCGCCTGGCGCGACAGCCCCAGCTTTCGTGCCAGCCCTTCTTGGCTAAAGCCTTTGCTGCGGCGAAGGTCGGCGAGCCGCTGCGCAGTTTCTACATTCATGGTTCCTCCTATGTAATGCCAGCCGTGCCGCCGGACCGTTTTTGTTCTTAAGGCGCCTTGCACAGTTAAAAATCTATCCGCCACCGCCAAAAGCATGCCACCTATTCTAGTGAGATTTTTGACAACCGGCGGTTGCGGGTGCATATGAGCTGCGGAAATGTGTCCAAACAAAGCAATGACCCGTAGCTTGGTTGTCCCCGTTGCGGCGTTAACGGTAGTATGGTCGTACTGTTTATTCCGCACCGCCAACGGAGGGAGTTCCGCGCCGTGAACCGCGATTTCGCCTCATCGCTCATCCAGCTCAACAACACGTTCTATCGCGAACACTCCGCCTCCTTCTCCGATACGCGCCAGGCCCCGTGGCCCGGCTGGGTGCGCACCATGGACATCGCGCTCGAACAGCTCGACGTCGCCACGATCGAGCATCCCGTCCGCGTCTTCGATCTTGCCTGCGGCAATATGCGATTCGAGAACTTTGCTGCCGGCGGCGCACTTGCCGCCAAGGGCGTCGACGGCGCAAACCCCTCGGCAGATGCCAGCTGCCCGTTTGAGTTCTATGGCGTCGACTCGTGCCAGGATTTGGCTATCGATGCGCGCGGTCACGCCCTGCGCATTCCCAACCTGCACTTCCAGGAACTCGACGTGCTCGACGCCCTTATGAAGCTCAACCCCGCCGAGACGCCCGACGTGCTTTTCGACGCCCCGCTCGCCGACATCTCGGTCTGCTTTGGCTTTATGCACCATGTGCCGTCGTGCGAGTACCGTGTACGCGTGCTCGACGCTCTGGTGCGCCAGACGCGCCCGGGCGGCATCATCGCCATCAGCTTTTGGGAGTTTATGAACGACGAGCGCATGGCGCGCAAGGCCGTTCGTGCCGAGGCCCGCGCCGAGCTCACCCCGCCGTTTGAGGGTTACGATTCAGCGCAGTTTGAAGCCGGCGACCACCTCATTGGCTGGCAAAACGACCGCCACGCCTACCGCTATTGCCATCACTTTGACGATCAGCAGATCACCGACCTGGTGCGCGGCGTCCGTACGTTCTACAAGAGCGGCGAGGTCCCCGTGCGCGAGCTTGAGCGCTTCCATGCCGACGGCCGCAGCGGCGAGCTCAACCGCTATGTGATTCTCAAGCGCCTGTAGGCATCGACGACTCGCCGCCGAGCCGCACCGCATATTTCGGGCAAGCTATGCCCGCCCTTTTTCAATCCATTGACGGAACGTGCAGCTATGCGTTCCAAACTTATGACCAAGGAGCCTCATGGGAGCCGTCCACGTTCGCACGCCTAAGAACTTTGTGCTCGAGGAGCG
The DNA here is from genome assembly GCF_032584215.1 of Collinsella aerofaciens. Taxonomy (GTDB): domain Bacteria; phylum Actinomycetota; class Coriobacteriia; order Coriobacteriales; family Coriobacteriaceae; genus Collinsella. The sequence goes on along the minus strand of NZ_JAWHPN010000001.1, from coordinate 85,368 downwards.
CCTGGAGCGCTACGCCGATGCGATTGAGACGAACCCCGAGGCCTATGCCGGAGATTGGCGCAAGGCCTGTGCGCCGACTGACAGTGCGTCCTTCGCCCGCCTTCATCTTGATCTGGGCTGCGGCAAGGGCACCTATCTGGTTGAGCGAGCTCGCCGTGAACCCAACACGCTCTTTATCGGTATGGACCAGGAGCCCATCTGCATTGCCTATGCCGCGCAGAAGATCTGCGAGCAGGAGCTGCCCAACGCACTCGTCCTGCCCCGAGGCGCCGCATCGCTGCCACAGCTGTTTGCCGCAGGCGAGCTCGATGCCATCACCATTAACTTTCCCACGCCGCAGCCCAAGGCCAAGTACGCTAAAAAACGACTCGTCCATGTCGACCATCTGATGCTCTACCGCCCGCTCCTTTCAGCCGGCGCTACCGTCACACTGCGCACCGATAGCAAGCCGTTGCGCGATTACGCCCTGGGACAGTTTGCCGCGGCCGGCTACGACACACTTTGGGTAAGTGACGACGTTCGCCGCGACCATCCCGAGCATCCCGAGACCGAGTACGAGTGCCGCACGCGCGAGATGGGTGCCACTGTCTATGGCATTTGCGCCACACCCGGCGAGAAGCCTACCGAAGAGCAACTCGCAGCAGGCCGAGCGCAGGAGCAAAGCCTTGCCTGCTACCTGCCCGATAACCTCGATGAGCTCACCTATGTACCTCTGGGCATGGAAGAAGCCGTCGAGAACTTTAAAAACCGTGCCCGCAAGGGCAAGAAGCGCCTGCCGCAAGAGTCCTAGGGGCTTCTGATGGTCGCGGCGTCAGCAAATAAGCGCGAATAGGCGCCAGCAAACAACCCTCAAACCTAAGTGAGTAGACTTTTTTGCAATAGCCAAGCACAACCCGTATAACGAAAACTAAAACCGCAGATAGAACCCTTGTGCAAAATCCATGTGCTCGCGACATCGCAAAAAGTCTACTCACTTAGCTGGCAACTGCACCAAACGGCCGGGCAGAACGCCCATTTCCTGCATTTTCTCGTACGCTGGCACCCCGCGCCGCCGCTACGCCATAATAGTTGGCGGACAATCGCGAGAGAAAGCAAGCACATGGCACAGACCACGACAGATACCGCCGCCAGCACCGTCTCCGGCGCCGGGGCCGCCAGCTCATTCTCGGGCGGCACGGGAACCGAAGCCGAGTTTGGCTCGCTCGGCGCGCTCTCCCCCACCTGGTGGGAGCCCGAGGACGGCAGCGGGCCCGAACCGTGGCTCACGCCCGATCAGGCCTTCGAACGCTTCTTTGAATGGACGAGCGATCGCGGCATTGAGCTGTGGAATCACCAAGAAGAGGCCCTCATGGACCTGGCCGCCGGCGATCACGTCATTTTGGGCACGCCGACCGGATCGGGCAAGTCGCTCGTCGCGCTGGGCATGCTCTTTATGGGCATGGCACAGGGCAAACGCTGCTACTACACGGCTCCTATCAAGGCTCTGGTCAGCGAGAAGTTTTTCGACCTGGTACAGGTGCTCGGCCGCGATAACGTCGGTATGATCACCGGCGATACGCATATCAACACCAAAGCGCCCGTCATCTGCTGCACGGCAGAGATCCTTGCCAACGATGCACTGCGCGAGGGCGAGGGCGCCGACGTGGGCTGCGTGGCCATGGACGAGTTCCACTACTTTGCCGACCCCGACCGCGGCTGGGCCTGGCAGGTGCCGCTGCTCACCCTGCCCCACACGCAGTTTATGCTCATGAGCGCCACGCTCGGCGATGTCACCGCCATCGCCGCCTCACTCGAGGAACACACCGGCGCTGCTTGCGACTTGGTTGTCGACGCCCCACGCCCCGTGCCGCTGAGCTACGACTACGTGACGACCTCGCTCGAGGGCACCGTCGAGCTCGCCATGCGCCGCGGCGAGGCCCCGCTCTATATCGTGCACTTTAGCCAGGATGCCGCCCTTGCGACGGCACAGTCGCTCGCCAATTTTGGCATCGCCAGCAAGGAGCAGCGCGAGGCCATTAAGGAAGCTGCCAAAGGCACGAGCTTCTCGACGGCCTTTGGCAAGATCCTCAAGCGCTTGCTTGGCTGCGGCGTCGGCGTGCACCACGCCGGTATGCTGCCGCGCTATCGTCTGCTGGTCGAGCGCTTGGCGCAGCAGGGCCTGCTGCCTGTCATCTGCGGCACCGATACGCTCGGCGTCGGCATCAACGTACCCATCCACACCGTGGTCCTCACCGCACTCACCAAGTTCGATGGCTACAAGATGCGTCGCCTGCGCGCCCGCGAGTTCCATCAGATTGCCGGTCGCGCCGGCCGTTCGGGCTTCGATACCGAGGGCATGGTCATCGCCGAGGCCCCGGAGCACGAGATCGAGAACGCCAAGCTCATGGCCAAGGCGGGTGACGACCCCAAGAAGCTCCGCAAGATTAAAAAGAAGAAGGCCCCCGAGGGCTTTGTCACCTGGAACAAGCAGACCTTTGAGCGCCTGATTGAGACTCAACCCGAGACGCTCAAGCCGCGCCTGCGCATCACGCACTCCATGGTGATTAGCGTGGTCGAGCAGGGCGGCGACGCCCGTGCCCGCGTACACGACCTCATCGAGACGAGCCTGCAGACCCCCGAGGAAAAGGCCAAGCTCGAGGTTCGCGCCGATGAAATCTTCGCCACACTCATCGATTCCGGCGTCGTCGTTCGCACCGAGGTGCCGCCCGCACCCGACGCCCCGACTGACGCCGCACCAGACATCGACTATGCACTGACGGTCGATCTGCCCGAGGACTTCGCGCTCGATCAGCCGCTCTCGCCGTTCTTGCTTGCCGCGTTGGAGCTGCTCGATCCCGAGAGCGAGACCTATACCATGGATCTGATCTCGATGGTCGAGGCAACGCTCGAGGACCCCAAGCAGGTGCTGCGCGCACAGGAGCGCGCTGCGCGCGACCGCGCGATGGCTGAAATGAAGGCTGACGGCGTCGAGTATGAGGAGCGCTTGGAGCGCATTCAAGACGTCACGTACGAAAAGCCGCTCGAGGATTTGCTCGACGCCGCCTTTGACAAGTACTGCCAGGAAGTGCCCTGGGCAAACGACTATCAGCTCTCTCCCAAGAGCGTCCTGCGCGATATGCTGGAAAGCGCGAGCGATTTTAAGGGCTACATTCAAAAGCTCGGCATCGCCCGCTCCGAGGGCATTCTGCTGCGCTACCTAGCCGAGGCCTACCGTTCACTCGACCGCACCGTGCCCATCGAGAAGCGCGACGAGCGCCTGCGCGACATTATCTCGTGGCTGGGCTTTGTGGTGCGCTCGGTGGACTCGAGCCTGGTGGACGAGTGGGAGAACGCCGGCAACCCGGCAGCCCTCGACGCCGCGCCGCCGCAGGGCATCGACGAGGTCGTGGCGGACCGTCGCGGCTGCACGCTATTGGTGCGCAACGCGCTCTTCCGCCGCGTGACCCTTGCCGCCCGCGAGCACGTTCGCGACCTGGGCGAGCTCGACGACGACTGGGGCATGAGCGAGATCCGCTGGCAAAAAACACTCGACGCTTACCACGAGCAGCACGAGGAAATCCTCACCGACGGAGATGCCCGCAGCGCCGCGATGTTTTCCATTGACGAGTCCGACGAGAAGACTGCGCACGTATGGCACGTGCACCAGATCTTTGCCGACGAGGATGGCGACCACGATTTTGGCATCATGGGCGATGTCGATCTGGACGCCACGCAAGACGGCGGCGAGGTCATCTTCAAAAACTACCGCGTCGGCTTTATCGAGGACCTGCTCGAGGACTAGCCGAACATACTGGAACGAAACGAAACGGGGCCGTTGGCAATATCGCCAGCGGCCCCGTTTTTTGCGCGATACGCTATCCCCTACTCGGTATCCTCGACCTCATACGAATCCGCCTCGGCTGGCTCATCGTTTGTCTCTGTCGCAGCCCCGCGCGCCTCGTCAAACGCGGCCTTCATGGTCTTGTTGCCCCACGTGAGCTTGCGAATGGTAAGATCGTCGGCCTTCTTGTTGGCTAGGCGCAGATTGTTCTCGGAGGACAGCAACGCCTCCTTGGTTTTCTGCAGGTGGCTAATCGTCTTGTCGATCTCATCAATCGCCGTTTGGAACTTGCGGCTCGCGATCTCGTAGTTGCGACCGAAATCATTCTTGAACTTTTCCATCTTGGCTTCGAAGTTCGTGACGTCGATATTCTGCTGCTTGTACTCCGCTAGCTCCTGCTTATAGCGCAGCGAACCCATGGCGGCGTTGCGCAGCAGCGTAATCATGGGAATGAAAAACTGCGGACGGATCACGTACATCTTCTCGTAGCGATAGCTCACGTCGACTATCCCTGCGTTATAGAGCTCGCTCTCGGGCTCCAGCAGGGTGCAGAGCACCGCGTACTCACAGCCTTTCTGGCGACGATCGTGATCGAGTTTCTTAAAGAAGTCCTCGTTTTTGTGCTTGGTCGCGGTCTCATCGTTCTCGTTTTTCATCTCGAACATAATTGAAATGACCTCGTTGCCGCTCGCGTCGCACTCGCGGAAGATAAAGTCGCCCTTGGTACCCTCGGACGCATCGTTGTCTTTCTCGAAGTACGCGTTGGGAAACGCCGTCATGCGCAGACGGTTGAACTCGGTCTCGCAGTGCTGCTCAAGCGACTCGCCCACCATCTTGGTGGACAGGCGGACCTTCATGTCCTTAAGGCGCTCAATCTCTTCATCCTTGTAGCGAATCAGGTCATCGCTCGCGCGCTTGGCCTGCGCGAGCTCGAGCTCATGCGCCGCCTTAGCCTGTTCCTCGCGAGAATCGCGCACCGCCAGCTCACTCGTCAGCTTGGCACGTGCCTCATCGCGCTCTCGCTCCGCCGCGGCAACCGCCTCCGACAGGTTCATTTTTGCCATCAGTTCCTGCTCGCGCAGCTGGGCACGCAGACCCTCGGCCTCTTGCTCGGACTGTGCCTTAGCGGCGGAAAACTTCTCTTGTACCGTCGCGCGATAGTCAGTAAGCGCGCGCTCGGCCTCGCTGCGAGCGGCATCGAGCTCGCGCTGCGACTCAGCCGCAGCGGCGGCAAGCGCCATCTCCTGGGCCTTGTCCGCCGCGGCAAGCTTGGCCTGCAGCTCGGCAATCTGAGCATCACGTGCAGCTAAATCGTTTTGAGCAGCGTTGCGCGCCGCCGACTCGGCAAGCTTTGCTTCGTCATCTTTGCGCCCAAGCTGCGCACGCAGGCTATCAATCTCACGCTGGAGTTCGGCATTTTCCTTTTGAGCATTGGCTCGCGCCTCTACCGCCGCGCGCTGGCTTGCACTCTCGCGCTCTACGGCAGCGCCCTCGAGCTTAGCGCGCAGCTCGGCAAGCTCAGCATCGCGCTTGGCGACTTCTTGTGCCAGCTGCTGAGCTGCAGCGTTCCTCTGCTCGACAAGCTGAGCATTGCGCTGAGACTCCGCCTTTTGCAAGGCAGCCGTCGAACGCGAGCGCTCAAGCTCCAGCGCCTGCTCGCCCTCGCGCTGGACAGCCTTCACACGCTCATCCAGGTCGCGCGAGAACTCGGCATCGCGCACTTGCTTGACGATGTCCGCATAGCCGGACGCATCGACCTTAAATACTTCGCCGCAATGCGGGCACTTAATCTCGTTCATAGCAGCTCCTTGCTGGACGCACATTTCAATTGCCTACACTCTACCGCGGCACGCGGACAAAAAAGGCGCCGCCGCCATAATGGCAGCGGCGCCAGAACCACCACAAAGGTGCCTGTCCCCTTTGTGGTGGTTCGAGAATTACAGTCCAAAATAGCCGAGGATTTGATCACGACTTACGGGCTTGTAGTCATTGGCGTCGAGGCCCACATCGTAGCGGTAAATGGGGCGCTCGCGATCGCGGTTGCGTGCGTTGGTGCGGTCACCCCTGCTGTGGATATGCCCATGCAGCATAATGGCGCCACGTGCCTTGCCGTTCCAGCTGAGCATGGGGTAGTGGCTCATAACCAGACGATGGCCCTTGGCATAGCCGGGAGCAATCTCCAGGTAATCGCGCACGTCTTCCCAAATTTGCGGGGCGTCGGAATCTTCCCAGTCGCCGTCATGGTTACCGCGGATGAGCGTCGCATTCTTGCATTCGATACGCTCGCGCAGGCGCACCGCCTCCGCCATGGGCAAGCGATACGTAAAGTCTCCCAGGATATAGAGGCGGTCGTCCGCAGCCACGCACTCATTGATGGCATCGATGACCTTGCGGTTCATCTCCTCGACCGAATCAAACGGTCGATCCATGTCGTGCAAGATATTCGTATCGCCCAGGTGCAGGTCGGCGGTAAACCACATCATCGTCTATGCCCTCATTTCGCAATGCATCCAACTCGTGCTAAGTATACAGACACAGCGATGCGGCGGTTAGCCAAAGAGCCCGCCGAACAGTCCGCGGCGGCGCTTGTCTTGCTTTTTCGAAGCGTCACCCTGGGCGTTCTTGCCCTGCCGCTTCTTACGATCCTGCTCCAACTCATCGTCGTCGAGTAGCAGATCCCACTCAAACGGATCGTCTGTCAGATCGAACTGGTCGTCGTCATCAAACATGGCCGCCTCCATTGCCGACTAGCGGGCATCCACCACATAGAGGCCAACGCGCACCTGGTGCCACGGGCTGCGCTCGGGGGGCAACCTGTTGCACGCGGGCCTCAAATACGTCCTCGTGGCCGTAATACATCATCAAGGACAGCGGGCCGACCTCGTTTCCCGGAACGTAGCCAAGTTTGGTCTTGCCATAGTAGATCGCAACTGCCTCGGGGTCATGGGGATTATCGCGCTCGGCACACAGCGTCAGCTTATCGCCCGCTTTAAGATCGCCCAGGACCAAGGCGCCATCGGCATACTGAAATCCTGCAATGTGAAATGACAGAAGAACACGTGAAGGCTCGTACATAGCAACTCCCCTAACGGCCAGATAAACCGGCGCTTAACCTTATTGAGAAGTCTACGAACTCGTGCGGACACAAATTCATCCTGCCTGCGCCTTTCGACCGTTTGTCGCTACGCCATCTGATTCTAATGCACAAACATGCGCACGAACTTGTGCTTCCAGCTTGCGTAAGGAGCATAGCGGAATGGCACGTCCAGCCACGTTGCCTTGTTCACGATGCTCTTCTTGTGGCTAAACGTATCGAAGCTCTCGCGTCCATGGTACTGCCCCATACCGCTCGCACCCATGCCACCAAAGCCCATATGGCTCGTAGCCAAGTGCATGATGGTGTCGTTGACGCAGCCGCCGCCAAAGGGCACGTAACGCACAAAGCGCTGCTGAACTGCGCGATCCTGGCTAAAGATATACAGAGCCAGCGGCGTCGGACGATCCGTAATAAACGTCTCGGCCTCGTCTAGGCTCTCAAACGTCAGCACCGGCAAGATGGGGCCGAAAATCTCCTCCTGCATCACGGCGTCATCGGGGGTCACGCCGTCCAAAATCGTCGGCTCAATCTTGAGCGATGACTCGCGCGCCGTGCCTCCAAGCACAACCTTATCGGGATCGATCAGCCAACGCACGCGCGCAAAATGCTTGGCGTTGACGATATGCCCATAATCCTCGTTATCGAGCGGATGCTCGCCAAACATACGGCGGGCCTCTTCCCTGATGAGGTCCAGCAGCTCGTCGTGCACGCGCGCATCGACCAGCAGGTAGTCGGGCGCCACGCAGGTCTGCCCCACGTTGAGCCATTTACCAAAGGCGATACGCCGCGCCGCAACCTTCAAGTTTGCGGAGGCATCCACGATACAGGGGCTCTTGCCACCCAGCTCAAGCGTCACGGGCGTAAGGTTTTTACTTGCGCGCTCCATGACGAGTTTGCCGACCGGAACGCTACCGGTAAAGAAGATCTTGTCCCAGCACTCATCGAGCAACGCTTCGTTCTCGGCGCGCCCGCCCTCGACAACCGTCACCAGGCGCAGATCAAATGCCTCTTCACAGATTTGCTTGAGCACCGCGCTCGATGCCGGAGCATAGGCACTCGGCTTGATGACCACGGTATTGCCCGCGGCAAGGGCGCCGGCGAGCGGCTCGAGTGTTAGCAAAAACGGGTAGTTCCACGGAGCCATGATGAGTGTGACGCCATAGGGCACGGCTTGCGTTTTGCACACGCTCACGGCGTTAGCGAGATCGCACGGACGCAGGCGCGGACGACTCCACCGAGCCACGTGAGCGATCTGATGTCGAATCTCGGAAAGCGACGTGCCGATCTCGCACATATAGGCCTCGTCATGCGACTTCCCCAAATCGGTCTTGAGCGCATGGGCGATATCGGCCTCGTGCGCCCGGACCGCATCGCGCAGGCGTACCAGTGCGCGGCGGCGACCGTCAACGTCAAACGTAGCGTGCGTCTTAAAGTAGGCGCGCTGATCGCCGACGATGCGCGCAATTTCCTCGGTGTTCATGGCACCCTCCTAGTTCTCGTCCTCAAACATACCACCCGCGACGACCTCGTACATATGCTCGAGCTCCGAGCGGTCCATCAAAAGTGGAACGGGGTACAGGGGATTGGCCTCGGCATCGGCATGGGCCGCCATTTGCGGAATATCGGAGCGGCGAATACCCGAGACATATTTGGGGATTCCCAGGGCCTCGTTCATGCGGTCGACCCAATCGATAAAGGCCTCGGCCGCAAGACTGTCCTGCGCGGTAGCCGGCGCAATGCCCGCCATGCGAGCAAGATCGGCAAGCTTGGGGGCGGCGGCGTCACCATAAGCGCGAAGCATGTGCGGCAGGATGATCGCGTTGGCCAAACCGTGCGGAATTCCGTATCGGCCGCCTAGACTGTGCGCGATGGCATGAACGTATCCAACATAGGAGCGCGTAAAGGCAACTCCCGCCTTATACGCCGCCGAAAGCATATTGCGACGCGCACGCATGTCGTCGCCATGCTCATAGGCCTCGAGCAAATTGTCGTGGATGAGCTGCACCGCCTGTCGTGCCATCTTGCGCGTATAGGGCGTGGTGCTTCGCCCGATAAAGGCCTCGACGGCATGCGTCAGGGCGTCCATACCCGTCTGCCCCGTAATGGAGGCGGGCAGACCGCGCGTAAACTCGGGGTCGTGCACCGCAAAGCGCGGAATAAGCACAAAGTCGTTAATGGGGTACTTGTAGTGCGTCTCGTCATCGGTAATTACCGCCGCAAGTGTGACCTCGCTTCCCGTGCCTGCCGTGGTGGGGACGGCGATGAGCAGCGGCAGGCGACGATGAATCCGCAGCAGGCCGCGCATCTTGTTGATGGGCTTGTTTGGCTGCGCAATGCGTGCGCCTACGCCCTTGGCGCAGTCCATGGCTGATCCTCCGCCAAAGCCGATAATGGCCCGGCAGGCACTCTCTCGATACAGGGACGCCGCTTCCTCCACGTTTGAAACCGTGGGGTTTGTACGCGTTTCGGCATAGACCGTAACGCCAATCCCCCTGGATGCGAGCGCCGCCTCGAGCGGTGCCGTGAGCCCCAGACGGGCAATGCCGGGATCCGTCACGATAAGGACCTTCTGGATCGAGCGCTTTTGAAGCACCGCGGGCACATCCTCGGCATGCTCTAAAATGCGCGGCTCGGTATAGGGCAGGATCGGCAATGCAATGCGAAAAACCGTCTGATATGTTCGGCACCAGGCACGACGGGCTAGATGCATAAAGGAAACTCCTTCATTTGTTGATAGGTCAACATTTGCTCGCCCGATTGTACTCAGCAAAGATCGCAGACGGCCTCCCAATCGTTAATCAATCAACATCTTCATATCTCGAAATTGTTTTATTAAAAATCATTCCTAATAGGCTTCACATTTGGTTGCATTTATGGATAATAGAACTCGTCAAGACGCACGTCCGGAGAGGGCCCTTACGGGACCGGACGAGCGCACAATCGCCATCGATCGAAAGGATCGAATCATGAAGTTTGTTTGCCCCGTTTGCGGTTATGTGGAAGAGTTCGACGGCGACCAGCTGCCCGAGGACTTCAAGTGCCCCCAGTGCGGCGTTCCCGGTTCTCGCTTCCTGAAGCAGGAGGAGGGTCAGCTCGAGTGGGCTGCCGAGCACGTCGTGGGCGTCGCCAAGATGGAGGGCGTCTCCGAGGACATCGTTGCCGACCTGCGCGCCAACTTTGAGGGCGAGTGCTCCGAGGTCGGTATGTACCTGGCCATGGCGCGCGTCGCTCATCGCGAGGGCTATCCCGAGATCGGCCTGTACTGGGAGAAGGCTGCCCACGAGGAGGCCGAGCACGCTGCCAAGTTCGCTGAGCTCCTGGGCGAGGTCGTGACCGACTCCACCAAGAAGAACCTCGAGATGCGCGTTGAGGCCGAGAACGGTGCCACCGCCGGCAAGACCGATCTTGCCAAGCGTGCCAAGGCCGCTGGCCTTGATGCCATCCACGACACCGTGCACGAGATGGCTCGCGACGAGGCCCGCCACGGCAAGGCTTTCGCCGGCCTGCTCAAGCGCTACTTTGGCTAAGCCAAACGCCTGAGACATAACCTCTAGCTCAATGAGGCCCGGACCGTATTGGTTCGGGCCTTTTTCGTGCCTCACAAACTTGTTAACTACCTGAAATAGGACCGCCTTCGGCATAGGTTTCTCGTCAAAAACTAAGTGAGTAGACTTTTTGGAACTTGCCGAGCACGCCATCCATATTGCTTTATAAAGCCGCAGGTAAATGACTTGTTTCAAAACGGCCTGGTCGCCAAAGTGCTAAAAGCCTACTCACTTAGAACCGCAGCCGTCCACGATCGAGCCATTTTGTGTCTAGCGGGCATCTTTCCGTCGATTACTCCCAATTTTGTCCAGTCAACGAATAGTTCAGACCGGAGTAATGCCTCAGCCCTTTGCTCATCTGAGCTTTTATCACGATATTCAGCATCGAGCATCCTGCATACGGTCTTAACGATCGCGCGGAATCTACCCTCATCGGATATCTGTCTGTGTGTCAGGAGAAGCACATCGTAGCCCATGGCCTGAAGGGCCGTCATGCGGTCAGCGTCACGCAAGCCATCCCCTGCGCGTCCGTGCGAGGCCTTTCCCTGACATTCAATGGCCACCTGTCGCCTGCCGTCCGGCGAAGAAAGAAGTAGGTCGATATATACACGGGACTTTCCCACAATCGCTCGAGCACTTGTGCTTAGCATCACTTCAACATTAAGCTCTATGCCGCAAAAACCTTCGCCTCCCAGGGCTCGCGGCAGTCCAAGCAACAAATACGCCTCGACCTCAAAAGGCGACGCGGCACCCAATGGAACGAGTTGCGATACCGCCATAAATCTATTGCCGTAACGCATCCCGCAAACATCTGAACAAAAACGGTCAAGGTCTCCGCCCAAAACCAAAGCGTCTCGACGCCATAAATTTGAGGCGGTGCCGTCCTCGGACGGGCAGCGCACCCAACCGACCGTTGTCGAAATCGCGCCCGAATCAATTGCACGCGAAAGCTCCGCCTCAAGTGCCGCCGGCAGGGCACACACCGCAAACAAGCCACACATCTCCGCCAATACCAAAAGAAGCTGAAGATCCGTCAGATGCCGCGACATGATGAATGTCGTCAGTAGAGGAGACGTAACCAAAAACCCATGCTCCGTTTCCAGCACGGATTCCCTGGGAAGCTCACCAAGAAACAGCCGCTGCCTAATGCTGGCAGGACAAGTCCGTTTGTTTCTCGTCCGAACCAATGTATACAACGGAAAACCGAGCGCGACCGCAGCCGTCGGGTTGCGGGCGAGATCATATCGCTGCCGGTCTTCTTCCGGTCGTGGAAGCGGCGGACACAAAGCGCGGACTTGAGGAGGCAAACGCCAGTACCTAAAAGCTGATATGTCACAAAGTAGATCCTTCATAGGCACAGGAAAACACGAATTTCAACCCAATCAGTCACGCATTGGCGCGAACGCAGCAAAAATGGCGCCGAACGGACTGCCAAGTTTTCAACAGCCCTCCCCAACTGGCCAAAAGCTTGCCGAGAGCTGGACGAAACCCTGTTGAAAACCCCATTTTTTCTCATGTAGAAGCTTTGCGCGGCAAGTGAGTAGACTTTTTTGAACATCCCGAGCAGGCCGGTCATCCTGCTTTTCAAAACCGCAGGTAGATAGCTTGTTACAAAACTGCCTGGTCGCCAAAGTGCTAAAAGTCTACTCACTTAGATTGCAGAGCGCCCCCATTAGCTGCAATTCCAAGGTATTAAGCACTTTTGGACTCAGATCATCATACTGAACAAGAATTTGACTTGAGTTTTCAGGGACAGATGCGCCATCGGCACACCAATAACAGTCACTGATATCGATAAACGGGATACTCGAGCGCGTGAGGGCCCGTGCAAAAGTGCTTCCGCCCGTTCTACGCTCCGCAACCACGATACAGTAAAGGCCCGCGTCAGCATGCTCGATCGAGACTTCCCCTGCCGGAAATGCCTTCCGTACAAGCGCCACTAGGCCATCACGCGCCTCGCGGGCACGAACGCGCACGCGGTTCACATGTCGCTCGTAATCACCCGATTCCAGCAAACGAGCCAAAGCGACCTGGTCAACAGAACTCACCGACGAGGCGTAAAAACCAAGGTTGCGCCTAAACCGCTCCATTAGCTCATCGGGCAGCACCATGTACGCTAGACGCAACGCCGATGACAGGCTCTTCGAAAACGTGTTGGTGTAGATAACCGACTGGGAGGCATCGATCGACGCGAGCGCGGGAATTGGCTTGCCGGCAAGGCGAAACTCACAATCAAAGTCATCTTCGATGAGGTACCGACCTGGTCGCTCGGCGGCCCAGCTCAGCAGCGCATAGCGACGCGCAATGCTCGTCACAAGACCGGTGGGATACTGATGGGACGGCATCAGGTGAAGAACATCGGTCCCAGTTTTCTGCAGAACGCTCAGGTCCACGCCGTCATCATCCAACGGGATATGTCGAACTTTGCAACCCATAGCCTGATAGATGCGCGTCAGACGCAAATAGCCCGGGTCCTCAACGGCATACACCTTGTCAGCGCCAAGCAACTGAACCAACATGGTATCGAGCAGCTGAGCGCCCGCGCCGATAACAATGTTATTGGGGTCGACATTCATACCCCTCGTCCCGCGCAGATGGTGAGCAATTGCGCGTCGCAGCCGGGCGGTGCCCTGTGCCGGTGCGGGCGAAAAGATCTCGCGCTCGTCTTCGGACGCCAGCGTCGCCCGTAGCGCACTTTGCCAAAGCCGCGCCGCCTCCAAAGCGGAAGGAGAAAGTGCGTCGAATTGCTCGACCCGCCCGCGGACATCATGCGCGCTGGGGTCCACAGAGACGGCATCTCGGTCGATGCCCTCCGAAGCCAAAGGCAAAACCGGTGCATCCGGAAGTTTGCAAGCGTAGTAGCCACGACGCGGCATTGAGCAAATATAGCCCTCGGCAAGCAACTGGCTATATGCATTCTCGATAGTAATGACACTGATTCCCAGATGACTGGCAAAGGCGCGCTTAGACGGAAGATGCTCCCCCGCCGCAATGCGTCCAGCAACGATATCATCTCGAATTTGCTGATAAATATACTCATAAAGCGATGCCTCGCCGCGTTTTTCCAAATTGTAGTCAAGCATGAGTTTGTCACCTGACCTTATTAAGTCATTCATTCTGGTATTAGTCTGACCTTGTAATTATCCCGAAAACTGAGTATTTCGCCATACCCAGCTCCCCGATAGGATGTTCCGTCAAGCAATGCACATGCCAACCAAGGGAGCAACCATGGCAGAACAGACCAACAAGGCCGATCGCGTCAAACTCAATCGCGAGCTCGCGCAGATGCTCAAGGGCGGCGTCATCATGGACGTCACCACGCCCGAGCAAGCACGCGTCGCCGAAGAGGCAGGCGCCTGCGCCGTCATGGCACTCGAGCGCATCCCGGCCGATATCCGTGCCGCAGGTGGTGTGTCGCGCATGAGCGACCCCAAGATGATCAAGGGCATCCAGGAGGCCGTCTCCATCCCCGTTATGGCCAAGTGTCGCATCGGTCACATTGTCGAGGCGCAGGTCCTGCAGGCCATCGAGATCGATTACATCGATGAGTCCGAGGTCCTCTCCCCTGCCGATGACGTCTATCACATCGACAAGACCCAGTTTGACGTGCCGTTTGTCTGCGGCGCCCGCGATCTGGGCGAGGCGTTGCGCCGTGTTGCTGAGGGCGCCACGATGATTCGTACCAAGGGCGAGCCGGGCACGGGCGACGTCGTTCAGGCCGTGCGTCACATGCGCAAGATCCAAAAGCAGATCCGCGACGTTGTTGCTCTGCGCGACGACGAGCTCTTTGAGGCAGCCAAGCAGCTGCAGGTTCCGGTCGAGCTGGTGCGCGAGGTCCATGCCATGGGCAAGCTCCCCGTCGTAAACTTTGCCGCCGGCGGAGTCGCGACCCCCGCCGACGCCGCGCTGATGATGCAGCTGGGCGCCGAGGGCGTCTTTGTTGGCTCGGGCATCTTTAAGAGCGGCGACCCCGCCAAGCGCGCCGCCGCCATCGTCAAGGCCGTGGCAAACTTCACCGACGCCAAGCTCATCGCCGAGCTTTCGGAGGACCTGGGCGAGGCCATGGTGGGCATCAACGCCGACGAAATCGAGATCATCATGGAGGAGCGCGGGCGCTAGTCCAGCAGAAAGGATCGCACATGAGCGATTATGCACACCAAACGGTTGCCGTGCTGGCGGTCCAAGGCGCTTTTGCCGAGCATGAGGCAAGGCTATCTGAGCTGGGCGCACGCTGTATTGAGCTGAGGCAGGCGGCTGATTTGAAGCAGAACTTTGACCGTCTGGTACTTCCCGGCGGCGAGTCTACCGTTCAAGGGAAACTGCTTGATGAGTTGGGCATGCTCGAGGAGCTTCGTACCCGTATCGCTGAAGGCATGCCCGTCCTGGGCACCTGCGCCGGCCTGATTCTGCTGGCTCACGACCTTGCCGCTCATGACGATAAGGGCACGCCGCGTTTGGCAACCATGGATGTGCTCGTTGAGCGCAATGCCTATGGCAGACAGCTCGGCAGTTTTCGCACCAAGGGACAGGTAGACGGCATCGACGGTGAAGTGCCGCTGACATTTATCCGCGCGCCCCGCATCGTCGAGGTCCACGGCGACGCCAAGGCCTTGGCAGAGGTCGATGGCCGCATCGTCGCCGCCCGCCAGGGCAACCAGCTCGGCGTAACCTTCCACCCCGAACTCGATGAAGACACCCGCCTCCACGAACTGTTCCTACAAATGTAGGTAGAACAAAAACGAGAGTGGATAATCTCCCACTTTGAGCTTGAATGCAGGCTCAAACCGGGAGATCATCCACTCTTGTTCTATGTAGTCGTTTAAGAACGTCCCCAATGACTACAAGGAGTGTCCCAAGCTGCCGGCAGAAAAGGAACGTCCCTAACTGCCGCATCCGGAGCAAGACAACGCCGCAGGCAGAGGACGGACAGCGAGCGGGTCGCATTTGAGGCAAGGTGACGTGAAACGAAAGGGCGCTGACCTTCTGGTCGCGCCCTTGAAGTTGAACGTCAGATTGTCCAAATGCGGCCCGCGCAGCGTCGGCCCGTTACGGCGTTTGGTAAAACGCCGTAACTAAAAACGGTTACCGCGGAAGCCGCCACCGTTGCGGCCGCCACGGTCGCCACCGCGACCGCCGCGGTCGTTACCACGGTTGCCGCCGAAGCCGCCACGGTTGCCACCGCGATCGCCATAGCCACCACGGTTGCCGCCAAAGCCGCCGCGACCGCCACGGTCGCCGCCACGGTCACCAAAGCCGCCACGGCCGCCGCGATCGCCACCGCGACCGCCACGGTCGCCGCCACGGCCACCGCGGTCACCAAAGCCGCCACGGCCGCCTCGATCGCCACCGCGACCGCCACGGTCGTCACGGCCGCCGCGAGGACCGCGGTCCTCGTCCAGGCCCATGGCGACAAGCGGAGCGATAACCTTATCGAGAGCGGCCATCAGCTCGGTGGCCTCCTCGTAAGAAAGCTCGGGCAGGAGCTTCTCCTTCTTGTTGGCAAGCTCGACCAGGCCCTCAGCGGCATCCTCGGCAGCGAAGACAACGATCTTGCGCATATCGCCCTCGGCGTCGTCGATGCGGCCGACCAGATCGGCAGCCTCGGCCTCGGCCATCAGGCCATCGAGCTCACGAAGGCGCATGCCCAGCAGGTCGGACATTTCCTTCTGCTCCATCTTGGGCTTGAGGTCAAGAAGCTTGATGGCGCGCTCGATGTTCGCCATGCGCTCGGCCTTGGCCTCCTCCTCCTTGGAAATAGCAAAGCGACGGCTGCGCAGCAGGCGGGCGGCCTTCTGCATCTTGTCCATCAGCTCTTCGTCATCGTAATCAGCGGCGGCCTCGACAACCTCGGCCTCCTCGGCGGAAACCTCGTCAGCAGCCTCAACCTCGGCAGCTTCGGTCTCCACGGTCTCGACTGCCTCGACCTCGGCGGCCATGGTCTCGTTCTCGGTCTCGTTCATGATCTCTTCGTTCTCAGACATGAGACTCCTTCTTGGCCCTCTCGGGCATCATCGCCCCATTCGCGGGGCCCGTCGCGCACTCTTTGCGCTTTATACATTCATGCCTCTCGGCAAAACGTCCATTAGTTTATGGTGTCGCCATCCAATCTAGCTGCAGAATCTATGTGCACACATTAATGCGACATGTGCGACTCGCGGCGAGCGTACACCAGCGACACCGCGAACCCGACAACGGCAATCACGGCCGCCACGCGCACGGCGGCTGCAAATCCTATCGCCTGGGCAACGTCCGACGCAACGCCTGCGGCTCCAGCAGCCACCGCAGAACTCGAAAGCAGGCCGATAAACAGCGACGGACCAAACGACGCGGCAATCATGTTCCACGTGTTAAGCAATGCCGTTCCGTGAGGATGCTCAGCGGCGGGAAGCGTCTCCAAACCGGCGGTCTGCGAGGGGCTCAGTACCAAACCGACGCCGGCATACACCACAACGGTCAGCAGCACGACAACGCCGATGTTCATGCTTGCCGCGGTCATCGAGATTGCCGTCTGCCCCACAGCGATCAGGGCAAAGCCGACCGGCAGCAGCGGCCACGCACCACGGGCATCCATCACGCGTCCGCCCACAATCGAGGTCACGGCGTTGCAGGCGATCGCCGGCAAAATGAGCAAACCCGCGACAAGTGCGGTCATGCCGTATGCGCCCTCAAAATAGAGCGGCAACAAAACGCTCATCGAGAACGTCGTCATCATCGACACCACCACAAGCAGGCACGCAGGCCAAAAACGAACGCTCGCCATGGGGCGCACGTTGAGCACCGGATGCTTGAGCTTGAGCTGACGAACCGCAAACAGGCCGAGCACCACAACAGCGGCGAAAAGCGTCGCGATACCGGCCATCACATTGGTCGAGAACTCGCCTACGGAATACACAAACGCCGTAATGCCGGCGGCGAGCAAAACAACCGACAGAATATCAAGCGTGGTGTTCGAGCGCTCTCCGACATTCCGAACGAGCTTTGCTGCCGCCGCGGCGACCACGGCACCGCCCACCAGCGGCACTACGAACACCGCCCTCCAGCCAAACAACGTGCACATAAGACCACTAATCACGGGCCCAAACGCCGGCCCTAGCGTAATGCAGGCACCGCCCAGGCTCAGATACAGACCGAGCTTCTCGCGCGGAGCACAAGATAGCACCACATTCATCATGAGCGGAAACAAGATGCCCGATCCCGCAGCCTGCAAAATACGACTTGGCAGCAAAACGGTAAACGACGGGGCGACCAGGCACAGGACTTCTCCGGCGACCATGCATCCGCATGCGAAAAACAGCAGCTTGCGCGTCGAGAAACGACCGGACAGAAAGGCCATGATGGCCGTAAAGATCGACGTCACGATCATGTATCCCGAAACTAGCCACTGCGCCGTGGTGGCACTCACCGAAAAGGCCGCCATGATATCGTGCAGTGCCACGTTAATGATGTTCTCGTTAAACGCGGCGACAAAGGCTGCAATATACATTACGACGAGAAACGCCGAAGTGGCCGATGGCGTTGCTTGAACTTGTTGCTGAGATTTGCTCCCCATGCATTTCCTTCCTCTTGGAACGACAGTCGCATCGCCCCAGAGGAACAGTCCAGGGCGAGCATGAGCCCTAGACTTACGTCAGACGCCGCACGCGACGGATCCGACAACATGGTCCAACGTTGAAAGATTGTAACGCTGACGCGCAGCTTTCCTTCCGCGCTATTATTAAAAGTCCACGAAAGCACGAGACATGAGGAGCCCGCCATGATTAAGCCCATCATGAAATCCGAGTTCTTTTTGCGCCTGCCTTCCGAAGACGCGGGACCCGACGATGCCGCGACCGGGCAGGACCTCCTGGATACACTCCACGAGCATGAGCGCGAGTGCGTGGGCCTCGCCGCCAACATGATTGGCGTGCGCAAACGCATCATCTGCGTAAAGGACGGCAACAGGACACTCCTGATGTACAACCCTCAAATTCTTGAGCAGGTCAATGCCTATCAGACGAGCGAAGGATGTCTCTCGCTGATCGGCGAGTGTCCCTGTACCCGCTATCGCCGCATTAAGGTGGAGTATTTGGACGAGAACTTCGTCCACCGCATCAAAAACTTCTCGGGCTACACCGCCGAGATCATCCAGCACGAAATCGACCACTGCAACGGGATTGTTATTTAGTTCCGCCGATTCAAGAAAGCTCCCTGCAGCAAAACAACTGCAGGGAGCTTTTCATAGTGCGGAGTTTCTATCCCCTACGACTGGCGGTAATGGTCAAAGAAGTCGGCGAGGTCTTCGAGGGACTCTTTGAGTACTTCCATGCGCGGCAGGTACACGATGCGGAAGTGGTCGGGCTCAGCCCAGTTGAAGCCGCCGCCGCGCGTGATCAGGATCTTCTTCTCGTGCAGCAGGTCAAGGGCGAACTGCTCGTCATCGGTGATGTTGAACTTTTTGACATCCATCTTGGGGAAGATGTAGAACGCCGCACGTGGCTTAACCACCGAGATGCCGTCGATCTTGTTGAGCGCCTCATACACAAAGTTGCGCTGCTCGTAGACACGGCCACCGGGACGGATGTAGTCGTTGACGGACTGATGGCCACCGAGTGCCGTCTGGACGATCGACTGGGCCGGCACGTTGGAGCACAGGCGCATGTTAGAGAGCATGTTGACGCCCATGATGAAGTCGCTCATGCAGCGCTGGTTGCCCGAAAGCACCATCCAGCCAATACGATAGCCCGCGATCATGTGCGACTTGGAAAGGCCGCTAAAGGTGACGCAGGGCAGGTCGGGGGCGAGCGAGGCAATCGAGACGTGCTCGTAGCCGTCCATGCACAGGCGGTCGTAGATCTCATCGGCAAAGATCATCAGCTGATGCCTGCGTGCAATCTCGACGATGCCCTCGAGCACCTCGCGCGGATAGACGGAACCCGTAGGGTTGTTGGGGTTGATGATGACGAGGGCTTTGGTCGCGCTCGTAATCTTGGACTCCATATCCTGCAGATCGGGATACCAATCGGCCTGCTCGTCGCACAGGTAGTGCACAGGATGGCCGCCGGCAAGGGTCGCGCACGCCGTCCAGAGCGGATAGTCGGGGCTGGGAACCAGGATCTCGTCACCGTTATCGAGCAGCGCGTTCATCGAAAGCTGAATGAGCTCGGACACGCCGTTGCCCGTGTAGATATGCTCCATCTGAACGTTGGGCAGGCCCTTGATCTGCGAATACTGCATGATCGCCTTGCGCGCAGAGAACAGGCCACGCGAGTTGGAATAGCCTTCGCAGTCGGGCAGCTGCTGGCGCATGTCCTTGATGACCTCATCGGGCGTGCGGAAACCGAAGGGCGCCGGGTTGCCGATATTGAGCTTGAGGATGCGCTCGCCCTCGTCCTCCATACGGGCGGCCTCGTCGACGACGGGACCGCGCACGTCATACAGGACGTTATCGAGCTTGGTGGATTTAGAAAAAGTACGCATGGTGGTGCTCCTTGCAATTTGAGCTGAGGGATGGGGTTCGGGTTTGGAATCGTTGCGGGGTGATGATGCCTCGCCTCGATCGGCGTCGCCGGCAAGCAGCCAGGTAACATCGACCTCCAAAATACGGGCGAGCAGCTCAGCCACATCGCGCCGCGGAATCGTCTTGCCGCTCACATATTGGCTCATCTGACTCTTGCCGAGTTTTTTGCCGAGCATCTCCGATGCGCGGATCACGTCCGACTGGCGAACGTCGCGATCGGACATAGCCTGTCGCAGACGATCGCTAAACGTCTCTTGGGCCACTAGAACCTCCTTGCTGGCAAAGTTCAATTTATACAACACGAATTGAACCTGAGTTCAATTTAGGCAGCAGTATAACGCCGTGCTATTTCGAAAAGTTCAATTTCAAAAATAAAATGAGCAAGACCTCGAGATTTATCCCAAGGCGATAACGACGTGCACGCATTTAGAGGTATTCGAGGAAACGAGCGGCGGCAAGCGAAACATCGGCCGTTCGATATATGGCGTTGATCTGCCGATGGGGATGCCCTTCGAGCGGACGCACAGCAACATCGAACTGGCAGCGACGCAAGATGAGCGCGGGAAGAATGCTCACGCCCAGGCCATCCTCGACCATAGCCATAATCGCATAGTCATCCCAAGTCGACAGTTTTGAGCGCACCGCCAGCCCCGCCCGACGGAATAGCGGCGTAATCTCGTCATCAGTGCCGCGTTCTAGCAGAATAAACTGCTCGTTGGCTAAATCGGCAAGAGAAACGACCTCCGCCGTGGCAAGCGAGGAGTCTGCTGGCACCACGGCCATCAACTCGTCTTGCACCAACGGTCGCGACGCCATGCCGGCGCCGCGTGGCTCGCGCGGAATAAAGCCCAGGTCGCAGCGGCCTTCCGCCACCCATTGCTCAATCTCGGAGTAATCACCCATCAGCAGCTCGTAATCGACATCCGGATGATCGGCGCGAAAGCGCGCAATCACCGGCGGCAGTACATGGGTCGCCACACTCGAAAACGTACCGATACAGATCTTGCCGCGCATGAGCCCACGCATCTCGTCCACGTGTCGCTGCAGGCGGCCAAACTCCTCGCAGAGCGCCTCAACCGCCGGCATGATCTGCCGCCCATCGGCAGAAAGCACCACGCCCTCGCGGCTGCGATCAAGCACCTTAAAACCCCAGTCTGCCTCAAGGTCGCCCACCATGCGGCTCACGCCCGACTGCGAATAGCTCAGCCGCTCTGCAGCACGCGTAAAGCTGCCGGCACGCACCGTCTCGAGCAGCACTTGCATCTTTTGGATATTGGTCTCCACGGCACGTCCCCACCCTTGCATGAGTTTTTGTTATGTTTTCCATGCATTATATTCGCTTTTCTTCTAAAGCCAGTTCACCCATAGTGAATATGTTCGGATATAGAGGGGATGTCAGCGCATGAACAACGGACTGTTTACATACTTAGCAGCATTACTGTTGTTTGGCTCTAACGGCATCATCGCCGCAGCTATCGCACTGCCGAGCTCCGATATCGTACTGTTGCGCACGTTTTTGGGCGCTCTCACCCTTGCCGCCATCCTCTTCATAACCAAGCGCCATAACCTGCAGGCTCCGTCTCGCCCCCGCGAGGCCGCAGCGCTCATCGTCTCGGGCGCCGCGCTGGGCGCCAGCTGGATTTTCCTGTTCCGCGCCTATCAGACGATCGGCGTTGGTATCTCCTCGCTGTTGTATTACTGTGGCCCCATCATCGTTATGGCCCTTTCCCCGCTCATTTTTGGCGAAAAGCTGGCCGGCGGCAAAATCGCCGGCTTTGTCGCCGTCGCCTGCGGTGCTTTTCTCATTGCAGCGCAAGGTCTAGGCGGCAATATGCCCATTGCGGGCATCGTCTGTGGAATCGCCTCGGCCTTCTGCTATGCATTGATGGTCATCGCCAGCAAGGGTGCGCCGCACATCGAGGGCCTCGAGAACTCCGCACTCCAAGTGAGCGCCGCCTTTGTGACCGCACTGGCCCTCACGCTCATCACGCAGGGCGCTCCCTCGTTCCTGTCCGCCGGCGTCGCCGCCAGCATTGATTGGCGCGCCGTCGCTATGCTCGGCGTCGTCAACACCGGCATTGGTTGCCTGCTCTACTTTAGCGCCGTCGCCAAGCTGCCCGTCCAGACCGTCGCCGTCGTCGGCTACCTCGAGCCGCTTTCGGCGGTCGTGTTCTCGGCCGCCCTTTTGGGTGAAGCCATAACACCGGTCCGTCTGATGGGCGCCGCGCTTATCATCGGCGGCGCGATTTTTTGCGAACTCGCCGGCAAACGCGCAAACGCCAAGGCTGGCATCGCCCAGACAGCACGTGCTTAAAAGCCCCTGCTTTGAAATGCTACCTGCGTAGATAAATAATCCCCAGCTGAGGATTATTGTCTAAAATAACCCGATGTGCCAAACTGCTCTTGTATGTATAAAGACGGCATAAAGTTTTTTGTCCTAGACAGATAACCGGATGTCTAAGGGAGTCCTCGTGGCACACAACAAACTGGAGGCAAACCTCCAAGACCAGCGCGGGCAAGGCGGGCACGGAGCCATCCCCCTCTCCGCTGGCATGCTGCTCGTAACGCTCGGCGTCGTCTATGGCGACATCGGCACGAGCCCCATGTACACCATGAAATCAATCGTCGCCAACAACGGCGGCATCGGTACCGTCAGCGAGGACATGATCCTGGGCGCGCTTTCGCTCGTCATCTGGACCATGACGCTCGTGACCACGGTCAAGTACGTGGTAATCGCCATGAAGGCCGACAACCACAACGAAGGCGGCATCTTCGCCCTGTTCAGCCTCGTACGCAAGGTGGCACCATGGCTGATTCTGCCCGCCATGATCGGCGGCGCGGCGCTGCTCGCCGACGGCATCCTCACCCCCGCCGTCACGGTCACCACAGCCATCGAGGGTCTGCGCACCATCGAATGGGGCCATGCGCTGCTGGGCGACGGCCAGACCAACGTCATCATCATCACCATCATCATTATCTGCGGCCTATTTGCCATGCAGCGCGCCGGCACCTCGTCAATCGGCAAGCTGTTCGGCCCGCTCATGACGCTGTGGTTCCTGTTCCTGGCAGGCGCCGGTCTGTTCAACATGCTCGGCAACCTGTCCATCTTGCGCGCGCTCAACCCCATCCGCGGCATTATGTTCCTGTTCTCGCCCATCAACCATTCGGGCATTATGGTGCTCGGCTTTGTCTTCCTGTCGACAACCGGTGCCGAGGCACTCTACTCGGACATGGGCCACGTGGGCAAGGCAAACATCTATGCATCCTGGCCATTTGTTAAGGCGGCCCTTATCCTCAACTATCTGGGTCAGGGAGCTTGGCTGCTCGCCAATAACTCCAACCCCCAGATGCTCGCGATGGATATCGTCAACCCGTTCTATATGATGCTCCCCGAGCCCCTACGCCCCTTTGCCATCGTGCTTTCGGCCGTGGCGGCCATCATCGCCTCACAGGCGCTCATCACCGGCTCGTTCTCGCTGGTATCCGAGGCAACGCGCCTCAACCTTATGCCGCACCTGCGCATCCACTACCCCAGCGACACCAAGGGCCAGCTCTATATTCCACTCGTCAACAACATCATGTGGGTCGGCTGCATCTTCATTGTGCTGCTGTTCCAGAACTCCGAGCGCATGGAGAGCGCCTATGGCCTCGCCATTACCGTGACCATGCTTATGACCACCACGCTGCTGACGAGCTATATCGCCGGCATCCTCAAGCACAAGCTGGGCGCCTGCGTCTTCGCCCTGCTCTTCGGTGCCATTGAGCTGTGCTTCTTCGCCTCGTGCCTCACCATGTTCTTTGACGGCGGCTACGTAATGATCTTCTTGGCCTCGCTGCTGTTTGGCCTTATGTACGTGTGGCGCCGCGGCACCGCCATCGAGCGCACGCAGACGATCCTGCTGCCCGTCTCCAAGTACATTGACCAGCTCAACCGCCTGCGCAACGACGAGACCTACCCCGTGCTCGCCGACAATCTGGTGTTCCTCACCAACAGCCCCGACCCGCTCACGCTCGACCGCGACGTGCTCTATTCCATCTTGGATAAGCATCCCAAGCGCGCCAAGGCATACTGGTTCATCAACGTGCACGTTACCGACGAGCCCTATACGCACGAGTATTCCGTCGAGACCTTTGGCACGGACTTTTTGTTCCGCGTGCGCTTGGACCTGGGCTTTAAGGTCAACCAGCGCGTTAATGCCTACCTGCGCCAAATCGTTGGCGACTTGATGGCATCGGGTGAGCTGCCGCCGCAGCATCACACCTACTCCATCTACGAGACGCGCGGCAACGTGGGCGACTTCCGTTTTTGTATGCTGCGCAAGATGCTCGCCCCCGAAACGGACATCAACCGCAATGACCACCGCGTGATGGCCATCAAGTACGCCGTCCGCCGCGCCTGCGGAAGCCCGGCACGCTGGTACGGTCTCGAGAACTCGGCCATCATCATCGAGTACGTGCCGCTGTTTGCCCGCATGCGCCCGGCCGTTAAGCTCGTGCGCACCCAAGTGCCGCTCGAGGTTCAGATCGAAGAGGCCGAAGAAATGGAAGTCGACATCTTCTCGGACGACCTGGTCAACGGCAACGAAGCCGGTAAGAATATGAACGTCGATCCCACTGAGCTGCTCGAGAGCGTCGCAGATACGCCCGAACAGCAACTCGACGGACTCGAGAGCACCCAGTTCAACGACGCCAACTTCTAACACGCCACCAGCCATTGACGACAACGGCCTCGCATCTCATAAGAGGTGCGAGGCCGTTTTATGTCGCAACGGACCAGTGAGCTACGAACGGCGCGGCTCGGGAACCACGAGCCTATCGGGGCTCGCGCCCTCGGCATCCATCAGGCTCACGTAGCGAATCGACGGATCCCCATACATCGCGTAGTAATAATTGCCCGTGCGCGCGCTAAAGCATCCGGTGTAGATAGTCTTCTCGAACTTGCCATCGCCCATCCTGGACGCTCCCTCGATCATCACCACGCCCTCGAGCGAGCGGAACATGCGAACGACGTTTTCGGTCTCGCTCTCCTTTTGCGGGTAATTGGCATTGAGGTACGCCGCCTTTACAAAACGGCTCGGCGAATAGCAATCGCCCGGAATGCCGCGCATGCCGGCACCGGCTCCATAGGGCTTAAGCTCGGCGCCACGCCATGTCGCCGTCTGCGGAAAATCGCTTGTGGCGGTGATATAGGTGCGCAGGTTTTCCATGTGCCACGGGAAGGTCGGCTGGTTGGCAAGGGTGTCGACCGGATCGTCGTATACATGCAGGCCGTCAGCCATCATCTCGACCACGATACTGCGCTGGCTGTCGCCGATAATCCAATGGAGCAGCGACACGCCCAGCCCCTCTCCGGCAGATTTGGCGACAATCACCGTGTCGCGCAGCGCGGCCTCGACCTCATCGACCGTCGAGAACGTCGCTGCCACCCACAGGGGAAACTCATAGGCCGCGATATTGGTCTTGCCGTCGACAGGGTCCTCGGCATACTCGGCATAACCCGGGAAATTGAGACCCGCCACGGCGAGGCCCGCATCGTTGCCGCAGTCGAAGAACATAGGGTAATTCTTGTAATCGATGCACATACCGATCACCGCGTGTGCCGCTGTCGCGTCGTCGATAAACGAATACGGAATGTGAAACCCGCGCGGCATCACGCGAACCTGTTGGCCGTAGTCAAAGCTCCAGTCGAGGTTGCGGCCCAGATACATGTGGCCAGAATTATCGGTAAATCGAATGCTCGTACACATAGCGCCTCCTAGCTTTACGTTCTTGCTAAGGTTATTGTCACCAAACAAAAAGGCGCTAAACACAAAAGCCCGGACATGACAACAATGTCACGCCCGGACTATTCAAGCAGGATAAACTCAACCAAGTTAACCCCGCAGGTCGTCTAAGGGGTCAAAGTGCCGCAGATTGCCACGAAAGAGGAGCGAAGCGTACTTAAGGTACGCGAGCGACGATTGAGCGGCAAGGTGCGGTGCTTTGGTCCCCTTAGACCAACTTTCCAAGACAGTGATCGATCATATGCTGGATCATCTGTGCCTCAAAGCCCGCGTAGTCGCGGCGGCACTCCTTCATCTTGCCGTCGACAATCTGGTCAAAGGCAACCTTGCACTTGATATAGCGCGTGGACTTGGTGACCTCCTCGTGCGTCAGGCAGCTCTCCTCCATCTTGCTGGCACCCAGGCCAAACACCAGACGGGGGTTGTAGAGCACGTGGGGCTCGCCGGCATCGTCCAGGTAGACGCAGACCTTCTTGGTAACGCCAATCTGGTTGGCGGCCAAGCAGCCGGCATCATCGAGCGACTTGATGGTATCAATCAGATCCTGAGCGACCGACTCGTCCTCGACAGTCGCAACCTCGCAACGCTGAGACAGGATAGCCTCGTCGCGGCAGAGCTCTTTAATCATACGTTCCTCCATAGGGGTCGTTGTAACCGCTTAAGTATACGGTACCTACACAATTTCATGCGAAAGATACCGCCCGTCCGTTACAAACCGCCGAACATCAACATGTGAGGAACACCAACTTCACAAAGGCGATATAGTGGGTGAGTTCGTGTCAATCGGCCTAAACTCGGGGCCGAACAAGGAAAGGGTATGCATGGACGAACTATTTCACGTCAGCGAGCGCAAGTCCACAATCGGGACCGAACTTCGCGCTGGACTGACAACATTCCTGGCGATGGCCTACATCATCGCCGTCAACCCTGCGGTGCTCTCGGGCGCCGGCATCGATGCGGGAGCGCTCGCCTGCGCCACCTGCCTGGGCGCTGGCATCATGACCATCTGCATGGGCATCTTCGCCAACCGCCCGCTCGCCTGCGCGTCGGGACTGGGCATCAACGCCATGATCGCGGGCATCGCCACCACCATGTGCGGCGGCGACTGGCACGTGGCCATGAGCGTTATCTTCCTCGAGGGTATCGTCATCTTGCTGCTCGTCCTTTGCGGCCTGCGCGAGGCCATCATGGATGCCATCCCCGTGGTCCTGCGCCACGCCATCTCGGTGGGTCTGGGCCTGTTTATCGCCATGATCGGCCTGTGCGACGCCGGCATCATCACCGCTGGCGCCGGTACGCTCGTCGGCCTGGGCGACATCGCCTCCCCCACCTTTATCGTCGGCATCATCTCCATCGTCGTGACGGTTGCCCTGGCTTCCCGCAACGTGCCGGGCTCGCTGCTCATCGGCATCATCGTCGCCGTTATCGCCGGTATCCCGCTGGGCGTCACCCATGCGCCCGAGGGCCTCATCGCACCGCTCGACTTCTCGACCTTTGGCGCCCCGTTTGCCAGCACCGCCGACGGCAACATGGCCATCGTGAAAGTTCTGACCGACCCGATGCTGCTCGTCGTTGCCTTCTCGCTGCTCATGAGCGACTTCTTCGACACCATGGGCACCGCGATGGCCGTCGCCAAGCAGGGCGAGTTCCTGACCGAGGACGGCAATGTCGAGGACATCCGTCCCATCCTGGTCGTCGACTCCGTGGCCGCTGCTGCCGGTGGCTTTATGGGCGTCTCCTCCATCACTACCTTCGTCGAGTCCACCTCTGGCGCTGCCGACGGTGGTCGCACGGGCCTCACCTCCGTCACCACCGGCGTGCTGTTCATTCTCGCCGCGTTCTTCTCCCCCATCGTCACCATCGTTTCCAGTGCCGCCACCTGCGGTGCTCTGGTCTACGTCGGCTACCTCATGATGAGCGAGGCCTCCGAGATCGACTGGTCCGACGTGTCGCAGGGTTTCCCGGCGTTCATGATTGTCGCCGGCGTGCCCTTCACTTACTCCATCTCTGCCGGCATTGGCCTGGGCTTTATCGCCTACGTGATCGTCGCGCTCTTTAAGGGCGAGGCCTCCAAGATCAAGCCGCTCATGTGGATCGCAGCCCTTGCCTTCCTCGTCTACTTCTTTGTAGCGTAGGCGCAAGATTCGCAATACCAAACAGCAAAGCGCGGAGTCGCATCGAGCGGCTCCGCGCTTTGCTTTTAAAGCCAGGCACCACACGGACGCGCGATGTATTGCTTCGCAAGTTTTGGACGTTTTGCTCTCCAAACGGCACTACCGACGGCTACATCCTGCAGATATGCTGGATATAACCGCATAGGCCCTATGAGGATGGGAGTAACCATGGCCGCCTTGTTCACGACCCCCAAGCGCAATGACAAAACCTCTGGAGCCCATTTTGTCGAGCCCGACCTGCGCCGTCGCACGCTGCTCGCACACGGCAGCTGGCGCCGCGTGACGCGCCGCATCGTTGTAGGCGCCGTATGCGCGCTTACGGTAAGCTCGCTGCTCATGCCGAGCATCTCGCTCGCAGCCGAGTGGGTGGACGTTGGCGGCGTCCGCCACGAAGCGGCCGCGGGCCCCACGGGAGACGCCGCCGGTACCTGGTCATGGGATGGCGCCGATGACATGAAGCTCAACGGCTATAACGGCGGCGCGATCGAGGCAGCGGGCAAGCTCAACGTGAGCTACGAGGGCAACAACACCGTCACTAACGACGACGGCCGCGGCATCAAGGTTAAGGATGGCGCGAACGAGAACGCCGAGCTTAATATTCAGGGCGACGCGTCCAGCACGCTCAACGTGACATCTTCTCGTGACGCCATCACTTCCGTCGGCAACATCAACATCGACGGCGCTGGCACTGTCAACGCCACGAGCACCGAGCACGATGCCATCGATGCCGGGGGCGATGTCACCATCAAGGGCTCGGGAAACGTTAACGCCACGGGCGATTCGGATGGCATCAGGGCCGACGGCAACATCACGATCGACAACAGCGGAACCGTCACCGCCAAGGCCACCGAGGATCAGGGTATCGATGCTAACGAGAACCTCATCATAAAGGGCGGCGGCAAGGTAGAGGCAAGCTCTATCGAGGACAATGCGATTTGGGCCGACGGCAGTATCGAGATCTCGGGTGGCAGCCAGGTCAAGGCAAGCTCCGAGGAAGACGCCGCCATCGACGGTAAAAACAGCCTCACGGTCACGAACGCTTCCCTCAACGCAGGTGGCGTTGGGTATGGCATCTATGTCTACAAGGGCATCACGCTCGATGGCGCGACCGTGACGGTCCGCGCAAGCTCAGATGGCGGGGAAGTCAGCGCACTCTTCACCGATGAGGACGACATCGTCATCAAGAACGGCTCGACTGTGGATGCGCTCGCAGAAGGCAGGTTCTCGGTTGCAATCTCCACCAGTAATTTCTACTCCGGCGAAGCGGGTGGCCATATCTACATCAGCGACTCCGTTGTCAAGGCCATAGCCCGCTATGCCGAGACCGGCGGCGACGGCCCCGACCACTACAGTGGAGACCAAAACGACGAAATCATCCCTGAGTCCGAGGGCCTGAACATCGGCATCTTCGCGCAGACCAGCGAGGGCATCACGCCCGCGACCATCTCGATCGTCCGCAGCAGGGTCACGGCCGAGGGAGACACGGCGGCAATCTTCGCCCTTGCCATGAGCGCGGACGGCAAGGCGATCGGCACCATCGAAATCGAAGGAGCCACCATCCAGACGCCTGAAGGCGGCAAGGTCATTGACTATCGCAGCAAGGAAGAACTCAGCGACGGCATCGTCTACGAGGCGGGTCAAACCATCGGCACGGGCGACGCCGTGATCGACTCCCCCTACAACGAAGCAGTCGCCAAGCACACGCTCATCGCGCCTCCCGAGGAGACCAAACCCGAGGAAAAGCCCGGCGAGACCAAGCCGGGTTCCAAGTCCGAGGGCGCGAAGACGATCAAGACCGTTGCAGCTGCAGCCACGGGAGCCAAGACCGCCGGCAAACTCGCGGCAACCGGCGACGCCTCGAGCGCAGCCATCATAGCGACCGCCCTTGTAGGAACGGCCGCTATCGTCACAGGCGCCCTGGCGAGTCGCAAACGCTCGTAAACACTTTTTCGCACAGGACGGGTGGATCGCGGCTCTTGCCTTCCCCGTCTACTTCTTCGTAGCGTAAGGGCAAGGCTGCAAAAGCTGAACAATAAAGCGCGGAGTCGCCATGCGGCCCCGCGCTTTTCTTTTAGCGTCGGTCCCTGCGCCGGCGTGCGGCCTATTTCTCCCCCATTTTGGCCATTTTGCCCTCCAAACGGCACTACCGCCGGCAACATCCAGCAGATACGCTGAATCTAGCCGTATAGGCCCTATGAGAACGGGAGCAACCATGGCAGCCTTGTTCACGACCCCCAAACGCAATGACACTACCGCCGGAACCCATGTTGCCGAACCCGACGTTCGCCGTCGCATAGGACTCGCGCACGGCAGCTGGCGCCGCGTGACGCGCCGCATCGTCGTAGGCGCCGTGTGCGCGCTCACGGTGAGCTCGCTGCTCATGCCGAGCGTCTCGCTCGCGGCGGAATGGGTCAAGGTCGGCGAAACCAAATACAACGCCGGCACTGCGGCGGGCGACGAGACCGGCACCTGGTCGTGGGACGGCGCCGACGACTTGAAGCTCAACAACTATAACGGCGGCGAGATCCAGGCCGCAGGCAAGCTCAACGTGAATTACTCGGGAAACAACATCGTCACTGCCGACTGGATCGAAGGCATCAAGGCTTCTCATGGCAAGAATGAGAACGCCGAGCTCAATATCCAAGGCGACGCGGGCAGCACGCTCAGCGTGACATCTACTGAGGACGCTATCCTCTCCACGGGTAATATCAACATCGACGGAACCGGATCCGTCAACGCCACGAGCGCTGGGTTTGATGCCATCGACGCCGAGGGCGATCTCGCTATCAAAGGTTCGGGCAACGTCAACGCCACGGGCGTATCGGATGGCATCAGGGCAAACGGCAATATCACGATTGACGACAGCGGGGCCGTCACCGCCAGGGCTACCAAGGACAAGGGTATCGGAACCGACAAGAACCTCACCATCAAAGGTGGCGGCACAGTCGAGGCAAGCTCAGCCGATGGTGAGGCCATTTGGAGCGGCGGCAACATCAATATCTCGGACGGCAGCCAGGTCAAGGCGAGCTCCGAGAAAGACGCCGCCGTCGAGGCCAAGGGCAGCCTCGCAGCCACAAACGCCTCCCTCAACGCAAACGGTGTTGAATATGGCGTCTATGCCCACAAGGGCATCACACTCGATCATGCAAACGTGACAGTCCGCACAAGTAAAGGCAGATACGGTGGCGCCATTGCCCTCTTCACCCACCAAGACGATATCGTCGTCAAGAACGGCTCCACCGTGGACGCGTTTGCGGAAGGCGAGGTTTCGGCTGCATTCTCCACCAGAAACGATCGACCCAACGAGGAGGGTGGCCACATCTACATCAGCGACTCCGTTGTCAAGGCCATAGCCCGCTATGTCGAGAACGGCGACGGCCCCATCCCCTACAGCGAAAACCAAGATGGTGAGACGAGCCCCGAGCCCCGAGGCGAGAACATCGGCATCATCGCCCAGACCAGCGAGGGCGTCACACCCGCAGTCATCTCGATCATCCGCAGCAAGGTAACGGCCGAAGGAGATACAGCGGCAATCTTTGCCCGTGCCATGAGCGCTGACGGCAAGACAATCGGCACCATCAAGATTGAGAACGCCGCCATCCAGACGCCCGAAGGCGGCAAGGTCATTGACTATCGCAAGCTCCGTGACGGCATCTACGAGGCAGGCCAAGCCATCGGCACGGGCAACGCTGTGATCGACTCCCCCTATAACGAAGCTGTCGCCAAGAGCATGGTCATCGCACCTCCCGAGGTAGCCAAGCCGGAAGACCCCAAGCCCGACGAGACCAAGCCCGCAGAAAGCAAGCCCGCGGAGTCCAAGCAGAACCCCAAGCCTGAGGGCTCAAAGCCGACCAAGGCCGTTGCGGCTTCAATCACGAAAGCCAAGACTACCGGCGTGCTCGCGGCAACCGGCGACACCTCGGGTGCGGCCATCGTGGCAACCGTCCTTGCGGGAACAGCCGCTATCGCCGCAGGCACCATGGCGAGCCGCAAGCGCTCTTAGACGCCTCTGCGCACATGGCAGCTCCCGCGAAGGCCCCGAGTCCCAGCACCGTTTAACAACGCCACCGCCGAGCTCCCCTCCGGCGGTGGCGTTTTCCATATGCGTCCGCAGGGTATGCACGAGATTGTCTTTGGTCTAGCCCAATCTGCATGAGCCGGCGTGCGACAATGGGGGCCGTCGATATCACAACGCCGAGAGAAGCCCGTCATGGAAGCGTATCAAAAGCAGATAACCGTTCATGCACAGCATGCCGAAAGCGCACCAGTCATCTATCTTCCCGTGGTCATGGGCGACGGCACGGAGGTTTATGAACGCTGCCGAGAGCTCAACTGCCCGCCCTTCACGCTTGTCGGCATTGGCAGCCTCAACTGGAATCGCGAGCTGAGCCCCTGGGGATGCGACGGAACCGTGCGCGATGCCGAGCCCTTTGGCGGTCAGGCATCCGGATTTCTCGATGAGCTGTTGAACTGGATAATCCCAGAGGCCGAGTCGTCGCTTCCTCAGCCGCCCACCTGGCGCGGCATTGCCGGCTACTCGCTCGCGGGCCTCTTCGCGCTCTGGTCCCTCTGGCAAACCGACGCCTTTAGCCGCGCCGCAAGCGCATCGGGGTCGTTGTGGTTTCCCGACTTTGTCGATCGCGCCAGCACGGCCCCTTTTGCCGGCAACCCGCAGGCCGTCTATCTGTCACTCGGCAAAAAGGAAACCAAGACGCCCAACCGCATGATGCGGCACGTACTCGACGATACGCGCGCGATGGAAGAGCTGTTTATCGAGCGTGACATTCCAACAATGCTGGAGCTCAACCCCGGCAATCACTTTGCCCAAACTGACCTGCGCATGGCGCGCGGCATCCACTGGATACTGACGCATTAAAAATGGCGCCCACGCGTACATACGCATGGACGCCATTTTTAATTTGGCTGAACGCAACTGCTATTCAGCAGTCTCCTCAAGCTCGGAAGTATCGAACTCAAAGTCGTTACCGGGCAGGATGGCGTTGAGCACGATACCCACCAGCGAGCCCACGGCAAGGCCGGAAAGCGAAATCGTCACGCCGCCCAGCTCCAGCACGATGGCGCCGGTGGTACTGTAGGCAATGCCGAGCGAAAGCACGAGCACCAGAGCCGCCACCAGCACGTTGCGGTTGTTCTGGAAATCAACCTGGTTCTCGATAAGGTTGCGAACGCCCACGGCACTGATCATGCCGTAGAGCACAAGCGACACGCCACCGATAACGCATGCCGGCATAGCAGCGATCACAGCAGCGAACTTGGGGCAGAACGAAAGCACAATGGCACAGCAGGCGGCAATGCGAATCACGCGCGGGTCGAACACGCACGTCAGGGCAAGCACACCGGTGTTCTCACCATACGTCGTATTGGCAGGGGCGCCAAAGAGCGATGCCAAGATAGTCGCCAGGCCATCGCCGAGCAGGGTACGGTGCAGACCGGGATCGGCAATGTAATTGCGTTCGCAGGTAGAGCCAATGGCGGAAATATCTCCAATGTGCTCAATCATGGTCGCAAAGGCCAGTGGCATGATGGTGATAATGGCCGTCGTGGCAAGACTGCTATCGAACTGCGGTCCAAAGAGCGCGAACACGGTGTTGTCCCACACGACAGGTAGACCGACCCACGGCGCGGCGGCAACCCCCGAAAAATCAACCTCGCCCAGCACCGCCGCAACGGCATAGCTCACCACAACGCCCAGCAGAATCGGCACGATCTTGACCATGCCGCGGCCCCAAATGTTGCAGATGATGATCACGGCAACGGCAATAGCAGCAACAAACCAGTTGGTCTGGCAGTTGGCGATAGCAGAGCTTGCCAGGATCAAGCCGATGGAAATGACGATGGGACCGGTCACCACCGGCGGGAAGAAGCGCATGACGCGCTTGGCGCCAAAGGCGCGGAACAGCGCTGCCAGCACCGGATAGAGCAGGCCGGCGCAGGCAACGCCCAGACAAGCGTAGGGCAAAAGCTCGGCCTCGCCGTTGGGTGCAATGGCGGCATAACCCGCGATAAAGGCAAACGACGAGCCCAGGAACGCGGGCACCTTACCGCGCGATAGAAAATGAAACAGCAGCGTGCCGATGCCGGCGAACAGAAGCGTCGTCGAAACGGAAAGGCCGGTGAGCACGGGCACGAGCACCGTGGCTCCGAACATCGCAAACATGTGTTGCAAACCCAACACGAACATGCGTGGGCGGCCGAGCGACGATGCATCGTAGATGGCATCGGTGACGGCGGGCGTCGAAGACTGGGACATGGAAGTCCTTTCGAATGGAAGGGCGATCAGGCATATCGGATAACCTGCCCGAACGATACGATCCGAACCATTGTACGCGATATGCAGTACCTCGCACGCGCCGCCACCTGCAAACGCTAGCGCTATTTCCAAACGCGCTCGGCAATACGCCTGACCAGCGCAATCTTTGCCCACTGCTCGTCCTCGGTCAGCTTATTGCCAATCTCGCAGCTGGCAAAGCCACACTGCGGAGACAGATACAGGTTCTCGAGCGGCACGTACTTTGCCGCCTCGCGGATGCGCTCGACGATAACATCCTCGTTCTCGAGCTCTGCCGCCTTGGTGGTCACCAAGCCCAGCACGACCTTCTTGCCGGGAGCAACGTACTTGAGCGGCTCAAAACCACCGGCGCGGGGCGTGTCGAACTCCAGATAGAACGCGTCAACGTCCTCATGCGCAAACAGGTACGGCGCGATGGGGTCGTAGCCGCCCTCAAAAGCGTAGGTGGAGTGGTAGTTGCCGCGGCATACATGCGTGTTGATAACCAGATCGTCGGGCTTGCCCTCGATGGCGGCATTGTTGAGCGCCACGCCCAGCTCGCTTACCTTTTGCAGGTCGACCGGGCTCATGCCGGTTTTGGCAACAAAATCGGTATCGCAGTAGATGCCCCAGGTGCAGTCATCAAACTGGATGTTGCGGCAGCCCGCGGCATACAGGTCAGCAATCACGGTGCGGTATGCTGCGGCAATGGCATCGACGAGCTCTTCGTCGGTCTTGTAGACGGCGTGCAGACTCTCCTGCTGGCCATCGCAGCGGTCGAGTGTGACTTCGGAGAACGTCTGGATCGGCGCCGGAATGGTCTGGCGCGCGACCTGGCCCTCTCCCTCGAGCGACTTGATAAATTTGAAGTGCTCGACGAACGGATGATTCTCGCCGCTAATGGGACCGGTTACCACGGCGGTGTCGGCGGTAGTCTCCTCATCGTGGAACATGTAGCCCGTGCGCGAGGCGCGGCGCTCAATGCCGTTGAGGCCCCACATAAAATCGAGGTGCCAGTAGCTGCGGCGGAACTCGCCATCGGTAATCACCTGCAGGCCGGCAGCCTTCTGCTTGGCCACTAAGTCGCGGATGGCCTCGTCCTCGACGGCCTTAAGGCCGGAAGCGTCGAGTTTACCCGCGACATAGGCGGCACGGGCGTCCTTTACAGCCTGCGGACGAAGAAAACTGCCGACGATATCGGCACGAAACGGCGCGTTCGATTGAATCGAAGTGCTCATAGATATCTCCCTTTGCATTGGTTGCTTTACTGGGACAGAGTATGAGCGCTCATATGGACATCGTAAAATATATGTTTATAACAGTTTGATATAGATGCTTCCTATATCAGTTTGGACTGCCATAAAGAGATTTGACCCGCGCAGAACGCAGCAGTCTAGATGTGCTGACGAATCGCTTCGATATAGGCCTGCCCGTAGCGCGTAAGTGTCGTGTTCTTGCGCGTGATGATGCCAATCTCCATGTACTCGTCTACATCGAGCGGAATCGAGATAATACCGGGGCCGTTAAGTTCATGGCTGATCACGCCCGAACACACCGTGTAACCGTTAAGGCCCATAGCTAGGTTGAACAGCGTCGCACGGTCGCGCACGCGGATATTCTTGCGGCGCTCAAAGGTCGAGGTCAGCTCCTCGGAATAGTAAAACGAGTTGTAGCTGCCCTGCTCATAGGACAGGAACGGGTAGTCTTCCAAGTCCTCGAGCGTCACACTCGAGCGACCCGCCAGCGGATGGTCGGAGCACACAAAGACATGCGGCGTAGCGCAGAAGAGTCCTTCGAATACGAGCTCGTTGGCCGCCAGCATGCGCTCGATGACCTCGCGATTGTGCTCCGACAGATACAGGATGCCGAGCTCGCTTTTCATATGCGCGACGTCCTCGATAATCTCGTGGGTCTGCTCCTCGCGCAGGGTAAAGTCGTAGCGCGCGGCATCGAACTCGCGGATCACATCGACAAACGCATTAACGGCAAAGGAATAATGCTGGCAGCTCACACTAAAGTGCGGCACCTGCTCGGACGTGCCTTTGTACTTGCCCTCGAGCAGGTCGGCCTGGTCGAGCACCTGGCGCGCGTAGCCCAAGAAGGTCTCGCCTTCCTCGGACACAATGACGCCCTTGTTGGTGCGCTCAAAGATGTGTACACCCATCTCGTTTTCGAGATCGCGAATTGACGCGGTAATCGAAGGCTGCGACACAAAGAGCCGGCGCGAGGCCTCGGTGATGCTGCCGCATTCGGCAACTTTGACGACATATCTGAGCTGCTGGAGCTTCATGGCTTTCTCCCTAGACGTTCGTGACGTCGAAACCCGTCGCGTCCATCTGACGCATAAACGACGGCATCTCCCCCGTCGCGGCGCAGGCGGCAATCTGATGCAGAGCCCCGGCAACCGCATCATCTGCCGCAGCGCCGATATGCCAGCGCGCGGCAGCCGTGACGGCCTCGTTGGCATTGGCGACTGCAACGGAATTGGGAACGGCATCGATCATGGGCAAATCGTTATCGGAATCGCCGAATACGGCCACCTCGTCGGGCGTCAGGCCCAAAGCGCGCGCCAGCTCCAGCGCAGTACAGCCCTTGTCCCAGCCGGTCGGAAGAACGTCGAACAGGCGCACGCGGTTGTTGGGAAACACGAGCGAGAGCTCCGGCACCTCGGCGGCAACACGCTCGCGCAGCTCGGCGAGCTCCTCGCGCGAACGGGTACTCCAGATATTCGCCTTGTATACCGGGGCATCGTCAACGACAGGGCGACAGGGAGCCTCTTCGCCCTTGAGCCACGCGTTGCCGCCTGACTCCATGGCGCGACGCACACGCTCGGGATCGCTTGTCACGCAATAGGCGTCGTTGTCCCAAAAGTCATCACCCAGACGGTAGACCTTCAAATAGGTATCGTCGGTCTCTTGCTCCAGGTAGTCGGCCAGGCGCATAAGGGCATCGTTATCAGTTGCGCGCGAGGCAACCGCCTCGCCATCGACAAACATCACCTGGCCGTTGCAAAACGCACCGGTCGAGAAGCACTCGGAGCGATTGCGGAACATCCAGCTCATCGCGGACGGCTGGCGACCCGAAACCGGGCCAAAATGCAGGCCCGCCGCCTGCATGGCATGAATGCCCTCGATGGCGCAGTCGCTGGCGCCATCGTGTCCAGCAGGAATCAGCGTATCGTCCATATCGGTCAGCACAAGTTTGATCATAAGGTCCCCTCGGTCATTCTTTATCCCGTCTATTGTAACGACCTGCCAATAAGGGACAGGTTTATCTTGGCAGGTTTTATCTGGGAAAATGCAGCGCCCCTGTTGCCACCTGCCAAAATAAACCTGTCCCATATTGGCAGGTGCGCTAGTATAGGGAACAACAGATTCGATGCGGGAGTGCCGGCGGTGCAAACCACAGGGCTGAGAGGGCATAGGGCCCAATCCTTTGAACCTGTCAGTTAATGCTGGCGTAGGGAGCATGCCGCCTTTACAGGGGCGCTGTCTATGCACAGCGCCCCTTTTCTATGCCAAGGAGGCATGTGCAGTGATTGATTCGGAACAGCTTAAGCAACATATGGTCAAGGCCGTAGAGGAGATTCGAGCCACCAATCCGATGGCCGGCTCCATCACCAACACGGTGACGATCGACTTTGTCGCCAACGCGCAGCTCGCCGTGGGCGGTTCGGCCGCCATGGTCTATCTGCCCGACGAGGGCGAGGCGCTCGTTGCCGGCGGCGGCGCCATCTATCTCAACATGGGCACGCTCTTCCCCATCTATGAGCAGACGATTCCCCGCGCGGCCAAGGCGGCACACGACGCCGGCAAGCCCTGGGTGCTCGATCCGGTGGGTCTGGGCATCGGTAGCCTGCGCACCCAGCTGGTAAACGAGCTCAAGCAGTACAAGCCCGCCATCGTACGCGGCAACGCCTCCGAGATCATCGCACTCTCCGGCCTGTGGGGTCTTGAGGGCGAGTCGGCCGATCTGAGCCGCGTACGTGGTGTCGATACCACCGACACGGTCGACGCCGCCCGCGATGCCGCCGTGGCGCTCGCTCGCTACACCGGCGGCGCCGTTGTGGTCTCGGGCGAAGTCGACCTGATTACCGACGGCACGACCGTGGCCAAATCCCACGGCGGCAGCCCGCTCATGTCCAAGATCACCGGCTGCGGTTGCTCGCAGGGCGGCGTGCTGGCCGTGTACGCCTGTGCTACCGATCCGTTTACGGCAGCAGTCTGCGGCACCGCCGTCTACAACGTTGCCGGCACGCGTGCCGCCGCCGTCGCCGATGCCCCGGCAAGCTTTAAGGTCGCCTTTATCGACGAGCTCTACCGCGCAACCGCCCAGGATATTGCCGACAACCGACTCGAGCTCGAGGAGGCATAAGCCATGTCCGAACCCGCAACCAATGCCGGCATGAACACGCTCGTCGCCGTGGCCATCGCCCCATGCGGCACCGGCGACGAGCTGTCCGCCGAGGTCGCCGAGGTCGTGCGCGTCATTCGCGAGAGCGGCCTTCCCAACCGCACCACCTCGATGTTCACCGAGATCGAGGGCGACTGGGACGAGGTCATGCAGGTCGTGCGCGACGCGACCTTTGTGTTGGCGAGCAAGGGCATCCGCACCGAAGTCGTGCTCAAAGCCGATATTCGACCCGGATTTACCGACACCATGACCGGCAAACTCAAGCGCATGGAAGCACAGATCAAAAAGCAGGAGGAAGCACAATGAGCATCCGCGACAACCTTGATATCTCGGCCTATCTGGTACTCGGCCCCGAAAACACCCTCGGACGCCCCGTGGGCGATGTGGTGGCCCAGGCACTCGACGCCGGCTTTACCTGCATCCAGGTGCGCTCCAAGGTGGCAAGCGCCCGCGAGATCATTGCGCTGACCGACGACGCCGCGCAGGCAATCGCACAGGCCGGCAAGACCGGTCAGGTCGCCCTGTTAATCGATGACCGTCTGGACTGTGTGCTTGCCGCGCGCGAGCAGGGCATTGCCGTCGATGGCGTGCACGTAGGCCAGAGCGACATTCCCGTCGAGGTCTGCCGCAAGCTGCTGGGCCCCGATGCCATTGTGGGCCTTTCGGCCCGTTGCGAGGAGATGCTCGAGTACGTCAAGACCGCCGACATGAGCCTGGTCGACTACCTGGGCATCGGCCCGCTCCACGAGACCGAGACCAAGCGCGACTGCGGACGCGCGGCCGACGGCTCTATCATCACCAAGAGCTTTGAGGACCTTGCCGCACTCCACGCGGCAAGCCCCGTGCCCATCGTGGTGGGCGGCGGCGTTAAGACGGCCGACTTGCCGCAGCTTAAGGCCACCGGCGTCGACGGCTTCTTTGTGGTAAGCGCCGTCTGCAGCGCCGACGACCCCCATGCCGCAGCCAAGGAGCTTGTCGACACCTGGCAGCAGGCATAGGCATAGGCCGAACAGCTGATTCGCAGCCTCATATCTTCAGCAATGGAAAGCGCATCCCAGTTTGGGCCTCCATTCCGGGATGCGCTTTCCGTATGCGACCCTTACCCCGCCAGATACGCTTCCAACGCCGGCAAAGTCGCCTCTGCATCGTGGCGGCCGACCTGGTAGATGCGCTCGAGCTCATCCGGTTCGCGGCACAGCGACGGCACCTTCACCGATTCGCTCGGCCGCACCACAAAGATTTCCCCGGCAGCCTCTCGACGTGCCAGGTCATCGAGCGTGGCATTGTAGACCTCATGCCGATGCTCAAGCGCTGCAACAAACTCCGGATAGTGACGGAACACGCGCCGCAGCATGGGCATCACGCTGTTGGGCTGCTTCACAAAGCCCGCCGGCTGCGTGAGTACCACGATATTGCGGTCATACCCCTGCGCAAACAGCCATGCGCTGGGAATAGAATCAGCCACGCCACCATCCAGATACTTATGCCCGTCAATAGCAACGGGACGCGTCGCCACAGGAATGGCAGACGACGCCCGGATCCACTCGATATCGCGCTCGTCGCCATACGGTAGATCGTGGTAGACGGCCTTGCCCGTCTCGATATCGGTACACACGCACGTAAATCGCATGGGGCAGGCGCGATACGCCTCCAAGTCGATGGGATCGCGCTCGATAGGCACCTCGTGATAGGCAAAATCGGCATTGAACATATCGCCGGTTCGCAGCCAGCTGGTCACGCTCGCATAGCGCTTGTCGGCGCAATAGGCCTTGTTGTAACGAATGGCACGGCCGATCTGGCGCGATTTAAAGTTGTAGCCAAACGCCGCGCCCGCCGAGACACCCATCATATGGTCGCAGGTCAAACCGCGCTCCATCCAAACGTCGAGCACGCCCGCCGTATACATACCGCGGTAGCCGCCTCCCTCGAGCGCAAGCCCCACCGTGCGCGTCGTATCCGGCTGTGCCATGTGACCATCTCCGTTCCTGCGTTTTAAAACGGGACAAGTATACCCGTCAACATATATCGACTCAGTCGCATTTTTCATGCGCACCCAGGCGTTGCCGTTTGGCGAATAATAGCCGCCCACAGCATGTGCGCCCATATATAATTGTGCACTGTTGTCTATACTACTCAGCTGTTATCAACAGCGAACATTAGCCGGCAAAGTAACTCAACAACGCAGCAAGGCGGGGGCCTGGATACACGCAAGGCGCCGAGCAACGACGCGTGTACGCTACGAGCTCGCCCGACGCCATCCGCCCCGACCTCAGAAAGCCGCTTAGAACATGGATACTGTCAGCAATTACACCGAAACGCTCGAAAAGACCGTCCGTGACCTTCTCGAGCGGCAGGAGGATCTGATCAGGACTGCCTTTACCGACCAGCTTACCGGGCTTGGTAACCGCGGCGGCTTTGCCCGCTCCCTCGAAGAACTCTGGGAGCAGGACGCCCCCGTTACCATGGCGTTCATCGATATCGACAATCTCAAGCACTGCAACGACGTCTTTGGCCATGACGAGGGCAACCGCTATATCTTGCAGGTAAGTCTCTATCTTAATCTGTATATGAAGGTGGGCGAAGCGGCGTTTCGCATAGGCGGCGACGAGTTTGCCATCCTATCTACGATTGCAACCGAGGACGACCTCGCCGAACGTCTGAAACACTGCCGAACGGTTCTGCTCAAAAACAACGATTCCGAGATGCCCCACTCGTTTAGCTACGGAGTGTCACATGCCGACCCCGCCCTGGGTGAAGCCTCCAATCGCATGACACTCGATGCCGACCATCGCATGTACGACTACAAGCTACGCCATGCCATGCATCTTGATCGACGCAATATCGCGCAAGTCCACACCGACGACTTCGAAATAAGCGATCGCGTTTTTGACGCCTTTTCGATGCTCAACGAAGGCCGTTATTGCTTTATCGAGAACTTGGACAAACATCGCACCCTATGGTCACAAGGCGCCCTGCGCGATCTCGGTCTTCCTTCTGAGCATGTAGACAACTGCCACGATTGCTGGAAAACGCGCGTCCACCCCGATGACCTTGAGGCCTACATCAACGACATCGACCAAATCTATAATGGCTCCAAACACCGCCGCGTCATGCAGTACCGCATGCGCAATGCCGCGGGCGACTACGTCCTCTGCCGCGCTCGCGGGTTTCGCATCGACGGCGACGGAAATACCCCCTCGCTCTATGTCGGCGAACTTGTTAACCACTCACTCGCCGAGACCGTCGACGCCGCCACGGGCCTCGGAACGCAGCGTATGCTGATCAACGCTATCGATGCCTGCCGTCGCGACCGTTGCGAGACGGGGCTTATAGCGGTCCGCGTTTGTGGCACGGCAAAGTTCAACGAGCTCTACGGGGCCGAGGCTGTCGACAACATGCTCGCCGAATACGCAGGCCGCATGCTATCGATCACCCGCGGCAGAAGTCGCGTCTTCCGCTCGCGAAACGCCCAGTTCG
Source organism: Collinsella aerofaciens (assembly GCF_032584215.1). GTDB lineage: Bacteria > Actinomycetota > Coriobacteriia > Coriobacteriales > Coriobacteriaceae > Collinsella. The sequence goes on along the minus strand of NZ_JAWHPN010000001.1, from coordinate 43,274 downwards.
TCGTGCTCAGCAACGATCTGGACCACGAGGCATTCGAGCAACTGACCCATCATCTTAAAGAGGCCGTTTTCGCTCCTGTTCGAATCGCGAACGACACCATTACCCCCGTCTGTCTTGTCGTCCCGGCCTTTTACGAGCGCTTAATCAATCAAGCGACCGCTGTTTTAGGCGAACTCGACCGTCGTCTTCGCGCCGCCGGCGAGCTTGCACCCAACGACAGCCTCCCCATACCCGAGATTGAGCGTAAAAGCGCCGTCGCCGAACGCATCGATACGCTCACGGGCCTCTATCGACCCAGCGAGTTTATGCGGCGTGCCAACGCATTTCTTAAGACAAGGCGCGACGCCGCTTGGTGTATCGCCACCGTCGACATGGGTCATATGCGACTGTTCAACGAATGGCACGGACAGGCCGAGGGCGACCGCGTGCTCGCCGATGTGGGCACGGTCCTCAAAGACATCGAGAATGCCGAGATGGGCGTCGCAGGATACTGGGGCCAAGACGACTTTTGCATTCTCATCCCCTTTGAGCACAACACCGTCCATCAAATCTATAACCGCGTTCGCGCCGCCGTGGCCAAGCATGATGACGGCGTGGGTTTCTGGCCGTCCATGGGCGTTTGCCCCATCGACCCCAACGAGGAAATCACCATCGACGCGCAGGCCAAGGCCATGTTTACCAATCGGCGCGCCAAAAACGATTTTAAGGATCGCATCGCCGTCTTTCGCCCCGAGGAATACAAGCGCGAGGTGGCGTTTCACCGCACCCTCACCGAGTTCCAGTATGCGCTCTCAAACGACCGCATCACCTACTACCTGCAGCCCCAGGTTGATATGGAAACCGGCGAGATCATTGGCGCCGAAGCACTCACCCGTTGGATTGACAAGGACGGCCCTCTCATTTCGCCCGCAACGTTTATCCCCGCACTCGAGGAAAGCGGCTTTGTGGTGACGCTCGACAAGTACATTTGGCAGGGTGTCGCCTCGTGGCTGCGCGGGCGCATCGATCGAGGACTTTGCGTGGTTCCGGTCTCGCTTAATGTGTCGCGCGTGGATATCCTTGCCTGCGACGTTGCCGAACATATGGGGGCGCTCGCCGCCCAATACAACCTACCGCCCGAGCTCATGCGTATCGAGATCACCGAGACGGCTTATACGGGGGAGTCCGAGGCCGTGGACAAACTGACAGCCGACCTGCACACCCGCGGCTTCTCGACCTATATGGACGATTTTGGCACCGGCCAGTCCACGCTCGCGATGCTCAAGAACGTCAACGTCGACGTCATCAAGCTCGACCGCACCTTTGTGCCCACCGACCGCGATCAAGGCCGCAGCGCGCAGATCGTGTCATCGATGCTCGAGATGGCGCAGTCGCTCCATCTGCCCGTCGTGGTCGAAGGCGTCGAGACAAATGAGCAGGCAAACATACTACGCCACATGGGCGCCCGCTACGCTCAGGGCTTCCTCTACTACCGCCCCATGCCGGCGAATGATTTTGAGGCATTGCTCGATGGTGGCAAAAACAACTAATACGCTCGCGCGCAAAACACCACCGCCGAAGGGGACATTTGTCTCCATTAGCTAACTTATATCCCCAATTCAAACCGAATTGGGGATATGATACAAACCGTTGTTCTGCCCAAGGAGGTTATTCATCATGAACGAGTCATATCGCTTGGGCGAGCAATCGATTATTGCCTATCTTCAGCGACTTGCGAATGGTGTCTCGACCGCCGAACTCGATGTTTCCGTGCTGCCTGCTGAGCTACGCGCCGTTGGTGAGCAACTGCAAAAGACGCATGCCATCCTGCAACAAGAGCGCCAGCTGCTTGAGTGCAACGCCTATATCGATCCGCTCACCAACTTGGACAACCGTGGCGGACTCGACCGTCACGTCGAGCAGCTCTGGCGCAAAGGCGACCCCTTCACCTGCGCCTATATTGACATCGACCATCTCAAGCATTGCAATGATAGGTTTGGCCACGCCGAAGGCAATCGCTATATTCTGAGCATCTGTCGCACGCTCTCCGAAACCATGGAGCACGATGAGATGCTGTTCCGTATCGGTGGAGACGAGTTTGTGCTTATCTCGCTCTCTGCAAACGAGACTGAACTCGAGCAGCGCTTGGAGCAGGTACGTGCCGGGCTGATCGAGGCGAGCTCAGGTGGCAAGGCGCCCATGATCGCTAGCTTTAGCTTTGGCTGCTCGCGCGTCAATCCACTTGCCGGCGACACGCGTCGCCAGATGACGATGGATGCCGATCGCAAGATGTATCGCTATAAGCTTATGCATCGTGTGCAGCAACCGAAAGACAATGACGCGCCGCCACACCCAATTGCCGAGCAGCTTCCGTGCAACGACCGCGTATTCCAAGCGATCTCTATGAGCTCCGAGACGCGCTATCCGTTTATCCTCAATCTCGATACGGGCGAATCACAATGGTCGGTTAATGCCGTACGCGATTTTGGCCTGCCCTCCCAGCATCCCTACAACTCACTCGACTTGTGGCTTGCCCGCGTTCACCCCGAGGACCGCGACAACGTACGCGCCGAGCTCGACATGGTGATAAACGGCACGTGGCACTTCCACTACATGCAGTATCGCGTGATGGATGCCACCGAAGCATACGTGCTTTGCGACTGCACGGGCCACCGCTTGGACGGCACCGATACCGAGCCCAACATGTACGTGGGCATGATTATCAACCGCAGCTTGGCAGATACGACCGATTCCGTGACCGGCCTGGGCGACATCCACGCCCTGGTCAACGCCATTGGCGAAATGCGTCGCGTCGCGCGCAAGGCGGGCTTGGTCGCCATTAAAATCGACGATATCGCTCAGGTCAATGCCCGCTTTGGCTTTGATGCAGGCGACCGCGTTTTGGCGGAGAGCGCCGCCTGCCTCATGGATTGTTCGCGCGGTAAGGGTCGTCTGTTCCGCTCGACCGGACCGATGTTCGTGGCGCTTTTCGACGAATTCGATCCCGAAGAGACCGACGCGATCGCAAAGGAAATCGAGCGGTTCCTGGGCTCTCCCGTGCTCTTTGGCTCGTTTGAATATCAGCCGCCCCTTCGCGTGGCCACGCTTCATCTGGATACCGTCGACCGACAGCCCGTTTCCATTTTGAACGAGCTCAAAGTGTTGCTCGGGAAAGCCGTGCAGGTGCCAGGTACCAAACTGGATTAGCACCACGCCCGCACCGCCTCCCCCATCGTGCGATAATCCTCTGCAGAAGTCACCAACAGCAGAGGGAGTTTGTGATGAAGGTTCTTTTGGTCAATGGCAGCCCCAAGGCAAACGGCAACACCGCTCGCGCGCTCGCCGAAGTCGCCGAGCAACTTAAAGCCGAGGGCATCGACAGCGAGGTATTCCAACTGGGCGCCAAGCCCATCCGCGACTGCATCGGCTGCGGTCAGTGCGGCAAGCTTGGCGGTCGCTGCACCTTTGACGACGACGTGGTGAACGAGCTCATCGCTGCCGCCGAGCAGGCAGACGGTTTTGTCTTTGGCTCCCCCGTCTACTATGCGCATCCCAGCGGACGCATCCTCTCGGCTCTCGACCGCGCATTCTATGCTGGCAGCAAGGCCTTTGTGCACAAGCCGGGTGCCGCGGTCGCCGTCGCCCGTCGCGGCGGCACGTCGACCACCTTCGATGTACTCAACAAATACTTCACTATCAACCAGATGCCCGTGGTGGCCTCCACATACTGGAACAACGTCTTTGGTGCCATGCCGGGCGAGGCCGCCCAGGACGCCGAGGGCCTGGCCACCATGCGCAACATCGGCAAGAACATGGCTTGGCTCCTGCATTGTATCGAGGCAGGACAGGCTGCCGGCATCGAAGCCCCCGAAGCCGATCGCGAGCGCACCAACTTCATTCGTTAGAACGGCGGAACATACACATGAATATTCAGATTTTTGGCACCAAAAAGTCCTTCGATACCAAGAAGGCCCAGCGCTATTTTAAGGAGCGCCGCATTAAGGTGCAGTTTATCGACCTTAAGGAAAAGGAGATGAGCAAAGGCGAGCTCACGAGCGTGATGCAGGCGGTCGGCGGCATCGACAAGCTGCTCAACCCCAAGGCCAAGGACGAGGAGACGCTCGCGCTCATCCAGCACCTCACCCCTAGCCAGCGCTTCGACAAGTTGTTCGAAAACCAGCAGGTTCTGGCCGAGCCCATCGTGCGCAACGGCAAAAAGGCCACCGTCGGTTATTGCCCCGATGTATGGGGAGCCTGGGAGTAGCCTGTGTTATTTGTCAGCGCGTGGGTATAAGAGCAGGCGTTTGGCATAAGATTCAACTGTAAGCCATGTCTAACAAAGGAGGGCACATGCCCAACAAACCCGTGAAGATTATCATGCTTACCGGATACCTCGGTGCCGGCAAGACCACGCTGCTCAACCACATCCTCGCTAACGATGGCGGCATCCGCGCCGCCGTGATCGTCAACGATATCGGCGAGATCAACGTCGACGCCAGCCTCATCGCCGACGGCGGCCTTTCCGAGACCGACGACCTCATCCCGCTCACCAACGGCTGCATCTGCTGCACGCTTTCGGACGACCTGGCCAACCAGCTGCAGGGCATCGCCGATTCGGGCAACTTCGATTACATCATCATCGAGGCCTCGGGTATCTGCGAGCCTATCCCCATCGCCTACACCATCTCGAGCTTCTGCGATGAGGCCAAGGTGGGCGGCGAGCCCAAGCTCGCGCTCGACAACATCGTGGCCGTGGTCGACTGCGCCCGCATGTACGACGAGTTCAACGGCGGTCGCGACCTGCTGGCTGAGGATATCGACGAGGACGACATCGAGAGTCTGCTCATCCAGCAGATCGAGTTCTGCTCTACGCTGATCCTCAACAAGACCGATACCGTGACGCCCGAGCAGATCGCCGAGCTCAAGGCCATCGTGCGCAGCCTGCAGAAGGACGCCGTGATTGTCGAGGCCCAAAACGGCGAGGTCCCCATGGAGGAACTGCTCGATACCGACCGCTTCGACTTTATGCGCGCCTACAACTCCGCCGCCTGGATCGAGGCCATGGAGCATCCCGAGGAGCACGACGACCCCGAGGTGCTCGAGTACGACATCGAGACCTTTGTGTACTCGCGCCGCAAGCCGTTCGACCTGCAGAAGTTCACCGATTTTGTTGAGCAGGAGTGGCCCGACGAGGTCATTCGCGTCAAGGGTCCGCTGTGGCAGACCGGCGATCCGGACATGTGCTACATGTTTGAGCAGGCCGGCCACCAGATGCGCCTGATGGAGAACGGCCTGTTTGTCGATTCTGCGCCCGAGGGCGAGAAGCAGAAGATCATCGACGAGAACCCCGAGATCATGCAGATTTGGGACGACAAGACGGGCGACCGCATGACGAGCCTGTGCATCATCGGCCGTCACATGGACAAGGATGCGCTCATCGCCTCCCTCGATGCCTGCCTGACTGACTGGCACCGCGCCTAGGTTTATCCAAGCGGGCATTTTTCCGCTACGTAACCGCCAAACCACCACGAAGGTGCCCGTCCCCTTCGTGGTGGTTTTTCGTTCTATGCCAAGGAGATTCATGTTCAACATTGTGCTGTATGCGCCCGAGATTCCGGCCAATACGGGCAATATCGGCCGTACCTGCGTGGTCACCGGCGCCCGCCTGCATCTGGTAGAGCCGCTGGGCTTTTCGCTCGATGACAAGACGGTACGTCGCGCCGGCCTGGGCTACTGGCAGAATTTGGACGTGACGACCTATGCCGGCTGGGAGGATTTCCTTGCGCGCAACGGTCTCTCCCCCGCTGACGAGCGCCTGCATCTGCTGACCAAAAAGGCACGCCGCACCTATGCGCAGAGTACCTACCGCGGCGGTGACTATTTGGTCTTTGGCAGCGAGAGCTCGGGGATTCCCGAGCCACTGCTTGCCGCGGCGCCCGAGCGCTGCGAGCGCATCCCCATGCTGCGCGATTGTGATTCGCTCGATAATGCCGAGGCCTGGGAAGCCCACGAGGAATCGCTGGGACATACCGAGGACAGCCACGAGGCCATCCTTCAACAGGATATCTGCGGCAACTTCGTCAATCCGGACGACTACCGCATCAGCGCACTCAACCTCTCCAACAGCGCCGCCATCGTCCTCTATGAGGCTCTGCGCCAAACAAGCTTTCCGGGAATGTGACAAAGGGACTGTACCTTTGTCACACAATTAGGTCCGCACCCCTACCTATACCGATTTACACCAAACGCCGCCAAAGTTCTCCGCCATCGAAGAACACGGCCGGCTATCCTTCTGCATCGCAAGCCTCAACCTCACCGTTCACAGCGGCCGTTTCCATACCCACTAGTATTGCAACACGCTCCTGTTTTTCAATGATGAATCGCTTGTGGTAGAAGATGTTGGCATATTGCAAAACACGATTCATCTGCGAGACATCAAACAAGGCGCCGACAGCGCCGCCAAATACGGGAATAGCCTTGCCGAGGGATTTTTGAGTGATATTCCTGCCAATTTGCTCGAGTACGTTTTTGAAAACACTGCTCTCGATCGACTTCTTACCGGCATTCTCGAGCGCCTTACGCGCAGCGACATTAGCAAGAGCGCGAATCTGCGTGACAAGCATAGCCGCGCCGCCCCGTGCCGCCATGGCCGTCCAGCCCTTCTTGACTGTCTGTTTCACGCCCTCCATCTCGGCCACAAGCATCACCTTACCGATTGCGAGAGCCATGCCATCAGCAGAACCTGCAGACGGAGCCATCGCGTTTGAAAACACATCGCCCGCAATGACCATTTCAGCCGGATCTTCTTTAACGTTAAATCCGTACATCATGGCCACTGACTGCACCGCACGATAATAGAGGAACATGCTGAATACGATATTGAAAGGCAGACCGGCAAAACCAGGAGCACCCGTCACCGCGCCCTCGGTCGCCGCAAGCAGCAGGTGCTTACCGTTCTCACCTGCCGCAATCTTCGCAACGTCAAAACTCCGAAGCATGAATAGCTCATCAATCGAACGGATAGTAACGTTTTCAAGAGTGGTGTTTGCGGCCTCAACAATCTGCGCCTCAGTAACGCTGTACTTGGCAGCTTGCTCCTCGATAACCTTGAAACCATCGACAACCTGCTTCATAACCTGTGCATACAGCTCTTGTTGCTGAATCTCACTTGTAAGCCCGTCGAGCGCATCTCCAACGGTAGCACGAAGATTTTCCGGTATCTTTGACCCAGCCTTATCGGTCAGCTGTTTGAGTTTTGAAGGCGCCACCATCTTTTCGTATTGCTCAGTCAATGCCTCGAGCTCGGCAAGCTCTCGATTGGTCAGTAACGGGTCGGGCAACACCCAATCACCATTACCGTCGATGAACGTCGACGACAGACCGAGTTGCTCTTGTCGCTTTGCGTTGTAGCGTTCGTTCGCCGCAGCTGCGGTTGCAGAAGCAATCCCGTTTGCAAAGTCCGAAACACCTTTAAGCGCATTATCCGCCAACGGGCTAGCGGCTTCCGCCAATTCACCCGATTTCTTTTGAGCCTCCTTGACCACATCCATAATGGCGTTTCCAACGCCATTAAATGCTCCAGTCATTATGTTCTCCAGCGAAGAAAAACCAATACCGGACTTCTTCTGTTTTTCGAGCTTCGCCTCAACAAACTGCTGCTGTTTGTCCGACACGCCAATCACCCTTACTTAAACGTAACGTTAACATCGACATCGTCGCCGCATAGGGCTTTGACCTGTTTTTCGATCAGACCACGGGCTCTGTCATCAGATTCTTTGAGCATATTGCTCTCTTTGACCTTCTTGGTCTGCTCTTTCTTAGCCTGTTTCAACAAACCGTTCAGATCGTCTGTACTCACTTGATTCCAGTTCAGAAAACCATTGTCCTCAACATATTTCTTCAGTGTATTGGGGTCTGTTGAGAAAGAGGTGATTTCCAAGTGAGGCAATGTAACCTTTACGCTCTTGACCTCTGAGCTCTTGTCGTTCATATCAACCCGCTTGATTTCAGTCTTCACTTTATCGGCATTGATCCCGATGTCAGCCTTGCCGTCAATCGTTGCGACATATCGCTTAGACGTAAAGGGGTTTTCCCACCCAAGCGGATTCCCCGCTTCGTCAATTGAGAGCAGCTGCGTGAAGTTATATTCGTACGTCACGAGCTTTACGACCGGAGTAATCTCCTCACGAATCGAATCATCGGTGATCGTTGTGGGATTACGCGTCAAATACATCCAGATGCACCCGGCAGTCGCCACGGCTGTAACGGCCAGCAAACCGCCAAAGACAAGCTTTTGCGTTATTGTTGTAAACAAGTTAGTTTTTGCCATCCTGTTTCGCCTTTCTTTTATTAGCTCGACTTTTCCATCATCTTCCATCGTGCGCATGGCTGCACGAATCATTCTGTCAACGGCTTAATGCAAAACGTGACCGTTCGGAGAAAACGGTCGCGCTCTCTTTCCTATTCCCGCGAATTATTCCTTGACACTGTAACTCGATACTGTCGGTGCAACCCTCGAAGCGTCAACCTCGCTCATTACCTCAAACTTCACCTTCTCGCCAGGCGCCCAGGCGGATGTATCTGCGTAGCATTCTTCCGCCCTTACACCATCGGCATCGTAAAGGGCAACATTTAGAAAAACGTTTTCGAACGATATGTCGGAGGTGTTTTCGACGATTGCGGTGTACGTATAGAGGCCGTAGCCATCGTCACTTTTCTCAAAGGTCGCCGATGAGAGCAGACCGTTGATGGCCTCATCATTATGCGTCTTCTCCTCTACGGTCCTACCGTTCTTGATCAGCTCGTCAAACGCATCACGATACTCGTCATCGACCGTCAAGTCATACCGATCAACCAGTTTCTTAAGCTGTGCTGATCGTGCGTCGTAGGCCCTTTCCCATTCGTCGTAGTACTTGGGATCCGATTCCGCGTACTTCTTGACAACATCAAGCTGATTATCAAGCAGGTTGAGATAGGCGATGACGTCTTCTTGCATCTTAGTGTCTTTAAATGACGCCTTTTTGAGTTCTTTGTCGTTATCGACCTCGGTTTTAATTGCCTCTTTTCGCACTTTATTCGAGCCTAGATCAGCATCCTCTCCCAGTGAATCAAGGTAATCAGACCGCTTTTGATAGCCTTGAGCAATCACGGCCATTGCACGGTCGTCGGCATAATCAGGCTCATCGTTTTTCTTCTCGGCCTGCGAGCAGCCGCTCAGCAGAAGAGCCCCACAAAACACCGTCGCAAATAGCGCGATCGCCGCAGCTATCCCATAACGCCTTTTCATTTCGTCCTCCTTTAAATACAAAACAAAACACGATATCTAGCCACCTCGTCAAAAAGCAGACGAATTGGCAACGCGGTGGCACTATTTGGTTCTAGGGCGTGAACTGGATAATCATCGAGGGAAGGAGTGAGCTCTGTGCAATAAACTCCCCTCGTCAAAATGTCTAGCTAAAGAGGACGGGCAGACGGCGGACGGTCAAAACTGGTCGCGTCCGCCCGCCTCCAACGGTCGAACGTCGATGCGCTAACGTTCAAAAGCGCGGCGGCCTCTCGCCTCGTGACCTCACCCCCTTCATATGATCTGATGACATCGCGATAGCTATCTGGGCGTTCGAGTGCCGGCCTCCCAAATCTCACGCCACGCAGGCGCGCCGACGCGATACCCTCCGCCTGGCGCTGCTTGATGTTTTCGCGCTCTAGCTGCGCCACATAGCTCAAGATCTGAAGGACCAGATCCGCCATGAACGTTCCCGTGATGCCATCGGGCTGCTCGCGCGTATCGAGTAACGGCATATCAAGCACCACGATGGCAGCACGCCTATTCACCGTGATGCGTCGCCATTCATCGAGGACTTCACGATAATCGCGACCCAAACGGTCAATACTTTTGATTACGAGAACGTCACCCTCGCGCAACCTGCGAAGAAGACGCTGATATTGGGGGCGTCTAAAGTTCTTACCGCTTGCCTTGTCAGCGTAAATCCGACCCTGTTGGACGGGAAACCTTCCCAGTGCGTCCAACTGGCGATCCAAGTTCTGGTCTGCGGAAGAAACACGCGCATACCCAAAGATTCGATTGTCCATAATTGCCCCTATCGGCCGCCTCTTGGCAGCATCAGCTCAAGCGAGAGCCCACTCACTATAGGGCGTGCAAATTTCGCGAATGGGCTAAGGTCATTTTGGCCCTCAGACACAAGCTGTTCAAGCGCTACATCGATAACATGCTAGCTTTTAACAGCAATTAACTGCTTTTTACCAGAATTGGCTAGAAAAGAAAAGCGTGATGCTGACAGGCTTTGCCGGCATGAGACAAAGGAACTGTCCCTTTGTCTCATTCGGTTAGAGATAGCGGCCAGTGATGCTCTTGGAGTAGGCCGCGATGTCGCCCGGCGTGCCGGCGCAGACGACTCGCCCGCCCGCATCGCCACCGCCCGGGCCCATATCGATCACATAATCGGCATTACGGATAAGGTCGAGATCGTGTTCGATCACGATAACCGTGGCGCCCTTGGCGACGAGGCCGTCAAACACACCCAGCAACACCTGAACATCGAGCGGATGCAGGCCGATCGTGGGCTCGTCAAATACGAATACGGCATCGTCCTGCACGCGGCCCATCTCGCTCGCAAGCTTAAGACGCTGCGCCTCGCCGCCCGAAAGCGCCGGCGTGGGCTCACCGAGCGTGAGATAACCCAAGCCCAGGTCGTGCAAGGTCTGCAAGCGCGCCTGTACCTTTTTGAGTCCCAGCGTGGCGTCGAGGGCCTCGTCCACACTCATGTCCATGAGCTGCGGCAACGTCAGTAAGCTCCCGTCCCTGCCCTCACGATGGATATGCGAAGCCGCGTCTGCATAACGTGAGCCGCGACATGCCGGGCAGACGATCTCGACGTCGGGCAAAAACTGCACGTCGAGCGATATCGAACCCGTGCCATCGCACGTAGGGCAGCGCAGAGTGCCAGTGTTGTAGCTAAAGGCACCCGCCTTGTAACCGGCTGCCTTGGCCTCGGGCGTACGGGCGAAGGCGCGACGCAGCTCATCATGGATGTCGGCATAAGTTGCCACCGTCGAGCGCACGTTGGCGCCGATGGGCGTGGCGTCAATCAGGTTGGCGCGCGCGATGCCCTCGGCATCGACCCAACGCACGTGCCCGGGCAGGCGCTCGCCGGCTGCCTGCGCCTTGAGCGCCGGGATGAGCGTCTCGAGTACCAATGTCGTCTTGCCCGAACCCGAAACGCCCGTCACCGCGACGAGACGGCCGCGCGGGATATCGACTTCGAGCGGCTTGACGGTATGGATGGTATCGGTCGCCATGCGGATGTGGCCCTGGTCGAACATTTCGTCGTCAGTCACCTGCGGACGCAAACGCTTGGAGTCCGATCTCAAAAACGGCGCGATGCGGCTACCCTGCGATTGTTCGACCTCACCCACCGTACCGGCGGCGATCACATTGCCACCGCCCGCTCCGGCAACGGGACCCATCTCGACCAGATAGTCAGCTTCCGCCAGAACGCGCGTATCGTGGTCGACAACAACCACGGTGTTGCCGTCATCCACCAGGTCGCGCATCACGCCTACCAGGCCGTCGACATTGGCAGGATGCAAGCCGATCGAAGGCTCATCGAGTACATAAAGCACGCCCGTCGAGCGGTTGCGCACCACGCGGGCGAGCTGCACACGCTGGCGCTCACCCGTGGAGAGCGTGGCACCTGCGCGATCGAGTGAAAGGTAATCGAGACCCAGGTCGACCAGACGACGGGCCGCGCCCAAAAACGAATCGCAGATATCCGCTGCCATGGGCTGCATCTCGGCCGGCAAGGATGCGGGCACCCCGCGCACCCACTCAATCGCCTCACCCAGCGTCATGGCCGCGGCCTGCGCCAGATTGATACCGCGCACCTGGGGCTGGCGCGCAGCCTCGGAGAGGCGCGTGCCGCCGCAATCACGGCACGGGCCCTCGCGCAAAAAGCGTGCCACGCGTTTGAGGCCCTTATCGTCCTTAACCTTGGCGAGCGCGTTCTCGACCGTATAGACGGCGTTGTAATAGGTGAAGTCGAGCGGCGTGGCGCCCTCGCCGTTTTTGGGAACGTAGAGAATATGCTTCTTAACCGCCGGACCATGGAACACGATGTCGCGCTCTTGAGGCGTGAGCTGGTTAAACGGCACGTCGGTGCGCACGCCCATCTCGCCGGCCACCTGCTTCATCAGGTCCCACATGAGCGTGCCCCAGGGAAGCACTGCGCCTTCATTGATAGTCTTTGACTCGTCGGGCACCAGGCTCGCCTCGTCCACCTCGCGCATGACACCGGTGCCGCCGCAGGTAGGGCACGCACCGCCGCTATTGAAAGCCAAATCCTCGGCACTCGGCGCGTAGAACTCGCGGCCGCATGCGGGGCACGTGAGCGACAGGCCCGCAGCCACGTTAAGGCTCGGCTCCACGCGCGCCCCGCAATGCGGGCACACGTGATGGGCGCAACGGCTAAAGAGCAGGCGCAGACTATTGTTGAGCTCGGTCATGGTACCAAAGGTGGAACGCACGCCCGGCACGCTAGGGCGCTGATGCAATGCGAGCGCCGCCGGTACGTGCAGCACCTCGTCCACCTGGGCGTGCTCGGCCTGCGTCAGACGACGGCGGGTATAGGTGCTGAGCGCCTCCAGGTAACGGCGCGAGCCCTCGGCATAAAGAACTCCCAGCGCCAGCGAGCTCTTGCCCGAACCCGATACGCCGGCAATACCCACGAGCCTTCCCAGCGGAATATCGATATCGATGTCCTTAAGGTTATGGACGCGCGCACCACGCACCTCGATAGCCTGCGGGCTCATCTTCTGTTCCGTCACCTTTATCACCCTACTCATGCCATAAAATGCGATCGCGAATGTACTCGCCCAGCATGGGCACGGTAAACCGCACAAGGCCGTATCCGGCGGCCTCGATGACGCGCTCGCGAATCAGGCTTGCGCGATATTTACTCGCCCAGCTCTGGGTACGGTCGCAGCGCTCAATGATATCCGCCATGCGCGTCGGTTTGCCCTCGTCAACCGCCATGGCCTCGATAAAGAGGCGCTGTGGACTGCGCAGCCCGTAATACAGGGGCGCATCGACCGCTTCGTAGAACTCGGAGATGGCATCGGCGTAGCCAGCCTCGACATCGCACACTTCAATGACCTGCGAGCCACGCCGGACAGCAGAGCGCCACATGTAATATCCCACCAGCTGAACCATATAGGGATGCCCCATGCTCTTGTGTGCCGCAAGGTCCGCCGTCTCCGCGTCAACGCAAAGGCCAGCGTCTTTAACCGTCTGGATAAATGAATCGCGCACCTTGGGCAAAGATATCGCCCCCAGCGTACGCTGCTGGGCACGCCGCAAAAACGTCACGCTCGGCTCTTCGAGCAGATCGTCAACCATACTGGGTAAGCCGGCGAACACCAGCGCAAGACCGCGCTGGTCGCTATCGGACAAGCCCGTGGCATCCTGATCTCCGAGCACCTGCTGATAGAGAACGGCAAGAGCCGCCAGTTCCTCGATAGACGCAGATTGTGCCTCGTCAATCGCAAACAGTATGCCCTTGCCTGGACCGAGCTTCTTGAGGCGCTCGTTGACCAGCCCCCGTAGCGTCTCGCCCTTTGCCCGAGCCGCCTCGACCGAAATCCGACCAAACGACGGCCCAAACTCCATTGACGTCACAACGGGTTTATTCGAGCGAAGCGCGTCGGCCAGGCGATCGCACAAGCCAAGCGAAGCAGAATCGGAGACAACCGCCCATCCGCGCTCATTGGCTAGACGTTGCAGCTCCCGCAGGAGAACCGTCTTGCCGCAGCCGCGGTTTCCCGTAATGAGCATGAGCCCGCCCGGCGCTCCGGCGCCGTTATCGAGCCCTTCCTCGAAATCTTCGACGACCGACTCGCGACCGATGAGTATCGGAGGCCGCTTACCAGCTGTGGGCTTAAAGGGATTTGGATTCATATCGGCCTCCTCGGATTGGCAAACCCTGGTAACAGTTATACCAACTTATACTGAGTTATACCAATAGCATGTGACAAAGGGGCTGTCCCTTTGTCACATGTGGCCGAAAAACTCGGCGTCTGCTGCTCGCCAGGGACGGAAGGTGGCGGGATCGATCTTTACGTGCGCTGCGGCGGGCACGTCATACCATTTGACCGTGTAGCCGGCGCCGTGAGAGCAAAAGACCGAGTCGGGCGTGTTGGGCAGATCGGCCTCGGGCTCATAGGCGGCCGTCTCGATTACGCGCTCGGCATCATGGCAAGCCGCATAACCGGCGAACTCCAGGTACAGATGACCGCGCCCGCTCGTGTAGGCAGCCACCTCCAGCGCGTAATCCTGCACCTCGGATGCCGGCACGCGACCCACAAGCTTCGCTCGGTCTCCCGCCATCGTCGGCGGCTCGTACTCGGCACCCATGCGCGTGGCATCCGAGAGCGCCCGGCCCACGCACTCCCCCGGCACCTCGAGCTCAAAGTGGTACCACGGCTCCAGCAGCACCGCCGCGCCCGCCTCGCGCGCCTGCATCAAACCCTGGCGAATCGCGCGGTACGTGGCCTGGCGAAAATCGCCACCCTCGGTGTGTTTGGCATGCGCGCGGCCGCCCGTAAGCGTAATGCGCACATCGGTGATGGGCGAGCCGGTCAGCACGCCCAGGTGGTCGCGCTCCATGGCGTTGGTGAGTGCCAGACGCTGCCAGTTAAGATCGAGCTCGTCGGTCGAGGTCACGGTGCCAAACTGCACGCCCGAACCTGCTGGCAACGGCTCCAGGCGCAGATGCACCTCGGCATAGTGGCGCAGCGGCTCAAAGTGGCCCACGCCCTCGACCGGCTGCGAGATAGTCTCCTTATAGAGAATGCCGCCGGGCTCAAACCCAACCGTAAGACCAAAGCGATCGGCCAGCACCCGCTGCACGACCTCGAGTTGCACAACGCCCATCAACTGCAAATGAATCTGCTCAAGATGCGTATTCCAGCTCACGCCAAGCATGGGATCTTCGTCCGCCAACTCAGTCAGCGCTTTGAACACCGCATGGACGTCATGTTCGCCCGGCAGCACCGTATAGGTGAGGACTGGCGCAATGACGGGCGCATCGCCCGCGGGCTCCGCGCCCAGGGCGTCCCCTGGGCGAACGTACGCAAGACCCGTCACGGCGCAGATGCCGCCAGCAGCAACTTCCTGGGCAAGCTCGTATTTCTCACCGTTATAGATGCGCACCTGATCGACCTTCTGTTCCCATGCCTCGGCACCGGAACGTCCGTCAATCATCTGCTTGGTGCGCAGCATGCCGCCGGTCACTTTAACCCAAGCCAAGCGCTCGCCATGATCCCCGCGGCTGACACGATAGACGCGCGCAGCAAACTCCGGGAGCCACGCATGCTCACGCATCAGCGCGCATATGCCATCCAACAGCTTGTCCACACCCTGGTCCTTGAGCGCCGAGCCGGCAAAGCAGGGAAAGAGCTTGCGCTCAACAACCATGCGCGACAGCGTTGCGACGGAAAGCTCGCCCGCCTCGAGAAACTCCTCGAGCGCCGCCTCGTCCAACGCGGCAGCGTCCTCCCAGGCGGCACCGCCCGCCAGCAGCTCGCTGGCATCCAGGCAGCCTTCGGAAAGACGCTGCCCAAGCTGTGCCAGCAAAACATCGCGGCCGGGATTCTCCAAATCGATTTTGTTGATATAGATGAACGTCGGAATGTCATAGCGCGCAAGCAGGCGCCACAGGGTTTCGGTGTGCCCCTGCACGCCATCGTTAGCGCCCACAACTAAAATCGCGTAGTCGAGCGCGCGCAATGTGCGCTCCGCCTCGGCAGAAAAATCGACATGCCCGGGAGCATCCACGAGCATGACGTGAGTATCGCCGTGGTCGAGCACGGCCTGCGACGAGAAAATCGTGATACCGCGCTCACGCTCGATCGCGTTGGTGTCCAGATGCGAATCGCCATCGTCCACGCGGCCGCGCTTGCGAATGCGACCCGCGTTGAACAGCATGGCCTCGGCCAACGTGGTCTTGCCGGCATCGACATGCGCCAAGATTCCAACGACCGCTTGCTTCGACATGGCTCTCCTCTTATTACAAGCCCATCGCACGCGGCAACGGACGTTCACGCTCCACACTGGATGATACAATTTACGGGCCGGCGGGCGAAGCGGGCCCTATCCCCCGACCGAGCTCATCGCCCCGCGTTGCCGCGCGGCGATTTTCGTAGGTTCGCGCCTTGCGAAAGCCGGCACCTCCCCTTTTGTCTGCCCGGTCTCATCTGAGGCGGTAACAATGCGAGTCCCACAACGACGCGTTTTACCAAAAATGGCCCCACTCGGGGCCATTTTTTATTTGAGCTGGGTGACGATACGTGCCTTGGCTCCTACGCCTCGCGCAGCCAATCAAACGCGACACGCGGCGTACCGTCCGACACATATACGATACCGGCGCGCTTAAACCCGGCCTTGGCGATGACGCCCTGCATGGGCAAGTTGTCCTCGTGCGTGTCGATACGCAAGTGGCTGGCGTGCTCCTTGGCAAAGGCAAACATCGCTGCCGCGATACCGTGCACGGTGCCGTCGGATGCCACGCGATGTAGCACATGGTATGGAGCGTCGCTGCGCCAGGTGCCATCCTCAATGACGTCATAGCACTCGTCCGGACCCGGTAAAAAGGCAAACGTCGCCACCACGTGACCGTCGACTTCGCACACATAGCTGCCATCGGCGGCGATATCGGCAGCCAACTGCTCGGCCGAAGGCGTGCCCTCGGGCCACTGCGTGGCGTTGCCATGTGCGCGCATAAAGGCGCGGGCGGTGTCATAGATGGCCATGACGGCGGGAATGTCGGTATCGAGGGTTTTTCTGATCATCGCGCGGCGACCTCACGTTTATTGGTATCACTTTGATTGAGCAATGATACCAACGTATGGAGAGGGGCGCGAAGCAGATGGGGAGCAAAAAGCGAGCCGCCTGGTCAAAGGCAAAGAGCGAGTTTTTGGGCGCTGCCACCGGCGGCGATATGAGCGACCTGTTTGTGCGCGAGGACGAGCGCCGCGACGCCCTGGACGCCGAGCGCGATGAAGCCTGGCGCTACAAGTCGTGCGAGCGTAAAAACCGTTACGACACGCGCGCCGAGGCCGAGGCAGTTATGGCCGACTGCGAAAACCGCGGACGGCGCGGTTTGGCCTGCTACAAATGCGAATACTGTGGCGGGTGGCATCTGACGTCGCACCCTTGGAAATAGACCCCGCATCGGCACGGTGTTGACGGAGCGCCAACCATCGCACGCAAGCTACGGGCGCGGCGGCACCAAAACATCGTAGCGAACGGCCTTGCCCGCAAGTTGATAGCTCGGCTTAACGCCGGCAAGCAGCGGCCCCTTCACCGGCCGCTTGATAACGACCTTGCGTGGGCGCACCGCAAGCGCAGCTTCGGCCAGCGTTTCCTCATCGGCGCACGGCTGCTCCAAATGGTGCAAGAGCTGGAACTTCTTTTTGACCGCCGCGCTCTTGGTGCGCTCGGGAAACATGGGGTCCAGATACACCACGTCGGGAGCCGCGAGCTCGCCCCGCTCGATCAGCTCGGCCGTATGGCGAAGACCGGCAATGCTGTCCTCGCCCGCATGTAAGTGCATGCGCGCCACGGCGGCCGCAAGCGCCGGATCATCTGCCGCGCGATCCAGGGCATCCTGGAGGAGCGCCGCGATCACGCAATCCTGCTCATACAAATCGACCGCAAAACCCGCGGCAGCCAGCAGCAGCGAATCCTCGCCAAAGCCTGCTGTGGCATCAATCGCCCATGGTTGCTCGATGCCTTTTGTGCGCGCAGCCTTCACCAGTAGCTCTTGCTGCAGACGACCCTGCTTGAGCCGTGGAAGCATGCGGCCAAAATCGGCACGCAACTCCATCGTGCCGTCGGTGAGCGTAAGGCCCTCGGACGTCCGCACGAGCTCGAGCCCAGCAGCCCGAGCAACAGAAAAGGGATCGACGACGCCCATGGACACTCCTTAGCAAGCAAAACGAATACGTGAGCGCCACCTCAGTTGGCACCCAACCGTCCGCTATTGTCCCACACGCGACATGGTCCACAGCATCCCAATGCAAAGCACCGCCATCAATCCCGTGCACACGGCAGCGATCACAGAATCACCCATGCGCCTTCCCAACGACCGCGGCTCACGCACTTGCCCTGCTCCGTACATCATGGCTCCTCCTTCGGTCCAACTCTTACCATGGCCTCATCATCGCAGTGCCGCGCATACGCTGCCATCGATTTGACTTACGTCCAGCTTTCCTTTTTGAAAGGTTGGACCGTGCAGGCAAGAGACGCTTTCAAACGCATGCATCGCCCCGTTGAACTACAATGTGCTTCACGATATGTGCCGCAACCTGGGTGCGACAGATTCACCGCGCCCGCATCGAAAGGACCAGCTATGAGCGCCGCTCGCAAGACACTCAAAATCCTTGCCCTGATTTATTTTGTTCTGGGCATCGCCAGTCTCGTCATTGGAATCGCCGGCATCGCGACCGGCAAGCTCGAGTCCACCTACGGGTCGAACGCCATGCTCGCCGCGGCCGTGATTATCGCCAAGGGCCTCATCGATCTCGCCGCAGGTGTTGCGGGCATCAAGGGCGCCAACAAGCCCTCGCAGGTGGATGGCGCGTTTAAGCTCGGCATCGTTGCCGCACTCGCCACGATTGCGCAGGCCGTGCTCACGCTTCCCGCACTCGGCGGCAGCGCCGTCAATATCGGCGCCTTTGTCATCGTGGTCTACGACCTGTTCTTTGTTCAGCAGGCGCACGCCGTCAAGGCCGAGAACAAGGACCGCCTGTAAGCGCTCGCTTCTCATAGCCTCTGCAGCCAAGCAACTAAAAAGGGCCGATCGCGTATCTCCGCGGTCGGCCCTTTGCGTTTGCCCAGATAAAACCTGCCAAAATAAACCTGTCCCTTTTTGGCAGGTTGTTAGCGGTGGCGGTACTCGGCGATGATGAAGTCGATATCGGTCTGAAGGGTGTCCAGGTTTGCCAGGCGCTCTTTGTCGGCGGGACGCGTGCGGTAGTAGTACGGCGTCATCTGGAACACCGCTTCAATGTCGACCTGCGTCTGGAGCGTAATGTTCGCAGACACCCGCTGCGTTCCCACCAGCTCGAGCTCGGTTGTCTGCGGCAGCTTCTCATCGTTGAGATACGGTGTGTCGTAGAGCACCTCCTTGAGCCCAAACAAGTGCCGAGCACCCGGCACCACGGAATAGAGCGAGCCCTCTGGCGCCAGCACGCGGGCAAACTCGCGCTCGCTAAAGGGAGCGAAGAGCTCGGTCACCATATCGAAGGCGCCATCGGCCACGGGGATGTCCTTCATATTGGCCACAAAGTAGGTCGCATCGCCGCGCTTGGCGGCCAGGCGCACCATCTCCTTGCCCAGGTCGAAACCGTAAGCATCCACGTCCGGCACCGCGCCCATAGCGCTCGTGTAGTAGCCCTCGCCACAGCAAATATCGAGCAAGGTCATGGGGCCGCCCGTAGACGCCGCACGCTCAGACGCCTGCTCGCGCACCAGCTCGACCATCGCATCGCGCAACGGCGCGTAGTAGCCGCGGTTCAAAAAGTCGCGACGACTGCGCGCCTGCGACTTGGGATCGCCCATGGAGTCGCCGCTCTTGGACGAGCGCAGCAGATATAGATAGCCCTCGCGCGCACGGTCAAACCGGTGTCCGCCCGCGCATGCAGCACCGCGCTCGTCGTCCACCAACGGCTCATGGCAAACGGGACACAACAACATGGCAACTCCTTAGCGCGGACAACACAACGCCCACCATTGTCGCACGCCTTCCCCATCTAGTCATAGAAGAGACAAGGAGTGTCCCCAGCTGCCGGCAGAAAAGGAACGTCCCTAAGTGCCGACTAGTCGATTAGGAGTATCATCGTCTGCACAAATAAGCACGAATGAGCATGTTAGAGATTGAGAGCGCATGGCTGACACCGCATCTAAGCACATCGACATGACTACCGGCTCGCTGTGGCGCAATATTCCCCTGTTCGCCTTCCCCGTGGCTGCCACGAGCATCTTAGAGCAGCTGTCGAACCTCATCGCCACGGTCATCATCGGTAACTTCTCGGGCGACCAGGGAACCCTCGCCATGGCGGCGGTCGGCTCCAATGTTCCGCTTACCAGTCTTATGATCAACCTGTTTATTGGGCTGTCGCTTGGCTCCAATGTGGTCATCGCCAACGCCATCGGCCGCAACGATCAGAACATGGTCAAGCGCGCCGTCCATACCTCGATTCTGATGGCACTCGTGGGCTTTGTCGTCATCGCGCTGGGCGAGATCTTTGCCGAGCCCATGCTCGCCGCGCTCAACGTCCCTGACGAAACCATGCCGCTCGCATCGCTCTACCTGCGCGTCTTTTTGCTCAGCATGCCCTCGATCTTGCTCTACAACTTTGAGGCCGCAATCTTCCGCTCCGTCGGCATCACCCGCATGCCGCTGCAGGCGCTTGCCGTGTCCACCGTCCTCAACATTGGCCTGGACCTCATCTTTGTCCCCGTACTCCACTGGGGCGTCGCGGGCGTCGCTATCGCCACCGCCATCGCCTACACCGCCAGCGCCGCTACGCTCTTTATCCGCCTGCTCAAGACCGACTCTGTCGTCCGTGTCACCCCGCGCGACCTGGCCATCGACCCCGTCGCCCTCAAGCGCATCGTCAGAATAGGCCTGCCCGCCGGCATCCAAAGCGCTGTCTTTGCCGTCGCCAACATCATCATCCAGTCCGCCATCAACAGCCTGGGCACCGAGGTCATGGCGGCATCGAGCGCTGCCATGAGCTTGGAGTACGTGTGCTACAACCTGCTCAACAGCTTTAGCCAGGCCTGCACCACCTTTGTGGGACAAAACCACGGTGCCCGCCAGATCGACCGCTGCACCAAAACGCTCAAGGTCTGCCTGGTCGAAGGCGGTATCGTTGCGCTCACCACCATCGTCATCATCGTCGGTCTGGGGCGCGAGATCCTGGCGCTCTTTAACAGCGATCCCAACATCGTCTCGATCGGCTATATCCGCGTGTGCTCGATCTTCCCGGCATACGCCTTTAGCATGTTCTACGAAAACATGTCCGGTTACCTGCGCGGCTTTGGCATCTCGCTCATGCCCGCCCTCATCACCATGATCTGCGTCTGCGGCATCCGCTTCTATTGGGTGTTCTGCGTGTTCCCGAACTTCCGCACCTTTGCGAACATCATGATGGTCTACCCCATCAGCCTGGGCACCACGGCGTTCTTTATGGTCGTGGCGGTATTGCTCTGTCACCCGGCACGCACCTACCGTCTGACGCAAGCCAAGACCGGGACGCGCTAGACACATCCAACAAGGTGGCGCATCGGCAACTAGCTCACGATATGCGAGCTCATATAATCGATAAAGCGCCTCGTGGCGATAGGCATGGTGTCCCAGCTGCGCCAAGCCGCCACCACATCACGCGAGGGAGCGTGCACGATGGGGCGCACGCAAATATCAGCCTGCATGCCCTCGACGGTACGGCGGTAGAGCATGCTCACGCCAAGGCCTTCCTCCACCATCGCCATAATGGTGTAGTCGTCGGTAACCTCACTTGTCACGTGCGGCGACAGCCCATGCGCCGCAAATGCATCGAGCACCAGGCTCTGTTCACCCTCATCCAGCAGCACAAACGGCTCGGACGCTAGGTCGGCGAGTGTCACCTTTTCCTTTGCCGCCAGCGGATGCGTGGCCGGCAACAATGCTACCAACTCGTCGTGATAGACCACGCGCTTCTGGAGCCCCGCGGTAAATCCACGTGCCGTAAAGCAAAAGTCAACCATGCCATCGTGCACCCACTGGGCGTTGCGCGTGTAATCGCCCTGCTTGAGGGTAAAGTGCACGCCCGGATGCAGGGCCCCAAAGTCGCGGATCACGCGCGGCAACACGGTGCGGCTCACGTTGGTAAACGTCGCAATGCGAATGTCAGTCGACGAAAACCCCAGCAGCTCCTGGCGCTTGCCCTCAAGCTCAGCCTCGGCCGTTACGATCTGGCGCAGATACGGCAGGTACTGTTTGCCGTCGCGCGTAAGCGACACGCCCTGCTTGCCGCGCTCGATAATCGTGGTGCCCAACTCGCGCTCGAGCGCCTTGACAGCCTGGCTCACCGCACTTTGCGTATAGCCCAGCTCGTCGGCCGCACGTTTCAGGCTGCCGCAATCGACCACCATACATACAATCTGATATCGCGATGCCATCGTGCCTCCACATCGATGTAGCCGTAAAACGTTTTGCCAGCGCTTTTTCTAGCAACATTAGTATTTCTTAATCATACTGAAGATACATTCGCTTTACTACATCCACATCTGGGAGCAGAATCCTTTTTGCGAAACCGTTCTGTAACAAAAGGAGTCCCATGGATCGCAAAAAAGCAATCGCGCTCTCATTTTCCGTTCCCGTCGCATGGGGCTTTTCGTACCCCCTCATGAAGATCGGCATGGACAGCATGAACGCCACGAGCATCGTTGCGCTGCGCTGCATCATCGCCTTTGTGGCCTGCCTGCTGCTCTTCCACAAGCACGCGCTGCGCATTAACCGCGACCTGATGGTTCGCGCCGCCATCATCGGCGCCATCATGGCAACCGAGCTCACCTGCATGTGCTTGGGCTCCAGCCTTACCTCCGCCTCCACCGCCGGCTTTTTGCAGAGCCTGACGGTCGTGATCGTGCCGTTTGCCAACGCCGCCCTGCTGCGTCGCGCCCCCGAGCGCAAGGTACTCATCGGCACCGCCATCGTCACCTGCGGTATGCTGCTGCTCTCGGGTGCCGACTTTACCAGCCTGAATCCCGGCGCGATCATCATGCTGCTCTCCGCTTTTGTCTATGCCGGCCATATCATTGTGGCGAAGCGCTTTGTCGAAGATGTCGACCCGCTGGCTCTGGGCGTTTGGCAGCTGGGCTTTGGCGGCCTGTTCTCGGGCATCGCCGCATTTGCCTTTGGCGGCTTTACGCTTCCCAGCACGCCGAGCGAGGTCGCGGTCGTCGTCGCACTCGCGCTCATCTGCTCTGCCTATGGCTTTATCACCCAAACGCTCGTGCAGCCCCACGTGCCCGCCGAGACCACCGGCTTCGCCTTCTCGCTCGAGCCGGTCTGCTCCGCTGTCTTCTCGTTCTTTCTGGTCGGCGAGGTCCTGAGCCCCATCGCCTTCTTTGGCGCCGCCCTCATCCTCACCGGCGTGATGGTGGCAACCGTCGAGCTCCCGTGCCTTCGCTCGCAAGGACACGCTCACATGGCAGGAGCGACCGAGCGCGTCTCGTAGACCCCACTCTTCATACAGCCGCGGCATAAAGGCAATCGGTGCGCCTTTACAATAGATACCAACAGAGTATCTGCCATAAAGGAGCCCCATGGACACCGCAACTCGCGACCGCAACATAGCAACCTGGTTGGGCGATGCGCCGCAGCCGGTACGTGACACTACGAACCAGCTGCTCGAGCGCATCGCCCTTTTGCGTGCCGAGCAGACCATCTACCCGGCACAAGACGACATCCTCAATGCCCTCGTCTACACGCCGGCAGACCAAGCCAAAGTTGTCATCTTGGGTCAAGACCCCTATCACGGACCCAACCAGGCCATGGGGCTTTCGTTCTCGGTCCCCGCGACGCAAACCAAGCTGCCGCCGAGCCTGCGCAACATCTATAAGGAACTCAACGCCGATCTGGGTTGCCCCATTCCCGCCACGGGAGACCTAACCCCATGGGCACAACAGGGCGTCCTGCTCCTCAACACCACACTCACCGTGCGCGAGCATGCCGCCAATTCGCACGCCAAGCTGGGCTGGAGCACCCTGACCGACTACGTCATCGAGCGCTGCTGCCAGCTGCCCCAGCCGGTAGTCTTTTTGGCATGGGGTCGCTTTGCCCAGCAGATGGTCGAGGGCAAGCTTGCCGCGACCGGCGCGGGAAAGGCAACCGGCAAGTTCTGTCTGGCCTCTACGCACCCCTCGCCGCTTTCGGCAAACCGTGCCACGGCAGAACTCCCCGCTTTTATGGGGTCGCGCCCCTTCTCGGCAGCTGATCGGCTACTCGAACAGCACGGCTCGACCCCCGTCAACTGGACTTGCCTCGGATAAAAACCGGTACATCAAAAACGCGCCCGACGGCTTTCCATCGGGCGCGTTTCCTATTCGGGCCAAATAAATTGTGTGCGGCCGGCCTCGCCGCCATCGATCAGCAGGCTCTGCCCGGTCATAAAACGGTTGGTCACGCCCACAAAGTAGATCCACTCAGCGATCTCCTGGGCGGTAGCCCAGCGCTTAAGCGGCGTGAGCTCCATAATCTGGTTCCACAGGTGCTCGTCTTCCATCACGCAACGGTTGAGCGGCGTGATAACGCCGCCCGGGTCCACACTGTTGGCGATGGCCTGCGGTGCTAGGCGGTTTGCAAGGTTCTTGGTGTAGGCGATAACGCCGCCCTTGCTGGCGGCATAGGCGGGAAACTCCGATCCCGTATGTCCGCTCGCCGACCCCACATTGACCACGGATTTGATAGCCGGCGCCGGCTTGGCGGCAAGCCCCTCCCCCACAAAGGCGTAGCGCTCAGTCACGTTGATGGTGCCACGCAGGTTGGCGGCAATGTCGTCGGCCGAATCCTGCGTACCGGCAACGTTCACGATTACCTGGGGTTCAAGGTCAACTGGAAACGAGTCCGGCTCGCGGACATCAACGATCAGATGGCGGTAGCGCTCGTGTTCGATCGCCGCCGGCAGCAGATCAAAGCCCACGACCTCGTGGCCCTCGTCCAAAAAGCGCTGCACGCACGCGGCTCCGATACCGCCCGAAGCGCCCGTGATCAAAACCCGCATGCTTGCTCCTTAGGCGGTTGCGTGACGCTCGAGGTACTCGGCGCCCACGTTCTCGCGCTCCCAGCCGCGCACGACCTTGTAGCCCACGGGGCTCAGGAAGACCTCGCACAGCAGCTCGGCAACAGCGCCGGTCAGCGAGCACATAAGAACCTGCACCCAGGTCCAACCAAAGAACGTGTGGCTCACCACAATGGCAAAGACCAGGTTGTCGACAAACTGGCCAACACCCGTGGACACATAGGAGCGGAAGGCGAAGCTCGCAAAGTTATTCTTTTTGAGCATACGGCCGAGCGACTGGTTGAGCGTGGAGTTAACCACGGCAGAAACGAGCATTGCCAGCGAAGAGCCCAGCACCACGTACCAGGTGCCGCCAATGGTGGCGTTAAGGGCGCTGTTGACCTCGATCATGCCCGTGTCGTAGTAGGCGCCCCACATGCCGGGCGTGAGCGAGCATGCCCAAAAGCACAGGCTCACGGCCAGGTTGACCAGCAGCGCGAGGATAGAGATTTTGATGGATGCCTTGGCGCCAAAGCGCTTGCAGATCATGTCCTGGCACAAAAACGAAACCCAGCTCACCACAAAGCCGCAATCGAGTGCCAGATACGGCAGGCTGATGAGCTCTTTGTTGGCCAGTAGGTTCATCATGATGACGCTCACGAAAAACAGCGAAACCGTTGCCGCGGGAATGCTCCGCAACAGGACCTTGTAGTCCTCCATGACCTTCTTGATCATTATGTACTCCTTTGGTTTTAGGTTTAACGAGCAGGATATCGGACCCGAACTGCTCGGACGCCCCGGTCTTGAGACGACGGTGGGTATGATAGCCGCTCATACGGCATCAGGCAAGTAAACGGCGCGGCAGCCCCGCAGGGCCACCGCGCCGATGCGCTAAAAGGCCACGTTGCCAAACTCCGACAGGATAAGGTCGGGGTTGTGGTCAGTTGCCCAATCCACGTTCCACGGGCTCGTGAACAGCAGCAGCTTACCGCCGCGCATGTCCTCGACGCGCAGGGTGTCGCGCGTGAGCGAAAGAGCCGGAATGTCAATGGTATCAGGGTCGTTCTGGATCCAGCGAATGTCCGTATAGGGCAGCGGCTGGCGACGAACCTCAACACGGTACTCGGCCTTAAGGCGGCGCTCGAGCACCTCAAACTGCAGTACGCCGACCACGCCCACGATGACGCTCTCCATGCCGGCACCCAGCTCGCGGAAGATCTGGATGGCGCCCTCCTGGGCAAGCTCCTCCATGCCCTTCACAAACTGCTTGCGCTTGAGCGTATCGACCTGCGTAATGCGGGCGAACATCTCGGGGGCAAACGTCGGGATCTGCGGATACTGCACATGGCGCTTGCCAGAGCACACGGTGTCACCGATGCTAAAGATACCCGGATCGAACAGGCCCACGATATCGCCCGCGTATGCCTCGTCCACGATGGCGCGGTCATCGGCCATCATCGACGTGCCCGTGGCAAGCTTGAGTTTACGGTTGCCCTGCACGTGGAAGGCGTCCATGCCACGCTCGAACTTGCCCGAGCAAATGCGCACAAAGGCGATGCGGTCTCGGTGGTTCTTGTCCATATTGGCCTGGATCTTAAACACAAAGCCGCTAAAGTCGTCGCGGCAGGGATCGACCGGCTCGCTGGTGAGCGTATCGATATAGGCGCGCGGCGTCGGGGCCAGGCGCAGGAACTCCTTGAGGAAGGGCTCCACACCAAAGTTGGTGAGCGCCGAGCCAAAGAACGCCGGGCTCAGCTTGCCGCAGGCCACAGCATCCAAGTCGAGCTCGTCGCCGGCGCCATCGAGCAGCTCGATGTCGTCCATCAGGTTCTTGTGGTTCTCCTCGCCGATGAGCTCGTCCATGGAAGGATCGCCCAGCTCGGCCTCGACCTCGGCGACCTTCTTGGTGGCGTTGGCATGACCGTCGCCCTCAAAGGCAATGACGCGACGAGTCTGACGGTCGAACACGCCACGGAAGTTGCGACCACTGCCGATCGGCCAGTTCATGGGATACGTATTGATACCCAGGACGTTCTCGATCTCTTCCATGAGCTCAAACGGATCGCGAGCCTCGTGGTCGAGCTTATTCACAAAGGTGAAGATGGGAATGTGGCGCAGCGTACAGACCCTAAAGAGCTTTTTGGTCTGGGCCTCGACGCCCTTAGCGCCGTCGATGACCATGACTGCGGCGTCGGCGGCCATAAGGGTACGGTAGGTATCCTCCGAGAAGTCCTGGTGGCCGGGGGTATCGAGGATGTTGACGCAGGCGCCATTATAGGTGAACTGCAGCACCGAGGAGGTAACGGAAATGCCGCGCTCCTTCTCGATGTCCATCCAGTCCGAGACGGCGTGCTTGGCCGAGCTCTTGCCCTTGACCGAACCGGCAGTCTGGATGCTGCCGGTATAGAGCAGCAGCTTCTCGGTAAGCGTGGTCTTACCGGCGTCCGGGTGGCTGATGATCGCGAATGTGCGGCGCGACGAGATTTCATCCGACAGGCTTGCCATGCGGATCCTTTCTTGCATTGAGTGCATTACGTCGTTGTAACCGCACTATTGTAGCCGCGAAATCCCGCTCTAGGGCGCCTATCAGGACAAATTCATCAGTTGGGGCCTGGGTAGCCGGCCCAATCCGAATTTGTCTCTTGCGTAACTGTACATAGTGTATATATACTGTGCTTACCGGTTATATACACGTGTAGCCCAACAGCTAAGGAGCCGCTGTGGACATCATCCTATCCAATTCGAGCGACAAGCCCATCTACGAGCAAATAGCCTCGCAAGTCAAAGCTCAGATCCTTTCGGGCGCGCTCGCTGCGGGAGCCAAACTCCCCAGCATCCGTGCACTCGCGAGCGATCTTGGCGTGAGTGTCATCACCACCAAGCGCGCCTACGCCGACCTGGAGCAACTCGGCTTTATCTGCACCGTGCAGGGCAAGGGCTGTTTTGTCGCCGAGGGCAACCAAGAACTCTTGCGCGAAAATCAGCTCTGCCATATCGAAGAGCTGCTTGCGAAAGCGGCGAGCCAAGCCGAAGCCTTGGGCGTCACGCGCGACAAGCTGCACGAGATGCTCGACCTCGTAGCCCCCGAAACCATGCAGTAACCATCTGCAAGAAAGGCTATACCATGCAAAAGTTGCTAGAACTTAAAGGTGTATCGCGCCGCGTGAGCGACCGCTTTTCACTGCGCGACGTCACGCTTGCCGTGGAGCCCGGCCAGATCGTTGGCTTTGTGGGCGCAAATGGCGCCGGCAAGACGACGACCATTCGCGCCGCGCTTGGGCTTATAAAGCCCGATGCCGGCGAGGTGCATCTGCTTGGACAGCGCTGCGACGCCAACGCGCCCGACGAGACGCAGCGCCACCTGCGCTCCCGCATCGGGCTTGTCCTGGACACGTGCCCCTTCCCCTCCACGCTCAAGGTGGGCCAGGTCGAGAAGCTCGTAGGCCCGGCATACCCCACGTGGAGCTGCGAAACGTTCGCCGGATTCATCGACCGATTTGGCCTCGATCCCAAGACGAAGGTCAAGGACCTCTCCCGCGGCATGGGCATGAAGCTGCAGCTCGCCTGTGCGCTCAGCCACAATGCCAAGCTGCTCGTTTTGGACGAAGCCACCGCGGGCCTCGATCCCATGGCGCGCGAGGAACTGCTCGACGAGTTGCTTGCCTTTGTCGCCGACGGCCAGCACAGCGTGCTGCTCTCGAGCCACATTACATCCGACCTCGATCGCACTGCCGACCGCGTCATCTGCATCGATAACGGCTCGATTGTGTTTGACCTGCCGCGCGAGGACATTACCGACCGAGCCGGCATCGCCCACTGCACCCAAGCACAGGCCGCAGAGCTTATGGCTTGCGTCGAAGGCGCCCGTGCCGCCCACCACGCCTATAGCGTGGACGTGCTCGTACCCAACCGTCGCGAGGCGCTCGAGGCCTTCCCCGAGATTCCCTGCGACCGGGCAACCATTGATGACTATCTTCGCCTCATACTGAAAGGGGCTTCGAAATGAAACGCGCCTTTATGTCTGAGCTCGCCATCGTCCGCACGCTTGTCCCGAGCATCGCGGGCGTCGGCCTGTTCATCTTCGTCGTATTGACCCTTGCCAACGCGACAGACGGCGATTCCGGCATGAGCGCCGGCGCCTGTGCGGTCAGCGCAATGTCGCCCATCATAATCATGAACTCGCTAGCTGGCTACGATAACCAAAACGGCTGGGAGCGTTATCGAGCAACGTTGCCCTTCTCGCGCAAAGACATTATTTGCGCACGCTACCTGTGCATCGTTATCTTCTCGGTCGTCATGGCGTGCGCGGCTACGCTTCTGAACATCCTCGCCCTTCCGCTCTTCGACCCCATGGGCATCCCTTCGACATGCCAGACGATCTTTGAAATCGCAACCGCCTCGGCGGCATCGATGCTCATCTCCCTCATGATGGTATTCTTGACACAGCCGCTGTTCTTCCGATTTGGACACATGGAGGCGCTGCGCCTATCCGTTGCCCTGTTTGCCCTGCTCGGGTGCCTTGCCATGGCCACGCTGAGCTCCTCCAACCCCATCAGCAACGGGCTCATGTCGATTGCCGGAGCGAATCCCGATCCTGCCGTTCTGGGCTGTCTGTGCGCAGGAATTGCCGTGCTGGCCCTCGCGCTATGTGCAATCAGCTGCACCGTCAGCACCAAGGTTTATCGAGTACGCGACCTGTAGCCACGCGAGCCTCAATCCACGAAGGACGCGATCGCCCCCCGCAAATCCGTGACAAATGGCATATCCCGGCGTACGCCACCGTACTACTTGCGCAGCGGCTTGGGCAGCGGAATGCCGGCGGCGATAACGGCGGCTATGATCATGCAGACGATACCCTTGAGCGGGAAGCACATGAGCAGCAGGCCCACGACCATGATGGGCTGGCGCATGACGGCGCCCATCGTCGAGGCCGTGCAAACGGCGACGCAAAAGACCGGATCGGCGCCGGTGAGGATAGCAAGGCCATAGCCCAGGCTTACGCCCGAGAAGATAACCGGGAAGAAGTGGCCGCCGCGCCAACCAAGGTTGATGAGGGCGGGCGTCAGCATGGCCTTAACGAGACCGGTCGCGATAAGCACGCCGGCGGGAATGGTCAGATAGGTTTCCATGAGCACGTCGGCCTGCGTCTCGCCGGCAAACATGGTGTAGGGCAGGACCGTGCCGCAGATGGCGAGCGCCAGACCGGCCAGCATGGCTTTGACGACAGGCCGCGCCCCTATTGCATGAGCAAGCGCTTCGCTCGCGTGCTCAGAGACAAAGTACAGCCAGCCGCAGATTGTTCCGATCAGCGACAGAGGGATGAGCCAGGTAAGCTCCAGGTTGCCCACCTCGGCGGACTCGAACCTGGGCATGCCCATGCCGCCGCCCAAAAGCTGGCCAAGCAGCAGGTAAGTGCCCAGACCGCCGGCAATCGCAATGCCGTAGACCACCGTCTTTTGCGCCTTGGGCAGCTTGATGGTGATTTCACCGGACGCGGACTCATCGTCGGCGTCTTCGCCCTGGCCGTCGGCGCTACCGGCGAGCGGTGCCACAAAGCCAAAGACGGGCGCGGTAAAGAGCGCCGTCAGGGCAGCCTGGGTACCCAGCAGCGTGAGCTCCCTAAACTCGGCGCCAAAGCGACGCATGCGGTCGCCGACCCAGCTGCACAGACCCGCGATAACGCCGGTCAGACCGGCCTCCGGTCCAATGCTGCCGCCAAACAGCAGCGGCAGCAATGCCGCGAGCGAAAGCTTGCCCAGGTTGTCGTACGGGTAGCGCCCGTCTTGCTTAACCTTAGCCATCACCTGGTTGAGGTCATCGGTCTTGGTGCCTGTCATCTTTTCGTACAGACCGATTAACAGGCCGCCCAGCAGGCAGACAAAAAACGGGTACGGCAGAAAGCCAAACGGGCCGCTGGCAAGCTCGGGCGAAGCGACGCCCAGCGCGTGCGGAATCTCGGTCCATAGATAGTCGATACCGTGCTCCATCGCAAAAAAGAACAGCCAGACCGCAGCACCTGCGAGTGCACCGGTCACGGCAACGCTGACCAAAAACAGCGCGCGGTTTGTGGGTTTGACAAGGTTATCCATCGGGTCCTCCCGCGGTTAAAGTCGACATAGATACGTTTTATTGTAGAGCGAGCGTTGCTCGAACGAGCCAACCATCTGCGCCGCAAACGGCACCATTGGGAGTCATGGTGGGGCAGGCTCAAGACTTATCCGTTGATAATCGAGGCAATCTCGCGCAAATCGTCGGCAAAGTAGATGCCGTGCTGGCGCCTCGGGCTCGAAAGCCCCTTATCAATCATGTGCCCGAGCAGCGCCTTGAGGTCGTTGTAGTAACCGTCCAGGTTATACAGGATGCACGGAGCACTCAGGTGTCCCAACGACACCGCGGACATGACCTCGGCAATCTCCTCGAGCGTGCCCGTGCCGCCCGGAAATGCGATGAACGCATCGCCGAGCTCAATCATCTTAGCCTTGCGCTCCGCCATATCGCTCGTCACGATAAGGTCGTTGATACCGTCATGTTGAAACTCGGCCTCGATAAAAAAGCTCGGCTCAACACCCGTCACGTGTCCACCCGCCTCGAGTACGCTATCGGCGAGCGCACCCATCAGCCCCGATTTGGACCCGCCGTATACCAGCGCGTGCCCGTTGGCGCCAATCCAGTTGCCCAGCTCCTGCACCGCGGGCAGAAACGCCGGATCATTGCCGGCACTGGCACCCAGATACACGGTGATATTCATATTTGGTCCCCCTTGTTGTGGCGCACGACGTTCGTCTTAGCGCTGGCGTCGACGATACTCGCGCACGCGACGCGAAAGATCGGCGAGCTCGTCACGATCGAGCTCTTCCAAATGCTCAAGATCGTCCATAAAGCGCGCCATGGTGTCCTTTTGGCGCAGCTTGATAAGCGTATTGCAGTAGTTCACCGCCACGCCCGTGAGCATGGCGATGTAGAAGATGCTGATGACGCTCAAGACGACGGTAATGCCGCGGGCAACCGGTGTCTCGGCAGGAATGTCACCAAAGCCGATGGTCGAGACCGTCTCAAAGCTAAACCAGAGACCGTCGCCAAACGTAAGGGACGTGGGCTCGGACAGCCAGACGGCAGTCGAGCACAGCAGGTAAAAGATTAGAAACAGGCCCGTGATGCGCGCAAAGCCAGCCTGTCGCAGCACATCGGCAAGCGTCCTCAACCTGTTCATCGCGACCCCTTTCCCAGACGCCCAATCTCGTTCGCTCGGTATTGTCCCACGCCTCCCCCGCAAACGAAACTAGTCATTGGGAACTAGTCATAGGGAACTAGTCATTGGGAACTAGTCATTGGGGACGTTCTTAAATGACTAGTCAAACAAGAACATCCCCAATGACTAGTCGTTTAAGAACGTCCCCAATGACTGCCGGGCGGGACCGTTTAGCGGTGCAGCTGCCGGCTGGGCAGGCTGAGCTGGTATCCTTATGCGGTAATGTCTCGATTCGTTAGGATTGCATGTGAGAGCTGCCACTGTCCTTCGTTCAGTTATATATCGCACCCTGGCCGTCGCGCTTGCCGCGCTCGCCGTACTGAGCACCATCATGCCCGCCCCCGCCTATGCCGCCAATACCGATCAGCAGGTCAAAACGGTCCGCGTTGGTTGGCTCGTCAACAACGAGGGCTTCCAGGACGGCACCCCCGGCGAGCGTCTCTCGGGATGGGGTTACGAGTACCTCCAGACCCTCTCGTACTACACACCCGGCTGGCAGTACGAATACGTCTCCGGCACCTTCACCGAGCTTATGGAGAAGCTCGAAGCCGGCGAGATTGACCTCATGCCCAACATCTCCTACTCCGAGGAACGTGCCCAAAAGCTGCTCTTTTCCTCGAACCCCGAGGGCACCGAGCGCTACTACATCTACGCCAAGCCCGACCGTGACGACCTTGCAAAGGGTGACCCTCAAGCACTCCAGGGTCTCACTATCGGTTGCAACCCCGACGTCATGCAAACCTTCGTTGGCCAGCAATGGCTCGCCAGCGAAGGAATCGCCTGCACATACAAGGAGTATGACGGAGGATCCGATCTCTTTGACGCGCTCGCAAACGACGAAGTCGATGCCGTCATCATGAACGACACAATCTCGTCGCCCAATGCCTCCCCCATGTTCTACATTGGTTCGAACGACTACTACTTTGCCGTTCCCAAAAGCCGCCCCGACCTGATGGACGACATCAATGCTGCCATGGCGGCAATCGCCCGCGTCAACCCACGCTATAACGACGAAGTCAAATCTAACTACTCGACCCAAAACAGCGGCTCATCATCGCTCAACGGCCCCGAACGTTCCTGGCTCAAGGCGAACAACAACACCATCACGCTCGGCTACATTACGGGCAAACTCCCCTACTGCAACGAGGACGAAGACGGCGAAATGGAAGGCTCGCTCGCATCGCTTGCGACGACGCTACACGATAAATTTGGCATTACGGTCAAAACCGTCGCCTTTGATAGCTACAAGATGATGTCAAAGGCCCTGTCAAAGGGAAGCATAGACGTTGCGCTGCCGGTATACCGAGATTACTGGTTTGCCGAGCAAACAGGCGTTGTGCAGTCGATATCGTTGGGGACCATATCCCTCACCGCCATCCACACCGGCAGCAACCTGAACAAAGACCTTCAGAACATCGCCTGTACCAAATCATCGTTTGTCAACAAAAATGCACTTGAAAGTCTGTTCCCCACAGCGACCGTAACCGAATACCAATCCGACGATGAAGCGCTCGACGCCCTCAGGAAGGGAACGGCGCACTGCATCGTCGCTCCCAGTTCACGCGTAAAAACCATCGGTGACCGTTACGATCTCGAGGACTGCGAGACGACCGAGCTCCCTGACACCTGTGAGATCTCGTGCTGGATTTCGCGCGGAAAACCCGAGCTGTTGGGAATCATCAACAAGGGCATCATCAATGCCGGAGAATCGCTCTCCGCAAGCAATTTCTCCTCCACGTCGTACACGGCCCAGGAATCCAACACGCTTCAATTCCTTTATCGCAACCGCACCGCCATTGCAGCTACCCTCATCGGTATGTTGTCGGTCGGCATCGTCCTGCTCATCTGGGCGCTCGTGCGCGCTCGAACCGAGCGCAAAAAAGCCGATGCTGCCAACGCCGCTAAGACGGCATTCCTCACGCGCATGAGCCACGACATCCGTACGCCGCTCAACGGTATCCTGGGCCTTATCGAGATCGAGGAATTGAAGGAAGGCGATATGCAAGTCGCCCGCGAGAGCCGTGCCAAGGCGCGCGTTGCCGCCAATCACCTGCTCTCGCTGATCAACGACATCCTCGAGATGGGCAAAATCGAAGACCGCAAGCTAACACTGGAGCATGCGCCTTTTAACCTCAAAGAGCTCTGTGACGATACGCTAGTGCTGTGCAAGCTCCGCGCGTCCAGTAACGGCATCACAATGCAGGACAATAGTCTGCCGTACGCCACGGGGCCATACATGATCGGCAGTCCCACCCATATCCGACAGATCATGATCAACCTGTTAGACAACAGCATTAAGTACAACAAGCACGGCGGCTCCGTCACCTTTAGCTCAAAGACCAAGCCACTCGATAACGGGCGCGCGCTCTTTTGCTTTAGCGTTTCGGATACCGGCATTGGCATGGCTCCCGAGTTTTTAAAGCATATCTATGAGCCGTTTGCCCAAGAAGGTGACGATGCGCGCAGCAAGTTCCAAGGAACCGGCATGGGCATGCCAATCGTCAAGTCGCTTATTGAACTGATGGGCGGCACCATCGAAGTCACCAGCGAACTCCATGTGGGCACCACGTTCTACGTGGAAATTCCGCTCGATATCGACAAGAACCCCCGGGCGCGGACGGATACGGTCGAGAAGGCGCTCGACTGCTCGCTTGCCAACATGAACGTGCTGCTCGCCGAAGACAACGAATTGAATGCCGAGATTGCCCAGGCGCTGCTAGAATCCGAGGGCGTCGTGGTCACCCGCGCCGTCAACGGCAACGAAGTCGTCGATCTGTACCTGTCTCATCCCGCCGGCAGCTTCGATGCGATCCTGATGGACATTATGATGCCGGACATGGACGGTTACGAGGCAACCCGCGCGATTCGTCTGAGCGAGAAGGTCGATGCAGCCGATATCCCCATCATCGCGCTCACCGCCAATGCCTTTGCCGAGGACGCCAAGGCGGCACACGACGCCGGCATGAACGCCCATCTGTCCAAACCGCTCGACTTTAACAAGCTCAAAAACATACTCGCCCGCATCAAGAAAAACAGATCCGTTTCGCTATAGTTTGTGCTCAACAACCATACGCAGCAGAAAGGAAGCCAACGATGTTTAGGCCCTTACGTCGAAAGAAACGCGCCATCACTGACGAGGAAGCGCGCGAACTGCTCGCCACCTGCAAGCGCGGCGTCTTTGCCGTCAACGGCGACGATGGCTACCCGTACGCCATTCCCGTCAACTACTTCTTTGACACCGAGCACGACAAGATTTATTTCCATGGTGCCAAGGCTGGCCACAAGGTTGATTCACTCAAGCGCGATGACAAGGTCTGCTTTACCGTTTACGGCAACGAGTGGTACAAGGACGGTGACTGGGCTCCCTACGTTATGAGCACCGTGGTCTTTGGCCGCTGTCGCCTGGCGAATGACACTCCCGCGTTTATCGAGGATACAGTCCGCCAGCTCGCGCTTAAGTACTACCCTTCTGCCGAGGAAGTCGAAGAGGAAATCGCCAAGGACATTAAGGGCGTCCAGCTCTACGAGATTACGATTGAGCATCTTTGCGGCAAGCAGATTCAAGAAAAGTAAGCCCCCCCTCAGCAGACCTCATCAATAACAATATGGCCTGGTTCCAACCCACCTTGGAACCAGGCCATATGCTTATAGAGCGTCGGCAGCTATGTGCGCAAGCGCCTCAACAAGTTCCTGCGAGCTCACGGGTTTACTCAGGTGCGCGTCCATGCCCGCCTCACGCGAAAGCCTGCGGTCGTCGGCAAAGGCGTTGGCACTCACAGCGATAATCGGCGTAGTCGCGGCATCCTCGCGATCGAGTGCTCGAATTCGACGCGTGGCCTCAAGGCCATCGATACCGGGCATCATGATGTCCATCAACACCACGTCGTACTCGTGCGGTGCGCTCGCGGCAAACGCCTCAACGGCAGACTCGCCATCCTTAGCATGCGTCACGACGGCACCGGCACGGCTGAGCGTAAACTGCGCGATCTCGGCATTCAGATCGTTATCCTCTACGAGCAAAACGCGCAAGCCCTGAAGCGCATCGCCATCGCCCGCATCCGCGCGAACTGCCCGAGGAATCTCGGAGCGCTTGCATTTCTCGAGCGGCAGGCGGATGGTAAACGTCGTCCCCTGCCCCAAGACGCTCGTAAAGCTCATGGTTCCGCCCATAAGCTCGACCAACTGTTTTGCGATAGGCGCGCCCAGGCCAGTTCCCGATGAAGCGCCTTCCACCTGTTGCTCCTCGCGGCAAAACGGCTCGTAGAGGTGCTGTTGGAACTCCTCGCTCATGCCAATACCGTTGTCGGCGACCGTGTATTCATAGACGGGGACGCCATCCGCTGGCTCCACCTCGCGGCACACCAGGCGAACATAGCCGCCCTGGCGGTTGTACTTGACGGCATTGCCGGTAATATTGAGCAACAGGCGCTTGAGGTGCGTCACGCTCACCCGCGCATAGGGATGATTAAGCGTCTGCTGGTCGCAGATAATTGTCACCAGACGCTCCTCGGCCTGGCGCTCCAGAATATCGCGCACCTCGTGGTTGAGGGTCACCAAGTTTGTGGGAACAAGCTCCAAATCGACCTGGCCGCTCTCCAGGCGACTCATATCCAGGGCCTCGTTGGCAAGGTCGAGCAGCAGCCCCGATGCCGTCCAGATTTTTGAGCGGCAATCGGTCTGCTTTTGCAGATCGTCCGCATTGGCATCGCCAACCTCGACCATGCCGCGAATGCCGTTGATGGGCGTGCGCAGATCGTGGCTCATGCGGCGCAGAAACTCCGTCTTTGCCGAGTTGGCAGACGAGGCCTCACGCGCCGCCTTTGCCAGCCTGTCGCCATAGTCGCGCTCTTGCTGCAGCAAGTCCGTCAAACGTCGGCGATCAGCGCGGCGACGCACCATCACAACAACGGCTATAACACCGCTGTAGAGCACCAGCACGCCGGCAGCAACAGCCGCGACGACCTCAAAGTAGCGCCGCGCCGAGGCATAGGTGTACACGTAGAACCCGCGCGCTTTTCCAAATGTGCCCAAATACCACTCGCCGTCGGCGTTAACCAATCTGACCTTACCAGCCGGGCACCGATCCTTTATACCGTCAACAATGAAGGCATCCGTCGCAGGCAGATCGAATACGCGCAATATGGTGGGTTCAACGGCATTGGTCGCAACGACCTTGCCATCGCTTTCGATCACGATATTGCCACTGTCGATGGTCTCATAACCACCGAGCAGGCTCTGCAGTTTGAGCGTATTGCTTGCAACTGCCTTCGCGCTCTGATGCCTTACTGCGACAACGATGCCCTCGTCATCCTGCCGGGTTACGCAGCCAATGTCTGCGACCGAATCATCCGCAAGTGTGATGCGGGCGGTATAGGACTTAAGCGGATAGGCTGCCACCTCCAGCACGGGTGCTTCCTTGAGATACGTAGCGAGCGACTCGTAGCCCACGCCATCCGTCGAGGACTCAGACACCAAATTGCCCGATGCGTCCGTCACGATCAGTGCGCTCACGTTGAACTGGTCGTCATATTGCTCCAGCATGGCGTTATCCACCGAACCGTCGCGCTCCATATCGCGCGCTGTCTCTCCGGCGATCTCCATAACGCGAATCAGGTTTTTGGTTGTATAGGCGCTATTGAATGCATCGTAGGAAAGGCTCTGCGTCGCCACGTAATCGACAACGTCGGCAAAGCGCTGCTCGGCCTGAGCTGTCGTGTAGCTGTAGCTCATCATGCCGGCAACAACCGAGAGCGCTATCCCCAGCAGAGCGACAAGAAGCCATGCCCCTGTCGAACGATTGCCCCGCTCCTGAGCGGCGTGGTCGGGCGCATCGATCATGACAGGCCCTCCATATTCAAAAATGGCGAAGGGTCATCAAAGTACTTTGACACCAGGCGTTCCATGGTGCCATCGGCAAGCATTTCTTGGTAGGCATGAGTGAGCTTGACGTCGATGCCGCGCGTATCGTTGATATCGAAAGCGGTGCCCAAACCAACCTCTAGCAGCGGCTCATCCAAAATGCGATACGTTACGCCATAGTCTTTTTCGTAGGTGAGCAGCGAGGACTCATGCGCGGCGATGGCGTCGACCAGACCTTCGACGAGCGCCGGGTTCAGGTATGAACGGTCCGAAAAGCAGTAGAGTTCCTTGATCTGCGGAACGTTTTCATTTGTACGGTTGAGCAAAATGTCCTCGGGCTTGGTGGTGGACTGAACGGCCACGACCTTATCCTCAAGATCGGCAAGCGTGTAGATATCGCTCTGGGGATCGACTGCGACCACCTGGCGGCTCGCAAGGTACGGGCCGGCCCAACGATACTCGTTTTCGCGACCCGTCATGCTAAAGCTACCCATGACGCAATCGAGCTCGCCGCTCGCCAGCAGCTCTTCCTTCTTTTCCCAGTCAATCAGCTGGTATTTTGGCTTGTAACCAATGCGGGCCAAAGCCTCGGTCAATATCTCGACATCCAGGCCAACGATATCGCCGTACTCGTCGGTATACACAAACGGTGGATAGAGGTCGCTGCCAACGTTGAGCGTCTTAAGATTGTCGTCCTGGACCTGCGAGGCCTCCAGGCCTTTTGATGCAGACGTCGATGCCTCGTCATTCGACCCGAAGCAGCCAGCTATCGCTACGACAAAAGCGCTCGCCACTGCAAGCGCAACAAACAACGAAATGGCAACCGAGCGACGGGATCTTTTCATCGAGCTCCATACGATCCTGTTTACAGACTGAAATGGTTAAAGATAATAGCAAACAAAACCACACGAGCACCCAATTGTTACAGACGCTTTACCGTGTGGGGCCTTCCAGCCGACTTGGCAGAAGACCCCGCATGCAGCGCTCACTTACCGTGCATTAAAAACGTAGCGGTCCAGGCGGCCGCACGCTTCCTTTACGCGCGAAAGCGGCAGCGCCAGATTCACGCGAATGTGGCAGGGCCCGTGGAACGGACGGCCGTCCTGATACCCCACGCCCACGCGCGCCCCCTCGTCGAGCAGCCACTGAATATCGCGGCCATGCTCGCGGCACCACTCGGTGCAGTCCAGAAACACCATGTACGTGCCCTGCGGACGCGAATAAGACACGCCCTCAAAATGCTCGTCCACGTAATTGCAGAAGTACTCGATATTGCCGGCAAGCACCTGGTTGAGCTCGTCCAGCCACTCGTAGCCTTGCGGCTGGTAGGCACCGATAAGCGCGTGCATCGAGAGGACGTTCATCTCGTTGTAGTGAGTCTTGTTGGACACGGCACACACGCGGTCGCGCAGCGTCTCGTTGTAGATGATGTGGTAGCTGCCGACCAGACCCGCCAGGTTAAACGTCTTGCTCGGCGCATAGAGGGCAACCGTGCGCATGCGGGCATCCTCGCTCACCGACTGCGTCGGGATATGCTTGTGTCCCGGCAGGATGATATCGGACCAAATCTCGTCCGAGATCACCACGCAATCGTGCTGGCGATAGATGTCCATGGCGCGCTCGATTTCGTCGCGCTCCCATACGCGCCCGCAGGGATTGTGCGGCGAGCAGAACACCGCGGCATGGATGTTGTTTTGGGCGAGTTTGCACTCCATGTCCTCAAAGTCCATGCGCCACACGCCCCGGTTGTCGAGTTTAAGCGAGCTGTGGACAATGCGATAGCCCGCGGCCTCGATGGACTTGGTAAAGCCGATGTAGGTGGGGCTGTGGACCAGCACCGCATCGCCCGGCTGGACATACGCGCGCAGCGTCGACACGACGCCGCCCAGCACGCCATTTTCGTAGCCGATATGTTCAGGGC
Source organism: Collinsella aerofaciens (assembly GCF_032584215.1). Taxonomy (GTDB): domain Bacteria; phylum Actinomycetota; class Coriobacteriia; order Coriobacteriales; family Coriobacteriaceae; genus Collinsella. The sequence continues at coordinate 3,426 of NZ_JAWHPN010000001.1, read as the reverse complement.
TCAAACCTTCGACGCCATTGCGGCGATTCTGCCATTCGATGATGCGATCGAAGTACTCAGCGCGCGGGTTAAAGTAGCCAAACATGGGGTGCTGGGCACGCTGAATGATGTGTTCCTGGACCGTGGGCACCGTGGCAAAATTCATGTCGGCCACCCACATGGGGATGCGGTCGAAGCCCTCGTCGGGTGCGTTCGGAGCCATACCGGGGATCTCGCCCCAAGAGTCAACGGCGATGGAGTCCATGCCGTGGCGGTCGATGATTGAAGTGAAGTCGTATTTCATGCTGGACCCCCGTGCAAAGTAGACTGTTTCGATAGGCGCTATTGTCCACCAGCACGGGCGGTTTTGGCGCGGGGTTTGGCGCTTAATTTGACGGGTGCGAGCGAATGGCTGGTTAGTCTCGCGCGTCGTTGACGGCGACTACGGTTAGCTGGGTTTCATCGACCGTAAACGATATGTCGAGCCCGGCGAAGGCAAGATGATAGACGCGGTTTGGCTCGTGCTTGCTGCCCGCGCGGCGCGGATCTTGGCGAAGGACCTCGACCAAGCCGGGGAGCTTTGCGGGCGAGACCATATCCTGCAGCGCCTGCGGAAACTCAACATCGAGCTCTTGCCACGGAGCATCCTCAATCCAGCCGCCCGTTGCATCCGGGTGGCAGTCCGCAAACGGAATGTAGGGCTTAATGTCGTAGATGGGCGTGCCGTCGCGCAGGTCGGCCCCCAACACATGGATGATGGGACCATCGTCGGTAAGCTCCACGCGGTCGAGCTTGACGCAGGTGAGCCCAATGGAATTAGGGCGAAACGGACTGCGCGTGGCAAAGACGCCCACACGCTCGGCTCCACCCAGGCGCGGCGGACGCACAGTTTTCGACCATTTTGCGTTGGTGCCGGACCTGTCCTGCGTTTTGGCATCGGCGGCTATGTCCTTAGCCGTGCCGCCGGGCGTTCCGTTTTCGAAGCGCCACAGCAGCCACAGGTAAGAGAAGGAGTCCAGACCCTCAACCGCTGCGTTGGAGGCAAATTCCGGCTCAAAAACGATGCGTCCCTGCAGATGAGGCGCCAAAAAGCTGTTGCGCGGGATGCCGAACTTCTGCGGCAGGTCGGTATGTATGTGTGCAATAGGTTCCATGCCGGTCATTGTACGGCATGGAGGCGTGGGGCGTTGCGTGCAATTCTTCGCCGCGGTCCCCCGCCGTGCAACCAACGGTTGCTTGGAAGGGCGTCTGCCGCCGCGTATGCTTAAGCCATCAACCAGCAGAAAGGAGCCGCTATGGCCTTTGCAGAAAAGCTCATTGCCATCCGTCGCGCCCATCACCTTACCCAAGAGCAGCTCGCCGCCAAACTCTTTGTCACGCGCCAAGCCGTCAGCCGTTGGGAGCGCGACGAGGTCACCCCGGGCATCGACATGATGAAGCTCATTGCCGCCGTAACCGGCGAGCCACTGTCCCACCTGCTCGAAATGCCCGAGCATTATTGCCAGAGCTGCGGCATGATACTCACGCCCGACGACTGCGGCACCGATGCCACAGGCGCCACGACCGACCATTACTGCAAGTGGTGCTACGACCACGGCAAGTACACCTACGCCACCACCATGGAGGCGATGATCGAGGACTGTGCCCCGCGCCTGGCGCAAAACACCGGCATGTCGCTCGACGAAGCCGTCTCGCTCATGGGCGCCGTCCTGCCGCAACTGGAGCGCTGGCGCACCGTGCAGGAAAACGAGGAATGCTACGGCGCCGAGGCTCGAGCTCGCTATGGCAATGAGGCTATCGATGCAGCAAACAAAACGTTACTGGATATGGATCCTCAGACATGGAACGACATGAAGGAACTTGAACGCGCCATTTTGGGCCAGCTCTCGATTGCCATGGGCATTGGCGACCCAGAGAGCAACGAAGCCCAAAAACTGGTTACAATGCACCGTCGATGGATTGCTCTCAACTGGGGATGCGAGCCCCAAGACGAGGCGTACCTGGGCCTCGCCCACGGCTATCTTGCCGACCAGCGCTTTGTTGACTATTACGACAAGCCCTGCGGCACCGGAGCCACGGCGTTTCTGGTCCAGGCCATCGAGCCGTCGTTGACGTGCGCATAGACCGCGGCGGCTTTGGGTATTTCAATCAAAACCGCAACCGATTGGAGACCTATGACTACTGATCACGAGCTCGTGCTCTACGTTATGACCGGCTGCCCGTATTGCATAAAGGTCAAGCACTTTCTGGCCGATAACGGCGTGACCATTCCCGAGCGCAATATCTCGACCGACTCCGATGCCGAACAGACACTCATCGCCGTCGGCGGAAAGCGCCAGGTTCCCTGCCTGTTCATCGACGGCAAGCCACTCTACGAATCGAGCGACATCATCGCGTGGGCGCAAGAGAACCTGCTCTAGTACGCGCATCCCGTCCGTCCAAGGCCCCACCCCATACGGCCTAAACATGTACACCAGCATCCAAAGTCAACATTTTTCGACATCTTTGGATGCTGGTGTACAGCTTTTGCGGGTAGTCATGGACGCACTTAACCGGCTAATTGTTTGAGGCGACCTTTGGATTATGGCTGTTTGACGCCTCTGGAAAGGGTTTCCGAGAGGGCTGTGGTCAAAAAAGGGCAAATATGAGTACTGCTACCTGTTTAGTAGCAGCGATTTTGATCACTTCAGGAACTATTCAACGTTCCACTCGTCCGCAGACGACGTTATTTCTCCTCATATGTTCAATAAAAGTAGCTCCTAATGGGAACAAATCTCATCAGGAGCTACTATTTATAGCAAAGTAAATGCAACCATAATGGCAACAGTACTCATATTTGCCCTTTTTTGACCACGACCCTCCAGAATAGTCGCTGAGAACGACACTAAATGACAAAATCCGGCACTTGGACGTTCTTATATGAGTAGCCATTGAAGGACACCTAACGACTACTCCCATTCGCGACACACTGTGTCGCGAATTAAGCTGGTCTCACCACCGAAGACCAGTGAAAGCTCCTGGCCAGAATCTCGATAGTTTGTTAAAGTGCCCCCCTCTGCAAGTTCAATGAGCGCTCATGTTCCAAACTGAAAAATGAAGAAATATCGAAGCCGTCAATGCTCATTTTCTATCGAACAGGCAGGTCAAAACAAGCTAATTAGCCCGATAAACTGCTTGTATGTTTGTCTACAAAATTGTATACAAAAAGAGAATCCGAGAAGTGACGCTCGACATTATGTCGATCGATAGGAGGCGCCATGGATGCTAAGCAGCTCGAAAAGATAAGGCTCTGTTAGACCAGGATTGACATACATGTGTCCCCACGGTGCCATATCGTTGACCCCATAGACCGCGATGATGGGGGCAGCATGAACGCCGAAGACCTGGTCCTCAACTTCAAGAAGGGCATGGCGAACCTCAGCAAGACCGAGCGCCGCCGCGCTATCG